>JBEKEC010000004.1:0-139345 GCA_050014015.1 Tepidisphaeraceae bacterium
CCGTCGTAGTTGAAATCGCCCTGGTCCCAGCCGGTGACCGGCTGGTTGAAGTTCGCCGCCAGGATGGTGAAGTCGGTGGCGTTGACTATGCCGTCCAGATTGGCGTCGCCCAGCAGCGTGTAGGCCACTTCGATTTGGCCGGAGACCAGGCCGGAGACCTTGCCGTCTTTGCCGTCGGCATAGCCGACGCCGTAGGACAGGCCATTGGTCTTCGTTAGTGCCGCCGTGGACATGATCCCCGGGCCGTTCCAATGGCCGCTGTTGTAGCCGGATTTGATGTAGTTGGCGATCGTGGAGAACGGATCGGTCGCGCCGTAGGTGATGATGATGTGATTGTTATTCACATCGAACTGGCCGTTGCCGGTGATCGACAGCGACGTGAGGTTCACGCTGCTGCTCACCGCCGGGCCATTGCCGCCGGTGACGCCGGGGGCAAGTTGCAACAACCCACCGGTGATGCTGGCGCTGCCCGCGCCCAGGGCGCTGGTGGTCTTGGGCGTTGAGGTCGGATCGATGAGCAAAGTGCCGGCGCTGACAGTCGTTCCGCCGTTATACGTATTGGCGCCGGAGAGCGTCCACACGCTGCTGTTGGACTTGGCCAGCGCCAGATTTCCGCCGGCGGTCCCGTTGCCGATGACGCCGCTGATGGAATTGGACGCCGACGTGCCGTCAAGGGTCAACGTTGCCGTTCCGGACGCGGCCGCCCCATTCACGGCGCTGCCGATTGCAAACGCGCCCGGTCCGTTGATGGTGCTGCTCGCCTCGACGTTGAGAGTATTCAGAAACGCGGTAATTGTCGGCGCGACCGGGCTGCTGCCGCCGACGGGAGTGCTCGTCGCGATTGGAGCGGAGGTATATCCGCTGCCGGGCAGGAGGGCCTGCACGCCGACCGCGGTGAAGTTGTTCGCATTGGCGGTGACGCTGGCGACGTTAGCCGAGGTGGTGCCAACTGGGACTCCACCGGCGAGGGTGATAGTCGGCGCGCTGGTATAGCCGATGCCGGGATTGGTGAGGGTGATAGTGACGGTGCCGCCGCTGATGTTGGAAGAAGCCGTCGCGCCCGTGCCCCCGCCGCCGGAGATCGTAACGGCTGGGGGGAGAGTGTAACTTGGGGTCGCACCTTGGGTAACAGCATTGATGGAGTTTTGGGTGAGGCCCAGAAGTACGTTGAAGCCCGCTCCCGAGCCGCCGCCGCCGGTCACCCCGTTCGTTAGGGTAGCCGACAGGCCGCTGCCGCCCGAGGCGACGACATATCCATTCACTACTCCGGTCGCAAGACCCGCAGTGGCGGAACCATTGCTGTTGGTAAGCGTGCCGCCGTTCAGCGTGATGGTCTTGTTGAGGGTCTGCCCGTTGAGATCCAGCGTGCCGCCGGAGTTTACGGTCGCGACGGGGAACGTGGCTGCCGAGGTGGCGGTGACAACGCCGCCGAACCCTAGGGCGTTGGCGCTGCCGACCTGAAGCGTGCCGGTATTGACTGACGTTCCGCCGGCATAGCTGTTGTTGCCGCTGAGTTTGACGGTCCCATTGTTGCTCGAGTTGGGTGTCGAGTCGATCGTGATTGCGCCCGGGCCGGAGATATTGCCGGAGATCGACATGGTGTCGATGGACCTGGCGACGGCGATCGTTGTATTGGTTGCCAGGATAACCGGCGCCGTGATGAAATGACTGCCATATTCAGCGTTGACCTGAGCGGTGCCCGCCGTGATCGATCCATCCGGATTGTCGATATTGCCGTTAAGGGTCAGCGAACCGCCGGTCCCCTGGGCGATGGTATAGGATGCGCCGGTGGAGAAATTCATCGTGCCGACACTGACCTGGAACTCCTCGTTTCCATCGAGGTCAATCGTTTCCGGCCCCGGAATCGCCGTGCCGAAATTGACGATATCGCCCGGATTCGAGGGCATTCCGCCAGTCCAGTTAGACGTGCTGCCCCAATGCCAGGTTCCATCGCCATTCAGTCCGGCCTGGTTGCTCCACGTGGCGGTTATCTGCGGGCTGGTGAACCGGGCGTTGTCGAAATAGATGGGGCCCTGCCCAACCTCATAGGTGCTATAGTACAACTCGAAGTAGGTGGCGTCGCCGGGGGCAGTGTAGGTGTTATAGATAGACTGCATCTGGCTCAGATAACTCGAATAATTATAGGTTATGGTGCGTGTCGTCACGCCTTTATAATCAACCGGATCCCACGCGCCCACGTTACCCGGATTTCCGGTATCGACCGCACCGCCGTTAATGCTGCCACCAAAGCTATGATTCCCGGTCGAGTCAACATAGCCAAAATTGAGGGTCAAGTTGAGGTGTGTATTGATCCCGGTTCCCGTCCACTCGGCGGAATTGTAGGTAAGGTTGATCGCGAACTCCGAGTTATTGACTATGTCCGTCTTTTCGCTGTTGCCTTCGCTGTCCGTCTCAAATTCCGTTTTCAGCGCAAGCGGTTGGTAGAAGCCGGTGGGTTGGTCCATAGCAAGACTGCTGGTCCCCAGCGTCGCTCCCTCCGTGCTGAAGCTGTAGATGGACGACGGCAAGAAATCTGTGGGATCGGCGCCGGGGTTGTAATCACCATCGCCGACTCCGGCACCGCTCGCATACCAATCAAACCAGCCCTCGCTGTTGTTATTTTCCCAATCCCCGACCGTGATGTAGGCAAGCGCCGGGGTTGAACGAAGTCCCAACGCCGCAATGGCTGACGCGAGCGCAGCAGCCGCCAAATTTCTCTTGCTCCGGCTCATGAAACCCTCCAAGGTTAATCTATTCTCTCACCTGTCTATTCCACACACCGAGGCGCGACACTATGGCGCTCCGGACTATTGCATATTTACGAAAATGTTCTTGTCGAGTAACGAAGTCTGATTGGTTCTTGCGTTAAAGCTGAAGCTTTCAACGTGACCATCGACCATCAGGGCATTGGCGACGGTATTTTGCATGTGACGAAATCGAATATTGAACGGGTTTTGCAAAAGCGTCTGGCTGCCGTCGTCGGTATTCGGAACGCCGGTATAATTGGAAGTCATATTGACGGGAGTACCTTGATTACAAGGATTCAAAACGTACAGGGAGTAGTTGTCCGTGAGACCTCCGAAAGACCTGGGCCAGCTAATCCAGTTTTCACTGATTCCAATGCCGCATGGCATTCCCGTGTTACCCCCCACTCGCCACGACCCGCTGGCCATCAGCCCCAAAGTTCCATCGAAGACGTATGCGATTTCGGCGCTCCGTTTGATCTTGGCGATCTTGTACGGTTGCAAAAGCGTTGGGAAATGGGCGCCTTCCACATCGTTCATCCCCAAATATGGCATAAGCCGGGGATGACAAATATATTGATAAATAAGATTGTTCGGGTCATAGTTCGGCCCAGGAGGCGCGTCCGGACACATGAACACCTGCCGAACGCGGCTCAATATCTGGTTCTGCATTGATGTCCCGTTACCGGTGTTGTATGCCGAAGAGATTTGGCCATTCAAATCGCTTTGAATCAGCGTTGTCCAGTCAGAGGCATTGGTGCTGCCGTCGGAGTTGTATACAGGGTTTCCTATAGTGGGCGGGACCGAGCCAGTCCAATACCCGTATGGCAATACTCCCTGGTTGTCTCCAACGTAAATCACGATCGCCTGCCCGATTTGCCGCAGGTTGGACTGGCATTGAATGAGGCTCGCCTGGGCCCTGGCGCGTTGTAGGGCGGGAAGTAATATCCCAATCAAAACGGCGATGATCCCAATGACAACCAGCAACTCGACCAGAGTAAAGGCGCAACGATGCAAGGTTCCCCTTCGACAAAGCCGCGGCCGAGCCATGTTGGTCCGCATAACCACATCACTTTCTTTGTCGGTGCCTGACAAAATTATACCTCCGCACTTTCCTGCCGGCGCCAAGGATGTGGGGTTTCCGCCTCGCAACGCGGCGCTGGCAGCAGCCTTCCGGGTTCAACCTTTAGGTAAGCGCTTACCTAATGGTATTATCCGGGTGTTTTTTGGTCAAGGGAAATCTTGAATAATTGAGCGAAACCACCCGGACAATCTCCAAACTCGCGAGGTTTACCTGTCCCGGCGCGTGGGAAAAGACAAGTGTGCCGACGCTCTCGCTGGGCATAATATACTCCCAAATTCCCGGCTTCGTCGCCGCAATATGGCCCGCCGGCATCGACTTGGCGGATTGGGCAGCCAATTCGTATGCATCCGCTCTCTCCCATCGGTCGGAACGTGCGAAATTTATCACCGACTTGATCTAACGATCCGATTTATCGATCGCCACCACTACAAGCCGATTTGAAAATGCCGCGGCGGTTAAGGGAACGTTTTTCGCTGTCCATATCGCCGCCGCGAACAGTCCTTCCCGCCCGAAAATGCCCAGCGCGTCCGCTTGGGCTATCCCGCCGGAAATGTTGGTCCCGCCGTTATAATTGTACTCCGTGATCGCCAGCTTCGTGCCGGGATAATTGCGGGCGATTTTTTCCAGCAATTGCGGAATCAGCCGGATCGCCTTCCCGCCAAGCGAATCCTTCGTGATCCAGCTCGTTTCGACGAAAGTGGGGTCCCAAAGTGAGCGCGGCGCCTCCATCCGGGCAAGCAAAAGATCGGGAATGGCCTTGTCCCGATCGATCCGAATTCCCCCGCCCAATGAAAGTCGTTTCCGGCTTGGGATGCGTTGTTCGTCCAGTTGTAGGCGGTAAATCGATCCCCGCCGAGCCGGGTGAACGTGGCGTTGGACCAGGGTCCGTCCATCCCGTCAAAAAAACGGGTGGAATTGATTGACCCCGTAGATGTACCGTGAAATGGGCCTGACGTCGCGGGCAGGGTCGATTACGAAGTGAGCCGTGGCGATTTCGGCGACCGGATATCGAACCGGCGGAGAGCAGCGCCAGCATTCCGATCAAGAGCAGCCGCATGCACAAAACAGACCACCGCGAGATTCAAAAAAAGCGTTTCATCCAGGGCTTCCGGCCGATGGCTTGCGGAAGCCCTGGATTGAAACGCGGATTTGGCGCTAGATGCTACCTAACCGACACGTGCGCTTAGTGCGAACGCCGCCGACGGAGCAGGAGTCCCACGCCCGTCATGCCGACCAAGCCCACACTGGCGGGTTCCGGTACGCTCGTGAACCGCGCGTTGTCGAAATATTCGCCATATGCGGTGGTATTTGAGGCATTAGTGCTAGAGACAAGAATCATTTCGACATAGCCCGGGTTGGCGCCCATCGCCGCCAGAGCCGCCGAATAATTCCAGGAGATTGTCCGTGTGGTAACGCCAGGGAAATCGGTCGGATCCCAGCCACCCGGGTCACCCGGATTGGCAGTATCGCTCATGGTGGATGACGGGAGGGTATTGAATCCCCAGCCAGGCCCGTTCACGATCAGATTAAAATTCGCGTAACTTGCCCCCGCCAATTTCGAGGCGTCAAACGTGACGTCAATCGAGAATATCGAGTTGCTCGTAAAATCTCCCACTTCGCCGTTGTACTCCAGCTTATTCGACAGCGCTTGGTAGTAGCCCTTTCCGTACTGCGCCACGGGGGAGGTCGGATCAAACGCGAGTGATTCGCTGCCCAGCGTTACGCCCTCCGTGGTGCTATATCCATAACTCTGAGCTGGCAAAACGGTACCAGGACCACCATTAGCTGGTTCGAAGCCTTCGTTCGCAAACGACCAGTCAATCCAGCCGTCCGTAGACCCGTTTTCCCAATTCCCGATGACTTGGCCAAAGCTGGGCGCGCTGAACATCAGCGAGGCGCCCAATCCGATGAGAGAGGCCGAAACGTACCTTTTCATAAGCCCTCCAAAAAAGTAGAAATGCGACGCGGTTGCGTTAACAGTTGACGCAATTTCAAAGATAGGTAATCGCTTACCTGCGCCAAAATATAATGCGGCTTCGACCGGAGAGCAAGAAAAATCGTATCAAAATAACCGGTTTTTCAAAATTGGCGAGTGAGACCCGGCAAGCTCCGCCCTTTAGCCGGGTTCGCCATCAGGCTCGCTCAGCCGGCTTGCCGCCTATCGTATATCCCGTTTTCAGCAAAAAAAAGGGCTTTTGTGCGAACTCCATGCGAACATTGATTTGATCCATTGAGCCCAACCCCGATCGCCCGTTTGTCTTTAATCACTCTGGGCTTGTCGTGAAATGGTATGTGCCTGAAACCGCCTGAAGCGCGACGCCGCCTTTTTCGTTCGAAATGATGGCAACGCCTTTCGCTTGCTTCAGTGGCACGCCGCCCTCGGTAGCCCCGGCGGGGTGCCGGGTGGGGAGATAGACGATTGCCGTCGTATCGGTCGGGATCACCACGTCCAGAGTAAACTTCCCGTCCGCGAGCGTCCAATTGCTGACGATCCGGCCGTGCGGACATTCATACGCGGCCTTGACCCAGGTCACATCCCCCACAACGCTCGGACGGATGACGATCTTCTTGTATCCCACGGAATCGGGAGCCTGCTGGATTCCCGCCAGATCCGCGTAGAACCATTCCATGATGTGCCCGAGCATGAAGTGATCCTGCGAGGCGCTGCCGTCCCATCCTTCGGTCAGGCTGGTAGCGCCTTTGGCGAGGATGTACCCATATCCCGGCCGATCGGAACGGCTGTTCATGTCGAAGATCACGTCCGACCGCCCGGCCTCGGCGAGCGCGCGCAGCACGTACCGATACCCGATGTCGCCCGCCGTCAGCCCGTTGCCGCGCTGGCGAATGTCGGCCACCAGATTCTCCACGATGGCCTGCCGATCCTTCTCAGGCGCCAGACCAAACACCAGCGGAATCGCATTGGAAGTCTGGCTGCCCGTGGCGTAGCTGTGGGCTTCAGGGTGATAAAGCGTCCGGTTAAATGCCGCGGCGACGTCTTGCGCCAAAGCGTCGTACCGCTTGGTATCGTCGTCTTTCCCGATCAACTTGGCGATCTTTCCCAGGATCACGATGTCCCGGTAATAGAATGCCGTTGCCGTCAGCGAGGGAGGAGTCAGTTGTGCCTGGCCAAGATGTTTGGGGCCAAGGTCGTACCAATCTCCCAGGCCGTAAGAGAGTACATTGCCCTTCGCCTTGGTTCCCAGGTACGCGACGTAGCGCTTCATCGTTTCGTATTGCGCCCGGAGCACCGCATCGTCCGCATACCACTGGTACATCTGCCAGGGAATGAGCACGCATGCGCTGCCCCATTCCGGCGAATCACGGAATCCGCCCTTGAATTTCGTGTACTCCGGCGCGATGTCGGGGATCAGCCCTTCGTCCGTCTGCGCATCGGCCATGTCGCAGCACACTTTGTTGAACAAAACGTCCGCGTCGAAGTTGTACGTCATCGAAGCGCCGACCAGGTGGGTCTGCTCCAGCCAACCGAGCCGCTCGCGGTGCGGGCAATCGGTCAGCACGCTTTGCATGTTGCTCCGCATCGCCCATCGAATGAGCGCCGCCGTGCGGTTGAATAACTCGTTCGAGCAGGAAAATTCACCGGCTTGTGCCGAGGTGCTCGTGATGAAGTTCGCTGCCATCGCCTCGACGACCGGCAGGCCGGAGGGGTTGGATTCTTTTGCAGGGACGGCTCCCGTGACCTGCCAATAGCGGGATCCGTAATAGGTGAACCGAGGCGACCATTTCTCTTGCCCCGATCCGCTGAGGGTATAGGTAAACCAGACCGGCCCCATCGACGTCGATTGTGACACGGTCCCGTCGCCATTGAGTAGCTCCCCAGGAACGAGCTTCACGGCCGCGCCGCTCCGACCGCTCACCGTGATCTGCGGCACCAACGCCGCATTTTGACCGAAATCGTAAACAAACACCCCCGGCATCGGCTGCGAGACGGATTTGGGTTGAAACGCCCTGGCGACGCGGATCGGAGGAGCGCTGCGGCTCAAACCGGCCAGCGCGCCGCCCGGGCCGGCGACTTCCGCCGCCGGTTGCCATGCCCCATCGTCGAATCCCGCGCCGTCCCAACCGGCCGGGAAAAGGCGCGCATCGAAATCCTCGCCCCCGTAGATGCAGGAGAACGTGATCGGCCCGGGCGCGGATCTCCAATTGCGATCCGTGACCACCGTTGCTGCCGATCCGTCGGCGTATTCGATTTGCATTTGTGCAATCAGCTTTGGTTTCCCGAATGAGCCGACGAATTTCTGATAGCGTCCCTTGTGCCGCGGTACGTTGTACATGCCGTTGCCCAGCATGGCGGCGACGACGTTTTCCCCCGTTCGGAGCTGTCCCGTCACGTCGTACGTGACGTAGAGACAGGTCTTGCGATAGTTCGTCCACCCCGGCTCCAAGACGTTGTCCCCGACTTTCTCGCCGTTGAGGCGTAGTTCGAATTGGCCCAGCCCGCATACGCAGATAATCGCTCGCCGAACCGGCCGATCGACAACGAACGACCGGCGGAAGATCGGCATCGTTCCAGCCGCCGGTTTGGTGCTGGAGGTGTCCAACGCCTCGGCGATCCATTTCCCCTTCCAGTCGTCCGAGCTCATAAGCCCCATCGTCCAGGCTGACGGCTCGCTCCACGCCGTCGATCTTCCCCACTTGTCCCATACGCGGACTTTCCAAAAATATTGACCGCAAGACCGAAGCGGCGCGCCCGCGTACTCGGCGCCCGCCGCTCCATTCGAGAGAACTTTGCCGCTGTTCCAGCAGTCGCCCTGGCCGCCGGCCAAGGATTCCTTCGTTGTGGCAACGAGCACCTGATACGCCGTGGATTCTTGGCCACGCTCTGCTGAATGGAACATCCAGCTCAATCTTGGGTGAACCACGTCGACCCCAAGCGGGCCGACGGACATCTCGCACTTCAGCGTGTCAACCATAAGGTTAAGGTCCGCGGCCCTCGCGCGGGAAGTCGGCAAGACGCCGAGGCCGGCCACGCAGGCCACCAGAGCGAGCAATAACGCATACTTGGTTTCAAACGTCATGGTTCACAAGTCTACCACCCCGGCAGCGTCGATTGCCACGACCGCCGTCAAGACGCGACTCCAATATCAGGGCCATCGCATTTGGCGATGGCGTTCAAGGGTCAAGGGTTGAAGGGTTCAAGGAGAACGTTTTTCCCTTGAACCTTTTAACCCTTGAACCCTTGAACCTTTGAACCCCTTCGCCAAATGCGATGGCCCTGACTCCAATAGGGCACCGCCGCTCGGAGACGCCAACCTTGACGGGCGGATCAACGGAATCTATATTCGCTTATGCATATATGAAAACTGCAAGCGTCAAACCGTCCGTGGACCGCATTTTTCGGGCGTTCGCCGATCGAACGCGGCTTCGCATCTTGAGCCTGCTCAAGCCCGGCGAACTCTGTGTGTGCGATCTGGTGCGGGTGCTCGGGGGTCCGCAACCTAAAATTTCCCGCCACCTGGCGTATCTCCGAAGGGCAGGCCTCGTGACGGCTCGGAAGGAAGGACTATGGATTTACTACTCGCTGGCGCCGGCAAGAAGTCCGTTCCACCAGAAGTTGCTGGAGTGTCTTTCCTGTTGCTTTGCCGACGTCCCGGAGCTTGCAAAGGACGCGAGGCGGCGAGCCATCGGCTGCCGCGGTGCAAAAATATGTTGCAACTGATTTTTCTGCCTAAGTATATCCGCTTATGCGTATGGAGTTGACGCGCATGGACAAGCTCAAGGTTCTGTTTCTCTGCACCGGAAACTCCTGCCGCAGCCAGATGGCCGAGGGGTGGGCGCGGCGCCTGAAGAGCGACGGCATCGAAGCCTATTCCGCCGGCGTCCAGCCGCATGGCCTGAACAAACTCGCGGTTCAGATTATGAAAGAAGCCGGCGTTGATATCGGCGGCCAGCGGTCCAAACACGTCGATGCGCTGAAAAACGTGTCGTTCGACTACGTCGTCACGGTTTGCGATGACGCTCACGAGGCTTGCCCCGTATTCTCCGGAAAGACCAAGGTCGTTCACGTGGCGTTCGATGATCCGCCGAGGCTCGCGAAATCGGCAAAGACCGAGGCCGAAGCCCTGGCCCACTATCGCCGCGTGCGCGATGAAATCCGTGCATTCATCGAGACCCTGCCGCGGGGTTTACGTTCAACCAAGGCAAGACGTGACTAAACGGCTTTCATTTCTCGACCGCTATTTGACGGTATGGATATTCGCCGCGATGACGGCGGGGCTCGGCCTGGGCTATGCCGCACCCGGCGTTGAGCATTTCATCAATCGCTTCCAAGCAGGCACAACCAACCTGCCGATCGCCGCCGGACTTATCCTCATGATGTATCCGCCGCTGGCGAAAGTACGCTATGAAGAGTTGGGCGACGTGTTGGGCAATTGGAAGGTATTGGGTTTGTCCCTGGTCCAGAACTGGATCATTGGACCGACGCTGATGTTCGCGTTGGCCGTCCTGTTCCTGCACAACCACCCCCAGTACATGGTCGGACTAATCATGATCGGGCTGGCGCGGTGCATTGCCATGGTCATTGTCTGGAACGAACTTGCCAAAGGCGACTCCGAGTACGCAGCCGGGCTGGTGGCATTCAACAGCATCTTTCAGGTGCTGTTCTACAGCGTTTACGCCTGGCTGTTCATCACCGTCTTGCCGCCGCTGCTTGGCCTCAAGGGCGCGGTCGTCCAGATCGGCATCGCCCAGATCGCCCGCAGCGTATTCGTTTACCTCGGCATTCCCTTCATCGCCGGCATGTTGACGCGGGCAATCCTGTTGCGGACCAGGAGCCGGCAGTGGTATGAAAAGCGATTCATTCCCCGCATCAGCCCTCTCACGCTGGTTGCACTAATGTTCACGATCATTGTCATGTTCGCCATCCAGGGCCGGAAGATTGTTAGCCAGCCGATGAACGTGGTGCTCATCGCGGCGCCGCTGCTGATTTACTTCGTGGCGATGTTCCTGCTGAGTTTCTGGATGGGCCGACGGCTCGGCGCCGACTACTCCAAGACCGCGACGATCTCGTTCACCGCCGCCAGCAACAACTTCGAGCTGGCCATTGCGGTCGCCGTCGCCGTGTTCGGCATCAACCACGGCGCCGCCTTCGCCGCCGTCATCGGGCCGCTCGTGGAAGTCCCCGTGCTCATCGGCCTGGTGAACGTTTCTCTCTATTTTCAGCGGCGATATTTCGCCGATGAGCTGCCGTCCGATCGGGCCTTTTCCCCCGCGCCGGACGCCGCTTGTCCGAGTGTCGCTCGCGCAGGCCTCGTGCAATTCAAGTAACTCTATTCAGCCCGATTTGCCCAGAACCACGATCCAGCCGGGAACTTCAGCGCCGGCGTTGCATCGGATCGTGGATTTGTCGGCGGAGATTTCGGTCAAGCCGCTCGACGATGCCATCTCGCGAACATAGCCCATCGAATGGGCGAATCGCTCTTCGGAGTGCAGGAAAAACCCCTGGCCGTCGTAATCCTCGATCGAGCAGGCGAACAGTCCGCCGCTTCGCAGCGCCCGGGCGACGGCCGGCATGAGGTCCTTCAGATCACCCACGTAAATCAGCACGTCCCCGGCCACGATCAAGTCGTAACTTTCCGGCGCATCGCGAAGCGCCGGCAACAACTCGCCGGTGATCAACTGATCGTAAATCCCGCGCGTCTCGGCCGCGCGGATCATCGCCGGCGAAAGGTCCACCCCCACCAGCCGCCGCGCGTACGGACGAAACTCCTGCCCGCACAATCCCGTGCCGCAGCCCAAATCCAACAGGTCCAAATCCCGACGCGCCGTGGCCTGACCAACCGCCCGAAGCAGTTGTTGCGGCGCCTGGTATTTCAGTTTCTCGACCAGATGCTTGTCAAACTTCGCCGCGTATTCCTCGAACAATTCCCGCACGTAATGCGCGGGAGCGGTCGTAACCGAGCGATCTCCCAATAACGCCGCCAATTTGAATTGCCACTCCGGCGTGTCCGGCCGGAGCCTGATTGCCTCGCGATACTCCGCCGATGCCGCCTCCATCCGGCCCGCCCTTTGGAACGTATGTCCAAGCAAAAAATGGGCCTTGGCGTTGGTGGGATTCCCATCCACCGCCCTGCGGAAGCAAACGATCGCCTCATCCAGCCGTCCATCTCGAGCGAGAATTTTGCCCAGGCTCCAATTGGCCCGGAGATGTCCCGGATTGAGTTCCACCGCCTTGGAATAGGCCGCGATCGCCTCGTCGATCCGCTCTTCATCCCAGAGCGCATTTCCCAGGCTGTCGTGCGCGTCCGGCCAATTGGGCCGGAGCTGAATCGCCGTCGCATACGCCGACATCGCCATCCCGCGCTTTCCCTGGCCGTGATACGCCCTGCCCAGTCCCAAATATCCGGCGGCCATCGCGGGCTTGAGTTGAATGACCTTCTTGCATTCTTCGATGGCCTGATCGAGCTTGCCCTGCTCCCGCAGCGCATCGCCCAAAGCTCCGTGGGCCTCCGCCCAATCCGGCCGAAGCTCGGCCGCTCTGCCGTACGCCCCGATCGCTTCGTCGAGCTTGCCCCGGCTTCGCAGCGCATCGCCCAGGTTGTGATATGCCTCAGCCCTGGCTGGATCGATCTCAATCGCCCGCTCAATCAATTCCTGCGCCGCGTCGATTCGTCCCTCCTGCCGGGCGATCACACCCAGCAGACGCAGCGCATTGGCATGCCGCGGCTGCTCCGCCAGAACCTGGCCGTAAATCTCCCCCGCCTCCGCCAGCCGGCCCGCCTGATGGTGCTCCAGCGCCCGGCGCATCGCGTCCTCGATTTTAGATTGCGTCATTCCTAAGCCTCTGGCGTTGGGGCATCAGACCATCTCGGGGGCGATCAAATCGTCCAGCGTTTCCCGCCGGCGAATGATGCGGAATTTGTCGCCTTCCACCAGGACCTCCGGCGCGCGCAGGCGATTGTTGTAATTGCTGCTCATGGCAAACCCGTACGCCCCGGCCGTAAAAACCGCCAGCAGATCGCCGCGCCGCGTTTGCGGAAGCGGCCGATTCCTCGCCAGATAATCCCCGCTTTCGCAGATCGGGCCGACCACGTCCACGATCTCGCCGCCTCGCGGCTCCAGCGACCGGCTCCTCACCGCCGGAACGTTGGCCGCATCCGGCTTCACCGGCCAGATGAAATGGTAGCTCTCGTAAAGCGTCGGCCGGATCAGGTCGTTCATCCCGGCATCCACGATCACGAATTTCTTCTCACCACCCGTCTTACGATACAGCACCCGCGTCAGCAGAATGCCCGCGTTGCCCGCCAGATACCGGCCCGGCTCGATCGCCAGCCTGTACGGCTTATCTTTCAGCAGCGGGATCAGCGCCCGCGCGTGTTCCGTCACCGGGCGCGCTTGATCCGGCCCTTCGTAATTCACCCCGAATCCGCCTCCCATGTCGAACCATTCGATCCGGTGCCCGCGCTCGCTCAGGTCGTCGATCAACGCCGTGATCTTTTCAACCGCCTCCACGTACGGCTCAATTTCATTCACCGGCGAACCAATGTGAATGTGCACCCCGGCCACGCGCAAGTTCTTCAAATTGCGATACTGCTCGAACACACGCCCAGCCCGTTCGATGTCCACACCGAACTTGGTCTCCTTTTTCCCGGTCGTGGTTTTTGCGTGGGTCTTAGGATCGACGTCCGGATTGATTCGGATCGCGCCCACCGCCGTTTTGCCCAGCGACCCGGCGAGGCGATCGATGTTTTCGATCTCCGCTTCCGATTCCAGGTTGAACGCCGCGATGCCGGCGTTGATCGCGTCCACGATTTCCGCGTCGGTTTTACCCACCCCCGCGTAGATGATCTTCCTCGGATCTCCCCCGGCCTTGAGCGCGCGGAACAACTCTCCGCCGCTGGTCACGTCAAACCCGCAGCCCTCCTCGGCCAAAAACCGGCAGATGTGGATGTTTCCGCAAACCTTGATCGAATAACAGATCGTCGGCTTCAAAACCGCGAACGCCCCGGCGATCTGACGGTAATGGTGCAGGAACGTCGCCTTGGAATAGACGAACGCCGGCGTCCCGACGTCCCGCGCGATCTTTTCCGCCGGAACCTCCTCGCAATAAAGCTCGCCGTTTTTGTAGGTGAAAAAATCCATATTTAACACCCGCCAATTCTACGGGCCTGGCTCATCCCAACGCAACCGCATTCCGTGCAGCCGCCGCACTTGTGCGGCGTATTCTCCCTTGCCCGCCGAATCGAGTTGCTCTACAAGTGAATGAATGGCGCTGACGTACCAAAGCAGCGGCGTCGACTACGGCCCGCTGGACGCTTTCAAACGGGCCTGCCAGCGTGCTGCGGCCTCCACGGTGGGGGCCCTCAAGCAGTTCGGCCTGACCGAGCCGCCCAACGTGCGCGGCGAAAGCGCCTATCTCATCGAAACCCCCGATGAATTTCTCGCCCACGTCGAAGAGGGCTTGGGCACCAAGAATCTCGTCGCCGATGCCATGCTCGATCTCACCGGCAAGAGCTATTACGCCAACATCGGAATCGACACGGTCGCCACCATCGTCAACGATCTGGTTACCACCGGCGCCGTGCCGATTTCCGTGGCGATGCACGCGGCCGTCGGTGACGCCGCCTGGTTTGCCAATGAACCGCGCGCCCAGGATTTGGCGCGCGGGTTTGCCGAGGGCTGCCGCCGCGCCGGCGCCGTCTGGGGCGGTGGAGAAACCCCCGCCCTCCGCGGCATCGTCGATCCCAAAACCATCGTCCTGGCCGGCTCCGCCATCGGGCGAATCCGCCCCAAAAGCCATCGCATCGCAGGCGATCTCGCCGAGGGTGACGCCATCGTTCTCCTGGCCAGCACCGGCGTCCAGACCAACGGATTAACTCTTTGCCGAACGTTGGCCGAGCGGCTGAGCGATGGTTATCGGACTCCGATCGACGACGGCCGTACGTTTGGCGAAGCGCTTTTGGACGCCTCGGCGATTTACGTCCCCTTCGTCGCCGAATGCCAACGCCGCGGCACGCGCCTGAAATATGCGTCGCACGTCACCGGCCACGGCTGGCGAAAGTTGATGCGCCTTCAGGAGCCTTTCGTCTATCGGATCACCTCGATGCCTCCCGTTCCGGCGGTAATGCGGTTTATATGCCGGCAGGGGCCCGTGGACGTCGCCGAGGCTTACGCGACTTTCAACATGGGCGCCGGATTCGCCGCCTACGTCGATGCCAAGGATGTCCCCGCCTGCCTGGCCGCCGCACGAGCCGTCGGCATTGACGCCTGGCTCGCCGGACGCGTCCTCAAACAAGGCCGCCGAAAGGCCGTCGAGATCGAAGCCCTTGGCGTCGTTTTTGACGGGGATAGTCTTCAGGTCAGATAGACGATATGCTTCATCCTCCCCATGATCAGTGATCGCTTCCAAATCACCCATGAGCAGTCGGCAAACGTCCTGCAATTTGTCTTGCCCTCGACCATGGACACCATGGAAATCGACGGCCTGATCGAAGCCGTGCTGAAGCAACTCCCCTCAACGGGCCATCAGCGATGGGTCGTCGATCTTTCCCGAGTGGAGTATCTCGGCAGCTCGATGCTCGGCCTTTTCGTCAACATGCGCGAGCGCATTCGACAGGCGGATGGAATATTGGTTCTCTGCGGCATGGCGCCGCAGCTTTTGCAGATTTTCAAGACGTGTTGCCTGGAGCGTCTGTTCACGATCGCCAAATCCCGCGCCGACGCCCTGGTCCTGGCGTCACGGGCCTAATTCCGATTCCAGATCAAGTTTAGCCGCGTCGCTTGCGACGCGCGGGTGCGTGTCACTTGCTGCTGAGAGTTTCCCCCTCCCCTTGTACTCAGGGGGAGGGTTGGGGTGGGGGTCGAACGTCGATTGGCCTGCGAAACCCCCACCCTGACCCTCCCCCGGAGTACCAGGGGAGGGGAAGAAGCGGACCCGCAGAATGTGTCACGCACGCCGACGCGCGTCGCTTGCGACGCGCGTTTCTTTCACCCATTTTTCGGAATCGAAATATTCCGCCCCGGCCGCCGAACGCGCAATCGCTGGTCGTGACCGGCGATCGATTTCGCTTTTCGCACGACCGATCGGCGCAGGCGGTCCGTCGCCCAGACGTCTGTCTGTTGAGCGTATCGGGCCAGCCACGCATCTCGCTGTAAATCCGTCACCGGCAGTTGGGTCGTGCTATACCAGAACTGTGCCAGGTCTTTGACGATCCAGCGCCGGCGTGTGAACGCGCCCGGAAGCGCCCCGACCCGGGCGGCGTCGATCAGGCGAAGTTCCACTGCCTCGTTCTCCGGGTCGCGGGCCAGAAAATGGCACAGATATAAATCGCGATGGTGCAGCCCGGCGTTGTGCAGCCGGGCCGCCAGGTCCGCCGTCGGGATCAGCAACCGATCGAAATCCAAGCCGCCTTCCACCAGCTTGTCCGCCGGCGAGAATCCCGCCAGGTCTTCCGTGGCGATGAAGCTTCGCCCGTCATCGAGCCTGCCCCAGGCGGCCACCGCCGCCGACGGAATTCCGCGCTCGCGCAGCAGGCGGTATCCCTCGGCCTCCACTTCCGCCCACGACCGCCGGCGCGTTGCCCCAAACCGTTTGACGTGCAATCGCACGTTTCTCCCGCCAACCAAAACGTCCCAGGTGCAGTTCTGCCGATCTTCCAGGATTCGCCACGGTTTGATCGCCGGGTCAGTGAAGATCGTTTCCGGGGCCGTGCCGATCCGCCCAAGAATCTCGCGGTATGGTTCGGCGATGAAGATCACTGTCGTGGCGCTTCGGGATGAAGAAACCGGCTGATCCCCGGCTTGAAGATCACCTTGCCGTCAACCACCACCAGTTCCTCATCGAGAAAGAGTTTTACCGCCCGGCTGAGGACGCTCGCCTCCAGGTTCAGGCCTTTTTCCTTCACGTCTTCCAGCGCGTCCGCCCCGACGTTGATGTGGAACACGTCCTGCAAAATGACCGGACCCTCGTCGAGCTGCTCGGTCACGAAATGCGCGGTGCAGCCGTGAACGCGAACCCCGCTCTCGTAGGCCTGTTTGTACGGCGACGCACCGGGGAAATAGGGCAACAGCGACGGATGAATGTTGATGATTCGATGCCGGAACGCCGCCACGACCCGCTGCGGCAAAATCCGCATGTATCGCGCCAGCACCACCAGGTCCGGGCTGAGCATTTGAAGGTTCTTCAGCAGCCAATCGAAATGTCCTTCCGGATCGTCCGACGGTTGGTATGCGAACGGGCAATTGGCCTCTTTCGCCACCGATTCCAGGTCGGGATGATTCGCCAAAACGCCCAGGATCGTTCCCTGGAGTTTCTTGCTGGCAAAATCCTCGATCAGCCGCTTCAGGCAATGCGGTTCCTTGCTGACCAGGATGGCGACCTTTTTCTCCCGCCGCTCGCTGTGGAGGTGTACGCGGACTTCCATGTCCAGCCGGCGCCCCAGCTCCAGCAGGCCCGTGACCAGTTCGGACAGATCGACCGACAGGTCTTTGAGATCGACCAGCATGTCCATCAGGAAAAACCCGCGGACCACGCGCTGCTCGATGTCTTCGATGTTGGTGCCGCGCTCCGCCAGATAGGTCGCGAACTGCGCGACGACCCCTTTTTGGTCTTTGCCCAGAACGCTGACGACGGCCAGAACCGGTTGCGCCACTTGGTTGCTCCTTTGCCGGGTGAGTGACACTTGCTGCAGGGAATTTCCCCCTCCCCATGTACTCAGGGGGAGGGTTGGGGTGGGGGTCGAACTCCGATTGGCCCACGAAACCCCCACCCTGACCCTCCCCCGGAGTACCAGGGGAGGGGAAGCAAGGGGCTTGCAGAATATGTCACGCACCCTCCTTTGCCCAATAGTCTAAGCCGGATTCACCTCGATGGCACGCGCTCGCCGAGGATTTGCAGATTTTGGATCGCCTGCGGGTTATGCGGATCGAGTTCAAGGACCCGCTTGAACTGCGACACCGCCAGATCGCGCCGGCCGATTTTCGCGTATGCGATCCCGAGGTTGTTCATCGCCCGGCATACCAGCGGGTCGCGCGGATCGAAAAGAGCGATGGCCGTCCGAAAATGTTCGATGGCCTGATCATTTTTGCCCACGCTGGCCAGGGCGTTGGCGAGATTTGTCTGGACATAAGGGTTATTCGGATCGCGCGCCAGCGACGCGAAAAAATAGGTGATCGCCAGCTCCGGATGCCCCTGGCGGGTCAGCTCTGAACCGGCCAGGAGGTTGCCCACCGCGCTCCCCGGATCAAGCGCCAGCGTGCGGCTCACCAACGTCTTGTTGTCCCGCCAGAGTTGAAGCTGGTCCGTGCATGGCCAGGCCAGAATCAGACCCGCCGCCGCCGCGGCCGGCAACGCCGCGCGCTGCCGCAGCCCGGCGAGCAGCGTCCCCACCGCCAGCGCCGGGCCGAGCATCGCCAAATAGACGAAACGATCCGCCACGGTCGACCATTCCTGGAATGTAAACGGGACCAGCCCCAGCACCGGCAACAGTGCCGCCAACGCGATCAGCGCCCCCAGCGCCGCGCCGCGGCACTTTCGCCGCAGCAGCCAGAGCACGACTCCCAGTCCGACGGCGATCCCGGCGCCGGCGACCCAGGCATGGTCGAACAAAACCCGGCCCGGCGTGCGGGCATAGTCGATGGTCAGCCCGGCGGGCCAGAGAATTTTCCGGCAATAGAACCCCAACGCGTCCAGCGCCACCATGGGCCGATCCACGATTGGCACGGTAATCCCGCCCTGGCTGCGGTGCGCGATCCACGCGAACGCGCCGGCCGCCGCCAGCCAGGGGGCCAGTGCATAAACCGCCGGGCGCAGCGGCCGGCGAAGTGCCCCCGCGTCGAGAATGACCGCGATCAGCGGAGCGACGACCGCCGTGGGTTTGCAAAACAGCGCCGCCAGATACGCCGCCGATCCAAGCGCATAAATAATCCATCGTCGTCTCGCGGCCGTCGCCCCCGACGCCAGATATAGCCGGATCGCCGCCAGCGACATTGCCGCCGCCAGCAGGTTGTTCATCTCCGCGATCCACCCGACGCTTTCCGCCTGCATGGGATGCAGCGCAAAGACGACCGCGCCGCCGAACGCCGCCGCCGGCGATTTCACGCACAGCCGCAGAATCGAGAAAACCAGCCCCGCGCACGCCAGGTGCAGCAGGACGTTCAGCAGGTGAAACGCGTATGGATTGTCCCCTGCGCCCATTCGGGCCAAAGTCCACCAGACCGTGTACGTCAGCGGCGCGTAAAGGTTCAGGTATGGTCCGGACCAGATTTGGCCCAGATGATCCATCGTCGGCGGATGCAGCAGCGGATTCTCCGTGACCTCGTCGGAATCATCCCAACCGACAAACGCGAAATTCCGCGCCGGCAGGAAAGCCGCCGCCGTGCACGCCAGCAGGATCGCGCAGAGAATCGGGGTGGCCGCTCGCCAGGTCATGGCTGATCATTTCTTCCCGCCAGCGCGCTGGGCCTTGAAAAAATCGCGAAGGAGCTGGGCGCATTTTTCGGACATGACTCCGGCCGCGATTTGGACGCGATGGTTCAGCCGCGGATCGTCGCAGATATTGAACAGCGTTCGGATCGCCCCGGCCTTCGGATCGTCGCAGCCATAAACCAATCGGCCCAACCGCGCGTTCACGATCGCCCCGGCGCACATCGGGCACGGCTCCAGCGTGACGGCCATCGCGCATTCGCTCAGCCGCCACGTTCCCAGCGCCGTCGCCGCGTCGCGCAGCGCCAGAATCTCCGCATGCGCCGTCGGATCGCCGTGGCTTTCCCGCCGGTTGTGCCCGCGCGCGATCACCCGATCCGTCGGAACGTGCAGAATCACGCACCCCACGGGGACTTCCTCGATGGCCAGGGCCGCATCGGCCTCGGCGATCGCTTCTTGCATCAGGGAATCATCGGTCATTGGACGGGAATGACCTGCGTCACTTCCGGAATCTGCTCACGAAGGTTTCTCTCGATCCCCATTTGCAGGGTCATGTGGCTGCTCGGGCAGCCGTGGCAGGCGCCGTGAAACCGAATCTGCACGACGCCCTCGCCGCTCACGTCCACCAACTCGATATCTCCGCCGTCGGCCTGCACCGCCGGCCGGATCAGATCAATGACGTTCTGCACCTTCTCCCGGATGGAAGGCTCGCTGGGCGACTTTGAAACCGTTGTGGCCATATGTGAACAAACAATTATAGTCGCTAACCCCGGCCCCAGCAACTTGCGTCCAATGCCGCTATTGGGCGACTTTTAACATCCAAAGCCCAGGGAGCTTGCTCCCTGGGAATTCCCAAACGCTCAATTCCCCGGCACATTCGGCAGAAAATCCCTCGCCCCCATCAGGAATTGAATGGTATGTCCGGTGAAATATGCGACGCCGCCCTCGACCCCCTGCAAGGCGAGGTGGTCATCAATCACCGACAATTCGGGATTGAAGATCAGGGCGCCGGCTTCTTCATCCGGCAAATTCTTCACCATGCGGTTGAAGAAGTTCAGCGTCAGCCGGTTGCCGGGACGATTGCTTTCGGTTGCCGGCGGGCCGGGGCGGTCCACCAGCGCCAGGTAATCCCTGCCGAAAAGGATCTGCTGATAGTTGGTGACCTTGGTCGGGTCCAATGTATCCAAACCCGGTTTGCGTGGGTCGATTCGATAGGCGATCAGGTTGCGGGGGCTGAAGGCGAATAGGTAGTTCCCCGAAACGTGAATCCGGACGTTGCCGCTCGTGGACCTCGTGGGATCCACGCCCGTGGTTTCCAGCCCATCGCGTCCCTCCGATTGCCACAGTTCGCCCGTGTCGATCGAGAAGATGCGGACTTCCTTGCCGCTGTTGGCGACGGCGAACACCCGGCCGCCGTGAATCAGAAGCTGCGCCGCCTCCGGGTGGCCGGAGCCGAGAAACATCGGCGGCTGGTTCGGCAGTTCGGCATCCTTGGCTATGCCCGGCTCCATGCCCTGCGGGGAAAGATTCGCCTCGAAAAGGTCCTGAATGCACAGTTTATCTGGAAGCGTGTAAACCAGCGTCCCATCCGCCGCCAGCGCGAGGTTGATCGGATACGATTGCGTATCAAGTCCGAACGATTTTCTCCCCAGCATCTCGCCGCTGAGGGAATTGTAAACCTGAATCTGCACGGTCTGGCCGTCCTGGGTTCGGACGACCGTGAAATCGTCGTTGGCCAGGAGCGGATTGACCGCGCCGCCGACGCGCGTTTGCCACGCCGGCCGCCCGGCCGCCGGGTCGATCCCCAGCAATCTCCCCGTCGTCGTGGTGAGAACGATGCGATCGTTGACCGGCCTCACGTCCGCAAACTCTTCCGGTCCGTTCTCCGCCGGCGCGACGCCCGAATCCCCCGCCGCGACGATTCCCGGCAGCGTGGAGACATCCATCGACCATCGCTTTTGCCCCGACGCCCCGTCGATCAGCGCGATCGATCCCTTGCTCCACGCCAAAAGGTTCCCCTCCGTCCAGGCTGCGCCGATGGGCGCCTCGCTGATTCCGGCGCAGTTGAACGCCGGCTTGTTCTGCCCGACGGGATAGACCGACAATCCATCCGCCGCGGACCACGCGATGATCCGGTCCTTGCGGGCGAAGTCTTCCAGCGGCACGACCATCGCGTCAACCCCGACGATTTTCGTGTTCGGCGATTCCGGTTGAAACGGCTTGGCCCGCTGACCTTTGGCCTTCCAATAGTCGTTCGATTGCTGATGCGTCGGCAAGTGAAAGTCCGGCAAGGATTCCAGGCTCGATTGCCATTCATATCGCATCAGCAGGTCGCGGGCGCCGCTCAGGGAAACGTTCTGCACGACGGCCCCGCCCGGCAGCGTCAGGGGCTGGAGAATCATGGAATGCGGCGCCAGGCTCGCCGCCAACGCCAGCCGCGAAACCGCCACGTCCAGATGGTTCGGCATCTTCAGATAGTTGCGCGCCAGCGCTTCCAGAACGGGAACACGGTCCCGGTCGCGGACCCTGGGCAGAATTTGGCGGAGCACCTGCGTCGCCATCGGCGCATCGCCGCGCGATTCGTAACACTCCGCCGCCGCCATCATCGCCGCCCCGGCGATGCGGGAATCGGGATAGACCTTGGCGATGTCGAGCAACTTGTCCGGATCGGCGGCGGCGCGGGCGTCGCTCAGCTTCTGTGCGGCGGCCAGCTCGAATTGTTCATACGCCACGTGGCCATCCGGCGTTCCCAGAATCTCCCGGATCGCCTTCTCCGCCACCGTCCCCGCCAACGTGTTGCCGGCGGTTTGCGGATCGGGCATCGGAACCGCGCGGTAGGCCGGATCGCCGAGGATTTCCTGATAAAGCTCGATCGCCGCCGCGGCGTCGCGATTCGGCCGCGACCAGTCGTAACCGGCGCGGGCCAGGCGATAGCTGACCTGCTGGGCCGCTGAATTCGCCGCCGCCTGGGCCAGGTCGAAAAACCGCTCGATCTGCTGCGCCGGGGTTTCCTTTTGCGACGACCGCTTTGCGAAGCTCAACGCATCGTTGAAAGCGCGGTCCCGGCTCGGCCCGGCCCGCAGCGATCGCACGCCCCCCAACAACTGAAACGCCTCCTCCATCCGGCTCTGGGCGACGTCCGGCTCCGCCGCCGCGAACATCACCTCCGCATAGTGCAGCCGCGCGTCCGGGTCGGCCGGCGCATCGGCGATCTCCCGATCCAGCTTGGCGCGCGCCAGCGCCAGGTCCGTGTAAACCGCGACCTGACGATCGCCCGCCACGATCAGGTGGTCCTGCGTCACGATGACGTTGCCGGGGCCTTCCTTGCCTTCCTCCCATCCGCCCTTGGGAAACGAACTGTTCACCGAATCGAGCAGCCCGGAGGAAACCAGGATGCGAAGCAGATACTTCTGCGTCGGAAGATACACCGCATCCGCCGTGACGAAGCCCCGGCCGCGCACCTGGATCAACAGGTCCTGGTCCCCCTGGGCCGGCTTGGATGGATATTGATCCCCCTCGGTCGAACGCCAATAGCCGGGCGTCGAATCGACGTTGGCCGGGTCCTTTGGAATCGTTCGCCACGGCACCTGCCACACCTGCCTCGCCCCGGCCAGATAAACCAGATTGCCCCTGACGCCCAGCAGCGTGCTGGGCAGGTCGGGACTGTTTTGCACGTTGGGATCGCGCGTCTCCTGCAACTCGCTCAGCGGAATCTGTTTGATGAGCTTCCCGCCGGCGGCGTCGTAAACGAAAAGGCTGTGGCTGTCGGCCGGCAGGACGAAAAGATTCCCCTCTTGAACCACCGCGGGATTGTAAATCCACGGCGCCGACGCATAGACGGATTCCTCGTCCGGCTGCGCTATCCCCCCGAAACGACGCAGCAGCGCCGGATTGAAATTGACCCCCGCCATCGGCGTTGTTTCCGTTCGATAAATGTCCAGCCACGCGATGGCGCCCGTGAACGCATCCACGGACGCGACCGCACCCAGATTGGTGACGACGAAAATCCGCCCGCCCGCGTAGGCGATGTGCGAAACCGCGTCGGAAAACTGGCTCGCCTCATCCGCCATCGGGCCGAACGACGGCTCGATGCCGGAATTGGCGATGAACGTCGCCCAGCGGAATTGTCCCGTCGCCAGGGCGAAACACGCCACGTAGCAATCCTCGAACTGCCCCTTGATGCCGTGGACGAGAACGTAGAGATTGTCGCCGACGAACAGCGGCGATCCTCCCATTTGCAGGGCCCGCAGCGCGGTTTGCGAATTGGGAAGATCGTGAAGCGTGCTGGTCCAGATTTGCCGCCCGGTTTTTCTGTCGAGACACACCAGCCGCGAATCCTCGCCCGGCGGCGCGGAATCTGTCCACGGATCCGGAAAACCCGTCACCGCCGCGACGTATTTGTCGTTCACCGTGACGCACAACTGCCGGCCCAGCGGCACCGGCGACGGATTCCCGGGGACTTTGTACGCGCCGTTCTCCATTGGATAAGTGTCAACCCACGCCGGCAGCGGCTCGCCGCCGTCCAGGTCCCTCGCGTAAATCCGCGTGTTGTCCTGGAAAAAGAGTTGCCCCTTGTCCACCGCGGGCATGATGCCCAACCCCACCCCTTTGGCGCGCAGATCGTCATCGTTGTGCTCTTTCTGCTGGTTGTCCGGCGAATTGGGAATCTGGTTCCATTTGAACGGGTCGATCCGGATCGCGTAAAGCCGCGCCCCGGGCTTGACGGTCGAGGAGCAGACTTTGGATCGGCTCTCATCGCCGCCCACCGTCGGCCACGAGTCGCTGCTCGGGCCGTGCACGATGCCGGAGCGGGAAAGCTCCTTGCTCAGCGAGGCCGTCAGCACCACCTCCTGCCCGCGTATCACCCCCATCGATTGCGGGAACTGACGTTGAAGCTCGTCCAGACAACGGTTGCAATCGTCCGCCTGGCCCGCCAGCCTCGCCGCCAACGCCGTGCGATACAGCACCATCGGCCGCTGGGCCAAAAGGTTCGGATGCCAATCCAGCAGTTGCATGCCGATCTGACTCACCGCCGCGTAATCGCCTTCCTCGAAATAAGCGTCCATCAGCCGGATGGCCGCCTCCTTGGCGGAATCGGTGGGGAAGTACCGCCAGAGAACCTCGTGCAGTTTGTCCAGGCCGTCGTTCCCCGCGGCATTAAGAATCGCGGCCGCGGGGGTTTCGTATCGGCTGCGATAAACCGTCAATCCATCCTCCGGCCACTTGCACAGCGACTGGCGCACCGTTTCGGTCACGGAGGCATATTGGTCCACGACGTGGCTCTGCGGGTCCTCGTGGGCCGGCACCACCCGGTCGGAATATTTTTCCAGGATTTCCTGGTACACGTCGGCCGATTTGCCCCATTCGTGCAGCCGCTCCATCCGCCGCGCCAGCGCCAGCTTCTCCATCGCCATCGCCGAATCGCGGACGTAAACGACCCCGGTGGGATCCTGTCCCGCGCCCTGAGGAACTCCACCGATGACTTGCGGCATCCCCGGCCCGACGAAAACACGCGCCTGCCCCCACGCCAACGACGCCGCCAGCCATGCCAGCGCCGGCGCAAGCCATACCAGGGCGAGTGACACTTGCTGCAGAGAATTTCCCCCTCCCCTTGTACTCAGGGGGAGGGTTGGGGTGGGGGTCGAACGTCGATTGGCCCACGAAACCCCCACCCTGACCCTCCCCCGGAGTACCAGGGGAGGGGAGAAACAGGGCTCGCAGAATGTGTCACGCACCCGCCGCGCCACGGCCGCAATCAGCAATCGGATGAATACCCGCGCGCGCATCGCAATATCTTAGCCGAAATATCTGCCCCAGAGCGGCGAAAGCCGCTGGATTTCATCGCCGGGAATCCGCGATTTGTCCGACCAGATCGCCAATTTCAACGCCTCGCGGGCCGGGCACGCCAGCAGCGGCGCCGGATCGGCCGCGATTCGGCGAAGCACCCGGCGGATCAACTCCATCGCGCTGCCCGCCGCCGCCTGGAGATTGCCCGTAATTTCCTGCAACAACGCCGCTCCCGACGGCGCCTCAGCCGCCGGCTGACCCGGCGCCGCCGGCGCAGCCGATTTCCACGAATCATAATCCGTCACCAGACCGATCAACGCGTAGGCGATTTCCGCTTCCCTGGCGAGTTTGGCTTCCGGCATGGCCGTCATTCCGATCAAATCTCCCCCCCAAAGCCGATGCATCAGGCTCTCCGCCCGCGTGGAAAACGCCGGACCCTCCATGCAGACGTAACACCCCCGGCCGTGAGCCGTGATCGCCTCGCCGTTCGATGCCTGTTCCAAAATGATTCGACGCAGCACCGGACAAAAAGGTTCCGCCATTTCCACGTGCACCGCCGCCTTTTCAAAGAACGTGCCGCTGCGCCGATAAGTCTTGTCGATGATCTGATCGGGCACCACCAGCTCCCGCGGCTTAAACTCCTGCCGCAGGCTCCCGCACGCCCCCGATGCGATGACGTGCGTGCACCCAAGCTGCTTGAGGGCAAAAATATTCGCCCGGAACGGCACCTCACTCGGCGGAATCAAATGTCCCGGCCCATGCCGCCCCAGCAGCAACACCGTCAGCCCCTCCCAATCCGCTTCAATCACCGCATCGCTCGGCGACCCGAACGGCGTTTGGATTTCATGCCTTCGCCCACTTCCGTTGCCCAGAAGCTCTCCCAGTCCAGTCCCACCGATGATCCCGATTTTTACATCTACATCGCGCATGACCACAAAGGATAGGCGATTTGCGTGCCGCTGACCACGCCGAACCGACTCCGCGCAACCCCCTTTTTAGCGGCCGCACTTGTGCGGCGCTTTTCCCCCGATTGTTGCGCGGGGGTGCCATCCCAACGCTCGCAACTCGGGGCGTTGACATTTAATGTCAACCCACGTAACGTCCCATTATGGCGAAATGTATGACTCAGATTCTGGAACTCGCCGGCATGCAGTTTGTGGTAATCGAACGCACAGAATTCGAGCGGCTCACCGGGCGTCCAATCAACACCGGTGGTCCGTTGCCTCCGCTTCCGGCGCCGGATGCCAACGGGAACTATCCCGCCATCGCCTATGGTCGGGCGCTGCTGGCTCGCCGGATCGTCGCCGCACGGAACCGCGCCGGATGGACCCAGGCGGAACTGGCCCGCCGAGCCGGGGTGCGGAAGGAAACCATTCACCGCATCGAGGCCGGGAAGAACAACCCCGATGAATCCACCTTCACCAAAATCGAAAAGGCATTCGCGGCCGACGGCGTAACCGTCTGAGCACGTACCCTGGAGAAGATCGAAGCGGCCATCACCGCTATATCCGGGAATTGACTGCATTACGGGGAGGACTGACAGATAATGCTTCCAACTTCGAACGCGCCTAAGGTATACTGATTGTCATGTTGACCAGCACTGATCTACTCGACCGCCTGCTCGACCCGGTTGGGCGAGCCTTGTCCCCCGAGGCTGCCCGTCGGCTGGTGGCGCTCCGGGCCGACGCCGACGTGCAAGCCAAGATCGACGATCTGGCCGATCTCGCCAATGACGGCCGGATCACCCCCGACCAGCGCGCCGAGTACGAATCCCTGATCGCGGTGGCAAACGTGATCGCCGTCTTGCAAGCCAAGGCCCGAACCGTACTGTTAGACACGCTGGCGGCATAGCGAATCCGCTTGGACGCCATTCTTCGCAATTTCGTCCGCGACAGGGCCGGTGACCGTTGCGAATGCTGCCGGACGCATCAGGACCAGGATCCGAACTGAAGGGGACACGACCCTTAATATTAAGGGTCGTGTCCCCTTCAGTTCGGGGTTGAGACAGAGCCGTAAGCAGTTACTTTTTCGCCTACTACTCGCGGAAGGTCATTTAGCAATTGAAGCCGACTCGACGGATCAACTCCTTACAGGCTTCCTGAAACCGAACGCCGTCGGCGGTCCGCGCGAACTGAACGCTAGTTGAAACGATGTCGAACTGCTCCTTCGCATTCCTCGATGCGATCGCGATCTCTATGTCCCGGCCCTTCTTCATGCCGGTGAAGTACCCTAGGTAGCGTTTGCGGTCATTGCACATCGCGAGCATCTGCGGATAAACGGATTCAAGAGCCGTGCCTCGCTCCTCTGGAGACCTGCCCAGTTTATCATAGCAACAGATGATCACGGTGAAATGGGCCCCGACGAGGCCACGCTCAAGCGACAAACGAAGTTGATCGACCGGCATCCTCAGGATCTCGTCGTCGGAAAGATCACGGCGATGGGCGTCCGGCGTAACCTGCGTTCCATTCCCGAACAATCTGCGAAACAGGTTCATCTTTCCTCCGAAGGTAAACTTAACTGGTCTCTAGAAGGCATTATGGGGACGTCGCTCATTATTGTTGTCGAGTGCTCGAGACGGATCTAAATTTGCGCAGCAAATGCCCTACGCGAAGGCCATTGGCGTAAGCCGGGAAAGGAGTAGGAAGAAGGGAGACCGGGGTGAAGATTTTTTGCCGCGGAATGCCCGACTCGCGCCAGCGGCCACCCCTTGCCTTCTCTACTCTCTCCCCACTCCTCTCACCCCTCTATTTTCTCCTTGCCTAGTGAGGAGAAAATGGAGCGACGGGGAATCGAACCCCGATTTGCTGAATGCGATTCAGGCGTCATTCCGTTAGACCGTCGCCCCGGGAACTGCGTGAATTCTATGGCCCCCCGCGGCATCGTCAAGCCGGCCCCCGGAGCGTACAATCGACCTCTTCATGTTCCGTCACGTCCCCCGCCAATGCCCTCACCGCGTCGCGGCTGCTGCTTGCGGGGGCAAGCCCGGGAAGGCGTCGCTGACAGCCCGCAATTCGCCGCGCGGGGGCCCATTCACCGCGACGCGCCCGCGCCAGCGGCATGTCCCGCCGCGGAGGCGATGGCCTGGTCGATTCGGTGCATGGTCTCCCGCCGGGGGCGGTATCGGCCGGATTCGATGCGGCTGATCGTCTCGGCGCGGACACCGGCCAACGCGGCCAGACGCTTCTGGTCCAAACCCGCCTCGGTTCGCCGACGGATCAGGGAACGAGCGATCATCGCCAGGACGGCCGACTTGGCAGGACGCTCACCACGGGCATCGCTGGGAGGCAGCTTGGGCCAGCGTCCCTCATACTCGGCGCGCGGAATAACCACATAGTCAACCCCGTTGATGTTCAAGGTTCCGATCATTCGTACACCTCTTTTCGATGAGCCACGCGGACCACCACGATCCGGTCTGGAGAAACCTTAAACACGACTCGGTAGTCGCCGGTTCGGATTCGAGAGTGACCCCGCCAGTCGGCCGTCAACGCCTTGACGCCACTGACTTGCGGCCAACGCTCCTATCGCTCAACCACTTCCAGCACCCGCTCCTGTATGGAGCCGGGCAATCGCCCAAGGTCGTCCAGCGCAGCGTCAAGAATCGTGACCTTCATGGCCGTCTCATTGTATCATGTGTGTCATGTATGTCAATTTCCGGGGCCAGAAGACGAGTCGACTCTGTCTTTCCCGCCGTCGCCCAAGCCACTTTCCCTGAGTCATTGGCATTGAGGCATGGAAGGAACGAGTATGAAAAATCTTGTTGGCGACGTGACCTTCGCTGCCATGCCCAATGATTACCAGGGGCTGGTGCGGATGGTCCCGCTGCGGCCGCTGCATGACAAGGTGGATTTGGCCAACGCCACGGAAATCACCGATGCCATGGCCGGACACGACCTCAATCGGGATCAGGAGGACTACTTTGCCGTGCTTGCCACGCTGATCGACGAATACGAACGGGCCCATAGGCCCCAGCCCCGCCGCAAGCATGACCCCGTGGGAAACCTCATTTTCCTCATGGAGCAACACCAAATGAACGCTTCGGATTTGGGGCGGCTGCTCGGGCAACGGGAATTCGGATCGAAGCTGCTGCGCGAAGAACGTCAACTCAGCAAAACGATCATCGCCAAACTGGCGGATCATTTTCAGGTCAGCCCGGCGTGTTTCCTGTGATTTTCGCTTGCGATTCTCCGAAGCGGTAGGGTCCATTTGGGGCGCCGCCAAGGCGACAGGCGGCGGCTGAGCGATTAGAATCGGTAGATTGTGCCGCATGTTTATCCTATTTTTCTGGACGTTTCCCGGCGCAAGGTGGTGATCGTCGGCGGCGGGGCGGTGGCCGCGCGCAAGGCGGCCGGACTCCTGGCCGCGGGGGCTGTCTCCGTGCGGGCCGTCGCAACAAAATTCGTCCGGGAGTTTCCCGACGGCGTCGAGAAGAAAATCGCGAACTTTGACCCGGCCGACCTCGACGGCGCGGACCTGGTTTTCGCGGCCACCGATTCCGGCGCCGTCAATGACGCCGTGGTCGCCGAAGCCCGGCGGCGGGGGATTTGGGTGCAGCGCGGCGATGCCGAGGAACTCGATGAGCCGGGTGATTTTATTTTGCCCGCCGTCCTCAAATGCGGGCCGATCGTGGTCGCCGTCTCGGCCGGCGGCTCCCCGGCTTTGGCGGCGGGCTTGCGAGATGCGCTGGCCGGCAGCGTCAGCGATGAATGGGTCAAATTAGCCGAGGCTTCCAAACAGCTTCGGCCGAAAATCAGGAACAGTGGTTTGCCCATCGCGCGGAGGCGGGAGATCTTCCGGGCGCTGGCCACCACGGATGCGGCGACGGCGCTGAAAGACGGCTCAATGGCCGGGTTGTGCGATTGGCTGCGGGGAAAATTCAACGATCTTCCCGACTTGACGCCCCATCCGGAAGGAGCCCCATGAGCGTGGCGACCGGCGCCAACGCGGGGCAGATCGGCCTGGTCCTGGCCGCGGCGGGCGTGTTTCTCGTCGGCGGAGGGATTTCCGCCGCTTCCCTGTGGAGGCCCGGCAACCGCCTCCGATTGACCGCCAAATCCATGGCCTATTTTGGGATTTGCCTGGGATTGGCCGCCCTGATCTGGAGATCGGTCGTTCGTGGCCGCTGGATGCCGCTCGAAGACAATTTCGAAGCCATGGCCACCCTGGCCCTCCTGCTGGCGGGCTTCACCTTGTACGTTCAGCGCGCCAAGCCCATCCCGGGTTTGGATTGGTTCCTGATGCCGATCGTGATTGTCATGCTTCTCTGCGCCGCGTTGCTCGGAGAATCCGCGCAGGGTGTCTATGAGCCGGCCGGGATTTGGGATTTGACGCATCGCGCCAGCAATTTTGCCGGCATGGCCGCCTTCGGCGTCGCCGCCGGCGTTGGCGCGATGTACCTCATCGCCAGCGCCCGCCTGCGGCGCAAGGCCGCCATCGGCACCGGGCCGCCCGTCAGCCTGGAGCGGCTTGAGAACCTCACCCATTGGGCCGTCAGTATCGGTTTTGCCCTGCTCACCGTCGGAATCGTCACCGGCCTGGCCAGGATCATGCAGCGGGGTCCGCATACCATGCTCGGCCCGCATTGGATTACCAGCCCGAAGGTGATTCTGGCGTTTTCCGTGTGGGTCGTTTACGCGGTGGCGTTGCACACGCCGATTACCCCGGCGGTCAGGGGGCGCAAATCCGCCATGTTGAGCATCGTCGGATTTCTACTGATGGTGGCGACGTTGATCACGGTCTTATATCTGCCCACGGAGCGATGAGGAGCGATGCAGCGATTGCTCGTTCTGGGATTGAATCACAAGACCGCGCCGCTGGACCTGCGCGAGCGCCTGGCGTTTTCGCCCGAACAGCGCAAGGCCGCCCTGCTGTCGCTCCGCGCGCAGTTCGATCGCTGCGAGGCGGTGCTGATTTCAACCTGCAACCGCGTCGAACTGTACGTCGCGCGGGAGACTCACGGCCATCCCCGCCACGCGGAATTGGCCGAATTCCTCGCCCAGAACCGGGCGCTGAAGCTGGAGGATTTGCAGTCCCGCCTCTACCACAAGACCGAACGCGACGTCGTCAGCCATCTGTTCTCGGTGGCTGCTTCCCTGGATTCGATGGTGTTGGGCGAGACCCAGATCCTGGCCCAGGTGCGCGAGGCCTACGAGGCGGCCAAGGAGGCGGGCACCGCCGGTCCCGTGCTCCATCCCCTGTTTCAGCGGGCCGTCGCCGTCGGAAAGCAAATCCGCGCCCAAACCGCTCTCGGCGAGGGAAGGGTCTCCGTCGCCTCCGTCGCGGTGGATTACGCCCGGCGGATTTTTGACGTCTTCACCGACAAGACCGTCCTGAGCATCGGCGCGGGAAAAATGGCCGAACGGGTCCTGGCGGCCGTCGCCGCATTGAAACCCGGCCGCCTCATCGTCTGCAACCGCGATGCCGGCAAGGCAACGGCGCTGGCGGAAAGATTCGCAGGATCGCCCGCGGAATTCGAGCAATTGCCCGATCATCTCGCCGCCGCCGACATCGTCATCACCAGCACCGGGTCCGACAAGCCGATCATTACGCGAAGTATGTTCGACGCGGTCATCCGGCGCCGCAGGTACAGGCCGGTGTTCCTGATCGACATTGCCGTGCCCCGCGACGTCGCCGCCGACGTTGCCAAGATCGAGAACGTCTATCTCTATAACCTCGACGATTTGCAGCAGGCGGTGACGGCCACGCAGGACAAGCGCTCGGCCGTGGCCGAGGCGGCGGCGCGGATCGTCGAGCAGCACGTCAGCGATTTCGCCGCCTGGAACCGGGCGCGGATGATGGGGCCGCTCATCGATCATCTCTATCAGCGGTCCCATGCCCTGGCCCAGGAGGAACTGGCGCGCACGGTGGCGAAATTGTCCGGCGTGACCGATGCGGACAAACAGCAACTGGAAGAACTCACCCGCCGGATCGTCAACAAGCTCCTGCACGATCCCATCCAGGTGCTCCGCGATTCCGAGCCGGCGCATGCCCCGATGACCCAGTATCTGCACGCCGTGGAGAAGTTGTTCAAGTTGGAAGATGACGACGCCTCCAAACCCGAGGGCCAGGCGTGAATCTGTCGGCTGCGGTCAAATCTCGCGCCGGGGCGATGATTGCAGGAACGATTGTTTTTCTGGCGATGTTTCTGGCGCTGGCCGGGCCGTCTTGGGAACTGGCCGTTTATCGCCTTTTGCAGGATGGGGGCTGTGCGATTCTGTGGCTCATCTCCGCCGGCGGGATCGGCTGGGTCGCATGGCGAATCCTGCGCTGGCAGCCGACTAACAATTCCCTGTTTTCCCCCTCCCCATGTACTCAGGGGGAGGGTTGGGGTGGGGGTCGAACATCGATTGGCCCACGAAACCCCCACCCTGACCCTCCCCCGGAGTACCAGGGGAGGGGAAGAAGAGGGCTTGCAGGATGCGTCACGCACCCCTTGGCCACCGTGACCAGCGTGGGCCTGGGCTTGGGGATTGTGAGTCTCGCCGTTCTGTCGCTCGGCCTGATGGGGTGGATGAATCAGGGATGGGCCATCGGGATTCTCGCGGCCGGCGATATCATCGCAATTTCAGTCTTTTACGTTCGCGGAAAGAATTGGGACGCGGGAAAATGGCTGCGCGATTCGGCCGGGTGGGGATGGCTATGGGTTTCAGCCGCCGCGGTGGGGGGGGCGGCGGCGCTGGCGGCATGCTTTCCGCCGGGGATTTTGTGGGGCGATGAGCCCAATGGCTATGACGTCGTCGAGTATCACCTCCAAGTGCCGCGCGAATGGTTCGAGGCCGGGCGGATCGTGCCCCTGCATCACAACGTCTTTTCATTCTTCCCGTTCAACGTGGAGATGCACTATCTCCTGGCGATGTTCCTGCATGCAGGCCCCTGGGCGGGGATGTATCTCGCCCAGATGATGCACCTGGGATTTTGCGTGATGACCGCGTGCGCGGTGTATGCCCTGGCCGGGGCTGGCAAGCGCGGAACGATCGCCGCCTTGCTGGTGGCGGCGACGCCGTGGACGGGATTGCTTGCCCCCGTTGCCTACAACGAAGGCGGAACACTGCTCTTTGCCACGCTGGCGATCGGCTGGGCGATTCGGGGGGAGACGTGGCGCGAATTCCTCATCGCCGGAATATTCGCCGGTTTCGCCGCCGGCACGAAATTGTCCGTCGCCCCGCTGGTCTTCGTCGGCGTGCCCCTCGCCGCGACGATCAAAAACGCCATCCCCTTGCGCCCACGCCAAATCTCCGCGCATTCAGCTTGCTATGTTCTGGCCGGAATACTGGCCCTTTCTCCATGGTTGATCCGCGACTGGAAATGGACCGGCAATCCCGTTTTCCCCGAAGCGATGAGCATTCTCGGCAACTCCCATTTCAGCCCCGTCCAGGCCGAGCGATGGCGGCAGGCCTATTTGCCCGACATGAAATACCGCTCGGCGCAAGGACATCTGCTCGCCCTCTGGACCGAGCTTCTCTGGGATTGGAGATACGGATACGTCCTATTCCCCCTCGGTATCGCGGCATTTGCATTGGGCATCCGCAATCGCGCGATTGTCGGCCTGGGGGTCCTCCTCGCCTTTCAGATCGCCTTCTGGCTTTTCTTCACGCACCTGCAAAGCCGGTTCATGGTGATGGCAATGCCCATCATTGCACTACTTATTGCGCAGATTGAAGCTCGCGCATGGCTGCCGCTATGCGCCGCGGCAGGATTGGCGATGGCCGTCGTTTCCGCCGTTATGCTCCTCGACAAGATGCGCCCCTATCTCGAAATCGACCACGACAAGGCCGCCCTGATCGGGCGCGAAAACCTCCAGGGATTTCGCTTGCTGGATACCCGTCAATTGAAAGACGGCCAATCCGTGGACCTGATCGGCGACGCCTGCGCGTTCTGGTATCAGATTCCCATGTCCCGCCTGAATTACAAAACCGTTTTTGACGTGGACACGAGCGATCCGGCTCAGTCGATCGACCAAGCCTGGCTGGCGGGCATGCCGAAGAACGCCGTGGTATGGCCAGACCACGAGGAGTTGAGAAGGTTCGCCCGCACCTACTACGGAATCAAACCCGAAATCCGAAACCAGAATGACGAATCAAATCCGAATGACAAATGACCAATGACGAATGACAAACTTCCCTCAGGACCAACTCGCCTGCGCTCCGGCGGGGGTTGTGGCAACCGCCGGGATGCGGAGGCGAGCATGGTCCCAGATGGCCTGGGCTCCTTCTTCGAGGCTCCAGCGATGCGACTCGAACCAGGCCAACGCCGCGTCGAAGCGGATCGCATCCCGGAATCGCTCGTTGTCCGCCAATTGCGCCAGCACGAATGCCGAGACCAAGGCATCTTCAGGCATTCGGCGGATGGGGATTTTGGGCCAGATTCCGGCCGGCTGCTGGAGCGTGGCCAGATATGTCAACCCCCGTTCGATGGCCTGCCCGTGTCCGTTTTGGAGGCACAAGGCCCGGAGGCAAAGTGCCGTGGTGGCGACGTCGCCCCAGCCCCCATCGGTTTCCTGGAGGGCGAGAAGGCTCCAGATCAGCCGGGGGCACAGGGATGCTTGCGGCTGGTGCAGTTCATCCAGCCGAATGAGCGCCAGCGCCGCCGCCGATGCCGCCGGGGTTTCCACCAACTCCCCAGCGGCCGCCGCCTCGACCCGGGGGGCGATCAGCTCCTCCAGAAGCCGCGAGTATTTCCGAGCGTCCCATAACTTCTCAATATGTCGCACCGTCAGCATTCCGTTGCTCCTTGATTGGTGTCTGTTAGGGTAAATAATACCTAACAAAATCACTATGTCAAACGGAAAAATTAAAAAATTTGCACGTTGGGGACTGCCAACTTATCCGGGAACAAAGATGATTGAACCGCCAAGACGCCAAGACGCCAAGGTGGGAAGTGACTCTGGCATGAATTCACCTTGGCGTCTTGGCGTCTTGGCGGTTTAATTTATGTTCTTCCGGAAATTTTGGCAGACGCGCGGCCCAAGGACGCTGGCAATGCCCGCGCGACTTTCGCCACGGCCTGCTAGAATCGCCGCTCCTCTATTTAATCGTGACCAGCGTCCTGCGAATTCTCTTTCGATACACCCTGAACAACGTGGTCTTCGGGATCACGCTGATGGTGCTGATTGCCCTGTACATCGCCGTCGGCTCCGGAATGCCCGCCGTGCGGGAACACTTTCAGATGAACGAACTGGAGTTTTTCGACGCCTGGCCGTTGAAGCTCATGATGTTGTTGTTGTGCCTGAGCCTGGCAACCGTGACGTTGAACCGGATTCCCCTGACTCCTCCCCGATACGGGGTTTGGTGCATCCATTCGGGGATCATCACTTTGATTTCCGGGTCGTCGCTTTATTACCACCTCAAGGTCGAGGGCAGAACGCTGATTCCCGTGGGCCACGCCGTGAACGTGTTTTATGATTCCGCCGAGCGGGCGCTGTACGCGCGGGTGCTGAGGGGCCAGATGTACGGCATGCAACCGCTGCCGTCGTTGCCGCGGTTTGGGTCGTACGACGATCGCCACGATCCCGGGCGATTGCGCCGGGCGGACTTGGCGGGGATCGCCAACTTCACGCCCATCGGCTTGCAGTCGGATTCATCCAACGACCTTTCCGCTTGGCTGGGGCTGTCGCAGCCGGTGACCGTGGACATCGTCGGGTTTTATTCATACGCCGACGTCGAGGAGGAGGTTGTGGACGATCCGCGTTCGAATGAGGTCGGCGTGGAGCTGGCGATCCCGGACAGGCCGCCGATCATGCTGCGCGCGACCGACCCGACGGCTTCGCATCAGTTTTTCGGTTCGACGGAATTGGAATACCGGCAGGTTTCCGATTCGTCGCTCCAGGATATCCGCGCCTCGGCCGACCGGCTGTTCGAATTGACCGCCGCGTTGCCCGGCCGGCCGGTGGAGGAATTGGAGTTGGGCATCGGCAAGCCGGTGGATCTGGCGCACGGTGAATATCGCGTCGCAGTGGAATCCTACAATCCCGCCTTTCCGATGTTCGGGACGCACGAGCTGGTGCGGGCATTGACGCTTCACGTCATGCCAAAACGCGGGAAAGAATTTTGGAGGATGATCTTGGCCGGCCGCACGCTCCAGACCGATTTCAAGATGGACCCGGCCACCACGCCGCCGATGGTGAAGGGAAACCGCCAGAAAGACCCGATCGACGCGAATCTGGTCTTGGCCTTCGTCGTGACCGATCCCGCGGCGCTGTTGCCGGCCGCCACCGATGACAAGCACGTTCTGCTGACCTCGGACAAGGCGCTGGTGGACGTTCACGCCACGCTTTCCTCCTCCGCCGAAGTCAGGGATTTGACCGCCGGGGGCGAAATTGCTCTTTCGCTGGATGGCCAGCCGGTGACCGGGACTCTCCGGCGAAGGGATCATTTCAAGGTGGTCGCCCACGTCCTGCCGACGCCGGTGGAAAGGCAGAACAAGGACGAAGGCGAATCCGGCGTCAGGCAGGTGGTTGTGGCGCGGGTGAAGTGCGGGGATTGGTCCGAGGACCTGCCCGTGCCCTGCGATTTGTACGCCGCTCCGGATCCCATGGTGCTCGAACCGATGATTCCATGGACCATGGGCGTCGTGCGTATTCCCGGCGCGTCGGCGGCGCTGCAGTTGCAATTGGGCTTTGCCTGCCACCCGATGCCCGCGGCGCTCACGCTCAAGAGTTTCGATCTTGTCCCCTATCCCGGCGGCCTGACTACGGGGAACGGATTATTCCGCGACTTCCGCTCCATCCTGGAATTGACCGATGCCGACGGCCACACCGAAACCGACGTCGCCAGCCTGAACAGCCCGATTTATTATCAGCACGGCAACTGGATTTTCTTCCAGGCCGGTTATGATCCGGATGGACAGTCGTCCACCATCGGCGTCGGGAATCGACCGGGCGTGCTGGTGATGCTGACCGGATGCGTCATGATTGTCCTGGGATTCTTGTACGCGTTCTACGTCAAGCCGATCGTGATCCGGCGGATGAAGGCGGGGGCGCTGGCCCGGGCGGCAAGAAAACCCGAGCAAACTTTTTCCTTGCAATCCCCCGTGAGTTAGTCAAATGCGTACTAATCGTTCCACGACATTTTCAGATGCAATCCCGCAAAAGCCGCCTTGCGGTATTTACCGCGAAGGAGCGAAGCAAGCGAAGTTACGCGAAGGAATTCAATTTAAGTTTTTCCTTCGCGTCACTTCGCTTCTTCGCTCCTTCGCGGTAATTCTTTCCGGACTGCTCGCCTTCGCCGCAAACGCCCACGCCCAGGATTTTGCCCGACAGGTCGATCTATCCCCGCTGGCGATGGCCGCCGTCCAGCATAACCAGACCATGAAAACCCTCGACACCTTCGCCCGCCAGGCGATCTGGCAGATCACCGGGCACGAACGGCTCGACGGCCATGAATCCGTCTACACCCTGCTGGATATGTCCTTCCATCCCGACCAGTACGTCACCCGGAACGTCGTCAAAATCTTGAATGTCCCCTTAAGACAGGAATTCGGGAACTTGCAGTCCATCGACGCGGCGGAGAAAACCCGGATCGTCAAGGAGGGAACCGTTTCCCTGGCATTTCTGGAGCGGCCCGAGGTGCAGGCGCTGCTCGCGCGCGTGCAGGCCGACAGCGTCACCAAGAGCAAGGCCATCGATCAGCTCATCATGGCCATGTCCGCCATGCACGACATCTGCCAGGACGAGCGCGACTTTATTCCCGCCGAGATCGTTCCCCCGGCCCCCGCCGGCGGGGACGGACTTTGGCATCGGCCCACCGAGATGATCGGCGACGTTCCCGACCTGGTCGATGTCCTGAAACAGCACGGATCCATCGCCCCGCCCGGCCCCGAGGGGTACCAGGACAAGCAAGCCGTTCTGTCCGACATCTTCAAGGCGACCGGAAGCCTGATGCGCGGCTGGGACGAGCAGGACGCGCCCCTCGTGAACCAGAGCGCCAAAAATTTGGCGGATTTGCTGCAGCAGGTGAACCCCCAGGCCTATCCCTCCCACGCCAAGCGGGCCGCGGAAGTCATCTACAACCGCTTGACCATGCTCACCATCCCGGGCGCGATCTTCTATTTCGTGGCGTTCGTGACGTTCCTTTTGTCCGCTCAGGCCGGCGTGACCAGACTCCGTCCCTGGGCGATTGTTTTCATGGTCATCGGATTGCTCATCCATTCCACGGGGATCGGCATCCGCTGGTGGCTCGTGGGCGGAATCTTTCCTCCCATCAAAAACGAATTTGAAAGCGTGATGTGCTCCGCCTGGTTCGGCGCCGTCGTCGGGCTCGCCCTGGAACTGCGCAAATCCCGCGGATTCTTCGGCGCCGCCGCCAGCTTCGTCGGAATGCTCTGCCTCGTCGCCATCTTCGCCGCCCCCTACGTCACCGATCGCCAGATCGGCGGCGAGATCGGTCAGGTCCAGGGAATCCTCATGAGCTATTGGCTCTACGTCCATGTCACCATGGTCACCGCCAGCTATTCCCTCATCGGCATGGGATTTCTGCTCAGCTCCTGGTGGCTGGCCAGGTATTACTTCGGCGGCGGCGCCGCCGAGGGCGTTTCACAGGGATCGTTCCTGGCCACGCTGGACTTGTGCAATTTGGTGGTCCTGCAACTGGCGTTCTGGATGCTCGGCGCGGGGATCATTCTCGGCGCCATCTGGGCCGATCAGAGCTGGGGCAGGCCCTGGGGTTGGGACCCCAAGGAGACCTTTGCGCTGGTAACCTGGATGGTCTATTTGATCGCCGTCCACGTGCGCGTGGTGACGGTGGACAAGGCATGGTGGACGGCGTTGCTCGGCTTCGTCGGATTCTGGATCATGCTGTTCAACTGGATCGGCGTGAATTTTCTCCTGGTCGGCCTGCACAGCTACGCCTGATCCCCAACCAAAGCCCAGGGAGCTCGCTCCCTGGGGAATTTTGCCGCGCACCGCGACCTTATAGAATACCCCCATCCATGCCTCTGGACGTCGTCACATTATCCCGCCTTCAATTCGCCCTGACGATCATGTTCCACTATCTCTTCCCGCCGCTGACCATCGGGATGGGCGTGGTCATGGCCTATCTGGAAGCCCGCTATCTCTGGACGAAGGAGCCGATCTACGAGATAGCCGCCAGATTCTGGACCCAATTGTTCGCCGTAACGTTCGCGATGGGCGTCGCCACCGGGATCGTCATGGAATTCGAGTTCGGAACCAATTGGGCCGCGTATTCGCGGTTCGTGGGCGACGTCTTCGGCTCGGCCCTGGCGGCGGAAGGAATCTTCGCCTTCTTCCTGGAATCCGGGTTCCTCGCCGTCCTGGTCTTCGGATGGGACAAGGTCGGCCCCAAATTCCATTTCTTCGCCACCCTCATGGTCTCGCTCGGTTCCATGTTCTCCGCCGTCTGGATCATCGTCGCCAACAGTTGGCAGCAAACCCCCGCCGGCGACCGCATCGTTCAAATGATGCGCGACGGCAAACCCTGGTTCGACGCATCAGGCCATCCCGTCATGCGCGCCGAAATCGTCGATTTCCACGCCGTCGTCTTCAATCCATCCTTCGTAGATCGCCTCGTTCACACCCTCATCGGCGCATTCGTCTTAGGGGCGTTCTTCGTGATGAGCATTTCCGCCTATTACCTGCTGCGCAAGCGCCACGAGGAATTCGCTCGCCGGTCGTTCTCGGGCGCGTTGCTCCTGGCAACGGTGTTCAGCCTGGCGCAGCTTCTCTCCGGCGACGCCAACGGACGCATGGTCGCCCGCCAGCAGCCCGCCAAACTCGCCGCCTTCGAGGGACAATTCCAAACCAAGCCCGGCGATCTGAGCATCGTCGGCTGGCCCGACGTCCAGCGCAAAACCACGCGCGGCGAAGTGGCGATTCCCGGATTGCTCAGCTTTCTCCTCCATGGCGACCGCCACGCGCCGGTCACCGGATTGGACCAGGTTCCCCGCGCCTATTGGCCGCCCGTCACCGCCGCTTTCCTAACCTATCACGCCATGGTCGCCATCGGCACGTTCTTCATCGCCCTGACCCTCTTGGCTTCCTTCCTGCGCTGGCGCGGGACCCTGTTCGAAAAACGCTGGCTGCTTTGGATATTCGTCGTCTCCGTGTTCTTCGCCGTGGCCGCCAACGAACTCGGCTGGGCCGCCGCGGAGGTCGGACGGCAACCCTGGGTGGTTTATCCCGGCCTCCAGCGCGACGCGGCGGGAAATTTCCTGCTCGATTCCCACGGGATTCTCCAATACCGGACCGCCGAAGGACTCCTCACCCGCGACGCCGTTTCGGAATCGATCAGCAGCGGCCAGGTGATCGGCTCGATCGCCATGTTCTCCGTGATTTATGGCCTCCTGCTGCTGGTCTGGCTGGCCGTGCTGAACGACAAGATTCACAAGGGACCCCAACCGCTCTCGCCCCCGGCGCGAACCACGGGCCAGTCCCTGGCCGCGGCCGTCGGCGAGTTGGTGGACCACGGCGCTTCGCTCAGCGAGGCCAAGGACGAATCCCCGGACTGATTCGGATTCACGCTCATGGATTTCCACGCGATCTGGTTCGTTCTTCTTGGCGTTCTACTCGCCGGCTACGCCGTGCTGGACGGCTTTGACCTGGGAGTGGGAATCCTGCATCCGCTGGCGCGCGACGACCAGGAACGCCGGCTGTTCCTCAACGCCATCGGCCCCATCTGGGACGGCAACGAAGTGTGGCTGGTGACGTTCGGCGGCGCGCTCTTCGCCGCCTTCCCCGAAGCTTACGCCACCGCCTTTTCCGCGTTCTATACCGCCCTCATGTTCGTGCTCTCCGCCCTGATCTTCCGCGCCACCGCCATCGAATTCCGCGGCAAAAGCTCCTCGCCCCGCTGGCGACGCGCCTGGGATTTCGCCTTTTTCGCCTCCAGCCTCCTGGCATCCATGCTGTTCGGCGTGGCCGTGGGAAACGCAATGATCGGCATCCCACTGAACGACCGCGGCGTGTTCCTCGGAACTTTTTGGGACGAGATCGGGCCCTATCCCATCCTCGTCGGGTTGCTCACCGTTGCCATGTTCGCCATGCACGGCGCGCTCTATCTTTACCTCAAAGTCCCCCATGGAGAACTTCATCAGCGCGTCGGCCGGTGGATGTGGCATACCTGGGGCATGTTCCTGGTGATGTACCTGTTGACGACGATCTACACGCTCGTCGTCGTTCACGGGGCGACGCAGAATTTCCAGCGCTGGCCGTGGGCCGCGGGAATTGTCGTCGTCAACGTGCTGGCCATCGCCAACGTCCCGCGAACGGTTTTCGCCGACAAGCCGGGCCAGGCCTTCGCCTCGAGCTGCGTCACCATCGCCGCGCTGGTGGCGCTGTTCGGTATCGCCCTTTGGCCCAACCTCGTCGCCGCGCGAAACAACCCCGCCAACAGCCTCTCCGTCTATCGCGCCGCCTCCAGCGACAAGACGTTGCGAATCATGTTCGTGATCGCCTGCTTGGGGATGCCCTTGGTGCTGACCTACACGCTGGCGGTGTACTGGACTTTCCGCCGCCGCGTGCAGATCGGCCCGCACAGCTATTGAATGGCTGCCAGCCGAAATGCCCTTCGCCGGCGGCGCAGCATTCCCAATCCGGCCATGGCCACCATCCCCGCGCTCGCCGGTTCCGGCACGCTGGACGTCGGTAAGGACAATCCGCTGGCCGCCGCGAAGGCGTCCAGCGCCGCGACGTCGCCCGATCTTACCGCTGTGGCAAAGTCACCATGTCCCAATTTCGCCACATGTATCGGGCGGCGAATTCCCAAATCAGCACCTTTTTGGACGTAAGGCAATTCGGGTTTTCCGCCAGGAACACTCGCGGCCGGTTGATGGGATCCTGGGGCACGCCGATCGCCTGCACTTCCGTGTGGAGGCGCAGCATCAGCTCATCCGCCAGCCCGCATCCGTCATTATTGAAGAATGCGGTGAAGCTGTCGCCCAGAAGAAGAATCGGCGCTTCATTTCCGGCAACGAACGGCTTTCCCCCGCGCGTGAGTTGCCTGCATTCATACCGAATCCGTGGGTATTTTGCGTTTCCCCAGCCCAACGCGAGCGCCGCGGCCAAATCCCCCTCAAAGTCAATTCGGGTTGTTCCCACGTCAAAAGAGCATCTCGGAAACGTCGCGACGAGAGGACGCACATAGGCGGCGACCACGTCGGCGCCGACGGCCCGTCCGCTCTGCGACCAATGGGTGTCCGTCGGCCAATACAGCGGATCGGGCGACCGATCGCGGGCGCTCCAAAGCGCCGGAGTCAGGTCGATCACGTCGATACCCGATTGCCTTACCCGCGCCATCCATTCCGTGTACCCCGGAGGCAGCGGGGGCCCGTCTGATTTCAGGTAATCAATCGCCAGCTTCTCAGGATAGATCGACACTTTGAGCGGAATCGGCAAAAGGATGAGACGAATTCCGCGGCGGCGAAGCTGGGCATTAAAATCGAGAATGGCCGGCATGATCGTCGCGGATGGCGCGGGGGCCGGCGACGTCAAGCCATAACCGCTGAAAAGCTTGGCTTCGCCGTCTCCGAACAGAAACCCGTCCGACGCGACATCAATCGCATTCGTATTGGGCGATTTGATGCCGCCATGGTGCAGTTTCCAGAAGGTATGTCTGGCCCAACTGTCAAATCGCGATTGCTGGGTCAAATCCTTTTCGAATTGGGCTAGAGACGCGGCCGTCGGGCGGTGCGTCAGCAGGTCGTCGAATTCCCACCGGCCCAGGACCCTGACATCGTAAATATATTGAAAAACGCCTGGGATCGAAATGCCCACGCAAAACAAAATTGCGATCGCCAGGGCGGTCTTACGCCCGATATGGCCGCTCCCGGAAAATTCCACTGAGCGCGCCGGAAAATCGGGAATGGCCGTCGCGGCGGTGAAACCCTTTCCCGCCGGATCCGCGCTGATAATTGTGTTCGACGTGGTCATTGATCCTTCATGTCATTTCAGAATCGGAAATAGAGGAACGGCGTATACGACCGGATGCTCAGGGCCGCTATGGATATCCCGAATATTGCTAACGCGAACGCGGCCGTCACAGGATTTACGCGTTTGGCGACGTCCCAGGTTTGGACGCCCACGAAAGCGATCAGCCCTGCTGCGATCAGGCACGCCACGTGAACATCGGTCCACATTTCCAAATGCACGATTTTGATGGCCGACGTCGGCGCCGAGTTGAAGCGGAACATCATCCCGAGGTAGTCCCACGCACTTGAAAGATCGGTCGAACGAAAAAAGACCCAGGCGATGCAAACGATGAGGAAAGTCAGGCCAACACGGAAAAAGCGGGGGAACCGCCAATAGAGGCTTCGCTTCCCGACGACACGTTCCAGCGCCAGCCACGTGCCATGGATTCCACCCCAGACGACGAAGGTCCACTGGGCGCCGTGCCAAAGTCCGCCCAGAAGCATCACGACCATGAGGTTGAAATAGGTCCGCAGTCTGCCGCGGCGGTTTCCGCCGAGGCCGAAGTAAAGATAATCGCGCAGCCACGAGGAAAGAGAGATATGCCAGCGGCGCCAGAATTCCGTAATGCTGCCGGACCTGTAAGGCGCGTCGAAGTTCCTGGGGAACTCGAATCCGAACATCAAACCCAGCCCGATTGCCATGTCGGAATATCCCGAGAAATCGAAATAAATCTGGAAGGCATAGGCGAGCACGCCGAACCAGGCGTCGCTCCAGACTGCCGGATGTCCGCCGAAAGCGTAGTCCGCAACTTCTCCCATGGTATCGGCAATGAGGATTTTTTTGGCGAAACCGAGGCAGACGAACACGATGCCGCGACTGAACTTTTCAATGCTGTGGCGGCGCTGATACATCTGTGGTCCGAGATCCTGGAACCGGATGATAGGACCAGCGACAAGATGCGGAAATTGAGCGAGGTAGCAGGCAAAGTTCAAAAAGGCGCGAAGCTCTATTGCCAGCGGCGTCTTGCCCGCCGGTAGGATTGCTCCGGTTGCCTTGGCGGCCTCGGCGGCCGCGACGCTCGCGGGCTTGATTCGGCCGCGATAGATGTCGATCACGTAGCTGATCGATTCAAATGTGTAAAACGAAATCCCCACCGGAAGCAGGACACGCAACAGTCGATACGGCTCCAAACCGAGTGCCGCACGGATCGTATTAAGATTCCCTTCGGCGAACGCGAAGTATTTGAAGGCGAAAAGCAGGCCCAGGCTATCGATCAACGACAGGACAAGTATTGCCTTCTTCCAGCGCTTGGACTGCGTTGTATTGCCGTCGGCGCCCGCGCGCCGCCCGAACGGCTGCCAATGTCCGTAGATCAGGTTCCCGCAGCAGAAGTCGAAGGCCGTGGACCACAAAAGAACCAGTACGAACCAAGGGTTCGCCCAAGCATAGAACACATAACTGAGGAGAGTGAGCAGAACCAGCCTGAAGGTTCCACCTACGGCATAATAAAGGGCTATCGACAGCGGAAGGAAGTAAAAAATAAAGATGTGAGAGCTGAAAACCATGCCGCAATTGTTTAGCGTCCTATCCCATGTCTGGCAACGATCTTGGCCGATGATGCCGCTGCGAACGGCGCCCCGACGCGCGGTTACCGCAAATCGTCGGCAGTTGCGTCAGGTAATGCTGGGGATGGATGTTGTGCCGGCGGAACCTGTATTATTTGGATCGGCCCGGCGGGAAGATCGTCGCCGCCGGCCGAAAATTCCCAACCCGGCCATGGCGATCATCCCCGCGCATGCCGGCTCCGGCACGTCCGCCAGCAATCCATTGGCCGCCGCGAAGGCGTCCAGCGCCGCGACGTCGCCCGCCGATGCCGCGCCGCTCACGCCCTGGTTGAAGTTCACCACCAGGTCGAGGAAGTCGGCCGCGTTGACCAGGCCGTCGTAGTTGAAGTCGCCCCGGTCCCAGCCGGTGACCGCCTGGTTGAAGTTTGCCGCCAGGATGGCGAAGTCCGCGCTGTTGACCACGCCGTCCAGATTGGCGTCGCCCAGCAAGGTATACGTCACTTCGATCTGGCCCGACGACAGCCCGGCGACGACGCCGTCTTTGCCGTCGGCGTAGCCGACGCCGTACGAAAGGCCATTGATCTTCGTTTGCGCCGTCGTGGAAATGATGCCCGGGCCGTTCCACGCCCCGCTGTTGTAGCCGGACTTGACGTACCCGGCGATGGTCGCGATCGGATCGCTCGAACCGTAGTTGACGATCAGTCGGTTGTTTGTCAGGTCCAGCGTCGAGCCGGTGCCGATCGTCAGGGATGCCACGCTGCTCAACCCGGTTCCGGCGGCGATTTGCAGCGTGCTGGCAGACGAGCCGTTGCCGATTGTCAGGCGGCCGTCGCCCGTGATCCCGCCGATCGTGCTGTTGACGTTCACCGTCAACGATCCGTTGTCGATGATCGCGACGTGTTCGCCAGTCAACTGTGAATCACTGAACGGGTCGGTTGTCCCATTCACGATCACGTTGCTTCCCGCGCTGATGTTCAGGGCGGAGCCGGCCCACACCATGACGTCATTGCTCGTCACGTTAAACACAACCGCGCTGGAATTGGTTATGTTCAATGTTCCGGCCGACCAGGTCAGCGTTGCGGGGCTCAACGTCAACGTGGTCCCGGACGCCGTGGTGATGGTTCCACCAGTCGAACTCACGGCAAAGGGCCGGCTGGTGCTGAACGACCCGCCGACCGCCAGCGTCCCGCCGTAAAGCGACAGATCGCTGCCGGCCGCGCCGATGTCGCTGTCGGACGATGCCGTCAAGACATTCCCGCTGGAAACGATGATCGGAATCGGCAGGCCTGCTGTCAGCGTAAAGCCCAGCAATCCGTTGGGCTGGTCAAACGTCGCCCAATCAAACGCCCCGGTGTTTTCCTGGCTCAAGTCGGCCGTGATGCTCGGTTCGATGAAATTCATCCCGAAGTCCCCATCCAGCGTCAGCGACTTGCCCGTGATCGGGTCTTGCACTGTCACATCGGTGACCAGCACCGGGGCGCCACTGGGGTTGATCGTCGGATCGCGATTGAAGTTGATCGGATCGCCTTCCACCGTGGGAAGCGAAAGCCGGTCCAGATAAAACCCCGCCGCGTCCACCGTCGCCCCGCCCGCGCCCGTAATCGGGATCGCAAACTGATTCGCGATCTCCGCGTGTCCCGGATCGGTGCTCACCAGATACGGGTCGCCGTTGGCGTCCAGCAGTTGGTTCCCCTGCGAATCGGTGGCATATTCGACGTGCAGATTCATCGCCTCCGCCGTCGAAATAAACGACGCCTGAGCGCCGGTGTCGAACAGGAAGCTTCCCATCGACGCGTGGCTCCCGAAGGCAATCCGGACCGCTTGCGTGTTGTCGGTGTGGCCCGTGTTCAATAGCTTGACCGGGTCCGGACCGATCATCGGATTGGGACACTGAAGCGGCGTATAACTTGCGGGCGTCGAGGTGGGCAACAATTGCGTGAACTGGCTGTAATCCGCATAGCTCAGCTTCACGTGCAATTGCCCCGGAGGAATTCCCGGATCGGTATCTTCCGCCCCCGCGTTGAACGGCGTCCCGGGCGCGTAGAAATACGTTTTCGTTTCCCCAAGATAATCGGGATCGGGATTGTTCGGTGGCCGAAGATCCATTACCACCACTTTCCCCTGCATGATCGGCATTCCGAAAATGTCCAGCGGACCGACTAATTCATCCGCCGGAATCTGATTCGTCTGCATCCGAATCGCACCCGTGACCGGCGTGTAAGCGCTCAACGGCGGCGGGTCGTTGCCGATCGAGACGTCGTTGTCGATGCTGAACGGCGCCGCCGAAAGGTAATACTGCGTCGATACGTTGTACGTATCAACCCCGCCCACGGCGACGTCATTGAACGTTATCCCGTTTTCCAGCCCCACCCCCAAACCCTCTTGAGTCTCCAGACTCAACAATACTCCGCTGGTCCCCGTGTCCAGAAACCCTTGGATATCGTAAACCTCGCCGCCAAATCCATCACTGACCTCCAGAATGCTTCCCGGCATCGTGCCGCCCTGGCCGTTGGGAACCGCCGTTTGAAGATACACGTGCGTTTGCGGCTGATCCGCCGCCGCCGGCAATACCCCGCTGATATCCTCCCCGCGCGCAAGCGGGCAAGCACCGGCCACAGCCAGCGAAATGATGACCCGAACCTTTAAGGAATTTGGTCGAGGCACAAATAACCACCGTCCGCCTGACCTCAACCCCTATGTAGAGTACCCGATTTTCTCCCCTTGCGCCTATGAAAAATCCGTCAATTTGCCGTTATCCCTACGCCCTTCGCCGCCGACGCAGCATTCCCAACCCAGCCATGGCCATTATCCCCGCCCACGCCGGCTCCGGCACGTCCGCCAGCAATCCGTTTGCCGCCGCGAACGCGTCCAACGCCGCAACATCGCCGGCGGACACATCATCGCCGCTGATGCTCTGGTTGAAGTTCGCCGCAAGGTCAGTGAAGTCGGCGGCGTTCACCAAGCCGTCATAGTTGAAGTCGCCCTGGTCCCAGCCGGTGACTGGCTGGTTAAAGTTTGCCGCCAGGATGGTGAAGTCCGCGGCGTTGACCAGGCCGTCGAGATTCGCATCGCCGAGAAGCGCGTAGGCCACTTCGATCTGGCCGGACGAGAGGCCGGCGACGACGCCATCCGCCCCGTCGGCGTAGCCGATCCCGTACGGGTAGAGAGAGCCGCCGCTCATCGGCGTCGGCGTCAGTGCCGCCGAGGAGATGATGCCCGGTCCGTTCCAGGCGCCACCGTTGTAGCCGGACTTGATATACCCGGCGATTGCCGCGATCGGGTCGGGACCATTGCCGTAATTGATAAAGAGGTGATTGTTGGTGATGTCCAGCGTTCCGGTCCCGCTCAAACTCAACGCGCCGATGTCGCTTTCGCCGCCGCCCGTCGCCAGCGTTGTCAGCCCACCAGTGATAGTCATTTGCCCAGTTCCGCGGATAGCTCCAAACGTCGCGGTTCCGGCGTTTTGGTAGTAAGCCCCAAGGTCCACAAGCGTGCCGGAACTGAACACGCCCCCGGTAACGTTCAGGGAGCTTTGACCGTTCCAGATTTCGGTGGTTCCCGTGACGTTGGCCGTGCCGCCGCTTAAATTGAACGTGCCGGTGCCAGCCGATCCGGATGGACTTCCGCCGATATACAGGCCGTTGGAAGCCGTGAAAGTGCCGCCGCTTTGCACGTTCACAATTCCATTGCCCTTGCCTGTTCCCGAAATGTTATTGTATCCAAGGCCAACAGCAATTTGGGACGAGAAGCTGCCGCCATTTTGAACAGTGAGAGTGCCCGTCTTATAGGCGCCGATGCGCATGTTCCCCGTGCCATTGACTGTCCAGGAAGATCCGATCCCGTCGATGGTCACACTGCTGCCATCGGCACCGGGGAGATTCGTCACGATGACACTGCCATCATTGGCGTTACTCACAAATGTCCCGCCGCCGGAGATCGTCATCGATGCGGGGCTGCTATTGCCAACATAGACGGTGAAATTCGTGATCAAATTCTGGCCGCTGCCAATCGAAATCGTTGAGCCAAGGAGACCGGTCGAATCGAGCGAAACTTCAGTGGTGGTGCTCGTCAGATCGAGCGTCCCGCCAAGCCAATCGTACAGACTGGGGTTTCCCGAGGTGTCGATGTACCCAACGTCCACCGTTCCACCGTCTTGCGTGAAACCGCTCCCGGGAGTGTTCCAAATCTTCAGGCCGCCAAGCGTCACTGGGCCGCCTTGGTTGCCCATATAAAAATTCCCCCTGCCGCCGGACGATGCACTGGTTCCACCCAGGCTCATTACGCCTGAAACGCTCACGGCTCCGCTGTACAGGTTATAGATTCCAATCGAACCGGACTCTTCGCCCAACGCGAGATTGTTCGAGCAAGATAGAGAACCGCCGGATTGGTTGAACCCGTTGGGACCGTCAACCGTCGCCGACTGGACATTCAGAACACCGCCAGAAAGACTGTAGCTGCTGCCGGCACCCACCGAGAGCGAGCCTGTAACAGTATTGGTGCCACCGGTTTGGTTGAAAGTCCCGCTGCCGCCATCGCCAATAAACTCATCCAGAGAGGATAGGGTCGCGCCAGCCCCAAGTGTGTAGGTTCCCGTTCCCAATGAGTTGTCTCCGAGAACGAGATCGTTGCTGATCGTGTTAGTGCCGCCGGTCTGGTTGAACGTGCCGTTGCCGTCCGAGCCGATATACTCGTGCGGAGCCGACAAAGTGGCGCCAGTCCCCAACGAGTAGGTGCCTGTTGCCCCCGAGTTGACTCCAAGAAAGAGATATTCGCTGACCGTATTGGTGCCGCCGGTCTGGTTGAACGTGCCGGTGCCATAATTGCCGATGTACTCGTAGGGTGACGACAGGGCCGCGCCAGTCCCGAGAGTGTAGGTGCCTGACCCTTGTGAGTTGAGTCCAACATCGAGTTCACTGCTGACCGTATTGGTGCCGCCGGTCTGGTTGAACGTGCCGTTGCCGCTATCACCGACATACTCCTCGCTAGCTGCCGTCAGGATAGCACCAGTCCCCAGTGTGTATGTGCCCGTTGAGCCTAATTCGGATCCGAGATCGAGTTCGTAAAGCGTATTGGTGCCGCCGGATTGGTTGAACGTGCCGCTGCCGCGACCACCGACATACTCGAAGGAAGACGACAAGGTGGCACCAGTCCCCAGGGTGTAGGTGCCTGACCCTTGTAAGTTTTGTCCGACAAAGAGTTCTCCACTGACCGTATTGGTGCCACCGGTTTGGCTGAACGTGCCAGTGCCGTAATTGCCGATCAACTCCGCGGGTGACGAAAGAGTGGCACCCGTCCCCAGTGCGTAGATCCCCACTGACCCGGGGCTATCTCCAAGATCCAGGCCGCCCTGGTGGATCGTGTTGGTGCCACCGGTCTGGTTGAACGTGCCGGTGCCGCTATCACCGACATACTCCTCGCTAGTTGCCGTCAGGATAGCACCAGTCCCCAGTGTGTATGTGCCCGTTGAGCCTAATTCGGATCCGAGATCGAGTTCGTAAAGCGTATTGGTGCCGCCGGTCTGGTTGATTGCGCCGTTGCCACTGTAACCGACGAGTTCAACATCGCAGGTAAGATCGTTGGCAGCAATTGAGAGGGCGTTGAAATTCAAGCCGCCTGTCAGGTCGACCGTCAATGAGCTTAGCTGGCCGATCCAGTCATAGGTGACCGTGCGTGCGACGTTGTCGCCCTGGACGATATTAACCACATCGGGGTATTCACCCGGGACGCCGTTGGGAAGCCAGTTGGTGGCGGTGCTCCAGTTGCCGTCGCCAACCCCCCAGTAATAGGTCGTCGCCGCCGCACGGTTCGCCCACGGCAAGGAAGCGCCCGCCGCCATCGCCAGGAACATTGCCGTTCGGCGCCTATGTCTGCCCACATTTTCTGTCATGATCACTCCCGATGCGCGCAAGGCTCAAAGAGCCATCGCCCACTCACAAAGCTGCACCAAATTGCAGCCGGCAATGCGCGGCGAAGCAATTGGCTCCCTTTTCCCACAGATGCGGACGCGGGAGTTTAATGACCCCGTTCTGGAAAGGCAATAAAAATCCAAAACGTCGTTAATGGGGAGTCTTCAACGACGATTGGTTCCGTCGGCGACAAAAAAGTACTCCGCTTGCCACGCAGACCAGCAGCCCGCTGGACTTTGGCTCCGGCACGTCCGCCAGCAATCCGTTGGCCGCAGCGAACGCGTCCAGCGCCGCCATGTCGCCCGCCGACGCCGCGCCGCTCACGCCCTGGTTGAAGTTCACCGCCAGGTCGAGGAAGTCGGCCGCGTTGACCAAGCCGTCGTAGTTGAAGTCGCCCCGGTCCCAGCCGGTGACCGCCTGGTTGAAGTTCGCAGCCAGGATGGCGAAGTCGGCACCATTGACCAGGCCGTCAAGATTGGCGTCGCCGAGCAAGGTATACGTCACTTCGATCTGGCCGGACGCCAAGCCGGAAACGACGCCGTCGGCCCCGTCGGCGTAGCCGAGGCCATAGCGATAGCCGTTGGTGGGAACTCGGGCGGCGGTGGAGATGATCCCCGGGCCGTTCCACGCGCCGCCGTTGTAGCCCGATGCGATATAGCCGGCGATTGCCGAGATCGGAGAACTTCCGCTGTAGCTGAGAATGACATGATTGTTGTTTACGTCGAGCACGCCGCCGCTGATGGACAGCGAGGTCATTTTCGCCAGCCCCGTGCCCGCCCCCAGTTGCAGCATGCCGCCGGTGATCGTGACGTTGCCGTTGGGCAATGCGCCGCTCGCGCCGACGACGAGCGTGCCGCCCGTCACGCTCGTCCCGCCCCCGTAACTGTTGACGCCGCTGAGCACCACCGTTCCGGCGCTGAGCGCCGTCGCGGTCGCCGCCAGCGTGATTCCGCCGCCGCCCCCGATGTTCCCGGAGAGGCTCAGGACGTTTCCCGATTGCCCCACCGCGATGGTCGTGTTGGAAGCCAGCCAAACCGGCGCGGAAATCGTGTGATTGCCGTAAAGATCGTTGATTTGGGCGCTGGAGCTTCCGTTGTTCAGCGTCAATGTCCCGCTCGAACCCTGCGTGATCGTGTAGGAGAAACTACTGTAGAAATTGACCGTCCCCACGGTCCAGTTGCCATTGAGCTGAACGACGCTGGCGCTGGATATCGTGGAATCGAACGTCGCCACGTCCCCGGCGTGGGTGGGGATGGCGGCGCTCCAGTTGCTCCCGCCCGTCCAGCTTCCGCCGCCCGCCGCCGACCAGCTTGAATAGACCGTCGACGCCGAGCTGGCGCCCACCGCCCATAGCGTCGCGTTGTTGATCGCATATACCGTCCCGTCGGGTCCGATCTCCGTGGGCGTGTACGCCTCACCCAGTCCATTGGTGATGTTGAGGGTCTCGGTCAGGGTGTTGGACAGCAGGTTCCATCGATACAGGTTGCCGTCTTCGCTGTTGACCAGGACCGAATCCGTCGCCGGGTCCACGACCGCTGAGTTATCGCACCATTCGTGGACCGCTCCGGGATACTCGGTGTCGAAATCCGCGTCGGGAGTTGGCCCCAGAATCGTCTCGACCGTCCGCATGATGGTTGCCCCGCCGGCGCCGTTGGAGTTGTACCGGGTGTCGGTTTCAGTTGCGTTGGGATCGAGGATGGCCAGCATGTTCTGGCCATTGCCGCCGGTGCCCGGATCGGCGTAATTGTTGTACTTGGTCATGATCAGATAGCTGCTCGTGCCGTGATACGATGGCACCATCGAAGCGGGCACGATGGACGCCGTGTCATCCCAGCCGAATCCCCCCGTCGGCTTGGTCACCGACAAGTTCGCCGAATAATGTTCCATCCATCCCCGGCTCGTGCCGTAGTCGTCATAGACGCCCATGTAAACGTCCCCATCCGGCCCGATCAGCGGAGATGCGGTGCCATCGTTCGGCAACAGCGCGGGGCTGCCGGTCTTGGGGTCCATCATTTCCACGCTCGCCTCGGGCGCCAGCGTCGCCGCGTTCAACTCCACCAGCCGGCCCGACCCGAAGTTCCCCGTGCTCATCGCCACGTAAACCGAGCTCCCGTCGTTGCTCAGCGCGGGAGCGCAATTCATGACCACCTGATTCATTCCCGCGGACACTCCCCCGACTTGCAACTGGCTTGCCTCGAAAAACGTGCCCGCCCCACCGGCGCTGATCCGCGCGATCCCGCTGGTCAATCCTCCCGGCGCCGTGCCGGTTGTCTGATAGCCAAAATAAACGTCTCCCTTGGCATCCGTGGTGATGGGAGTGCTGATGGCGACGTCGGCGTTGTACGCGGCGGCATTGGCCTCATACGTCGCCAGCGAACCGTAAAACGGGACTTGGGTCGGCGTCACCGAGCCGCTGCTGTCCAGCGAACCCCGCTCGTAAATCGTTCCGCCGTCTCCCGCGTAATACAGCGTGTTTCCCGAAATCGACGGAGAATACGGCGGCGTCCAACTGAAACCTCCGCCGGTCGGCAGCGTGTAGTCCGTGCTTTGAGTCCATGAAAGGCTTCCGGTTGCGCCGTTGTACGCGTTGAGTTCAAATCCCTGGTACTTCCCGGTCTTCACCGGCACGATCACCGTGTTATCCGTCGTGATCACCGGCGAGCCGTAGTGAATGTACAAATCACCGCTGGAGGCGTACTGCGGATCCAAATCCACCGGCGTTTCCCAATGAACCGCCTGCAAGGGCTGCGACGCGATCGCCGACAGGGCGGTATGCTGCGCGTTTTGTCCAAGCCCGTCCCAGACTTGACCCCGCGCCACACCCGCCGCCGCGGCGATCAATGCCGATGCGATTGGAATTCTCATTCTCCCAACTCCAGAGCGTTCCGTTTTTCGACCAGATTTACTCAAATATAGATGGGCCATCCCCAGAAATCACGCATATTCGCCGCCAATTTGACAACGGGTTGATGCACAGATGGGTCCGGTAATGTGCCCATATTGACAGTATGTCACCCCAGAACCCGAATGTTTGCGTTGTGTTAGGGTTAATAATCCGAATATGGTCGGAAATAATGGTTGCAATTGGCGACCATGTCGTTAACATTTGCGACGTTAATACTACCCATCCCGGTGTGTGTCACCTGTCCGCTGGTTGGAATAGTAATGCCTTTGGCATGCGTGGCATCCGTGCTAAGGAGACTTGTCTCTGTCGAGGGCGGGATGAATGCCATGTCGTTCGGTTGAATTAACGAGGCTTGATTTATCAAGCCAGTGATAGCGGAGGCACAGTGAGAAAGCAGATTATTCGTATTGGATCGCTCGTAATGGGCGCGGCTCTAATCGGGCTCGCTTGGAATGCGTCAGCTCAGGCGAGCGTTATTTCGTATAGCCATATCACTCCATCCCAGTCGGTGCCGCTCACCGATAACTTTTTGCTGCAAGGGTTTGACCCCTCGCTGGGGACTCTCACGGGTGTGACCCTGACGCTTGACACTTCCGCTACCGCTGAAGTGGATGTCCTAAACATCTCGGACATCGAGCCGTCGCCAGGCCCAGGCACTCCCCTGCCATTCACCGACGCCACCGCGTCGATTCCGGTGACCGCCACGGGACCCGGGCCCACGTCGGTCACCGACACCCTGACGGCCGGCCCCGTTAACGGGACGGCAACTCTCTTCTATCCCGCTGTCAATCAGTATCCGGGCCTGCCGGCTCTGGACAGCAATTCCACCATTGTGGCGCCGGCAGACTTCGCACCATACATTGGCGTCGGCCTTATTGTTCCAGTCACGGCTTCCTCAACCTCTGGCACTTATGGGGGCAGCACCAATTCCGCCTACGTCTTGTTCGGCGGCTCAGCCGTTGCCGAAGCTACCACCACGGTGACTTACACCTACAACGAGGTGCCCGAGCCAGCCAGCTTGGGCCTCATTATCGCGGGATTGCCGCTTCTGGCCGCCCGACGCCGCCGACATGCTTGATCAATCTCGGTCGCAATTAACTGAAATTTCAAAGCCACACGGAATATGCCCGTGTGGTTTTTTTCTTTCCTTCGAGCTACCAATGGGTCGTCCGCAGCATCGGTCCTGTGTCCGGCGCGAGCTTCGCTGAGCGTCATCTGTAAGCTAACGTAAGCTAATTCCCCTACGCCGTCTGGCGGGGAAAACCCGATTCATTTATCCTCGCCAAATGCGGATGCTTCCACGCACCCAAGACATGGACACCAATCGACGACAATTTCTGCGACACAGCCTGACTGTTCTGGGCGCCGCCGCTGCCGGCGAAATCGCCTGCCGTGCCTCCCGCGCCGCGGCCAACAACGATGTTCCCTCCGGCCCGGCGGTCCCCGCCCTCACCCCCGACCATCAGGTCGTGGACGCCCGCACCGGCGCACCCATGCCCGAATCACCGGATTCCGCTCGCCAAGGCGTGCCCGGACGGCGATGGATCATGGTCATCGATCTGGCCAAATGTGACGGATGCGGCTCCTGCATCAGAGCCTGCGGGAAGATGCACTTCATTCCCCCCGACCGGCAATGGATCAAGGTTTTACGCATGCAGGAATCCGAGAAGACGGCGCCGTATTTCTTCCCGCAGCCGTGTTATCACTGCGACAATCCCCCCTGCACCAAGGTTTGCCCGGTGGACGCGACCTTCAAGCGTTCCGACGGCGTGGTGTTGATCGACAATGAGCGCTGCATCGGTTGCCGGTTCTGCATGGCCGCCTGTCCGTATGGCGCCCGCAGTTTCAATTGGGGTCCGCCGCAGAATCCGCCCGAGGCCGTGGCTAAAGGTTACTCGCCCGAGCATGGGTTTCCTCGCCGCATTGGAACCGTCGAAAAATGCGACTTCTGTCCCGATATGGCCGCGATGGGCATGCTCCCTCCCTGCGTCGGAGAGTGCCCGATGGGGGCAACCTATTACGGCGATGAGAACGAGGATGCCGTCACCAACTCGCAGGGCGAGACCCAGCGCCTTTCCCAGTTGCTCTTGGACCGCAGCGGATACCGCCAGATGGAGGAATTGGGAACCAAGCCGCGCGTCTATTATCTCCCGCCCAAAAATCGCATGTACGCCCCGCCAACCATGCCGGCCAAGGACTGAGGTCTTTCCATGAGCGACGCCAATTCGCAACCGCACAATGTGGAAAGGGACATGCTGGCGACCTTCGGGCCGCCCGGATTTGCCCACAAGTTCCTCGTCATCGGATTGGCGCTGGTCGTTGCCTGGGCCTTGGTTGCTTACGTCCACCAGCTTCGCATCGGCTTGTCCGCCACCGCCATGAGCGATTACTTCTCCTGGGGCGTTTACATCGTCAATTTTGTGTTTTACATCGGCATCAGCATGGCCGGAAGCCTCATCTCCGCCATGCTGCGACTTTCCAACGCACATTGGCGGCATCCCATTTCCCGCCTGGCAGAGGCCATCACCGTTTTCTCCCTCCTCGTCGCCGGTCCTATGATCCTCATCGACATGGGCCGCCCCGATCGGTTCCTGCACGTGATCCGCTACGGCCGGCTGCAAAGCCCCATCCTCTGGGACGTGCTCTCTTTGACCAGCTATCTCACCGGAAGCTTTCTTTATCTCTACGTCCCGATGATTCCCGACCTGGCCATCCTGCGCGACGCTCCCGGTCTTTCCCCCTGGCGGAAAAAACTTTACCGCGCCCTGGCGATGCGCTGGACCGGCGCCCCCGTTCAACACCGCCAACTCGATCGCGCCGTTGCCGTCATGGCCATCGTCATCCTCCCCGTCGCCGTCTCAATCCACACCGTGACCGCGTGGCTGTTCGGAATGACGCTGCGGCCCGGTTGGCATTCCACCATCATCGGTCCGGATTTCGTCATCGGCGCCCTCTATTCCGGCGTCGCCGCCGTCATCACCGCCATCGTCCTCTTCCGCTATTATCTGCGCCTTCAGGCGCACATTCCCGTCGATCATCTGCGCAAACTCGCAAAGCTGATGCTCGTGTTCGGCCTGGCATACGCGTATTTCGTCATCAACGAGCACGTCGGCGCCGCCTATACCGGCGAAGGCGCCGAACGCCCGCTTCTGGAAAAAATGATCACCGGCAATTACTCCATCCAGTTCTGGGCCATGATCTTCATCGGGCTGGTTCTGCCCCTCCTGATGCTGGTCACGCCCATGGGCCGGTCCATCGCCGGAATCACCGTCGCGGCCATATTCGTCAATATCGGCATGTGGCTCAAACGCTACATCATTGTCATCCCCACCCTCGCCTCACCCTTCATGCCCGCGCGCGAGGGAGCCCACCTTGTCTACGTTCCCACTTGGGTCGAATGGTCCATTACCGCCGGCGGGTTTGCCGCCTTTATTCTCATGTTCATCCTCTTTTCCAAGGTCTTCCCCATCATCTCCATCTGGGAAGTGGATCAGACCAAATGGCCCCGGCCGGTCGAGACCCTTGCCGATCCTGGCGCTGCCGCGGGGGTGTTGGCATGAAGCAGATCCCTTTCATCGCATTGGTCCTGCTCATCTCGCCATGGTCCGCCTTCGCTCAGACCTCCCGGCCGACCATTGCCGTTACCACCGACGTTGAAGATGGCAAGAAAATGGTCCACGCCCTGGTCACCCTCAACGGCAAACCGATCGAAAACGTCAACCTGCAATATTTCGTCCAGCGAACTTTTGGAAACTTGCCGATCGGCCAGGATACCACCCTCGATGACGGCACTTCCGCCGTGGCTTTCCCAACCGACTTGCCCGGGGCGTCCGACGGCAAGCTTCACGTGATCGTGCGGATCGCGGCGCCGCCGCAATATTCCTCGATTTCCCTTTCGGCGGCCTTTCCAGCCGATGTCCAGCCCGCTCCCGCCGCCGACGCGTTTCCCCGCGCGTTATGGGCGCCCAACGCGCCGCTGGCGCTGATGCTGAGCATTCTTGTCCTCCTTGCGGGGGTTTGGTTAAGCTACCTCTTCGTCGTCAGTCGGATCTTGGCTATTCGAAGCGCTGGACAGCAATGAAACAGACCACTTCCGCCCGTTGGGTATCCATTCTGTTCGCCACTTTTCTTTTGGTGACGGTGTTTCCATCGCTGGTCATGCTGGCCGACGATGCCGCCAGCCCCCCTTGGGTGGCGCCCGCACGCGCGGCGCGAAAGAAAAACCCCATCCCACCCGACGACAAATCCATCGCCGCCGGTAAGGCCGTCTACGTCGCTCAATGCCTGAAGTGTCACGGCGACGCCGGCAAAGGCGATGGCCCTTCGGCCAAGGACCTCACCCCCAGGCCCAAAGACCTTTCCGATCCAAACGTCGCCGGCCAAACCGACGGCGCTCTCTACTGGAAAATCACCACCGGGCGAAAACCCATGCCCACGTTTGAAAAGCTCATTTCCGAGGAGGATCGGTGGAACGTCATCAACTACGTTCGCACGTTGGCGCCGGCGCCAAGCACCCAGCCCGCCGCCCAACCACCCAACGCCCAATAGGCGAAGGAGCAACCATGCGCAGAGTTCTTCTCGGTAGTTGCGTCGTGGGTCTGTTCCTCCTCTCGCCCGCTTGGGGGCAGGACAACGCCAACGATCAGCAGCCCGTCAGCCGCAAGGAGTTCGAGGAACTCAAGAAAGACAATGCCGAGATGAAGCAGGAACTGGCGGACCTCAAGAAGCAGGAGGCCGATCAGGCCAGCACCGCCGATCAGGACGCCCAGGACTACGACAAGCAGTTGAAGGCCATTCAGGACGCGGTTGATAAACAACATCCCGGCCTCGAGGGTCTGGTGATCGCCGGCGACGCCAATTTTGGTTTCAACGCACAAGTAAAGTCCGATTCCACTTTCTTCGCCGATGTCAGTCCGCTGATCCTTTGGCAACCGACCGACTCCCATTTCCTGATCGAATGCGCCTTCGATCTCGGCATCGGCGGGGCTGATATCAACTCGGAAACCTCGACCCTGACCGTCAATCTGGCGGACATCTCCTACGACGTCTGCGATTATTTTACGATCGGCGCTGGATTGTTCGCCGTGCCCTTTGGCCAGTATCACAATCACTTTGATCCCCCGTGGATCAACAAGTTCCCCGATGATCCTCTCGCATTCGACGCCATCGCGCCCATTTCCGAAGTCGGCGCCTTCGCCAAGGGCGTCATTCCTTCGGGAACCACCCGCTGGACGTACGACGTATACGTTGCCAACGGACCCAATCTCATCGTCAACGATCCCAACGCCGCCGGACAACTCAATTTCAACGACTACACGGACCTGAACGGCAACAAGGCCGTCGGTGGACGCATCGGGTTCCTTCCCTTCTACGATATGGAAATGGGCTATTCCCTTCAGTATTCCATGCCCAATCCCGACGGCTTCGCCCACGTTTACGCCTTCATGCAGGCCGTTGATTTCCACTTCAAGCCGATCATCAAGGCCCTCGCCGGCCAGTTCGATTTCGCCGGAGAATGGATCTGGTCCAGCGTCTCTCCCGTGACCTACGATCCCACCGGCACACTCGGCTTTGGTCCGCTCACCTTCAACAATTACCGGCAGGGTGGTTACCTCTCGTTGTGCTATCGTCCCACCGAAGTTGACAACAAAATCCTCCGCAATCTCGAATTCCTCTGCCGATTCGACAGCCTGCAAAGCCCCATCAATTCCCCGGGCGGCGAGCACGAATCACGCTGGACCCTGGGCATCGACTACTGGGTTACTCCCTATTGCGTCCTCAAAACCGCCTACGAAATCGATCAGAGACAGGTCGCCCAGGATCAGAACGACTTTATCTTTCAAGTCGGTATTGGACTTTAGAGCGGAGTTCCCATGCTGAATATCAAAACTAAAACTAAAAAGTTCCTTGTCGTTCTCGTCTTTGGCGGCATCCTTGCGGGCATGGTGCTCTACGGCTGCACTTCCGCCCAGAATGCCAATCCTCCTACTACCCAAAGCGTCGCCTCCGCCGACCAGCCCAGCTTTGCCCTCTTCGGGCCTCCTCCCCAAAAATCCGGCGTGCAGCTATGGTCGGAGAACTGCTCGCGCTGTCACAACGCCCGCCCCCCCGAAGAGTTCAGCGGCGCCCAGTGGGAAGTCATCGTTCACCACATGCGCCTGCGCGCAAACCTGTCCGGTCCCGAAGCCCGCGAAATCGTCAAGTTCCTCCAAGCCAGCAGTTGATTGTGGCACGGGCATCTTGCCCGTGGCGTGCGGTAATCCGCACGCATCGGCCGGACTCCATCGATCCTCGGCATGAGCGAAGCGCCCCCTCGCCACGTTCTCCCGCCAGGATTATTATGATTCGCCGTGCCCACGATTGACAAACCAGCCACCCCGCTCCATCCGCCGGCCGGCAAAAAATTCCCAGGACCGCGCGGGCACTGGCTCGGGGGCTGCCTCCACCAGATGCGACGCGATCCCCTCGGGCTATACTCCCAGGCCCGGCAGGACTACGGCGATTACGTCCGCCTCCGCGTCATCCCCGGCTTCCATTGTTACGTGCTCACACACCCCGACGCCGTCGAGCACGTCCTTCACAAACGGCACCAGAATTACCGCAAACCCGACATCTTCTATAACAGCGTCGGCCTGTTGGTCGGTAATGGCCTCTTTACCAACGAGGGCGAACCCTGGCGAAGCCAGCGGCAACTCGCCCAGCCCGCGTTCCACAGCCAGTACCTGGCCCTGCTAAGTCCCCTCATGGTCCAAGCCGCCGAGGACTTCGTCCGCCAACACCAGGCGGATGCGGGCCAACCCATCGACATGGTCGATGGCATGATGAAGCTCGGCTTGCGCATTGCCAGCACCACGCTCTTCAGCGCCGACATCTCCGGCGACGCCGACGCCATCGGCAAAGCGTACCGCGCGGCCTTCGCCCACATCAGCCGCCGCCTGAATTCCCTGCAACTTCTGCCCAAATGGTTCCCCACAAAATCGAACCGCTCTTTCGCCCGGGCCAAGCAAGTCCTCGATCGCGCGGTGGGGGAGCTGATCGCAACTCGCCGCAATGACTCCCATCAGCCTCACGACCTCCTGACGATGCTCCTCAATGCCCGCGACGAGCGCACCGCCCAAACCATGCCCCAGCGCCAACTCATGGATGAAGTGCTCACCCTGCTCACCGCCGGCCACGAAAACATCGGAGCGGCCTTGTCCTGGACGTGGTACGTGCTCGCAAAGCATCCCGACGTCCAGAACGACGTGTACGATGAAATCCACGGCCAATTGCAGGGCCGCAGCCCGTCCATCGACGACCTGCCACATCTCCCGCTGGTCAAAGCCGTTTTCGAGGAGGCCATGCGCCTCTATCCCCCCGGCTGGGGCGAGCTTCGCGAGACCATCTCCGCCGATGAAATTGATGGCTTCCCCATCCCGAAGAAGGCGATCATCATCCTCTGCCAGTGGGTGACGCATCGCCACCCCGATTTTTGGCCCGACCCCGAGCGCTTCAACCCCGCGCGCTTTCTACCCTCCTCGGCCGCCAATCGGCACCGTTTCGCCTACTTCCCCTTCGGCGGCGGCCCGCGCATCTGCATCGGCATGCAATTCGCCCTGATCGAAGGCCCCCTCGTCCTGGCCACGATCCTCCAGCGCTACCGCATACAACTTGTTCCCGATCATCCCGTCGAACCGGATGCGACATTCACCCTGCGTCCCAGGCACGGCCTGAAAGTGGTCCTTCAACCCCGCGGGTAGTTTCGTGAAGGCAGCAGGAAGCAACTTCGTAGACATTCGTGGCCATTTGTGTAGCCGGCGAGCTTGCTCGCCGTATTTGTCCATCTCCCCGGTCGAATAATTCTCACATTTTTTCCGCGCGCCGAGACGAAAACGCCCCCAAAACCTTCACCTCCCGGCTATATATGTAGAGGGACTACCATTTTTTGTTGTCGACCCAATCGTTATTCCATCCCAGCTCGAACAGCGACAAAATGGCCGACCGATGCTTTTCCAAGTGGGTCCCTCGTGTGACAGTGACAAAACCCCCCGCGGCGCTGCCGAAAACGGGGGTTTTGTCACCACCGAGTCAAGGTCAACTCTTCAACCGTAGTCTTATGATGACTATTCACCCGGAAGAATGCAGACTCACCGCGGACCACGCGGTTTGACGTGGACGGGAAGAATGAACTCATCCGTTTCTTATCCGCGTTATCAGTGAAATCCGCGAAATCCGCGGTTCAATTTAATTTCTGCGTTGAACAATCCGGGTTAATGGGCAGAGATTTGCCCGCCAGCGCTTCGCCCCGCGACAAACAATTCCCTCGCCTTGGCCAGCAACTGGTCCTCGGTCAGATGATGCTCGTCCACGACCATCGAGCCGACCACCCGCTTGGCGATGTCCTGGTGATGCAGCTTCAGTTCGGCGAGCAACTGCTCCATCGCGCTGCTGGCGCCCGTGCCGGCGCCGAACATCAAAATCTGTTGCGCGCCGTGCAGCGTCTTGGCCACCGCTTCGTAAAAACTCTTCTGCTCCGGTTTCCGCTGTCCGTTCGAATCGTCCTGGTTGTAATGCAGGTCCCGGCCGAAGCCGAATGGGTCGTATGGCGCGATCCGCTGCGGGATCGACCCGTGCAATTCCGTGCTGTATATCCGCGCCTCGCGATGGTCGATGACCACCAGGAGATGCGTCCCGGCCGTTGCCGGCGGCGCCGCTGGGGTCCCGGACCGCTCCAGGAAGTGACGCACCTGCATCAATTCCCTCTTGTCGGCCAAATCCTTGCCGCGAGCGCGATGCAGCACCAGCATTTGCCCATTCCGCGTGACCTTCAGGTTCCCTTTGTCATCCTCAACGGCTTGGGCATCAACCATCGCGCCGAGCATCGACCACACCTCCCGCCATTGCAGGTTATGCGGCATCGGGTGTTGGAATACGCGCTGGTAAACCTTCTGGTGAGGGCCGGATAACTGTGATTCCATTTTGATTCTCCTATTGCCTATGGCCGTCTTTTCCAGTTACTCGTCGCCCATCATGTTCATTGGACCGAACATCTGCTGATGTTCCGCGACCTGGTTCTCCGTGCTTTCGTTCCAGCAGACCGAAAGCACGCGGCCATCGTGCTCCCGCTGATTCAGCGCGGCGATCGCCGCCGTACCGCTTTCGTCGGATTCCATTTCTATGAACCCGACGCCGGTGCTCCGGCCTGTTACAAAGTGTTTGGCGATCATCGCGCTTCGCACAACGCCATGCGCTTCGAACAACCGCTGAAGGCCGAGGCTATCGACGGAAACGGACAAATTGACGACATGGATAAGTCGCGCCATTTCATGCTCTCGTTTCTCGCGGTTCATTGCCTAGGCACGACACGAGGAACCACGCCTGCGACCCGCTCGTTACGCGCGTGCCGCGACAGGGGCGTCAGCGAGGTGCAACTGGGTTTCCGAGGCGCCCGAGGCGGATAGAATCGCCTTGGCCCGGGTGTGTTGATCGAAAATCGCAACGACTGAATTCTTGTCCAACATGCTATTATTCCTGAAATGGCCCGGAAGCGTCTGGCCTCCCTGCCGTATAAGCTTTGCCTACTTGTGTCCCAAATCCTGCACCTGTTGCTGCGCGCTGGCCTTGTCTTGGTCGAGCTTGTCCTTGTCCACCGTCACGGTGACGGTGCGCTGGCCATTGGCATCATGTGATTCCGCATGGAACCAGCCGCGGTAATATCCAATGCCCGCCACCACAAACAACGCCACTACGAGTATGCCCAGAAGCCGAATCATCCGCGTCTCCTTGATGGTTTGTTCACCATCTGTTTTTCCGGCCGCCGTGGGCCTCCGTTTTCACGTTTTGCCCCCGGCGATGAAATTTCCGGACGGCACGTTGCCCGAGAGCTGAAACACTTGCACCATCGTGCCGGTCGTGAAGACCTGGACGACCGCGCCGGACATCGGTTCCACTTCCGCGGTGGCTTCGCGCACGTCCATTCCGGTGATTCGCTTGATTTCCTGTCGGAGCGTCTCGGATGCGTTGTGAAACAACTGTCGGTGGAACTCTTGCACCTTGGCGGCGCCTTGCGGGCTCTGCGCCATCGCCTGTTCGGCCGGCGACAATGCGCCGTGCAGCGTGACCACCAGCGTGTCCCCGCTGAGCACCACGCTCACCGACTTCGGCGCGTGGCCCGTCCGTTGCTGCTGGAACGTGGTTGCCGCTTCAGCAATCCGCTGCGCCATCGTTGGAGTGGGCTGAAGCATTGCATTCCTTTCCGGCGGTTCATGCCGCCCGCATCGTTAAAGGAGGGAGGTTTGCCGGCAAAACTTGCGACTTGCCGGCAAACCTCTCGGGTTGTTGCTCAGTATGAAGCCGACACGTCGTTTTCAACCACTTCGTTTTTCAACTGTGTGTCCGGTTTCATTTCAAAATCTGCCTTCGCCATCGGCAAAAAAAACCGGCGTGATTGAGTCCCGAGGCTTCGGGATTCAATCACGTCGGCTTACTCTGCAGCTGGCCTCCCGGCGAACCGGGGTGCCTTTCATTTAGTCGTCCGACGGCTTGATTTCATTCATTATGCAGGAATCATTAGCTTCCGCATCACCCTATAGTTTATGACCATGGCTGGGAGATAGCAATAGACAATATCGTTCTCCCCCACATTTTTCGCTCATGATTGAACGGCCAGAAGATCCATCAGCCGATCGTGAAAATCCCCGCACTGCTTCGCCAGGTTCTCCAGAAAACCCTTGCGGCCAGGATCGGCTTCTTCCTCATCCAAGGCTTTGCACAACTGCATGGCGTAGTTCGTCGCCTCGGCCTGCGTGAAGATCAGCCGACGCTCAAATTCCTTCCCGCTGGTAGTCAAAAGCGATTTCTCATCGTCCCCGGCCTGCAAATCCCGGCTCCTCTGCTCCATATACGGCAGGTCCGGTACGTCATATTCGATTCGGTTATTCTGCTTGGGGAACTCATCCATCCGTTTGCTTGCCGCCTGACACGCGCTGCCGATTTCCTTGACGAGGCGTTTTACCGGATCATCGGCGCTTTTGATAATGAAGATTTCCCCGACGTCGCTTTCATCTTTCATGAGCTTATAGAGCAGGCTGTAGCCTTCATTGTGCTGGCGAAACAGGCCGCCGTTTTCCGAAGGGGGTTTGGGGGTTGACGAGCAACCGCCTAGTGCCAGGGCGCAGGCGAAAAGGAGAAGGTCTTTCCAGAATTTCCTCCGCATGGAACCCTTATAACATTGCAGCGGGCAGACGATCCACCCCTGCAACGCTGACGGCCTCGTTGAACGCCGGTTTACTCTGCGGGCAGAAAGTAAATGCGATGCTGAGCCCCTTGGGCCAGCTTGTCCGCGACAACGCGGTCGTTGATCTTGACCGAGAAGGTGCTCGGTTCGACCTTGACCTCCTCGTTCATTGCTATCGGACCGGAATAATCGATGCGATCGTTGGTCACATCGTACGCCCAGATCCTGCCATACGACGGCGCCGTGTAGGAAAGATGATCGTTGCCCGAACTGGCGACCGTCGCATTCGCGGGGATGTTGCTCGATCGATCGGTCGCGCAACCGCTCAAAATCGCCGAAGTGAGCGCCCAGATGATGGGCAAAGCAAAAGAACGCGTGCGGATCATAAATGCCTCCCCAAAAAAAGCGTCACTGAAACGCCATGGAATCCCAGTGCCAGACACGTGCCCGATGTCCGACCTTCTTGGTCTAAGTCGATATTGGATAACGCAACTGCCGGCGAACACCTAAATAGCTCCTCCTTGAAGCGAAACTGGCCGAATCGCGGAAATAGCGGCATTTTCAGGCATTTTCGAGCGGCGGCACCTTCGCTTTTCCGTGGAGCCATTTGGCTCGGTTTTCAGCAGTTCAAAACAGGCAGTAGAAGACCAGAATCGTCAGCATCGCGACAATCCCCAATCCAACGGCGAAATCCGGCCCGGTCGATGCGCGATTGAGTTCGTCCGGGTCATGGCAGCTTTCGCCGCAGCCCTGGCAACGCCATCGGAAGCGCATCGTGGACGACTCCAGGCAGCCCCGTAGAATCTTCCGGCATCCGCAACGTGGACATGAAAGACGCCAGCCCATGACAACCTCCCTCTTCAAAACCCGTCTTCACCCATGGCGAAAAAAAAAACCGACGTGATTGAATCCCGAGGCTTCGGGATTCCATCACGTCGGATTACTCTGCAACCGGCCACCCGGCGAACCGGGCTGCCTTTCATTTAGTCGTCCGACGGCTTGTATTTATTCTTCATGCCGAACCCATTGGCTCCCGCACTTCTCCACACCCTAAAACCCCGACCGCGAAATAGCAACGATCAATATCGAACTTTCGGGGAAATCGTGAGAATAAGTCCTACTTTTTCTTCGTCTCTCGGAACAACGGCGACTCGGCCAGCGTGAAAATCACGATCTCCTCGCCGGTCAGGGTACTGATGTCGTGATGCAGGCTCAGCACCTTGACGTCGGTGATGCCCTGTACCATTGCCTCCATGGTCGGCCGCGCCGTCTCAATCAAATGGGTCCGCACCTGCTTGAGCAGGTCTCTGCCTTTCTCCGCCGCCAGCGTCTTGACCAGGTGCTGCTCGGCCGCGGTCAATACGCCTTTGAGCCGGACCACAACCAGATCGTCGATCAGATGCGCGCGAATGTCTTTCGGCCCCCGGCCCATGTACTCCTGTTCGAATCGGCTCATGCCCTCCGAAACGGCGCTTTCGATTTCGCCCTGAGTCTTCATAGACGAAACGCAATATATCATTTATTCCGGCAATTGTCTTGCTTCATCGACCCTTGGGCGTATGATGAACGTTCTTGCGGCGCCGCATAGATCAGCTCGCCGCAATATATCGAAGTCATCGGATGACTAAATAAGGGGTAACTCGGCCAACGGCCGGGAGACCCGTTAGCGAGTAAGCCGACTCAAATGAATCCCGAAACCTCGGGATTCGGCTGTGTTGGCTTTTTTGTTGCTCGGAGCGCCGTTTCGCAAAGGAGATGTACCATGTTAATTGGCGTCGCCGGTTGGATCGTGTTGGGATTGATCGCCGGGTTCATTGCCACCAAGCTCGTCAATCTGCGAGGGGATGACCCTAAAATGGGCATCTGCTTGGCCGCTACGGGGGCGTTGATCGGGGGCTGGCTTTACAGTCTGTTCAGCGGAAGCGCCGTGACGGGATTCAACGGCAAGAGCCTCATGTTCGCCGCCATCGCGGCGGTTGTCGTGCTGGTGGGCTGGCATGGTTGGCGGCGGAGCTCCGCCTCTTAAGGAGGATTGACCGCATGCGTCTCTATCTGATCAACCCAGGCAATCCTTTGGTCAGCATGTCCCAGCCGAGCCGCTGGCGAAGATATCGGGTATGGAAACCGTTGGGATTGATGGTCATCGCCGGCGTGACGCCCGCGGAATGGGACGTGACCATCCTCGACGAAAATCTGGGCGTGCCCGATTACTCGCGCCTGCCCAAACCCGACCTCGTCGGCATCACGGCGTTCACCTCCCAATCCCCTCGCGCCTATGAAATCGCGGCTGTCTTCCGGAGGGTCGGCGTTCCCGTGATCATGGGCGGCATTCATGCCTCGATGTGTCCCGATGAGGCGTTGGCGAACGTGGACGCCGTCGTCAAAGGCGAGGCCGAAACCATCTGGCCCACCGTCCTGGCCGACGTGGCGCGCGGCACGCTCCGCCCGCTCTACGAAGGAAATTTCGTCGATCTGGAGTCCGTTCCCTCGGCACGCCACGATCTCCTGACCGATGGCTATGCCTTTGGCTCGATCCAGACCACGCGCGGCTGTCCGTTGAATTGCCATTTCTGCAGCGTGTCGGCTTTCAATGGCCGCAGCTACCGTCATCGACCCATCGACGCCGTGGTGCGCGAGTTTGCTCAGATCCGCGAACGACTCGTCCTGGTTGTGGACGACAATCTCATCGGCACGCGCCCGGAACACCTGGCACGCGCCAAAGATCTCTTCCGCGCCATGATCGCCGCCAGGCTGAATAAGAAATGGGTCTGTCAGGTCACGGTCAACTTTGGCGAGGACGAGGAACTCCTGGAATTGGCCGCCCGCGCCGGGTGCGTCGGCGCCTTCATCGGCTTCGAATCCGTCACCAACGAGGGACTGGCCGAAATCGGCAAACGCTACAACATCCTCAAGGGCGGCAACCTCCGCGCCAGCGTCGCCCGCATCCACCGCCACGGTATATTGGTCGTCGGATCTTTCATCATGGGATTGGATAGCGATACCCCCGGCGTGGGCAGACGCATCGCCAAGGCCGCAGCCCGTTACTCCGTCGATCTGCTTAATCCCATCTTCCTCACGCCTCTGCCCGGCACCCGGTTGTGGGAGAACATGCAGGCCCAGGGCCGCATCGCCGCCAATCGTTTCCCCCAGGATTGGCGCTACTACACCCTCAGCTTCCCCGTGGCACGGTTTCAGAATCTCTCCTGGGCTCAGATACTTTCGGAGATGGACGAGTCGTGGGGATGGTTCTACTCACCGTGGCGGATCCTCCGAAGGGTCATCGGCGGCCTCAGCCGCTGGCGAAGCCCACTCACCATGCTCGTCGCTAACCTCTCCTATCGCCGTAACTACCGCGCCGACCGGAAAAAGCTGGGAGACCTGGACCTATCGCTCGGGGCGGCTTGGAGCGTATGAGCTTGAACCTCGTCGATGGATTGTCTGTACATTATTCCAAGATTGCACTTGACTTACCGGTTGAGATGACTATCATTAGATGTTAGTGGAGCCTTAAATAAATCGGCTCCCGGAAGAAGATCGTGGTTCTCGGATGACTAAATAAGGGGTAGCTCGGCCAACGGCCGCGAGACCCGTTAGTGAGTAAGCCGACGCAATTGAATCCCGAAGGCTCGGGATTCGCATGCGTCGGCTTTTTTTGTTTCTCGAAGCATGAAATGTCAGCCCTGGACGGATTCTGTGGAACAGCATGAATCTTTTCGACACCATGTTCGGCCGGCGGAAAGAATTCTACGTCGGCGTTTTTGTTCTGGCGGCGATCTCCGCCGCGGCGTTGATTGCACTTAGGTTTATTTTTCGGTGAACCGAGCGGTCGCTCATAACAACGGAGGATCCGTCATGTTGGTCTTATCGAGAAGGAGCTCGGAATCAGTGGTCGTCGGAGACCCGGGAGGCCGCGCGGAGGAAATTCTCAAGGTCACCGTGCTTGAGATCGGCAGAGGCAAGGTGCGGTTGGGCTTCGAGGTTGCCAACGACATTCCTGTCAATCGTTGGGAAGTGTGGCAGCGCATTCGAGCCAGCGCCCGGCCCGAGGGTCCCCTGACAGACCTCGCGCCGCCCGTTGCGCAATGAATCGCTGCGCGCGGTCAAACCGCGCCGCTACAGGCAGACAGGATTGCAGGGGGAGTCAGAACCGGAGCCAACAGTGTCTATTTCAATGGAACGATTTGGATCGTTTGAGCAACTATCGGAGTCCCGCGTATCGAGCGGATTGCGAGGCTCGGCGTTTCCCTATCGGCTGCAGTGCCGCGCGTGCGGCTTTGAGCCCGTTGATGCGATCATTGGTCCGCCGCGCTGCCCCAAGTGCCATGGTTCTGCCTGGGAACGATTCGCATTTCCACGAAACCTGCTGATGAACGCCGACCGACGCGCCAACAACAGTCCGGCATTGCGATCGTCGTTCGCAACAGCGGATGCAATCTGAGCCGATTCTCGGCGTTTGAAGTTCTCTTTCTCAATTGGAGCTGGATATGAGTACGCAACGTATTTTCGGAATCGTTCTGCTGGTGGTCGGAGTCGTCTTGCTGATCGTCGGCATGAACGCGTCCCACTCGGCGGCAGACCAACTAAGCAATACCTTCACCGGGCGATTCACCCACGAGACCGCCTGGTACATCTTCGGCGGCGGCGCGGCGGCCCTCTTCGGGCTGCTTCTCGTCCTGGTCGGTGCGCAAGGCAAAAACGCCTGACCGCCTGCCTTACGCCGCTTGAAGTGAAGATGCAAACGCATCGAAAGGAGCTTTATGGGATTGATACTACTAATTCTCGTGATCCTTCTTCTTTTCGGCGGACTGCCCCATTGGGGTTACAGCCGCAATTGGGGTTATGGCCCAAGCGGAGGCTTGGGAGTTGTATTGCTCATTGTGGTCATCCTGATGCTCATGGGACGGCTGTAACAGCGCCTCGGCATCGGCGGCCATGGTCATCTGTGGGAATCCCGGTGGTAGGTCGATGCCCGCTATACCGAGGTCGCCGGCGCTCTGGAGATCAGACATGAGACGAACCAAACCAAGCGTGATGATGCTGATAGCTCCGATGGCTATGACCCTGTTGATGGGTCTATTCGGCTGCGTCGGAGGCGTCGGCTATGTCGACGTGGGTCCCCCCGAGTGGGATGGCGTGGTCGTTGTCGGCGGCGGACACGACGGAGGATACGACCGCGATCATCACCCCCAAGCGTTCCACAACGAGGGCGGCCCCCGGCCCGTGGCCGTAGGAAGCGCCAGAGGAAGGGCATCGCTGGGAGCGCGCGCGGGCGGTGGGGGACGCGCGCCTTCGGGCGGCGGTCGTAGATGATCGCAGCACGGCATTGATCGGCGCGGCTTGGAACACCGGATCGGTCGAACGACGATCGCGAGAAGAAATCTATGAAAACCGGAACCTGCGGACTTATCGGATGGATGGCCGCCAGCCTCCTGGCAGGCGCGGCCTTGCTGCTGACAAACGGCTGCAATAGCACCACGACTTCGCCGCCGGCCGCAACCTCGGCGCAGATTTCAGGCACGCCCGGCGAGGGCCAGCCGTTATTCGCCAGCGATGACGAGGCGCTCAACGCGATGCTTGCGGCCGTCAAGGCCCAGGACCATGAACAAGTGCATCTCATCCTGGGTCCGGCATGGAAGGAACTGGTCTCCGGCGACAAGGTCGAGGACGCCGATGCGTTCAATGAATTCGCCCGCCGCGCCGCCGAGCGCACGCGGCTCCAGAAACAAGATGACGCGACGTCAATCATCTACGTCGGCAATGATGATTGGCCGCTTCCGATTCCCCTGACGAAAACGCCCGATGGGAAATGGTTCTTTGACACCGAAGCGGGCAAAACCGAGATCCTGGCTCGCCGCATCGGTGAAAACGAACTGGATACGATCGACCTATGCCGAGCGTACGTGGAAGCACAGCGGGAGTATGCCACCATGGATCGCGACGGCAGCGGCGTACTCAAATACGCCCAGAGAATCCTAAGCACGCCGGGAAAGATGGACGGCCTATACTGGAACGCAACCTCCGGCCAGGAGCAAAGCCCATTCGGCCACCTGTTCGCCACGGCGGCAACGGAAGGCTATGAGCAGACCACGGGCCATCCGCGCCAGCCTTATCATGGATATCACTTTCGCGTGCTGAAGCGGCAGGGCGAGGCGGCGCCGGGCGGCAAGTACGACTTTGTGATCAACGGAAACATGATCGCCGGCTTCGCCCTGGTCGCCTTCCCCGTGGAGTATGAATCATCGGGAATCATGACGTTCATCGTGAACCAGCAAGGGAAAGTTTACCAGAAGGATTTGGGCCCAGGCACCACCGAGCTGGCGCGGCAGATGACGGAGTACAACCCCGATGATAGCTGGACGCTGGTGAAAGATTGACCATCGCGCGTCGCGGCGTCCATGGGTCGGTTGTAACAGGCTCTGAGGATCGATCGCCGTTTATCGTGAAATGCCTCTTCTCTTTTGGAGTGAATGATGAATCAAAGAAACGATCAAACAGTTGCACACCAGGCCGCGGATGTTGTGGACAACGTTGCGGACGGCATCCGATCGGCGGCTCACAGCGTCGGCGGAAGCGTCCGAAGCACCGCTCACGCGGTGCACCAAGCCGCCGGCCGAGCCGTCGGTTCGGTCGGAGACACTTGCGAAGAAGTTGGCCAATACGCCCGCGATTCCTTTGATGGCGCCCGCGCTCGGGTTCGCTCATGGGAAAACAGCTTCGAATCTTCTGTCCGCGACAATCCCAAGACGTCCCTGCTTCTCGCCGTCGCGATCGGCGCGGTCATCGGCGCATGGTGGAGACGCAAATGAGTCCGACGCGAGTTTTTCAATGTGGGAGTCGATCATAAGCGGTCATTGAACAATAAACGGAGATTGCCATGCATCAATTTGACGGCGTCTTAAGAATGTACGCGGAAAGCGGCCTGCGGACGGCGCAGGATTGGACGACGCTCGGTCGGGACGTCGAAAACGGAGCCAAGCCGCGTTTGGATACGCCTCTTCGCGGGGAAATGCTGCCGCTCTACAGCCGCGACCAGACCCATCCCCAAACCGGATCGCGTTCCAAGCGCCGTTGACTCCAATTGGCGCGCCGGAATTTCACGCGCCGGCTCACACCCTCTTTACGCTTCGGGTGGGTCAGCGCGGAGTTGTTGCGGAGAATTTGCGGAATAAACAGATGCGGCGCGGCCCGGCATTAAGCGCGCTTCCGCCGACCCAACAGTGCAACGGCGCCCACTGCGAGCAAACCAAAGCTTGCTGGCTCCGGAACCGGCGAAACTGTTTCCGTAAAGCTGTAGCTCAGACCATTGGAAAACTGCAATGTGTACTGAAAATCCAGTTCACCGCCAACCTGGATAGGCGTGCCGGCCGAATAGGCGATCGCCCCCTGGTATACGCCCGGAGAGATTTGGGTCGGGGCTGTAACGCTCGCGGACCAATCCGACGGGCTGTCCACCGCCGCGTTGTACAACGTGAACGGATTGTTCATTGAAACGGTGACGTCATAGCCCGTCCATGCAAAACCCGTATCGTTGTTGACGTCATTTCCGATGATGAGGGTCGGATCAGTCGTTGTGTCCGTCGTAACCGTGCCACTGATCTGGCCCCCTGCGTCGGATTCTGCGCCCGCAACCGTCAGCCAGTAATCGCCGGACGAATCTTGGCCCCAATTATATGCCGGGCTGGTGATACACGGACTGGCGTCGCAGCTATGACTGATGATGTTCGCCGCCGCGGAACGCGCCAAAAACTGCCACGCTCCCAATCCCATCAGCAACCCCGTGATGATCTCCCTTCGCATGATGTCCTCCTGAAGCTTCCGTGAGGGTACGCACGTCGAAACCGACATCCGATTCCTCGAAAGCGACCTATATCCTACCGCGACCTCCGGGAAAGGCAACATTTAATTGATTCCACGACCGCTAAACAGGTGAAATCAACCGCGTAGACCTGATGGGGAAAAAATACAAGAAACTACAGGTGCCATCCATCTCGTAATTTCCTGCAAATGCACGAGTTACGATCAAAAACTGCAATGGTTCCGCCAGCGATTTCTAGCCAAATCATTGCCCGATTCCGGGCGATTATTAATTATGCGTTACCTGATTTTCCGCTCCTGCAACGCCATGCAAACTTTGCAGACGACGTTCGTCAGCCAATGCTCATGTCGGACATCAGAGAATTCGATCCAGCAACGCTCAGCGCGCCTCCCGGTTTGGCGGTTCCGCGGCAGAGCCGCCGCGCGGGTCAATCGCGCAGGAACCCAGCGGGCAGCCGCCGTTGATAATTAGAAGCGTCAGCCAGACCGCTCCAGCCGCCCAGAGAAAACCCGGATGAACGGTGAAGCTGAGCACGAGCATGACCAGAGCCAGCGCAACGGCGCCAATTCCGATGCCCATGGTCATTCTCTCGATTGTTTCCAAATCAGTGAGCGGCAACCGTATGGAGTTCTTCGAACTCCGCTTCGCCTCCTGAAGCGCCATGACCCGGTTTGTTGGCATACACCAGCCAATAAGTGATCGGGATCACGAAAAGCGTGAACAGGGTTGAAGCAAACAGCCCGAAGATGAGCGCCCACGCCAGCCCGGAGAAAATCGGATCGACGATGATCGGAATGGCCGACAGCATTGCCGCCGCCGCGGTCAGCAGGATCGGCCGGAGGCGAACCACGCAGCTTTCCACGATGGCGTCAAACAGCGAGCGCCCCCGGTTCAGCGACAGGTGGATGAAATCGATGAGAATAATTGAATTGCGCGTCACGATCCCCGCCAGCGCGATCATCCCGATCATCCCGGTGGCGGTGAAGAAGATGGAATCGGAATAGGGACCGATTCGTCCGCCGGAGATTGCGTTCAAAATCCAGAATCCGGGCATGACGCCGAGGATCGTCAACGGGATGGCCAGCATCACCACGGCGGGGATGACAAACGACTTGGTTTGCGCCAGCAGCAGAACGTAGATGCAGACCAGGGCCGCGGCGAAGGCCAGGCCCAGGTCTCGGAAAACGTCGAGCGTGATCTTCCATTCGCCTTCGCCCGCGAAATCGACGCTCAGGCCGGTCGGCAATTGCCATCCAATGCCGCTGCCGTTGGTGAAAAATGTGCGGGTATCCGCGCCGCGGGGGTTTGCATCCTGCACCCAGCCGCCGCCCGATGCGAAGCTCACCGCGGGCACGACGGCGCCAGCCCTTGCGCGATCAGCCTGGACGTCAACCACGACGTCCGCCGGCGGCCGGCCCGCCGTTTCGGCGAACACGTACGCAACCCGGTGGAGATTCTTGTGATAAATCGTCTGGTCGACCGTGGATTGTCGCCAAGTGCCAATTTCCGCAAGCGGCACCAGTGTGCCATCCGCCCCCTTCACGTTCAGCCGGCCCAGATCGGCCGCGCTGGACCGCTGGTCGATCGGCAATCGCAGTTCGATCATCAGCGGGTTTCGTTCATCCGGCGCGCGGATCGTTCCCGCATTCGCGCCTTGAAGCGCCGCCTGCAACGTCTGGGCCACGTCCAGCGTGCTCACGCCGTTCAGCGCCGCTTTTTCCTTATCCGTTACGAATACCAGCTTCCGCTGCGCGGTCTCAACCACGTCGTCCAAATCGACGACGCCCGGCTCGGCGGCTAGGCGATGGCGAACGATCTCGGCGCCGGCCAGTAGTTCCTGGTATTGACTATCCGGCTGGCCGTAAATCTCGGCGACAACCGACGCAATGACCGGCGGACCCGGCGGCGTCTCGACTATCTTCAGCTTCACCCCGTGCCGGGCGGCGATGGTCATCAGATCGTCCCGGATTCGCAGCCCGATCGCGTGGCTCTGCATCCTGCGGTTCTTCTTGCCCGCCAGGTTCAGTTGAATCTGCGCGACGTTATCCCCTTGCCGCAGGTAATAGTGGCGAACCAACCCGTTGAAATCCATCGGCGCCGCCACGCCGACGTAGCTCGTGAAATCGGAAACCTCCGGCACGGTTTGCAGATACCTTTCGAAATCCCGCACCGCGGTATCCGACCGCTCCAGTGTCGTGCCCCGATCCAAGTCCATCACAAGCGTCAACTCGTTCTTATTGTCAAACGGCAGCATCTTCAGCGGCACGCTGCGGGTGGCGGCCAGCATCGTGGCGGCAATGGTCAGGCCGCCGATGGCCAGCAGAAACGTCACCGCCAGCTTCCGCGATCGCAGCAGCGGGGCCATCAGCGGATGGAAAAGTCCGTAAAGGCGCGATCGCTTGACCGCTCCCAAATCGCGCGGGTCATCAGCGTGTCCGGCGACACCTCCGCCGGCGGAATACTTGCGCTTCAGCGCGTGGTACGCCAGCCATGGCGTGATGGTGAACGCCACGATCATGCTCATCAGCATGGCCACCGGCACGTTCAGCGCCATCGGCCGCATGTACGGTCCCATCATCCCGGTGATGAAAAACATCGGGAGGAATGACACGATGACGGCAAGCGTTGCGACGATGAGCGGCGGCCGAATCTCCGCCACCGCTTCCATCACGATCCGTCGCGTCGCCCGTTTTCGCAGCAGGAAATGCCGGGAGATGTTTTCCACGTCCACGATCGGATCGTCCACCAGCAGACCCAGCGCCAATATCAGCGCGAACAACGTCACCCGGTTGATCGTGTATCCCAGCAGCAGGTTCACGGCCAGCGTCAGTCCGAAAACCACCGGCACCGCGACGGCCACGATCAGCGACTCGCGCCAGCCCAGCCCCAACGTCAGCAGCCCGATCACAATAAAAATCGCGACGGCCAGCCCTTCCACCAGATCGTTGACCTTCTCGTCGGCAGTCAAGCCGTAATTCCGGGTAATGACCATCTGAACGTCGTCCGGCACGACAGTTTTCTTCAGCTCTTGCGCTTGAGCCAATACGTCTCGTGCCACCCAGACGGCGTTGGACCCCTTCTTCTTGGCGATCGCAATGGTGACGGCCGGGTCCGAAGCGCCCGCGATTGCCGGCATTGCCGCCGTTGATTCGCCGACAACAGTGCCCGTGAAGCCCTCGGAATGCGTGAACCCGCGAGCCGGTCCCCACCCGTGGCGAACGTAGTTGCTGATCTCGGCGGGGCCGTCCACGACGCCGGCCACGTCCTTGAGGAACACGGGTCGTCCCTCGAACGTGCTGACCACCAGGGATTGCAACTGCGCCGCATCGGCAAACGGCGCGCCGGCTTCAACCGACACCACGCGGTCGCCGGCGCGAAAATCGCCCGCGACCTGCCGAACGTCCGATGCCTGGATGGCACGCTGCAACTCCAGCGGCGAAACGTGGTACGCCTCCATCCGGCTGGCGTCGAGATAAACCTGCACCACGCGCGACCGGCCGCCCACCACGTATGCCCGGGATACGTCTTTCACCGCCGCAAGCCGCTCGCTCAACTCCTCCCCGACACGCCGCAGCGTCATCTCGTCGGCGGTGCAGCTGCTCAGCGTGAGCGTGACCATCGGCACGTCGTCGATCTCCACCGGTTTGACCACCCACCCGCTTACCCCGGGCGGAACAATGTCCTTGTTCTCCTCTATTTTCTTCTGCAGCTTGACCAGGCTGCGCTCGCGGTCTTCCCCGACGTAGTAGCGGACCGTGATGATCGCCCGATCCGGATAACTCATCGAGTACACGTATTCGACGCCGTCGATCTGATAGAGAATCTTCTCCAGCGGCGTAGTGACCAATCGCTCGACCTCGGTCGCGGAATGTCCGGGAAAGTTCACGTACACGTCCGCCAGCGGCACGACGATTTGCGGGTCTTCCTCCCGAGGCGTGAGCCACAATGCCGCTCCGCCGACCAGAGTGGCCAGCAGGATCAGCACCAGCGAAAGGTTCGACTCCAAAAACGAGGCGACGACTTTATTCGTAAAATGATGTTCCGCCGCGGGCTGTTCCAACGGATGCGCCGGGTCGTTTGAACTCATGGCCGGGCTCCCTCCAGCGGGGGGGTGGCGGATTCGGTGGCCGCGCCGGCCGGCAGGATGACCCTCTCCCCGGCCCGCAGACCTGACAGGACCTGGCAATCCCCGCCGATGGTTTGCCCCGTCCGCACGCCGCGACGCCGGCATTCGCCCCTTTCCGCCACGTCAACCAACTCCAGTTGCCCGACGTGCCGCACTGCCGTCCGGGGAATCACCAGCACGTCCTCCTGCTCCAGAGGGATGAAGATCCGGCCGAACGTCCCGGTATAAAGACTTGACGGAAAGGAACCGGTCACTTTCACCTGGAACGTGCGGCTGGCGGACTGAGCGTCCGGCACCATCTCGCTAACCCGTCCCGTGTAAATCTTGTCCAAAACGTCCAGACGAACGTCGATTGCCTGCCCCACCTGAAGGCGACGCGCCAGCGATTCTCTTACGCTTGCCACCAGTTCCATGCGCATCGGATCGTAAATCGTGACCAGCGGCTGCCCCGGCGACGCCGTGTCCCCGACATCCACTTTCTTGTCCACGACAATCCCATCCATCGGCGAGGAGATGGTCGCGTAGGCCAAAACCGCCTGCGCCTCGGCAATCGCTTCGTTCGCCCGCGTCAGATCCGCTTCCGTGGTCTTCAGCGTGGTCGCCGCCTTGTCATATTCGTTTTGCGATACCGAATTCGATTGAATGAGCGACGCAAAGCGCTTTTCATCGATAACCGCCTGATCGTGTTCGGCCCTGGCTGAATCGGCGGCTGCCCTGGCTTGCTGCAACCGCGCCCGCAGGTCCGTGTCGTCCAGCCGCAAAAGCATCTCTCCTCGCGTGACGGGTTGGCCGGCATGGAGATTGATTTCAACCACGCGCGCGAGAATGCGGGATGCAATCGTCGTCTCGTGAAGCGCCTGAATCGTTCCGACCGCCGATTCGGTCACCGGAATTTGCACGATACGAGCTTCGACAACCGCCGCGCCCTGGGGAATCGCTCGTGACTCGTTCTCCGTCGAAACGGACGCGGCGATTTTGGCGCTGAATCGGCCCGCCAGCCAGAGCATCAGCAGCGCCACCATGGCAACAAACGTCGCCGCGACCGTCATCTTCCCCAAGACACCCGCTAACCTTGGCAATTTCAGCTTCATCGTGCCGCCTTGTGAAATGAGCCCGAAAAAAGGGTTGACTTCACTCAAACAGTATATTACAATATTCCAAGATGCCAATTTAGTCAATAGGCAGGCGCATGGCTAAAAAGACGAATGAATCGTTGCCGGATGAATTCGAGTCGGTGGCCCGGCTGTTCTCGGTGCTCGCCGATCCGACCCGCCTCGCCATCCTGCACACCCTCAAGCAGCAGGCGGGTTACGTGTACGAACTCTGCCGGCGCACCGGCCTGAAACAGGCGAACGTTTCCAAGCATCTGGCAATGATGTACGACGCCGGATTGGTTAAACGCCAGCGGAACGGCAACCAGATAAGGTACTCGGTCGGCGATGCGATCGTCTTCGAACTGTGCGACCTCGTTTGCCGGAAACTTCATCGCGCCGCCGAATCGCAGGCCCGCCTGTTGCGCAGGGTCGGCGCGTGAGCCCCGTCAATTTGCTCCAAGAAAGGGACGTGATTATGTCAGAAGAAGCAACCAAATTTTTCCGGGACTGGCCGGTCAGAATGTCGCAGGCCAAGGCCGAAGCGCCCGAAATACCCAAAGCGTTCGCCGCATTCTTTCAGGCGCTGATGAAGGAAGGCGCCCTCACCGTCCGCGAAAAGGAACTGATTGCCCTGGCCATCGGCTTGGCCCTTCGCTGTGACCGTTGCATCGATGCCCACGTCGAAAAGGCCCTGAAGGCCGGCGCGACCAAGGAACAAATCCTCGAAGCCGCGGGCGTTGCAGTAATGATGCAGGGCGGCCCAGCTTACACCTATCTGCCCAATGTTGTTGAGGCCATTCGGGCGCTACAAAAGAGCTGAATCGCCGATCTCAGTGCTTGAGGACTCTGACTGATTGCACCTTGCGGGATCGCCGACCCCTTCTTAAACTCACCGCTATCATCCATCGAAAGGAACGCGCCGCCTTGGAACCCGTGAACATTCGATCGCTCGAACAGATCAAGCGAGAACTCAAAAAACTCTTCGTGGAAAATTTCTCCCTGGAAGAAGTCGGGCCTGAAGCGATCAACGATGACAGGAACCTCTTCGGCGACGGCGGCGTGGGATTGGATTCCCTCGACGGCGTTGAGGTCGTCGTTCTCCTTCGCCGGCAGTACGGGCTGGACGTCAAGGCCATGCAGAATCGCGAAATCTTCCGCTCCATCAATACGCTTGCCCCCTTCGTGCTGGCCCACGCCACCAAATAGCGATTCTCGTTCAGCCGGTTCAGGTTGTCTGCTCCGCAGCCCGCCTCCACGTGCGCCGGCCCAGAGTTGTGCGCTTGTAGGTGCCGTCCGCCTTTTCCTTCTCGATCACCTTCACGTACAAATCGGCCATGCGCATTTCGACGTTGTAATCCGCGTAGAACGTATCCCACGCATACTGGTACATTTCGTCGAGCTTCTCGACGCTCATCTTCGCCGGCCTGAACACCGTCTCATCGCAGGTGTAGCGGCTCCAGTCGTTGTGCAGGATTCGCCCCTGCTCCACCAATTTGGCCCGGATGGGCGTCTCCGGAAACGGGGTCATGACCGTGAACTCGGCCAGGTCCAGTTCCAGATCCAGAAGGAAATCCACCAGCCGCCGGATCCCGTCCTCGTCATGTTCGTCCGTCCCCAGAAGGATCGTGCCTTCCACCCCGATGCCGCGCTCCTTCAGCCTCTTGATCCGCTGCGCGATCACGTCCGAGGTGTTGATGACGGCCTGGTAGACGTACCAGCATCCCGCGGCGGCGGCGAGATCCAGGATCTCGGGGTTGTCCTTGATCGGATGCGAAATCCACTTCTTCTTCAACGGCGCCAGCGCCGTGAACAGGTCCTTCTGCCACTGGTCGTTCTGGGCAAATGAATTGTCCACGAAAAACAGCCGGTTGTTGTCGATCCCCGCCACCTCTTCGACCACCTGATCCAGCGGCCGCGGCCGAAGGCTGCGCCCGCCCAGAAACGGAGCGCAGCACGGGAAGCATTTGAACCGGCATCCGCGCGACGCGTGCACCAGGTCGACCATCTGCACCCCGCGGTAGTTGTACCGCTCGCGCGCCAGGATGTCCCGCCGCGCCGGCCTCATCAGCCTCAGGTCCGGATACTCATTTTGAAAATCGTAAACCCCCTTGAGCTCTCCCCGTTCAAAGTCCCCCAACACCGCTTCCATGCGCCCCTCGGTCTCACCGAGAAAAACGCTGTCCGCGTGAAGTTGCGTCTCCTGGACGTGCAGCGACGTCCCGATGCCCCCAAAAATTACCTTCTTGCCCATCGCCCGGAACCGGTCCGCGATCGCATACCCACGCGGCATCTGGCACGTCAGCATGCACGAGATGCAAACCAGATCGCACCCATCCGAATAATCGATTTCCTGCACGTTTTCATCAAAGAACTCGATCTGAACGTATTGCGGCAGCGTTGCCGCAAACACCACCGGGCCGTGCGGCGGAAGGTGGAACTCCGGCTGGTTCCGAAGCTTGGGCCATCGCGGATATATCAACCGTATCTTCATGCTACGAACCACCCATCAACGTCGTAAAGCTTTGGCAGTCCAGCGTAACCCGAGCCATTCCATCCGAAACCTCAATCGGCCTCATCTCCTTCATCGCACGCGAAGCATCCGTCACGTACGCCCGCAGCCGCCTCACGTTCGCCGGCAACCCGGTGATATTCGCCACCCTCGTCGCGCCATTGTTCACCAGGTGCAATGTATACGTCTGACGCTCCCCATCCGCATAAGCGCAAACAGCCACCTCCGGCTTATCGCAGCTAACCCCCACGGCCGCCGATCCCGTCGGCGTCATGTCCAGTTGCTTCAAATTCCAAAATCGCTGCGTTGGCTCCAGCGGCGCGCCATCCACGCCGCCGCTCAGCAGCGAATAATTCTCCGTCAACTGCCACTGCAAAATCGAAACCGGCTGTGCAATCCTGCAAATTGTCACATATTGGCTGATCTCGTCCAGCCCATACCAGGGCTCCAGAAATATCGCCGGAAAGGCATAGGAGTTTGAATCCGTCCCGCCCTCGCCCACCAGCAGGGGCACGTTCAGCTTCACGGCCGCCGCACGCCACTTGCCGTACTGCCCCTCCGTTCCCCCATGCCACGAATGAAACGACACCGCCCCGATGTATTTCACCGCCTCGGGATCGTTCATCGCCGCATTGATGAAATCCACCGGCGGCGGATCGCCCGTGTCACCCAGCAGCATCTTTGTCGCCAGCCCTCGCGACGCGAAATACGCGCCCAACCGTTTGATCGCCTCGGCATGTTCCTGTGGATTCTGCAGAACTTGGATCCCGATATTCGACTCGTTGAACGAAAACAGTTTCGGCTCCGCGCCGTAATGTCCCTTCAAATATTCCAGGTACGACCCGATCGACTTGCAAACTTCATCCCATTTCTTCGGATTGATCTTGCGGCCGCCAAACGCCCGCCCGCCGGATCGATCCAGCAGCGCCCAATCCGGCGCCTGCCAATCGCTGATGATCATTGGAATATTCCGCCGCGACAATGTCCGCGCCATTTCCATCGCCGCCCCCACCTCTTCATTCAGCTTCCCCGCGTCGGCAATTTTGATCGGATCGTCGTTTTCCTTCGGCTGCCACAGATTGAAAGGCATCGCCACGCGCCCCCACGCAACCCGCAAATGATCCAGATTATATTCGATCTGCGCCGGATCGCCCGGAGTCTGCAGCCGGAAGTTGCCTCCGATCCCGTCAAACACGCCGCCGGTTTGAGAAGGATCGACCTTGACGTTCACCGCCGTCTTGTCCACGTCGCCCGAGGCTTTGATCGTAAACCCCACATGAATCGCCTGCCCCGCCTTCAAACTTCCCGAGCTGAGCGGAAAATAAATGTCGTAATCCGACTTCGGCTGGTTCCGATCGTCCCGCACGACGATTGGCATCGGCGAATCAAAGCTCACCTCAAGTTGCCGATGCGGCGAAGTCACTCTCAGCCCCCTGGCCAACCCGCTGAGATACCGATTTATCCCCGACGGCTGCGTCGCCGCCAGCGATGCCGATTCGGAGGATGACGACACACCGACCAACTGAGCCGACCCGCTCGAATAATCCGCGCTGGGGAGATGAATGAAAAAATAAATCCCCTCCATCGCCACGTCCGCGGTCGTGCCGGCCTGCACGTCCACCTTCACAATTCCCTGCCCCGCATCTTCAAAACTCACCCTACACGTCAGCGGGCTGGGCGGACCACGAAAGCCGCCTCCCCCGCCCGGCCTGAAATCCGTGGCCCGAAGCCCTCCGCTGCAAATCTGTCTATCCCCTTCCCGCGCATACTGCGCATTGCCCAATCTTTCACCCCGCGTTTGAACGATGGCCGTCGATCCAGCTCTGACGGCACGGATGCCGGTCGTGAAAGCCATCAATTCCCCCTCAATGCGAATCCCGCGCAATCCCCCCCACGGGACACATTCCGCCTGGCCAAAACAAAAACTCTTGCCGCAAAACGGAAGCAAAATCAACGCGGCCAGCATGGAGGGAAGAATGGGCTTCATATACGCACGATTGTTGCACCGCACCTCTTACCTTGCATGATAACGCATCAGCCGCCATTCGCCGATCACAACCGGTCTTGCCCGCTGGGTCCGGCAGGGCCATCGCATTTGGCGGGAGTTCGGTATCACCGGGTCGTCAAATGCAACGCTCAACACTCAACTTTCAAGGGAATGCCAGAAAAACCTGGAATTCGCCGTCTTTTCACTTCGACGTTGAGCGTTGAGTGTTGAGTGTTGAGCGTTGCATTCAACCCAACTGCCCGCGCCAGGGCCATATGCGATGGCCCTGCTGGGTCCGGCCATAATTTCTTGCGGAACCCACCCTTTTCCCCCTCTCCCTGTACTCAGGGGGAGGGCTGGGGTGGGGGTTCTTCCGAGCTTCCAAAAATCTTTGGCCACGCCCCGCCCGCTTCACATCCCTCTGGGATTGAGTCTATCTTCCGGCAAAATCAGACCGTGTGGACCCAGGACGTGGACCCGCGACGTGATCGCTTTGCCAGACAGCCTAACCGAGGAATTACATGGGCTAACCCGGATCATACAAGAGCACCGCGGATTACACGGATGGCACGGATAAACCAGGGGATGGTTGATATTGCAATTTGCCCCCGGTGCGCTGCGTTTCGATCCATAAAACAGCTCGTAACGCTTGCTGATCGCTCCCCATCCGTGATATCCGTGAAATCCGTGGTGAATAATCCGGCCTAAAGCGCTCACCTCCCGGTTCCATTCTCTCAGGTCCGCCAACTCCACCGCCTTGGGCTGATGTGCGGCAAACCGCATCTTGTTCGGCGAGGTATATTTTTCCACAGGTGACTCCGCCAATCCTCCCGGCCGCCAAAGCACAATATACCACCGATGGCCCCGGCCGAGCACCCCGCGTAGTGCTTCGACCAGTTCCGTGCGCATCTGCTGCGATGTCATTGACCCGTCTCCGGGGGACCATGACCTTCCGAGTTGGTTTCATCAATCATTGGCGTGATTGGAATGTTGGATGGAACGCCTAACTTGTCGAAGAAAACGGCGTTCCGCTGCTTCGCGTTTGACAGCATTTGTTGGTAGGAAAAAACCTCGATATAGGCATTCTCGTGTTTTAGGTAGCCGAAATAGCCCTGTCCATCGGGGGTCGGATCAAGCTGAGCTTCTTTGGCAATGTCGTCCAACTGCTCTGCCTTGTCAGCAATGATATAGCAGTAAAAATGGACTGCGAGAGATACTGGTACCTCGTGCCCGCTCGGTGTTCTCGCCTTCCCTGACCGGATTATCTGGATGTACTCTCGGATTTGTCGAATCGGGTTTTCCTTGTCATCGTAAGCTGTCCGTCGCGGCCGTTTCAATTCGAGAATCGTGACCGTCTGAAAGGGTCCATCCGGCTGAGAGACAAATGCGCACGCCGAATCGAAGACGATGATGTCAGGTTCCTTGCCGGATTTATTGACCAGTGGAACCTGTTTTCGGAATGGCTGATCCGAAGCGAGGAACTTGTGATAGACCAAGCGCTCATCCACGAGCCAAAGGTTGTGGTTGTCCGCGAACACCTCATTGGAGGTCTGACCCATAGGGAAAATAAGCTGGTGCACACGGTTTTCCAATGGATATTTGCCATCATCCTGAAGGCCGAGCAGCTTGTAGAGAAAGTCGAGAACGAGCCGCCGGTGGAGCACATACCTTGCAAGATCCGCTTTGTTCGCGTCGCTGACTTTTGTCAGATACTCATCGAATTGAGCCGCGTATCGGTCGAATTCTGAATCGCTGGCCGATTGTGCTTGGAGCAGTTCCTGGCCCTGTTCGCGCAATTTGACCTGAAAATCGCGAGAGGCGCGGTAGAGTTCCAGGTCGAGCTTGTCGTCGTCAATTTCGGGGTCGATCATGCCCACTGCCTGTTCGACGTACTTCAGGATGGGTCTGTACATGGGAGCCTGGGTCGCGACAAAATCTCCGATGCGCTTATCCTTGGCCTCGCGGACAGGCTTGGTGTATTGCGCGAGATACCTACCCGCCTGCGCTGCAACGCCGTCTCGAATCTGTGCCCAGGTCAGGTTCTCGGCATACATCCCGTTGTCATCCGCCGAGACATTGAAATCCGTTCGTTCCTCATTCACTGTCTGATCCAGCAAGATCGAATCGACATTTGACGCGTAGACAAACGACCGCCCTGCTTCGTCCGTCAGTCGTTTCGCTAAGTCTGGAACCTTACCCGCCAGTTTTTCAGTCTTCACAACCCGGTTGTTTGCGCAATAATGAAGCAGGTGTTCCTCAACGTGCGCTGAGTACAATCGCACATGAAGAATCTCAAACTGCACGCCTTGGACTTTGAACTTGACCCGCGTGGCATTGGCCTCCATTTCCTTGTCATAGACATCGTTCAAGTCGATGCGTTCTGAGTTGGTTTCATCGACCAATTCAATTTCAGGCGGGTTCGGCCGAATAAGGTATTCGAGGCAGTGCCCAACGATGTGTGTGGCAATGGTGTCGAGTTTCTTCGGCCCAGTTTCCCGAAAATTCTTCTTGTAGCCAAGTAGCCGCACACTGGTAGACCGCTTCTCCACGGTGGCATCCGTAACCTTTTCGCTCGCAACCCCCTTGCCCTCCGCGACGAATTTAAACGTCCGCGTTTTCCATGACTGTGCTTCTTTGAAGGTGCTGGCGATCTCAACGGAGTCAAATGCGACGAGCCATAAGAATCGTCCGATGCCTTTGCCGCCACGATCCGCCTTGTAGGTCGTATCCGAAGTCTGGAAAGCCTCGAAGTTTTCGTCGTCGAATCCGATTCCGTTGTCTACGACTTCGAACGATGTGACGTCCCGCACCGGCTTTTCCGTTTCAAACATCTCGGGTGACGTATCGCGCTGGAGCCTAATCGTTATTTCGCCATGACTTTCTTTGGCATCCTCGACGGCCTGAATCGAGTTGATGATCGCCTCGTAGAGTGGAAGGAGGGGCCTGCTCTTGGGCAAAACCACATTGCGAACGCGTCCAGCTACGTCGATCTTCATTACAGCTTCTTTCCGGACGGATTTCTGTGCCGTTCATTCAATGGGGGCAAATTAAAAGTGGCGACTGAAAAGTGGCGCGCGCCCTGATCCATATTTCTCCGCCATTCTCGGCTTGTTCCTCTCCCAACCACCGCGATCTATCGCCTCGTTCGCCATTTTCTCCTCCACCTCGATCCTCGGCAAGTTCGCGGTCTCCCGCCATCTCGGCAATCGCGGCCCCGGCCAATTGCCCCGTTTGACTTCTCCCCTTAAAAAAATATTTCCAAAAAATCCGCCGATTTCCAAAAACACGTCCAAAACCTTCACCTCCCGGCTAAGAATATAGAGGAGCCCACTTTGTCCGCTCCACTTTCCACTATCCACTGTTCCATTTTCTCGCGCAGCGTAGCCGACCGATGCTTTTCCAAGTGGGTCCCCCCGTAGACGTAGACAAAACCCCGCGCGGCGCTGTCGAAAACGAGGGTTTTGTAGACGGCATATCCGGGCCAGTTCTTCAACCGTAGTTTTGTTATGTCCACTACCCCAGGAAATTCAGATTCACCACGGATTGCACGGATTGACGCGGATGGGAACAAAAACTCACGCCATTTTCTTATCCGTGGTATCCGCGAAATCCGTGGTTTCATTTCCTCTTCAAACGGTGACAAACTGGCCGGTCTGCGGGATTTTCAACTAACCCCCGCCGGTAACGGTAACGAAACCCCGCGCCGTGATATCGAAATCGGGGGTTTTGTTACCACGGCGCCAAGCCCCAAGCCGTCCGCTTTACATCACCCGCGGTTGCGTCTATCGTCTGTTAAAACCACAATTATGCGGCGTTTGACGGTCATATTTCTGTCGGTTTTGGCGTCTGGTTGCGGTTCCTCCAAGCTCGAAACAGGTTATGAGCCCAAGCGCCTGGATATGCCCCTTTCCCAGCGCCAGGCGCTCTATTCCGACCCCTATAGCCAGCAGGCCATGCAGGCACAGCAGGAGCAAAAAGACTCCGGAGGAGGCTCGGAAGTGCATCGCCCAGGCGCGCCATGAGATTAACTTTGTACTGGAAACGACTTAACCTGGCGGCATAGCATGTTCCATGATGGGACGGGCAAATTGACCGCGATTGATCCTTCCCACTTCGTTCAGTTGGTTGAGCCCCTGCTCGTCCGCAAGGACCTGTCGGGCCTGCTCCTGTTGCTCAAGACGAATTGGGCGCCCGAGCAAATCCGCGATCTGCTCCGTTCTCCGCATAACGATGCCAAGAAGGTTGCCCTTCTTGCCCTGGCGCTGGTTGGCCCATGTTGTTGCACCCAGGAACTCTCTTACCACCTCAAGGACCCCGATCCCGTTATTAACGAACTGGCCGAACACGCGCTTTGGGCGATCTGGTTCCGAAGCGGAAAAGCGCCCGAGGCCAACCAGCTTGTCTGCCGCGGCGCCGAAGCCCTCAACACCCGGAATTTCACCCGCGCCATCGAACTTTTCAGCCAGGCCATCCATACCGACCCCGATTTCGCCGAGGCGTATAACCAACGCGCCATCGCCTATTACCTGTCGGAGGATTACCAACTCAGCATCGCCGATTGCCGCCGGGCCATCCGCCGCATGCCCTGCCATTTCGGCGCGTGGGCGGGAATGGGACATTGTCATGCCCATCTCGAACAAATCTCGCCCGCCATCGAATGTTACGAAAAGGCCCTGGCCATCAACCCGCATTTGCATTGCGTTCAGGAAACGGTTTGGGAACTCAAAAAGCACCTGAGCCAGTCGTGAAACCCTTCGCTCCCTTGACCGGCAAGTTCATCTCCGCCGTCCGGCGGCGAATCCTGCTCATTCGCATCGCCGAATCCATCGCCGTTGCAACCGCCATCGCCTCGGCGGCAGGCGTGGCGCTTCTACCCATTGCGTGGTGGCGCGGCCAATCCGCGTTGCCGATGGCCTCGGCGCTCTTTCTGCTCGGACTCCTCTGCGGACTGATCCGCGGAATCTCCCGCCGTCCCACGGTTCTCCAGGCCGCCGTCGAAGCCGACCGGCAACTCGATCTGCACGAACTGCTCGGCACCATTCTCCAACTCGCCGCCAGCCCCGCCGAATCCGCATGGCGAGATTCCGTCGCCGCCTTCGCCGAGAACCAATGCCGATCGCTAAAACTAAAACCCTCGGCCGTCATCGTCTCTCGCCTGGGCCTGCGCGCCTGGGCCGGCATCGGAATCCTCGGCGCACTGCTTCTTACTTCCGCCGCATTGACCGCCCGGCCCGCCGATGTCACCGCCGCCTCTTCCTCGGCCCTGGCCTACGTTCCGGCCAATTCGTCCCAGCCCCCCGACGCGGCCCCGACAAACATTAATGAAGAACCCGCACGAACCGCCGCTCGCCCCCCAGGCCCCGGTGGCACAGACGATGATTCCAATCGCGCCTTCCCGCGGAACCGCTCTGATGACTCCACCGGCGGTTCAGTCCCCCGGCAAAACGTGCAATCGCATTCTGCAAATGGATTAGGTTCAACCCCCGGCGGCGGCATCGCCGTCATCCCCGCCCCGATGCTTCCCCCCGAATGGCCGCAAACCCACAACGTCAACGGCGATATTTCCCACGCCGGCCGCGTTGCCGCCGGCACCGGCCAATCCGACCCCCGCGCCCCGGGCGATACGAATTCAACCATCGCATCGTCCGCGTCTGCCGTGGCACATCCCGCCCCCTGGACGACGCCCGGCTGGCCCACCGACGCCGCCGCGGCCGAGAACTCCATCACCACCGGCCGCATCCCAGACGCCGACGCCGATCTTGTACGCGATTATTTTCAGAGGGATTGATCGTGGTCATTTGTCATTAGTCATTTGTCATTAGCAAGACAATGCGGAATCAGCGATACGAATGACAAATGACGAATGACCAATGACAATTCCCCTACTTCGCCATCTCTTTCGCCCGCGCCCGCACGTCGTCCAGATTTCCAACGTACAAAAACGCCTGCTCCGGAAGATCGTCCGCCTTGCCGTTGCAGATGTCGTCGAAGCTCTTGAGATTGTCGGCGATCTTCGTGTAAATGCCCTTCTTCCCTGTGAACTGTTCGGCCACGAAGAACGGCTGGCTGAAGAATCGCTCGATCTTGCGCGCCCGGCTGACGATCAGCTTGTCCTCTTCGCTCAGCTCGTCCACGCCCAATATGGCGATGATGTCCTGCAAGTCGCGGTAGCGCTGGAGCATGTTCTGCACCTTGCGGGCGATGCGATAGTGGTCCTCGCCGACGATCTGCGGGTCCAGCGCCCGGCTGGCCGATGCCAGCGGGTCCACCGCCGGATATATTCCCTTCGAGGCGATGGAACGCTCCAGGTAGATGAACGCGTCGAGGTGCGCGAAGGCGTTGGCCGGCGCCGGGTCGGTCGGGTCGTCCGCCGGCACGTACACCGCCTGCACCGACGTGATCGCACCGTGTTTGGTGCTGGTGATCCGCTCCTGCAATTCGCCCATTTCCGTCGCCAGCGTCGGCTGATATCCCACGGCGCTGGGCATGCGCCCCAGCAGGGCCGACACTTCCGATCCCGCCTGCGTGAAGCGGAAGATGTTATCGATGAACAGCAGCGTGTCCGCGCCCGTTTCATCGCGGAAATATTCCGCCATGGTCAGCGCGCTCAGCGCCACCCGCAACCTCGCCCCCGGCGGTTCGTTCATCTGCCCGAACACCATCACCGTCTGATCGATCACGTGCTTGCCCGTCGTGCCGATCTGGGCCTCCTGCATTTCCAGCCACAGATCGGTCCCCTCGCGCGTGCGTTCCCCCACGCCGGCGAAGACCGAATATCCCCCATGCTGCTGCGCGATTCGCGCGATCAATTCCTGGATCACCACCGTCTTGCCCAGCCCGGCCCCGCCGAACAGGCCCGATTTGCCGCCGCGCAAAAATGGCGTCAGCAGATCGATCACTTTGATCCCCGTCTCGAACACCTCGGCCTTGGGGGTCAGGTCGACAAACGGCGGCGGATCGCGATGGATCGGCCGGCGCTCTTTGATGTTCACCGGCCCGCGATTGTCGATCGGCTCTCCCAGCAGATTGAACACCCGTCCCAGGGTTTCCTTGCCCACGGGAACCGTCAGCGACGAGCCGGTGTCCACGCAATCCGTCCCGCGTCGAAGCCCGTCCGTGCTCCCCAGCGCCACCGCGCGCACCCGCCCGCCGCCCAGATGCTGCTGAACCTCGCCCACCAGGCGGGTCGTCGTCCCGTATGCCGACAGGTCGATGTTCAACGCGTTGTAAATCTGCGGAAGCTGGTGTTCGGCAAACTCGACGTCGAAAGTCGAGCCGATCACCTGCGTGACTTTTCCGGTGGCTGCCATGCACCTTCCCTTGTCAAAGCCGGGGGATTGTACAATTCCTTCACAATGTGGCAAGCTCTTGACGCGGCCGCGGACACAATGCAAATTGGTCGCATAAGCCATGGAAGGTATTGCCCATGTCCCTTATCCTCGTCGTTGATGACACCGCGTTGGAGCGCGAAACCGTTGCCCGCCTCCTCGAATTAGAAGGCTTCCAAACCATCGGCGCCTCCAGCGGCAAGGAGGCCTACGCCTCCCTCTATTCCCGAAAACCCGACCTGGTCCTTCTCGATCTGATGATGCCCGAAATGGACGGCATCCAACTGCTCCGCATGATTCGCCGCCATCCCCAATGGGAAGGAATCCCCATCATCGTCCTGACCGGCCTGCGCGACAGCGATAAACTCATCGCCCGCGCCCGTGAACTCGGCGTCGAAGACATCGTCTCCAAAGCCAAGTTCGGATTCCAAGACCTCATGATCCGAATCCGCAAAGCCCTGGCGGATCGGACGCCCGCGCCGAATTGATGCCGCTTTATTCGGCGCAAGCGGCGGATACCGGTCTGACCCGCACTACGATCGCCGCCGGAATCTCCGGACGTTTGGCCCAGGAAAAGGGGTTCTTCCCGCCGCCGCGCCCCGGATACCCCGGTTCCTCCAGGCCATCCACCACCAACCCCGCCGAAAAACACGACCCCAGCACCGCCGACAGCGGACGATGGAAAAAATAGTGCGCCTCCGGCTGATTGATGATCCCCACGCTCTTTCCCGCCTGGGGCGTCAAATATCTCCGAACCTCCACCCCGAACGTCTGCTCCACCCGCTCGCCCCGCACCTCCAGATCGGCCGTGAATTTCATGTCGTTTGAACTGAAACACGGATGCGGCAACGAAAAGACGAACCGCCCAGCGCCCTTCAGCAACTTCGGCAAGGATTCCAGCAGCGGCACGATGTCGATGATGTCCATCATCGCCATGCTGCAAACCGCCGCGTCGAACCGCCCCGCCCCCAGCGACATCAGCTCCGCCGCATCCGCCACGTCGATCCGACGATATTCGATGTCGCCATCCTCGCTCCTCGTCCGCTTCCGCGCACACGCCAGAAAGTTCTCCGCAAAATCGCACGCCACCACCCGCACGCCCCGCCGGCCAAGCACGCGCGAGTAATTCCCGTTCCCGCAAGCCACGTCAAGGATCGTTTCCCCCGTTCGCGAATCGAGCAATCGATCCGTCGCCGGCATGATCAGTTGTTTCTGAAACTCGTTCCCTTCCCCGATCTGCTGGTCCCACCAGGAAGCGATGTTCTCCCAGATGGCGAGCGTTTGTTCGACGGTAGGCTGAAATGAGCGTGTCGGAGCCAATTCAGACATGAGCCGGGATACAATCCGATGTCTATTATTCTGCGCCTGTAGTTCCGCGTGCTAGCACGAGCGCCCAATAGGGCCCAGGTACCTTCTTTGTCAGCTCACGGTAGGCTGTTTCAGCGGCCTCTTGCGTGGGATATCGGTGAACAGTGCTGGAACCAACGGTTTCAATAATACCGCCCGCATTTTCGTAGGCGCGTTTTATTTCGCTGAGTGAAACGGGGTCTCCTTTGCGGTGAGTGGAAATGACGCTATACCGCAGGAAACCAAGCTCGAGCGCTTCCCGTTGGGTTAACCCCATGGCCACAGTTATGCTTTTTCCCGGGGCTCGATTCGATTGGCGGTATGCGTCGAGGATGAGCTTAGACCGTTCCGCGCTGTTCATCTTTGACCATCGATCCCAGATGACCAATGAATGCAGGGTGTTGGTTTGCGAGATGCTGTTCTCAACCACGAACGGCTCTGAAAGGTTGTCAATCGGTTGCGATAATTTATTAGCTAAATAATCCACGGCTTGGCGATGGCCATTGCGTTGCATGGGTGCGCTTGTCTTTGTATTCATCTTACCTCCAGAGTTTACCGGCATTCTGGCTGAACCACTTTGCGGCGCCACTCACAGTTTTCAACTCTTTCGCGGTCGGCTTATTTGCGCGATACCGGAGTATGATACTCCAATTTTCCGCAGTAATCCTGGCATGTCGGTGCATTTGTCGGCAAAAGTCGGATGGGAGGTCTCGCCCTAGGTCACGACGCTTTTCCTCCAATATGGATGCCCATCCCATGATGTTATGACCAGCGGAGACGGGCGGCGTGGTAATGGATCCTGATTTAATAAGCTGCTTTATTCTCGCTTCCGCAGTGTCGCGGGGGTTATTCAGCGGAGAATCGCCGGCAAGACCAATCAGGCGATAGTACGCTGCTTTTAATCGCATTTCTATCGAGTAACCGAATAAGTATAATGCTATGAGGGGTCGATTCGACTGGAATTCCTGGGCCTCAGCATATCTTTGTTTGGCGGCACCTTCCAATTTTCTCAGGCAATCGGTCCCAGCGCGCGACAAAAGCGACACGAACTCCTCCTTCCAAAGAATTGCCCGGTCATTTCTGCAAGAAGTTCCGCAGCAGCCTCTCCCCCTGCTCCGTCAAAAAACTTTCCGGATGATACTGCACCCCTTCCAGCGGCCAGGTCTTGTGCCGCACGCCCATGATCTCGTCGTGATCGGTCCAACTGCTGACCTCATATTCCGGCGGGAGCGTGCCGTTGCGGATGATCAGGCTGTGGTATCGCGTGGCCGTGAACGGGTTGGGCATCCCCACGTAAATGCTCTTGCCATCGTGATGGATTTGGTCGGTCTTTCCGTGCATGAGCCGGCCGGCCCGCTCGACGATCGCGCCGCTCACGAAGCCGATGCACTGATGGCCCAGACAAACCCCCAGCACCGGCAACTTCGGCCCGAAATGGCGGATGACGTCGTTGCTGATCCCGCCCTCCCTCGGCGTGCACGGACCCGGCGAAATCACGATGTGCGTCGGCGAAAGCCCCTCGATTTCCTCCAGCGTCACCTTGTCGTTGCGGAAAACTCGCACTTCCCGGCTCGGGTCCACCTCCCCCAGCTTCTGCACCAGGTTGTACGTGAACGAATCGTAGTTGTCGATCAGCACGATCATTGACCAATAGCGTAGGACAGCGGGAGAAAAAAGCAAAATCTGTCATTGGTCATTTGTCACTTGTCATTGGCATGGCCGATTCCGAATTTGCCTGCAAATGACCAATGACCAATGACAAATGACAAATGACCAACGGATGCTTACTATCCACCCCTGCTTATGACCGGAGAAATCCCCAAAACGTATGACCCGGCGTCGATCGAAGCCGAGGCTAATCGGGTTTGGCTCGAGGAACGGTGTTTCGCGGCCGACCCGGCCTCGCCCGGCGAGCCGTATTGCATCGTCATCCCGCCGCCCAACGTCACCGGGGCGCTGCATCTGGGCCATGCGATCAATAACACGCTTCAGGACATTCTCATCCGCGCCCATCGGATGCGGGGATTCAACACCGTCTGGATTCCCGGGATCGACCACGCCGGCATCGCCACCCAGGCGGTGGTGGAAAAACAGCTCAAGGAAAAGGAAAATAAAACCCGTCACGATCTTGGCCGCGAAGCGCTCGTCCAGCGAATCTGGGACTGGAAGAAGCAATTCGGCGACCGAATCCTGGAACAACTCAAACGCATGGGCTGTTCTTGCGATTGGGACCGCTCACGGTTCACGCTGGATGAGCAGTGCGCCCGCGCCGTCCGCGAAACGTTCTTCAAATTATTCAAAGACGGCCTCATCTACCGCGGCAAGCGGCTCGTGAACTGGGACGTGCATCTGCAAACGTCCATCTCCGATGACGAAATCTATCACGAAACGGTCAAGATGAGCCTGTGGCACGTCCGTTACCCCATCGAGGGAACGGACAAGTCGATGGTGGTGGCCACGACGCGCCCCGAGACCATGCTCGGCGATACGGCCGTGGCCGTGCATTCGGAGGATTCGCGCTGGAACTGGGCCATCGGCAAGAGCGTCGATTTGCCCCTGACCGGCCGGAAAATCCCCATCATCGCCGATGACATCCTGGTCGATCCGAAATTCGGCAGCGGCGTGGTGAAGGTCACGCCCGCCCACGATCCCAACGACTACGCCGTCTGGCAGCGCCAGCAGGGAAAGATCGAAATTCTGAACATCCTCAATCCGGATGGCACGATCAACCAAAACGGCGGGAAATATTCCGGCATGAAGCGGGAGGCCGCGCGAAAGAAAGTCGTCGAAGACCTGACGGCTCTCGGATTGCTGGCAAAGGAAGAGCCGTACGAATCGCCGGTCGGCCACAGCGATCGCAGCAAAACGCCGGTCGAGCCATATTTGAGCGATCAATGGTTCGTGAAAATGGCCCCGCTGGCCGAGCCGGCCCTGGAGGTGGTGGAGAAGCAGATCATCAAATTCTTCCCCGAACGCCATGCCCAGCAATTCCTAAGCTGGCTCGGCGAAAAGCGCGATTGGCCGATTTCACGCCAGCTTTGGTGGGGGCATCGGATTCCGGTGTGGACAATGTTGATTCAGACCGAACCCCTCCGCGCCGCAGATAATCTGCAAGAGCACCGAGCTGCCCAACGGCTAAGGGCGAACGAATCCATCGAGCTATTACGCGACTTTTTGGAGATGGCGGGGGTTGATTGGAGATCGGACGTATTCATTTCGCGCGACGTCAACTTGGATGACGCCGTGAGTGACCTCATTATTCCGTTCAGTGTTCGCACAAAACTTGCGACTGATGCACTTAATGCGTTTAACCAGATGGCAGAAAGCTATGAACTAAAAGAAATCAAAAGCGGTGCGGAGCGCAGTTATGTGCTTAATGAAGTCCCAGGATTCCCGCAAGCAACTAAAGCCTATTTTCCGTTGGCGCATAAAATATATGCGATCCGGCAAGACCCCGACGTTCTCGACACCTGGTTCTCCTCCGCCCTTTGGCCGCACAGCACGCTCGGGTGGCCGGAGGATACTCCGGAACTGCGGAAATGGTATCCGGGCAGCGTGCTGGTGACTTCGCGGGAAATCATCACGCTCTGGGTGGCGCGCATGGTCATGATGGGCATGTACAACATGGGGAAAGAAAAACCCCCGCAGAGCGGGGGGCTAACGGGGGAAAATCGACCGCAATTATCATCCATTAGCCCCCCGCTTTGCGGGGGTTCGCTGGGAATCCCGTTCCACCACGTCTACATTCACACGACCATCCTCGACGGCCACGGCGAGCGGATGAGCAAATCCAAGGGGAACGGCGTCGATCCGGTGGATGTCATCGAAACGCACGGAGCGGACGCCCTGCGATTTACGCTGACGCACATGGCCACCGAAACGCAGGACGTGCGATTGCCGGTCAAGAAGAACGCGCAGGGGAAAAATACTTCGGACAAATTCGACATCGGCCGGAATTTCTGCAACAAGATTTGGAACGTCGGCAATTTCTTCGTGATCGCCAACCTGGCCAACGTCGCGCCGGAGCCGGTGGACCAGAGCAAATGGACGCTGGCCGATCGGTGGATCGTGTCGCGGTTCAACCGGACGGTCAAAGAGGCCGATGCGGCCCTGGCGGGATATCGCTTCGATCAATACGCCAAGATATGTTACGACTTTTTCTGGAACGACTTTTGTGATTGGTACGTCGAGGCATCCAAGCCGGCGTTGAAGGCTCCCGCAACGGCCGGCCAGACGGCCAATGTACTGGCCGCCGTTTTAGACGGGGCGTTGCGACTTTTGCATCCGATGGTTCCGTTCATCACCGAAACGATCTGGTGGCGATTGAACGAAGTCCGCCCCCAGCGCGGACTGCCGGGAAAAATCGAGTGTCCCCCTAGCAAACGGTTGATTCTCGCCGCCTGGCCGGCGGAGGGAAAACTCGACGATGGCGCGGAGTCCCTGTTCCCGGCGATCCAGGAGATCATCTCCGCCATCCGCAAGCTGCGCAACGATTACAAGGTGGACGTGAAGAAGAGCGTCGACGTTTCGATCCTTGCGCCCGGCGATTCTTCCCGCAATCTCAAATCAAATCGCGGGATCGTCGAGCTTTTGGCGACCTGCCGGCTGAAGGACCTTTCGCCCAATTTCCCGCCCGTTCCCGGCGCCGTGCGCGTGACGGCCGCCGGTTGTGATATATTTATCGAGGGTTTACAGGATCAGCACACCGAATTGCAGCGGACCGCCAAGCGAACAGACGAATTAACTCGCCAGATTCAAACCCTCCAAGCCCGGCTGGCCAACGAGGCCTATATTTCCAAGGCCCCGCCGCATCTCGTGCAACAAACCAAGGATCAGTTGGCGGAAGCGCAGCGGGAACTTGGCAAACTTGGGGGTAATTAATCATTATCCACTGTCCATTGTCCATTATCCATTAGAAAGGACCTGCTCCGATGTCCGAGAAAAGCGTCTCCACCGAATCCTTCGCGACGGAATCCAAAAGCGAATACACCGGCAAAAAGCTGCGCATGGCGATCATCGGATGCGGCGGGATCAGCGAAACACATATCCGCGTGCTCCAGAATTTCCCCGACGTGGAATTGGTCGCCGGCGTGGACATCAAGTCGCAGCGACTCCAGGTGATGGAGGAAAAATACGGCTTCAAAAACCTGTACACCGACTGGAAGAAGATGCTCAAGGAGATCAAGCCCGATGCGGTGAACATTTGCACGCCCAACGGCGTGCACGCGGCCCCGGCCATCGACTCGGCGAACGCGGGTTGCCACGTCATCGTCGAAAAGCCGATGGCGATGAATCCGGGCGAATGCCAGAAGATGGTCGACGCCAGCCACAAGAACAAGCGGAAGCTGACGGTGGGTTTCCAATATCGCTATCATCCGAACACGGATTTTCTTGTCCGCGCCCGCGACGACGGCCGGTTCGGAAAAGTGATGTTCGTCAAATGCCAGGCGCTGCGCCGCCGCGGAATTCCCAACTGGGGCGTGTTCGGCCAGAAGCAACTCCAGGGCGGCGGGCCGATGATCGACATCGGCGTCCACGTCATCGAGATGGCCCATTACCTCATCGGATCGCCCAACCCGGTCGCCGCCGCCGGCAACACCTGGACCTACGTGGGCGACAAGAAATCCGACGTCGTTTCCCAATGGCCCAACTGGGATTACAAAACTTACACGGTCGAGGACCTGGCGATCGGGCAAATTCGTTTCGACAACGGCGCGATCCTCCACATCGAGTCGATGTTCGCGGGACACATCAAGGAGGACGTTTGGAATTTCACCGTGTTCGGCGACAAGGGCGGATGCCAGTGGGACCCGCCGACCATCTTCACCGACCGCGCCGGCACCATGGTCAACGAATCCCCCGCGTTCGTCGGCACCAAGACCGATTTCCCTTACCTGTTTTCCCTGAAGTTACGGAACTTCGTCGATGGCTGCCTGAAGGATTCGCCCCTGAAGGCCCCGGGGGAAGCGGGACTGGCGGTGCAGAAAATCCTCGACGGCGTCTACCGCTCCGCCAAGGCGGGGAAGGAAGTGAGCATAAAGTAGAACCGCTGCGCGGAAACTCGAAACTCGAAATTCGAAACTCGAATCAAATTCGAAGTCTGAAATTCGAATTTCGAATTTCGAATTTGATTCGTCATTCGAATTTCGAATTTCGGATTTCCCAGCGTGCCCATCTTGCCCAAAAATTCCCGCACCTTCTTCCTCGCCATCCTGGCGTTCGCCATCTGCTCGATTGCGGCGGCGGCGCGGTCGCGGGGGTTCATCGAATCCGACGGGGCCACCCATTACGTCTTCGCCCGCCACGCGTTTGAACAGCCGATGTTTTTTGTCGATATCTGGGGCCGGCCGCTGTGCACCGCGCTCTTCGCCGTCCCGGCGAGCCTGGGCGGATTGATCGCGGTGCGGATGACCAGCCTGCTGGCCGCCATCGGTTGCGCGCTCGTCGCCGCCCAAATCGCCCGGGGGCAGGGATATCCGCGCCCGGTGTTGGCGCTGATTTTCACTCTCGGCCAACCCCTGCTTTTTCTGCACTCCTTTTCCGAATTGACGGAATTGCCGTTTGCGCTGGTTTTGGGTTTGGCATTCATCGGCTATCAACGCCGGCGATGGTGGGCGATGGCCATCCTCGCCGCCGTCGCCCCGCTCGGCCGGCCGGAGGGATTCGCCTTCCTCTTCCTGGCCGCTGTTGCGCTGGTCGCGCATCGGAAATGGCTGCCGCTGCTGATTCTCCCGGCGGGACTTTTCGCATGGAGCATCGCCGGGCACCATCTGGTCGGCCCCGCCGACCGGCCGTGGTGGCGCTGGCTGATCGATCACTGGCCGTACGAACAGGGAAGCGAATACCCTCGCGGGCCGATCGTTTATTTCCTGGCAACCCTTCCGGTCGTGGTTGGACCTTTCGCGTTACCGGCCATGTGGATCGGAATGTGGCAAGGCCTCCGTTCGGCCAGGCCGGCGGCGGGATTGAAGGAACATCACAGGCGCGTTGATTTTCTCATCGCCGCGTTGCCGCTGGCGATCCTGATCGGCCACAGCCTGCTGCACTGGCTGGGGAAACTTTCCAGCAGCGGATCGCCGCGCTATCTGCTGATCGTCGCCCCGCTATGGGGATGCCTGAGCGCGCGCGGATGGGAATGGGCGTTTTCGCGATTTTCTTGGCCCCGCCCGATATCCTGGGCCGCCCTGGCCGTCGTGACGCCGGGGCTGGTGAACTGCTGTTATCCATTTTTGCCGGTCAAACAATCCGCCAACTGGAGCCAGGCCCAGAAACTTGTCCAATGGTATGAGCATACCCGGCTGAGTAGCCGCTATCCTCGGATTATGACGAACCATCCGGGGATATTCTTTTACCTGAACGCCAGCCCATGGGATCGCGCCCGGGTCGAGCCATGGTCGCCCGACGCGATCGATCATCCGCCGGCCGGGGTTTTGTTGCTTTGGGACCGGGAGTTCTGCACACAGAATTCCGACCCGATATTGGTCGCGCCGCTTTGGCGGGTTGAGCAAGCAGGCTGGATCGACGACCCAAGCTCCACGAGCCTATCCGATGCGAACAACCCCGATGTCCCGCCGAATCAACTGCGATTTGATAAGTCGGATGTGTGGGAGATATTGCGAAGCCCGTTGGATGCTACTTCTGAGCGGAAGGCGAAGCCTCCGCTGCGGAAGGCGAAGCCTCCGCGGCCGCCGCCACGGACGCCCTGAAGGCCGGTTCGATTTGCGCGGCCACGGCGGTGCGGTTGAGCAGCCGGGTGGTCGCCGGCCAAACCGTCCCCAGCCATAGCACCGCCACCATCGACACTCCCACCGCCACCAGCACTGGCAGGGGATGATGGATCGGTGTTTGCCGCCGCGGCGGAGGGCCAAGCCCTACCGGCTGCTGGAGGAATTTCGGTCCCGGCGTCTCGGAACCCAGGAACAGCGCCCCGACGATCCGAAGATAATACCCCGCGCTAATCGCGGCGTTGACCACCAGGATCACCACCAGCCAGGTCAGGTTCGCTTTCCATGCCGGCAGGATCAGCACCAATTTCCCGATGAACCCGACCGTCAGCGGCAGGCCGATCAGGCTGAAGCAACTGACGGCCATCGCCAGGCCAAGCAGCGTGTGCTCGCGTCCCAGGCCGGCGAGATCGTCGAAGGTTTCCGCGCTGGTCGCCGGTTGATTGGATCGGCTGGGGAGCAGGATCAGCACGCCGAATGCGGCGACGTTCATCACCCCGTAGGCCGTCAGATAAAACAGCACGCCCTGCAACGCGGACATCTGAACGTCGTAATTGCTGGTGCTGAGCAGGGCGGTGACGCCGACGAGCATGTATCCGCTGTGCGCGATGGAGCTGTACGCCAGCACGCGCTTGACGTTGATCTGCACGAGTCCCAGCACGTTCCCGACCGTCATCGTCAGCGCGGCCAGCACCCACAAAAGCTTGACGATCTGCGGCGCGACGTGCCAGGTCCCGCCGCTCACCGCGAACAGGACTTTGAGCAACGCCGTGAACCCGCTGATTTTGGGAACGAAGCTGAGGAACGCGGTGACCGGCGTGGCCGCGCCCTGATAGACGTCGCCGGCGTAGAAGTGAAGCGGGACGACCGCCATCTTGAACGCGAAGCCTGCGACAAGCAACACCACCGCGAGGATTTGCCAGGAGGAAAGCCCGACGAGCGGCGCCGCGCGCTCGGCGATCAGGTCGAGCCGGGTGGTGCCGGTCGTTCCATAGAGATAGCTGAAGCCGAAGAGCATCAATGCCGCCGCCATCGCGCCCAGGAAGAAGTATTTCACGCCGGCTTCCTGCGCCACCGCCAGCGGCCGGGAAATGACCACCATGATGTACGTCGGAATGCTGGCCAATTCGATCCCCAGAAACAGCAGGATGATGTCGTTGGCGCCGGCGACGATGAAGATGCCGGCGATCGACAGGAGCATCAGCCCGAAGAACTCGCCGGCCTCCTGTCCGAAATGGTGCGCCGGCCCCCCGGTGCCTTCGCGGTCGCTGGGCCAGGCCAGCAACACCAGCAGCACGCCCATCCCGGCGGAAAGGAGCTTGACGTATCTGGCGAATTCGTAAACCCGGACGGCATTCCAGCGCAGATCGAATCGCGGCGCGTTGCCGGAAACCATCGAAAGCTGGGATATCCCCGCGATCATAAGTGCGATGATCGCCAGCACTGGCGCCGCGCGCCGCGTCGCGGATTTCATCGACACCCCCATCAGCAAAAGCACGCACGCGGCCGTGCAAAGCACCAACTCCGGAAACATGGCTCCAAGCAATTCGCTCATGGCTTCATCACCAGAGTTTCTTCCGGTTTCCCGTTAACCGCGGGCGCCTCTACTTCCCCTCCCCTTGTACTCAGGGGGAGGGTCAGGGTGGGGGTTTCGTGGGCCAATCGACTTTCGACGGTGGAGATCGGTTGTCGCATCCTATCGAACGGATCGTTCATCGATCGCAGCACGCCCGAGGGATAAACGCCCAGGTAAGCCACTACCAGCGCCAGCGGGACCAGAATGGCGATTTCTCGCCTGCCGATGTCTGTCGGCAAGCGCGAATCGCCGTGCTCGCCATGAACCTCGGGGGTTTTTAACGGTCCGAAGATGACGCGGGCCACCATGTGCAGCATGTAAACCGCGCCCAGGATAATTCCCAGTGCCGCGAACGCCCCGAACCCGATGCCCAGGTAGGGCGAGGTGAAAGCGCCGAGGATGGTGAGGAATTCACTGACGAATCCATTGAGGCCGGGCAGACCGATGCTGGCGAGGGTGAAAAAGACGAAGAAGAAGGCCATGATCGGCATTCGCCGCGCCAGGCCGGAAAGCTGATTGATGTCGCGGGTGTGATACCGGTCGTAGATCATCCCGACCACTAGGAACATCGCCCCGGTGCTCAGGCCGTGATTGATCATGTACAGCACGGAGCCTTCCAGTCCCCAGGTGTTCAGGGCGATCATGCCCAGGACGCAGAATCCCAGGTGCGAAACGGAGCTGTAGGCGACGAGCTTTTTGATGTCCTGCTGAACCCATGCGACCAGTGCGCCGTAGATCACGCCAACGACGCAGATACAGCCGAGGAAATGGATCAAGCGCGGGAAAGCGACGGAATCGGCGGTGAGCAATCCTATCGGCACCGCCAGGCGGATCAGGCCGTAGGTGCCCAGTTTCAGCAAAACGCCGGCGAGGATGACGCTGCCGGCGGTGGGGGCTTCGGTGTGCGCCAGCGGCAGCCAGGTGTGCAGCGGAAACAGCGGCACCTTCACGGCGAATCCGGCCAGGAATGCCAGCAAGACCCAGTATCGCTGCTGGTCGGTGAGGGAAGTCCGGGCGTATTGGACGACGCCGGCGATGTCGAACGTCCCCGCGTGGTAGCCGAGATAAATGGCGGCGGCCAGGGTAAAGACCGACCCGGCGAAAGTGAACAGGAAGAACTTTCCCGCCGCCTCGCGGCGCTGCGGGCCGCCCCAGATTCCGATGATGAAGAACATCGGAACCAGCGTCAGCTCGAAGAACACGTAGAACACCAGCAGGTCCCGCGCCACGAACACCCCCAGCATCGCCGCCAGCAGAAGCAGCATCCACGAGTAATATTCCCGCGGCCGGTCCTGGATGCTTTCAAAGCTGGCGGCGATCGACAGCGGCATCAGCAACGCCGTCAGCAGCACCAGCCAGAGCGAGATCGAATCAATCCCCAATGAAAAGGATGCGTGGAATGGCAAGGCCAGGTTGGCGTTATCGAAGCAAAATTGAAATCCCGAATAATCGAACTGGAATTGGCAGGCGATGACGATGGAAACCAGCAGCGTGGCCAGGCTGATGAGCAGCGCCCAAGCCCGCGCCGCTGCAATCGGCAACAGCGCGCCGATGATCGCCCCGGCGGCGGGAATCAGGAGGAGAATGATCAGCAATGGATTCATTTAGTGCATGAAAACAAAAAGCAAAATCGCCGCCAGGCCCAGAAGCATCGCCGCGCCGTAGCCCTGCAGGTAACCGCGCTGCGTCGTGAATTTCAGCAGATACCCCACCAACTGGCAGATCCATCCCACCATGTTGACCAGCATGTCCACGATCCACCGATCAAAGCTGTAGCAGAATTCACCCAAGAGCCGCAGCGGCGTAACGATGAAGTCCTGATAGATTTCGTCCACCCAGTATTTGGCTTCCAGAATCCGCGTGAGGGGTTGGAGCTGCTCGGCAAGTTCGTCGCCGCGGGCGCGATCTTTCAGGTGCAGCACGAACGCCAATCCAATGCCCGCCAGCGAAATCAACCCGCTCACGATCATCAGCGTGCTGACGCTTTCGGATTCGGCGGATTGGCCCATCGACTTTGCCAGTTCCCTGGGCGGCGCGGGCAGGGCTTTTGCCATGTCGTACGCGGCGCTCAGAGACGGACTTTGACCGAGAAATGCGCCGAGATGCGGATTGGGGAAATTGACGTAGCCGGCCAAAACGGCCCCGATCGCCAACAGCACCAGCGGGGCGATCATGAGCATCGGCTCGTGATTGTGATGTTCATGATCATGTCCATGCGAGTCGTGGCCCTCGGTTGGCGGCGGGGGGGGCACGGTGACCAGCGGGCCTTCGAAAACCCGGAAATAAAGACGGAACGTGTAATATGCGGTCAAAAATGCCGTGAACAGCATCAAGGCGCCCAGGCCCCAATTACGGGCCAGCGCAGCCGCGACAATCTCGTCCTTGGAGAAAAATCCGCTGAAAAAGGGGCATCCCGCCAGCGCAAGGCAGCCAACGAGCATCAGCCAGCGAGTCTTCGGCAGAACGGCTTTCAGGCCGGACATTTTCCGCATGTCCAACTCGCCATACATCGCGTGCATGACAACGCCCGAGCTGAGGAACAGCAGCGCCTTGAAGAATGCGTGCGTGACCAGGTGGAACATCCCGGCGACGGGGGCGAAGCATCCGACCGCGACGAACATGTACCCAAGCTGGCTGATCGTGCTGTAGGCGAAGACCCGTTTCAGGTCGAATTGCCGCAGGGCGATCGTGGCCGCCAGCAGCGCGGTGAACGCCCCGATGCACGCCACCGTCGTCATCGCCGCCCCATTGGAGACGAACAACGTCCCGCAGCGCGCGATCATATAGACGCCGGCGGTGACCATCGTGGCGGCGTGGATCAATGCCGACACCGGCGTCGGGCCTTCCATCGCATCGGGCAACCAGACGTACAGCGGAAACTGCGCCGACTTGCCGAACGCGCCGAGCATCAGCAGGAACGGGATCCATTTCATCGCCGCCCCAGCCCACGCCGCGTTCACGCCGGAGATTTGCCCAAGCTGATCGATCGGCAGCGCCGCCAGTTCCAGCACACCGGTATGCGTCCCGGCGCCGGCGCCAAAGTAGCTGACCGTCCCGAACGTCAGGAAAATCAGCATGATCCCCAGACCGAATCCGAAATCCCCGATGCGGTTGACCAGGAACGCCTTCTTGGCCGCCGCGACGGCCGAGGGCCTCTCATAGTAGTAGCCGATCAGCAGATACGAACAAAGCCCCACGCCCTCCCAGCCCAGGTAGAGCATGATGAAATTGTTGCCCATCACCAGGCAGGTCATCGAGAAGATAAACAGCCCGAGATAGGCGAAAAAGCGGAAGTATCCCGCTTCGCCCTTCATGTATCCGGCGGCATAAACGGTGATCAGAAACCCGACGCCCGTCACCACGCAGAGCATGACCGCCGCGAGGGAATCAAGATAACATCCGGCCGTTGCCTTGAACGACCCGGCCTCTATCCAGATATACCAATCCACGGCAACGGAAAGCGGCTTGCCGTCGTGCCAAAGCCCCAGCATCCCGAATAGAAGCGACAGCGACATCACCGCGCTGACCGCGACGCCGAGCCAGATCGGCCAATGAGACTGCCCGCGCAGGGTTTTGGCGCCGAAGAGCCCGGCGATCGCCGCGCCGATCAAGGGCAGCAGCGGGATCAGATACGAATATTTGACGGCAAAAAGCGAGTCCATTCCCTTACCACAAGTGCGGCCTCACCACTTCAAATCCCGCCAGGCATCGGCGTCCAGCGTGTTCTTCTGCCTGAAAAGCAAAACCACCAAGCCCAGCGCCAGCGATGCCTCCGAGGCCGCGATCACCAGAACGAAAATCACAAACGCCTGACCCGCCAGATTGCCGTTGTACCGGCTGAAAGCGACCAGGTTGATGAGCACGCCCTGGAACATCAGTTCGGTGCACAGAAACATCACGATCAGGTTCCGCCGCGTGATGAAACCCACCAGCCCGATCACGAACATGATCGCGCCAACCGCCAGATAATGTTGCAACGCCAGGAATTGCATCATCAATGCTCCGGAAACGACTTTTGCCTCGGATTGGTCGTCCCATACACGGGAATGCTGTGCGGATCGTCGTTGACCGGCGTGGCCGTCGCCGAGATCGTCTCGGACGTCGGCTCAAACCGCTCGTCAATCCCGGAGACCTTGCGTCGGGCGATCACGATCGCGCCCACCATGCTCACCGTCAAAATCAGGCCGGCCAATTCCAGGTTCACCATCTGGTTTTGAAAGAGATACTGTCCGATCGATTGCGTCGAGCCATGAACCTCTTCCTCGGGCATCACCGTGGCGCCGGCGGGTTCGGGACTCGGCGGCGGAATCAACTCCGCCTTGTCGAAAATCACAAATAGCAGCACCCCCATCATCGCAAATCCCACGCAGGCGGCGTGGAAGGGCTCGCGGCTGACGGTGTCACACTCCGCCAACCCCGCCAGCGGGGATCGATCGCCCGGATTCTGCGCCGACGCCGCCAGCATGATGACGAAAACGTACGTGATCAGGATCGCCCCGGCGTAAATCAGCACCAGCGCCGCCGCCATGAACTCGGCATACAACAGAATGAACAGCCCCGCGCTGGCAAGAACCGTCAGGACGAAATACAGGGCCGAATAAACCGGCCGCGGATGCGTCACCACCCGCACCGCCCCGCATAGGGCTATCACCGAGAAAATCCAAAAGTACGGCCCGATGTCCGATTTGGCCGGACCGGCCGTGAATCGCAAGACGATCAGCCCCAGCACCAGCCCCGCAACCGCCAGCAGCGCCCCGCCAAGCTTGGGAGATTGCTTTGGGCCCGGCAGAAGCAGGACCGTCGCCACGCCCCCGGCCGCGCAAAGCAGAAGGATGACCATCGGCTCGATGAGGTAATTCGTCGATCCGGTGTCAGCCACCGCCTGCAAAGTAGAACCAGCGCCGAGCATTGGAAACAAGGCCGCAGAGTCTAAGAACGGCCCAATTCGTTTGCAAGGGAGACCGTTATGGATTTCACAGACCCCGCGCGGTCCGCGTAACATCTGCCGGTTATGCCGAAATCTGCCCTGCGTATTCTTATCGCCGCCCTTGGCAGCCACGGCGATGTTCACCCTTTCCTCGCCCTGGGCCAAACCCTCCGCCGGCGCGGGCACGATGTCCGAATCATCGCTCCGGCCATGTACCAACCGCTGGCCAACTCGCTGGGGCTGCAATTTGTCCCGGTTGGAACCGTGGAGTTATTTGAACGTCACGCCTCGAGACCCGAGCTTTGGCGCCCGGTCCGGGGGTTCCAGGTCCTGGCCCAGAGCGTCGCCGAACTGCTCGAGCCGTATTACCAGGCCATCATGCGGAATCACCAAAGCGGAGCGACGGTTTTGGTCTTGTCCTCGCTCGTGTTGGCCGGGCGCGTGGCCCAGGACGTTTTGGGAATCCCCGCGGTGAGCGTTCATCTTTCCCCGGCGATCCTGCGCAGCGTCCAAAGCCCCGCAAAAACTCCCCCGTTGCCGGTGTCGGCCCGCCTGCCGAGATGGTGGAACCGCCTGGTCTATTTGGCCGTTGATGCGCTGGTGATGGATCGCGCCCTGGCGGGCCGCTGAACGATTTTCGCCGCTCGCTGGGGTTACCGCCGGTCACGCGAATCTTCAACGCCTGGGTTCATTCCCCCGATCGAGTGATCGGATTGTTTCCCGATTGGTTCGCTCCCCAGCCCCAGGACTGGCCCCGGCAAACGGTCCTCACCGGCTTCCCGCTTTACGATGAGTCCGACGTCACCGGCGTCGATCCGGCCATCGAGCATTTCCTGATTGACGGACCCGCCCCCATCGCCTTCACGCCGGGAAGTGCGATGCGGCACGGCGGGCGATTCTTCGCCGAGGCCGTCCGAACGTGCCGGGTTCTCGGTTGCCGCGGAGTGCTTTTATCGCGGCACGCCCAGCACGTGCCGGCAAATCTTCCCCCCGAGGTTCGCCACGTCGATTACGTGCCGTTCAGCCGCCTGCTTCCGCATTGCGCGGCCCTGGTCCACCACGGCGGCATCGGCACCGCCGCCCAGGCCCTGGCCGCCGGCATTCCTCAGTTGGTCGTCCCGATGGCTCACGATCAACCGGACAACGCCGCCAGATTGAAACGCCTCGGCGTCGCCGAAGTCCTGCCCGCCCGACGCTTTTATGCCGCTCGTGCCGCCGCCGCGTTGAAACTCGCCATGGACGAACCCCATCACGCCGCTTGCCTTTCGATCAAGCAGCGCCTGGCAACCGAGAATCCCCTGGCGAAAACCGCGGAAATCATCGAACAAACTTTCGCCGGAAAGTCGGTTTGACTTCTAAACCCTGCGGCACCGCCCAAGGTCCACCCGCGATCCGCTGAAGCGAACCCCTTCCTCTTCCAGCAATCGCTTTTTGGCGGCCAGACCCTTGGCATATCCCGTCAGCCGGCCGTCGCTGCCGACGACGCGATGGCACGGAACCCCGGGGGCGTACGGGTTGCGGTGCAACGCCTGGCCAACCGCTCGATACCCCGTGCTTTTCAGGCTCCGGGCCAGGTCGGCGTACGTGACCACGCTGCCACGCGGGATTCGCGCCGTTACCGCCCAGACCTTCTGCGCGAACGACATCCCGGGCACGATCCGTCCCCGGCGAATCTGCGTTTCCAGTTTGGCCGTTGAATCCGTCATTTTGCCTCCTGTACGATTTCAAGGTACTCTATCGCCATCGGCGGCTATTCGCGTTAACGAATTGCTCAAGCCATCCGAGCCTTGCCAATGAGTACGATTCCGCTTCCATCCGGCGACGTCAAGGCCAACACGCCTGGCACGGAATCCGCGCCGCCCATCGCGTCCCAGATTCCCATCGGCCGGCTCTCGCGATTATACGACAGAATCGAAGCCTTCGTCAGCCGGCTTTCTGTTCGCGACAACTTCTGGCATCGCGTCTGCTCCCTCATCTGGCTGCCCTACGCGTTCTTCAGCGGCATCAAGCTCACCGCCATCACCGCCGAAACCTATGCCGCCATCCTTCCCTTCCGCCGATTCAACCGCAACTTCTATCGCGCCATGGCCGGCGGCGCCCTGCTGGCCAACAGCGAAATCGCCGGCGGAATGTACGTCTTCGGCATCTGCGGCGGCGATTTCACCGTCGTCTGCAAACACGTCGAATACACCTTCCTCCGCCCCTGTTTCGGCCCGGCCCTCTACCGCATGACCCCGCGCGAAAACATCCGGCAATTGCTAAGCGTCGGCGAGGAGTTCAACGTCACCCTCGATATGGAAGTCCTCCAGCAGGTCTCCACTCTCGGCGAACGCGACAAGCGAGTTGGGAAATGCCAGGTCACTTTTCACGTCACTCCCAAGATTCAGCACAAGATCAAGAACGCCCGCAAAAAGGCGTTCGCCGACCAAATTTGATCCGCGTGACCGAAACTAATTCAACCGCCCTGAAAAGCGCCGGCCGCGTGGCCGGGTGGGCCGTCTATCTGGCCATGTCCTGGACCTGGTGCATCGGCATGTTTCTGCCGGTGCTGCTCATGCGCGAACTTGGCATCGGCGGGGTCATCACCTTTGCCATACCCAACGTCGTCGGGGCGGCCGCCATGGGATGGGTGATCCGCGACGCCAGCCAAAGCCGGCGGATCATTGGCGAGCATCGCCCCGCCTTGGTCTGGTATTCCCTGATAACGATCGTTTACCACGCCTTTTTCGCGGCATGGCTGATCCGCCGAATCGCCGGCCCCAATGCCGGCGCCACCGTCGCCGCGGCGTTCCTGGTCTTCTGGCTCATCCTCCATTGGAAAAACGGCGGCCAATTCCTCGCCGCCTTCCTCGCCTTGGCCGTCTCCCTGGCGGCAATCGCCTGGGGAATTTGGCGCGGCGATCTGCCCTACCTCGCCCACCCTGTCGAAGCCGGCCGCGGCGAGGGCTTGCCCTTCGCTCTCGATCCGATCAATAATCTCTGGCTCACCCCGGCGTGGACGCTCGGATTCCTCTGTTGCCCATACCTGGACCTCACCTTTCACGCGGCCAGGCAGGCCCTTTCCCGCACTCAGGCCCGAGCCGCCTTCACATTCGGATTCGGCATTATCTTTCCCGTGATGCTGGCAATAACCGTCGCCTACAGCGGCTGGCTGACCGTCGGCTTCGACCGGGCGCGCTATCCGCAATTGGCCCTCATTCTCTGTGCCCACCTGATCGTTCAAAGCTGCCTCACCGTCGCCCTGCACGCCCGGCAAATCCCCCGCGTCCAGCAACGAGCCTCCATCCGGCAATTCCTCGCATTCATGACGATTCTGATCCTCGCCGTCCTGCTCGGCGTCTGGACCCGCCCCCAGTTCCGCTACAACGGAATGGATTTGGGCGAGATCATTTACCGCGTATTCCTGGGATTCTACGGCCTTGTATTCCCCGCCTATGTCTGGCTGCGAATGTGCCAACCCCGCCGCTCGCTGCTGCGCGTCGGCACCGTCATCCTGATCGCCGCCCCCCTATATTGGCTCGGCTTCGCCGACGAACGAATGGGCTTCCTATTCCCCGGCGTCCTGATCGTCGTCCTGGCCAAATTCCTGCCCGATGCCGTGAAGAAGCCGACGTAGAAGCCCCACCCAACGGTCGTGACGATCCGTTTGGATGCCAGTGGACGGCATTGAACACATTGAACACTTTTTGAATTAAATTAGCGATTGCTAATTATTAGTTGCCAGCAGGCCATTTGGATGAATGGACTTATCGACGAGCGCCGATTATATTAGAATCATGCTGTGTAAAAGCGTAAAGTCGATTTGTCTTGACATTGCTGGTCGGCGGTTGGGGGTGTGTGTATTCCCGCCCACCGCTTTGATCCACCGTTGCGTCTGCTCATAATGGTACCGGTTTAATGGAGTGCCGATTGCCGCATGCAAAAATCAATGCTGACAAACCGCACCTTTGGAAGGCCGACATCGCCGCGTCCGTGGACCAATTCAATCAGTGGTTCATGAAATTTGCCCCAGAAGCCTTTCGGTCCACGCGCGTCAAGACCACCGAACACGTGAAGGCCGCGCTGCTCGCGACCGATGACCTTCGCAAATTGGATTCCGACACCCTCAAAGCAAATCCCGGCGTGTTGCCAACGCTTAGAATGTGCACAGCACCGCCGCTGGCTGTAGACCGGCTCATAGGCCTGGCGAGTGCTAATAAGTCGCTCATCGGCAGCATGGAAAAGAGCAAGCTGGCAGTTCGCATGAAGCCGGAGCTTCTTTCGGAACACCTTGGCTCGGTGTGCCGCGTGCTCACAAAGCTTCTGGATCGGGACATTTTCCCCTGGCTTGACACTGGAAAATCGCCGACCGATCAGGAGCGCGACCGGGCTTCGACCATCGTTGCTGATCGCCTTTGCAGTGCGGTCGCCAATCCCATCGTTCGCAACGCTCAGGAACAGCGCCAACTCGCCATGATCGGGGATTTTCTCGACAGACGAGGATATAGGAAGCAATCCCACCCCGCTGGCAAGCCCCTGGCGCAAATGGAATCCGGGACGTATGCTTTCCGGATGAACTTGCCTGTGGGGAAGACTGTTAAGGTGAATATTCCCTTTGACGTTGTGATTCAACCAAATAAACCGCGCAAGGGCCGCTTGCCAATCCTCGTTGAGGCCAAGTCTGCCGGGGATTTTACGAATACGAACAAGCGCCGCAAGGAAGAGGCAACGAAAATCCATCAGCTCCAGGCCGCCTACGGGGAGGCCATACCGTTTGTTCTTTTCCTTTGCGGTTATTTCGGCAGCGACTATCTTGGCTACGAGGCCGCTGAAGGCATCGACTGGGTGTGGGAGCACCGCATTGGCGATTTACTAAGGCTCGGAATTTAATCGGCATGATCGCGCACCAACAAAACTTGGCCGAAAAGCGACGCCAGACGGTGCAGGTCGAAATTGACGCCCGCCGGTCCGACGCGGAGAGAAACCGGCTGGGCCAGTTCGCGACACCAAATGCGCTCGCGATTGAAATGGCAAAACACGTGGCGAAACTCATTGGCGGGACGAAGACGGGTATTCGTTTTGCCGATCCGTCGGTCGGCTCTGGCAGTTTCTTCTCTGCTGCTCTGGCGGTGTTCGGCCGGGAGAGAATTGCAAGCGCCGTTGGAATCGAACTTGATCCCGCGTTCTGCACCGCTGCTCTTGATTTGTGGGGGCCGGCTGGGCTTGAGATCGTACAAGGTGACTTTACGCGTATCATTGCCAATGACATTCGCCTACCCGCTCCCAATCTAATCCTCGCTAACCCTCCCTATGTCCGGCATCACCACTTATCACGCGAGGACAAGCAACGCCTGCAAGCCTTGGTCCACAAAATGACGGGCATCGAGGTCAACGGCTTGGCAGGTCTGTACGTATATTTCGTGCTTCTTGCCACAGCGTGGATGGCAGACGGAGGCTATGCCGCATGGCTCATTCCTTCGGAATTCATGGACGTGAATTATGGCTTGGCGATAAGAGATTTCCTGACGAGTCGGGTAACGCTTACCCGCATTCACCGCTTCGATCCAGACGATGTTCAATTCGGCGATGCATTGGTTTCCTCGGCCATTGTTTTTTTGCGAAAGAAATCTGCCCCGGCTGAGCACAAGGTCGATTTTACTTTTGGCGGTACGCTTGAAAACCCTCAAGCGAGGGACTCGATTTCGCTGCATCAACTGCGTGAATCGCGGAAATGGACCGTCTACCCGAGCCATTCTAAAAATGATCGGCACACACTGAGCAATGGCAACGGACCAGTGTTAGCCGATCTTTTCCGAATTCAGCGAGGCATTGCCACGGGCGGCAATAAATTTTTCGTTCTGAGTCGGGCCGACGCCGAGCGCCGGGAACTTCCACAAAAATACCTCCGTCCGATCCTGCCTAGCCCACGTCATTTGAAGGTGACGGTGATTGAGCGCGATGAAGACGGTTATCCGAATCTTGAACAACAACTGTGTGTAATTGACTGCGATTTGCCGGAGCAGGTTGTTGAGTCCCGGCACCCTGCCCTGTGGAAGTATCTTCAAACAGCGCGAATCTTGGGTATCAGGGACGGCTACTTAGTCGGCAAACGTTCGCCTTGGTACAAGCAGGAACAGCGCGAACCAGCCCCGTTTCTTTGTACCTACATGGGCCGCGGTTCGCATGAAATACAGCCTTTCCGGTTTATTTGGAATCAATCAGATGCAATAGGTACGAATCTGTATCTGATGTTGTATCCGGAGAGTGGCCTTGCGACCATGCTTCGACGCTTTCCCGGGCGCGCGTCCGAGTTGTTTGCTTTACTTGGTCAGGTCACCGGTCATGAACTGCGTGGCGAGGGTCGTGTTTACGGGGGCGGGCTTCACAAGATTGAGCCGAGCGAACTAGGGCGCATATCTGCCATTCCCATGGTGGGGCGTTGGCCTGAATTGGCTGGAAGCATAGCGCGAATTGAAACCGCAAGTCTCTTTGGTTGAATCGCTGCAATAAGTACTGGTGCTACAGCCCGTCGTGATCGTTTCCTTGTTGTGAGTTTTGGGACGTTCTACGGCTCTCCATGGGGACGTACTGGCAAAGATAAGGGCCAGGAAGCTCTTCAGAATAATTCTTCCTGATGCCTTGGCGGAACGCGGGAACAAGTTATCATCATTATGGCTGGTGACTGGCCAGGGTGGTGGACGATAGGTCAAATGGGAAATCAGGACTGAGGTGAGGCAAGCTTGGAAAGTCACCGGCCAACCGAAAGGCCAGCGGGCATGATCGCGGCGGAAGAACGAAAGCATCTTGAGGAATTGCGGGCGCGGGTGGCCTGCCGGAAGAAATTCGCCTGCCTTGGTTCGGCCCTGACGGAGCTGTGCCAGGGGCATTATCACAGCGACATCGACGTCATGGAATGTCTGGACCCGAGCCAGCCGCCCTGCAATTTGTCGAGCATGTCCGGGTGCATGCGCGTCTGTAACTGCCCCGTGCGAAAATACGTCGCAAAACACTTCAGCGATTGGGCGGCCGAGAGCACGTGGTTGTTGGGGCCGACGCGGGGAAGTTAGACCGGATTATTCACCGCGAAGGACGCCCAGCGCCGGCTGCGCCCGCAACCCAATAAAGATCTCACGCAGAGGCGCAAAGGCGCAGAGAAGTAAGAGAAGTCAAAGCCTTTGTCCTCTCTGCGCCTTTGCGCCTCTGCGTGAGATCCCTCTTCAATGGATTTCAAATCAAATCGAGCCGGACCATAAATGATCGCTGCACCCATCGGTTCAACTGATTTTTCTTCTTTTTTCCTTCGCGCTCTTCGCGCACTTCGCGGTGAATAGTGCGGATTAGACTGGTTTCATTTCACGCCGCGGTGGGTTCCGGATCGTGTTCGGTTTGGCGGGCGTTGGTTTGGGGGAATTCGCAGGTGACGGTGGTGCCGGCGCCGACGGCGGATTGGAGGCGGACGGTGCCGCCCAGGGCGTGGACGGCGTGCTTGACGATCGCCAGGCCCAGGCCCGTGCCGCGTCCGGCGCTGCCGCTGCGGGCGGCATCCACCTGGTAAAACCGCTCGAAAACGCGTTCGATGTGTTCGGGGGCGATGCCGATTCCGGTGTCGGCGACGGTGAGCGTCACGGTTCCCCCGGCACCGCTCACGGGCGGGGGCGATTGCTGAAACGACACGGTAACCCGGCCGCCGCTGGGGGTGAACTTGATGCTGTTTTCCACGAGGTTTTTCAGCACCAGGTACACCAGCCGGGTGTCGGTGCGAAATTCGCTGGCGGCATTGGTGCCGGCGGCGGCACCAGTTCCGGCGTCGCCGTCGCCAAGACGCAGTTCCACGTTTTTCTGCCTGGCCATTACGCCCATGGTCGATCTGACGCCGGCGTACAGTTCCGAAGTCTTGACGGCGACGACGCGCGGCTTGAGATCGGCGCTTTCCACCCGCGACAGGTCGAGCAGGTCGCGGAGCATCTCCTCCAGCCGGCGAAGATGTCCGTCGATCACCGTGATGCAGCGTTCGCTCTGGGCCGGGTCTTCGAGATAAACTTCGCGGAGGGTTTCGAAGGCGATCTTGATGGCGGCGATGGGGGTTCGCAATTCGTGGCTGGCGTTGGCGACGAAGTCGGTTTTCATCTGCATCGCGCCGGCCAGGCCGGTGACGTCCCGGAGCACCAGCAGCGCGCCGCCGCCGGGAGCGCGCGTGGCGACGGCTTGATAGGTCGAGCGCTGGCCGTTGCGAACGAGACGGATTTCGTAGTTGAGGATGGTCGCCGGCCCGCTGGCCCTGGCGCCGCCGGCGCCCACCAGCGCTTCGTACAACTCCACGATCTGCTCGTCGTTGACGACGTTGACCAGCTTTTGCTCCAGGGCCTGCTGGGGCTGGAGGGACAGGAGCCGGGCGGCGGGGGCGTTTATGAGCGTGATGCGCCCGGTGGGACCGGCGGCCAGGATCGGATCGGGCAGCGTATCCACCAGCGCCTGCAATCCGGCCCGCTGGTGCTGAAGATCGGAAAGCTGCTTGTAGGCCTGCGCGGCAAGCTGGTTGAGATTCACCGCCAAGCTCTGAGCGCCGGTTGAGCCATGCGGCTGAACGCGGACGTCCCACTCGCCGCGGGCCATTCGCGCCGCGGCCGTCTCCATCCTCCGAACCGGCATCACCCAGCGGCTTCGCCGGACGCGGGCGGCGGCCAGGACCAGGATCAGCGCGGCGGCGACGGTGTAAACCGCCAGCATACTCGGCGTCCGCCACTGGGGCGGCGCGCCCGCCGCCGCGGCCACCGCCGCGCCGACCACCCCCGTGACGCCGACGAGGGTCAACAACAGTCGAAGCAAAACCCGGCCCTGCATCACAGGATTATCAAACGCACCAATCGCAATGCAAGATCAAACCCGCGAATTCCGTGCAATCGGGTGCAGCGCTCATTTGTGGTCCGGCTCGATTCGATTTGAAATCCATTGAAGAAAGATCTCACGCAGAGGCGCAAAGGCGCAGAGGCACCCAGAAAACAAAAGACTGCTTCTCTCAATTCTCTGCGCCTTTGCGCCTCTGCGTGAGCTGTTTTCTTGAACCCGTTGCAGGCCATAGGAGTAAGTTAGACCTGTCCAAACGTGGCCGGCGGCACGATCCGGTTGCGCCGGCGGTGATAGAGGATCAGCACGCTTGGACCCAGCGATACGATCATGACCGATAAGCCAACGCAGATGCCAAAACCGGTTGCCATCCCGGCGCAGCATTCATTGCGGCGACGAACGATGACGTGGGATGGGACGGCCACCAGAAGTTCCAGAACGCTGCCGGCAATCAGCAGGCGATGCAGGGTCATTCCGATTCTCCCCGGTCCGGACTGAAAGGCGATCAACGAAAAGACGATCGACCATCCCGCCCAAACGCCGATCGAGGAGAAAAGGATCGCCCAGCCCGCCGCGTCGCTGGCTTCTTTCAACAGTTCGCTCAGCGCCATTCCGCCGCCGAAAAGCAATGTTCCGGCCAGCAATCCCGAGCCGATGACCGGAAACCAGATGGATCGCCGGGAAATCGGGCGATGGCGAAGCAGCCTGATCGGCAAGATCATCAGCGTCAATCCGCAGACTACCAATCCGCAGACAAAGGCGGTGACGATCCAGATGAAGGAATCGTCATTCGAGTTTTCCTCCGAATATTTCATGAATGCGGGAAGCATCAGCACGCCCGCCAGGAGCAGCAGATAAACCACGATCAGCCCGTAAACCCACCAGGGTCGTGGACCTCGGGGCTCTTTGCGATCCTTCGATTCGTAGGGGAGCAGCGGGACGCCGCCGCCGGATTCGGGGATGCTCATGGGATCATGAGCATATTCCAACTCTCAATCATTGTCTTCCGGCGACTCGCGCAGGCGATAGCCGACGCCGCGAACGGTGTTGACGAGCCAGTTTGCCTCGCCCAGTTTCTTGCGGATGGCGGTGATGTGAACGTCGATGGCGCGGTCGGTGACGAATACGTCGGTGCCCATGGCCTTGTCCATGAGCTGATCGCGGGTCAGCACCCGCCCGCGCGCCGTCAGCAGGGCCGACAGAAGCTTGAACTCCGTCAGCGTGAGCTTGATCGGCTCATCCTTGACCAGCACCTCGTGCTTGAGCGTGTCGATGGTCAGCGGCCCGGCGCGCAACATGCCGCCCTCGCCCACGGCGGCGGGTCCGGCTTCGGCGCGGCGAAGCACGCTGGCCACCCGCGCCAGCAGTACCTTCATGCTGAACGGCTTGGTCACGTAATCGTCGGCGCCCAGCGTCAGGCCCACCACCACGTCCGTCTCCTCGCCCTTGGCCGTCAGCATGACGATGGGGATGTTGGCGGTCTGCGCATCGGCCTTGAGCCGGCGCGCCACTTCCATCCCGTCCAGGCCGGGAAGCATCAGGTCGAGAATGATCAGGTCCGGCGCGTTCTTGGCGGCGCTGTCCAATGCGTCGTTGCCGTCGGTGGCGGTCACCGTTTCGTAGCCGTTGCGCGCAAGGTTGTATGCCACCAGATCGACGATGTCTTTCTCATCGTCCACGATCAGCACTTTCTTGCGAGAGGGAGTCGATGCCCCAGTGCGCGCGGCGGCAGCCTGGCGCGTAGTGTCGTTGATTCGGCTCATAGGTGTCCGCTCCATCAATTGCATCCGGTCCATGAATTGCATCCGGCGAAAGCCCAAAACCCTTTCCCATCAAAACGATGTTCCGCACACTTTCAACGCCTTTATTTTCCGCGTCAAGCCCCTAGCGCGGGCTTAGCGCCGTAACCACGCAATCTGAACCTCGCCCGCCCGCGTTATCGCATTATTGCTGCCCATTTACCGGTCCAATTTTCCTGCTATCATTCCATCAGATTCGGGCGAATCAACAACTGAGACCCCAAAATAGGAGGAGTTCACGATGAATCAGTTGAACCGAAGGGAATTTGTCGCGGCGGTCGCTTGCGCCGCCTGCCTGTGCGGGCTGGGCGATACCGCCAACCTGCTGGCCGATGACGCAACCACGGCTCCAAGCACGCTCGACGTCGGACCGAAATCCGCTTACGCCACCGACGGCATCACCACCACGTGGATGAAGGTCCCCAACCGCGTCGCGGTCATCCGCCACGACGGCAAAATCTACGCCTGCACCACCGTCTGCACCCACAAAGGCGGCACGATCAACGAGGCGCCCGACGGCGAAAGCTTCAAATGCCCCAAGCACGGAGCCCTCTACGACATCGAAGGAAACGTCACCAAGGGCCCCGCCAAAAAGCCCCTGGTTCGCTACGCCGTCTCCGTGGACACCGGCGGCCACGTCATCGTGGACAAATCCACGTCCTTCACCGCCGAGCAATGGACCGACCCCGCGAGCTTCGTCAAGGCGGATTGAACTTAAAGGGGACATTCAAGATTTCGTCGCTTTGAATTAAGGGGACATCCAAGATTTAGTCGCTTGGGGCCGCGGCGGCAGAAATCTTGAATGTCCCCTTTACTTCGCCAGCACCGCGGTCGGCCAGGAATCGTCCGTGGTCGGCGCATCGAGTTGCCCGCCAAGGCTGAATCCCGGATAGATCGACTCCGTTGCCAGCAGACGCAATGGGCTGGTCGCGGGTTGCGTCGGCGGGCGGCGGTCCGCGGGTTCCGTTGGCATTCGCCGGCGCATCAATGCCAGCGGCTCATCGGCGGACAATCGGCCGGTGATGGCGGTGGGCTGGCCGCGGCCGTCGCAGTCGAGCGAAAGGTCCAGGGATACAGCCTGCGATTCATCGTAAAATATCGGATGAACGGAATTCTCCAGCGGCAACGTGAATTGGGCGGGCCGATGCGAAACCTGGTAGAGCCAATCATCTTCCAGCGTGGCGGGGCCGATGAGGCGAACGATGCCGCTACGCTGGAAGATCGGCGATTGGCGCTGGTTATCGAATGCAAAAACGGCCGCGGCGACGATGGAAGCCGCGACGATTCCCGCGGGCATCCAGCGCGATCGCCAAAGCCCGACGCCGCAGACCAGCAGGCAATAGATCGCTCCGAAGAGAAGAATTCGCCGGCGAAAGGCCTGGCTGCGGCCGGCGGCCCAGCCGTAGGTCGGTGCATAGGCCTCGGCGCAGACCATCGGCGGCAATCCCATTCCCGCCGACGCGATCCACCACTGGCCCGAGCGTTTCCACGGCAACCGGGCATCCGGCTGCCGGTCGCTCAACACCGCCAATTCGACTCCCTCGGCAACGAACTGGCGGCGCATGGGCTCCGGGATTTTTTCGAATCCCGCCGGCGTCAGCAGAATCGCGTCCAGCGTCTGCCACGCCATCGCCGGGCCGGTCAAGTCGTCAAGATCGACATGGACAGCGATCATCCGGCGATTGGGGAACAGCGAACCGGCATCCGAATCATTCGCGACGGCGTCGGCCACGAGGCAATCGGAATCCTCCAGGGGATGCAACGGCGGAAACGTTCGATCCGAAACATTGGCAACGTTCGGCCCGATGACGATCCAGGGAAAGACGCCGCGAGGTCGGTCAACCGTTTCCAAATGCGTGGTGATCGCGCCGGAGGCGGACAATTGAACCGTTTGGGAATTCTCCCACCGCACCGGCATCGCCCGGCCGGGATGGAAGTAGCCGTTGAGCGGCAACGAGAGGGCACTTGCCACGACGCTTTTGGTGCAGAGAACACAGAGGGCACAGAGGAAGAAATCCGAAATCCGAAATCCGAATGACGAATCAAATCCGAAATCCGAATGACGAAAACAAGGCCGTTTCGGATTTTCGTCATTCGGGCTTGATTCGTCATTCGGATTTCGGATTTCGGATTTTTCAGTCCTGCCCATCACATCCCCAATTCCATCGCCAGCCGCAGTGCCTCGGCGACGCTCCAGGCCTGGGCGAAGCAGCCGACCGGGCGGTGCGGCTCGTCGCCCTCGAAAATCTCGGCGATCTGGCCGATGCAGCCGTGTTGCATCGTATCCAGCAGCGGCTGGAGCCATTGCCGCCCCTGTACGATCGCCCATTCGGAGCGATCGTGAACCTTCAGATACGCATCCAGAAACGCGCCGATCGGCCAGGGCCAGACGGTGCCGTTGTGATAAGCCGCATCGCGATCCTTTTGCGGCCCGAAATAGCGACCGTGGTAGTTGGGATCGCTTTTGGCCAAGGTGCGCAATCCGACGGGAGTGAGCAATTCGCGGCGAACGGCCTCGACCACCGCCTCCTGCTGGGGCCGCGACAGCGGGCTGTTGGCCAGACTGACCGCGAAAATCTGATTCGGCCGCATCGCTAAATCGCGACGCGGGCCATCCACCACGTCCGCCAGGCCGCGGTAGGGACTTATCCAGAACGCCTTGCGAAAGCTCTCGGCGACGCGGTCGGCGCGAACGTTGTCGCCGATGAGCCGCAGCGCGTGGTGCCACAGCGCGTTGATCTCCACCGCCTTCCCCTGGCGAGGAGTGAAGCAAACGCCCTCGCACTTGGCATCCATCCAGGTAAGCTGCGTCGCCGCGTTGCCCTGGGTGACCAGCCCGTCGGCCGGATCGACCTTGATGTCGTACCGCGTGCCCTGCGTGTAACCCTTGACGATGGCGTGGCACGCCGGGCGCAGGATTTTTTCGAATGTCTCGGAATCGCGGGACAGCCGCAGATATTCGAACGCCGCGTGGATGAACCACAGACTGGCATCGACCGTGTTATACGCCGGCTCGTTGGTGTAGTCGTCGAAGCGATTGGGGATCATTCCCTGGCTGATGTACTTGGCGAAAACGCACAGGACCTGCCGGGCCTGGTCGAACTTTCCGGGACAAAGCAAAAGCCCCGGCAGGGAGATCATGGTGTCGCGGCCCCAATCGGCAAACCACGGATACCCTGCAAGGACGGTATAACCCGGCTGGCCGTCCGGCGTCTGGCGCGTGGCCAGAAAATCGTTGGCCGCGTGAAGAAGCCGCCCAACCGCCGGCGAAGTCCGGGGAGCGATTTTCACCGCCTCCTGCCGCCGGGCGATTTCCTGGTCCCAATCGAATCGGCTCATCGGCTCCGTCCCCGCCCAGATCGTGATCGACGCCCGCCGGTCGGTCGTGAAAACGAACCTCCCGGGCTTGTATAAATCCTCGCGGTCGTCCAGTCCCCGCTCGGTCTCGATGGCATAAGTCTGTCCATACCACCAATCCGGCTCCGGCTGAAACGACCCCGCATCCGCCTCGATCACCAGCTTGTTCGGCCCCAATCCGACGGAACATTTCCGCTCGCCTTGGGATTCGTCAAACACCGCCTTCTCATGCCGAAGGGCGTGAAAATCCATCATGCGAACGAACGGCAAAAGTGAAAGCTCGACCTGTTTGCCCTTGGGATCAATCGTGTAGCGAATGCCGACGGCATTGTTCCGCCAGGGCATCTGGATTTCCTTGATGACGCGGATGCCCTCGACTTCGTATTCCCAACGCGCCAGGGCTGTCTCCAGCTCGAACCGCCGAAGATACCGGTCCCCCCGCGGGTGAAACGTCTGGCCAAACTGATTGATGGAAAACTCCAGCGGCAATTGGTCCGGCCCCGGCAGGCGAATGATCTCGCCGAGCCGATTGAGCATCATCATCCGTCCCACGGGCGGCGTCAGCGCCGCACACAAAAGTCCGTGATATCGCCGCGTATTGCACCCCACCACGGTTCCCGACGCGAATCCGCCGATGCCGTTGGTGATGAGCCATTCCTCGTGCAAATGCGGCTCAAGCTCGCCGCCGCTTTCTTTGGAATAGAGAGCCATAGTGCGGAAGTGTGTAAGTTGGCGTCCGCAAAAGCAACCTTGACACGCGTTTAGCGATGCGGAATGATGCGTAATTCGCGGATTCAGAGCACCTTTAGCTCAATTGGATAGAGCGTCGGTCTACGGAACCGAAGGTTGCAGGTTCGACTCCTGCAAGGTGCAATTATAAGTTACTAATTTTATTGATGTTGTGTTAAATGCGCAGACCCTCGGCTTGATGCAGCGAAGGGCCGTGCTACGCCGGTGCTACGCCAGGGGCGGTTTCGGGAGGGTGGGAAGGCGGGATCAGGGCCAAGAACCCCGTCGTCCAGTTCATTCCCGTCCTCAGCAGTCCGGAGCGGATTGACGCTCTCAAACAGAGCGTGGCTGCCGTCTGGTCCGCCATTCAGGCCGGCAACTTCTATCCAAGCCCTTCGCCCCAGAACTGTACCACTTGTCGCTACCGCAGCCGTTGCCCGGTGTTTTCCGGGAAATATCTGGCATCAAGTTAGGAAACGTTTTTTGGAATCGCCTTGCCGAAGGGGGCATTCATCTATTCACGCCCCATACAACGTCAAAGGAGGTGTCCACTTCCAGTCCCTTGTTTTCCGAACGACCTGTCCTCTTTTCCACAAGGAGCAAACCATGAAGATTTTCTTCCTGAACAATGACGGCGGTGGATCGGGCGCCATCCCACGCATCCAGACACTCAAGGCAGAATTGCCGCCCTTCGATGGGGTGGGCGGACCGCACTTCCCGCGTCGCGCTGCCGGGCGCGAACCGGCCCTCTTCCGCCGGCGACAGACCGCCAAGCTACGGCTTGCCCGGGTCGTTCTTCTGGAAGAAATCCTTCTCCGGCCGCAAACGATCGAGGACCGGAACTTTCACGCCGGCCAGCACCGGCCGCTCGGGACCGAGCAGGTCGAGAACCACGACGTCATTGGCGCCCGCGCGGAGCCACGGCGCGGGCAGATACATCGTTTGCGTCGGACCAATATTCCAATATTTGCCGAGGCAGTGGCCGTTGACCCAGAGAAGTCCGAAGCCCCAATTGGAGACGTCCAGGAACGTATCGCCGGTTCGGGCTAAATTGAACGTTCCGTGCCAGAACGCGGGTTGGCTGGTTGTTTGGCCGCGCCAACGCAGCGGCGGCAAAGCCGCGTCGGCGCCGAAATCCATCGGCAAGATCTCCCAGTCCTCGACCTGGCGGCTCTGTCCGCCGCGCGGCGTGAAGAGAATGGGTCCCTGCACCCCTTTACGATCGTGCACCTCAACGCCAAAATTCACCCGCCCCAACGTATAGAGCAGGATTTCGATCCGCGCAGGCCGGTCTCGCGCCGGGACGTCGACCTGGAATCGGCCATGGCGCGCCTCCATGATTCCGGCTTGTCGGCCATCGACGAACACCCAGGCGAAATCGCGGACGTTTGCCGCCTGGAGCGCTCCCGCCGGCCCGGCGGGCAGCGTCGCACGGTAAACCACGATTCCGCGGCTGATGTTGTAGGCCTCGATGTTTCGCGGCGTCTTGGCTTGGATCGCCTTGTCGCCGAGATTCTCCATCACCGGCGCCGTTTGAGTCAACGAAAACGCCGGGATCTCGATCACCGGATTCCGTGCCGGTGGATCGGGAATCGTTTCGCCCGGCAAAAGATATCGCGACATCAACTCGCGGATTCTGGTGAACTTTTCCGTGACCCAGCCCGCCTCGCTGATCGGCGCATCGTAGTCGTAGCTGCTGGTATCCGGGCGAAACGGCCGGTCGCACCCACTCCACATTCCAAACGTCGTCCCGCCATGCGCCATGTAGAGGCTGAACGAGCCGTCGGTCCTCAGCATGTAATCCAGATCGGCAAGCATGGCATCGGTGTGGCCAAGTTTGTGCGGCGTGCCCCAGGTGTCGAACCAGCCCGGATAGAACTCGCCGCACATCCGCGGGCCCTTCTGCACTTCATCCAGAGCTTTGAAGCCGCGCGCGGGATCGGAGCCGAAGTTCACCACCGAAAACAGCTCGGGGATATGCGAGTTGACGACCTCGTTGGTTGGATTGCAGCAAAACAGCGGGACGTTGAATCCGGCATCCAGCACAAGCCAGCGCATCGTGCGCATGTAGTCCAGGTCCTTGCCGAAGAAGCCGTATTCGTTTTCCACCTGAACCATCAGGATCGGCCCGCCGCGGGTGACTTGCAGGGGACCGAGGACGCGGCCGACCTCGTTAAGCCATTGCCGGCTGGCCTCGATGAATCGCGGGTCGCGCGTGCGCAGGAAATCGCCGTCCGCCTTATTCAATAGCCACCAGGGCAGTCCGCCCATTTCCCATTCCGCGCAGCCGTAGGGACCCGGGCGAAGCACAACCCATAGCCCTTCATTTTGGGCCAGGCGGCAGAACTCGGCGGCGTCGCGCTGGCCCGCCCAGTCAAATCTCCCCTCGTTCCATTCGTGATAATTCCAAAACAGGTACAAACAAACCGTGTTCAACCCCATCGCCTTGATCATCCGCAGGCGGTGTTGCCAATACTGGCGCGGAACGCGGGGAAAGTGCATTTCGCCGCAGCGGATCTGAAATCGCCGGCCATCGAGAAGAAAATCGGTTTGGCCGATCGTGAATTGGTGACTCGCCGCCGGGGATTCGGCCGACGGTTGCGCATACCCGCGCGCGGCCGACCACAACATCGCGACCGCAAACGCCGACCGTGCCAGAGCATTCATGGACAACCTTGACGGCATAGCAGCTTCGCCTCCTTCACCCCTAATGCCCGAAAACTTTGGGTTATTTTCATTAAATTACATCCCATTTTGCCATCGAAATGTAACAAACAACAGGGGGAATGCCACCTTGAAATTGGCCGATAGGGGGGTTGAGCGATTTGAGAGTTCCGGCAGCGATTAGAAGAATTCGCCGATTTTGCTCGCCTCGACGACCTGCGCCGCGACGCGGACCACCAGCGGCGTTTCCTCGGGGTTGCGCATTCTCGACACCAAGCGGACCATCGCGCGATACCCCACTTCCTCCGACCGAATATCGATCGTCGCCGGCCGCGGCTGCAACGCGGCCAGCCTCGATTCTTCATTGTCACACGAAATGATCGTGATTTCCCGATCGAGGCGGGTTCCGTGGCGATACAGAATCGGCACCAACGTGGACGTGGATTGGTCGTTCAAAATAAACAACCCGGTCGGCCGCGGCGGAGCGGACAGAATCTTGGCCACAACGTCCTGCGCCGATTTCGCGGCGATCACCCGCTTCCCATAGGAATCGGCGATCATCGGATCCTGGCTGACCATGTATGCGGTTGCCGGTTGGTGAGCATCGTATGCCGCGTTCAGGAACGCTTGCGCCCTCGATCTCATGAAAGGCCAGGAGGGGTTCAGCGCGATGACGGCGATGTCCTGGCACCGCTTATTTCGCAGGTAATTGTAGGCCAGATGACCGATGTGGACGTTGTCGCAGGTCACGTGGTCAACGTCGTAGTTGCCATACTCTTCCCCCATCGCCCAGACGATGGGGATTTTCTGGCTCAAGATATCCAGGGCGTCGTCGCATCTTTCCGGCTGTAGGTCGCCGGTGACAAAAACGATTGCGCCGTCGATCTCGCGGCGGTCGATCAGCCGATGGGGCTTGGAAGCATCCAGCAGCTCGTCGAGAATCAGGCGATACCCGCGCTCGGTGACCGCGGACCGGATGCCGGCGACCGCCGCCGCCATGACCGGCAACTGAAGCCATGCCCGCGCCTGGCCCAGCGTAATGACCGCGATGTTTCCGGTCCGGCCGGGCCGGGCCCTGCGGAAATGGTCCTCTTCACCCAAGTCCCGCCGAATCCGCAACGGGCTGTAATTCAGCGCCTGCACCGCCTCGCGCACCCGCCGCACCGTCTCTTCCCTCACGTGAGGAAGATTGTTCAACACGCGCGAAACCGTGGCGGTGGAAACACCCGCCGCCTTGGCAACGTTCGCAATCGATTTCTGACGCACTACGCTCATGAACCGTCCCACCGTTCGCCCCCGCCATTCCCCTGGCCGGTCTCGAATTCCCTGTATGTTACATTCTATGTAAAAAAATGTAAACTATGTTATTATGAAAGCGCACGGCCAGTAGACGCCGGTCGAAGGGCAAACCGTCAAAGTATCGGTTGTAACGGCCATGACACCCCTCCGGAATGGGTAGGGAAGGATGACTCCAGTCCGAAAAAACGTGGCCCTCTTGCTCTTTTTGGCCGCTTTTTTGGGGTCTTGCGACATTGCCACCGCGGCCGCCACCAGCCCGGACCTGAATTCCGATGCGCCTCCCACGCTTCAGGGAAACGCCTTTCTCACCATTCCCGGCGAACAATGGAAATTGCTCTGGCACGATGAATTCACGGAAAAAAGCCTCGATCCCGCGAAATGGACCATCGGCCTTCCCTGGCCGGGCGATGATGGCGCACATCGCCATCACAACAAGGAGTACGCCAGCCTCATCGCCGATGACGACGTCGTTTTCCAAAACGGCATGCTGGAATTGCTCACGCGGAAGGCCGACGTGGTCGATGCGCGCGGCAGAACGTTTCATTACACCCAGGCGTTTATCCAAACGGACCGGAAATTCAGCTACAAATACGGTTATTGCGAAATCCGCGCCAAGGTCCCCGAGGAGGCCGGACCCGGATTGTGGCCCGCGTTCTGGATGCTTTCGGCCGGCTGGCCGCCCGAGGACGACGTCGCCGAGTTCTGGACGGGCCGCCCTCTGCCCCATTTCCACCAGGGATACGCCTATCGCCTGCCGGTCAGCGGAAGGGTGCAATGGAACAGCCGGCACGTTGACCAAGTGCCCCTGGGATTTCACACCTATGGCATGGAATGGGGACCGGGATACCAACTGATGAATATGGACGGCAAAATCCGCGTTCGAGTCTACGGGGCCCAATCGCCGAACGTGCCGATGTACCTCATCCTCAACAGCGGGGTGACTTCCGATCCCGCCCCGTCGCCGCGAACCGTTTTCCCCAACGCCTTTGTTGTGAATTATCTTCGCGTGTATCAGCGCCCGCCGGTAATCCCCCTGCATAATGCGGGATTCGAGGACCCAACGCTAGCGCCATGGACCGCGTCGAACAAGGCCTGCGTGGTGGCCGATCACGCCCACAGCGGCCACAACGCGCTGTGCCTCCCAGGTTCCGCCGCCGCCGCGGAGCAACGCATCTTCGGCCTCACGCCGAACACAACGTATCAACTCACCGGATGGGCCGACGCCCAGGGCGACGGCGAGGCTCGCCTCGGCGCCAAGTTCTTCGGCGCGGCCGAAATCTGGACCTCGCAATCAACCAACGGATACAAGCAATTGAGCGTGAGCTTCACCACGGGCCCGCACAACTCCACCGCGACGATTTACTGCTCCAGGCCCGCCGGCTCCCAAAGCGCGTACTTCGACGACATTGCCGTCTCGCCGGCGTCGTCGCCTTGATTTAGGAAACAATCATTGGCCGTCAGATCGCAACGGCGTCATGTCGCGCAAGAAGTCTCTCATCCCAACGAAAGCCGCGGGATGGCCATCCCGCGGGCTTCGAATGCTTCAAACGATTTGGGTATGCGTTATCGTTGCTGCTTGAGATTCCAAATATAGGTCGTACCGGGAATCATCTGACTGCGGAAGCCGACCCATTCCGTATCGTAGACAGGGCACTGCGCGCGTGGTACGCCCTCAACGTGTCCGTCCATGAACAGCAGGTTGGTCGTGCCACTCACGTTCAAGCCGTCTCGTATGAGATTACCAGGCGGATTCGCATTGAATGAACCATGGCGCGCTCCGCTGATGCGCCATTCATAACCGTTACCGACCGGGCTCATCCCACTACCGACCATTCCATTCCACTCGGTGCCGTCGAAGAGCAATACGGTAAGTGCGGACTGAGTGAATTGCGTGACTTTGTGTAGCGGGGGACATGGGTTCTTGGCGGAATTGGTTGCGATTGCGCTGCTAGGAACGTCGAAGACGACATCCACGCCGGGGCTTCCGACGTCGCCATCATCATAGTTGTGATTGGGATCACAACCTGCACCGTCTACGGTGTACACGGTGCCGTTGATGCCGTAGCCGATATCGACAATTACGCCGTTCGGAATCCTACCGGGGAGTATGTCAAGGAAATTGGACATTCTGCGGTCGAAGCCATCGGTTCCGGAAATGGTTGTGGGGGTGAATTGGCCTTGAATATTGTCGTAAGCCAGCGTTTGTCGCACTGCGGGACAAACCAGGACTGACGTCGCGGCATTATGCGGGTCCGAAGTGTACGTCAGATTTTGATTCGGGATATAGCCCAGGGAGGTTAGCAGAATGGGCCACTCGTCGTCCATAGAGCCGCCGGATCCCGGACTGTCGGAGAAAAAGGCAGCGCTGGGGCCGACGTTCCACACGACCGTGGGAACCATATACCCATTGAACGACGTGGCATACTGGGCGAAGGCCAATCCAATCTGCCGCATGTTCGATTGGCACTGGACATAAGTCGCCTGCGCCCGGGCCTTGCTCAGGGCGGGAAGCAGAATCCCAATCAGGACGGCGATAATGCCGATGACGACGAGCAGTTCTACGAGCGTGAACGCGGACTTTTTACATCGCACGGCAGCCTCCCATCGAATTATAGCATGCTTCCAGCGAGGTGTAATCCTTCAATCGAAATGAATGTTACATACTTTCCCGCAATTTTCAAAGCAAAAAATCGCGGCAATATTTCCGACAAAAAGCCGCGACGGTGAACAGAGTCCGTCGACGCAGAACATCGGCGAAAACAGCCTGCATTTCGGCAATAAAGGCCGCCTTGCCGATGCCGACGGGAAACCGAGCAATCCGCCAATAATTCGGCATTCGTTCCCCAAAAGCACGACCCGGCCGGGGAAAAGTATTTGAAATTGGCCCTGTTAGTTGCATTAATATCTTGTAAGTTTCATGAAACGATCGCCCAAAAATCAAGGTCGCAAAAAATGCACTGCTGTCGTTTTGAGGGAAGCCGCCCCTGGGCCGCGATATGCCGTTTTTGCCAAAAATACAGGGGATTTGGGGATATTTTGCCGAGATGTTAGGTGAATTGCCGGTGCTATTTTATGTTGAAAATATCCTTGACATGATTGCAGGTTGTGTTACATTTATGGGCGATGACCGTCCCCATAGATGGGAGGGTCGAAGAAATACATATCTTTTACGTGGAGGCGCGATGAGAAGGCATGCACAGAAAGTGGCGGTCATCACCGCTGCGGTTGGTGGGATGAGTTTGCTGTTCTGGCAAGCGAATACCGTCAAGGCCGATGTGATTCAGGACACGATGACCAATGCCACGGAAACAGGTGGCCTTGCGGGCAGCGCGCCAGACATAGCGGCGGGCAATTCACGCGTGTGGACCAGCTATTGGCTGACCAACTCTGGGCCCGCCAGTGGGGACACCAACGTGTACAATACGCTTACTTCGACGTCGGCTGCTTACCCGACCGGTTCCGCTGGAGACGAATACAATAGCCCCACTAATATTCCGGCCACGCCTGTTCGCGGCGCGTCGGGCACCACGTTCGCTGATTACGGCTATAACCACGTTAACAACGGCGCTTACATCTCGGTCAATCCGGGTGGGACTGTGATTACCGCGACGGCAAACTTGATTTTCAACCAGACGGTGGGCAACTGGGCCTATATCGGCCTGGACTCCAATTTGACCAATAACGCCGCTCCGCCTGACGTTTACAACAACGCGGGTGGTTTCGACATGATTATTCGCCCGGCGTTTAATACCGATTATGCCGAGTTCTTTTATAACAGCACGGCCGGATCGACGACGGGCCAAAGCCAGTTTTCGGCCGGTGGCCTCGGAACGGAGAGTACTCCCTCCCTGACAAGCATCCCGGCCTCCGACGGCGGCGTTTGGAACGATACGGTGTTACATACCGTCCAACTGAGCCTCAACACCAGCACCGGTGCGGTGAGCGGTTATGTTGACGGCGCTCTCGTCGGCTCCGGAACCCTGAATAGCACCAACTTGGCGGCATTTGACAATCCCACCAATTTGGGCCTTTACCTTGGTGTTCGCGGCAATGGAAGCAGCACTACGACTGTTCCCGCCTCGGTAACGTTCAGTAACGTCTCCGTACCTGAACCAATGTCGATCGGCCTGTTGGCCTTGGGCAGCATCGGCTTGGCGACCCGCCGGAGGCGCGCCTGAGCAAGCCTGGCCATGGGTCTGTGGGCCGGCTGGGCCAAGACACATGGTAAGGACGGTGACTCAAAATTTTCAAAAACGAGCCGAATCGGGAGACCAACGTCCTCCCGATTCGGTTTTTTTGGCGCCGGACTGTCCGCAAAACCGGACCCGCATTTCGTTGTTCACGTCGGGATTTCGAATTCTCGCCGACTCTCCAGGATTGAACCGGCCGAGGGAATCGGCCGATCGGATCAGCTCATCGTGGAAACGCCTCGCAGTAGGTGTGCCACATCTGGCGATACGCCGCCTCGATATTCCGGGCAAACCGGCCGGCATCCATCAGCGGGGAAGCACGCATCCGCTGACGCGTGGTTCGGCGCAGTTCGGCCAGGCGCGTGAGGTCGTTGGCCAGGCCGGCGGCAATCTGAACGTATTGCTGTGGTGTCTCAGCGATCAGTTCCGCCAAGCCGACGTTCCGTAGAACGCTCATTCCTCCCCGCCCGACCGCCGTCCGGCCCGCCAGCGTTACTATCGGAACTCCCATCCAGAGCGCGTCACAGGTGGTGGTGCCGCCGTTACAGGGGAATGGATCCAGGCCGATGTCGATTTGATGGTACAACTTGAAATACTCATGGAATGAGACCTTGCCGACGAACTTCAGTCGATGCGGATCGATTTCTTGGCGTTCAAGCAGATTCCATAGGCGATCGCGGTGGCTGCCTTCGTGGGCATGGACGATGAGATGCGAATTCGGCGCCGCGCGCAGCAACTGTGTCCAGAGTTCCCACGCGGCGGACGACACCTTGCAGAAGCTATTCAGGCAGCCGAACGTCACTTTGCCGGCGCATTGTGCCGGCAACGGGCTGACCTCTGGAGTCTGTTCGTCCAATGGATAACACCAATAAGTCTCCGGCAAGCGTACCGATCTTTCGCTATAGATCGCATCGTCCATGCCGGCCGGGTCGAGGTGGGGATCGGTGAGCCGGTAATCCATCGTCTTCAATCCGGTGGTAGACGTGTAAGCCAGATACGTCACCTGGACAGGAGCGGGCTTGCGGGCGAACACGAGCAGACGGTTCCCGGCTGTGTGCATCCCCAGGTCCATCAGGATATCGATCTTGTCTTCCCGGATCAGTTGGGCCGCCTGTTCATCGGTGAGTCCGATCGTGTCTCGCCATTGGTGCGCGCGGCTGCGAAGAAGCTCGGTGTAGCCATCGGGGCGAGAAACGTGCGAGTAACAGAATACGGCGAAACGATCGGCGTCATGCGCGCCCAGCAGTGGAACAAGAAACCGACCGACTGGGTGCTCGCGGAAATCAGCCGAGACGTAACCCACTCGCAGTTGCCGCTCGGGATCGCGGTTATTGTTGTGCGGCTGAACAAACTTCCCGAGCGGCTCGGCGTGCTGGCGGTTCCAGCGGCGATGTTCTTCGGCGATGGACTGGGCGTCGTACGCGGGGTGAAGATGTAGCGTGTAGATCAGATTGCTATGGGCTCCGGGGAGCTTGGGATTGAGCGCAATGGCCCGGCGATATGCCGCGATGGCCTCGTCTAGTTGCCCCTTGCTTTGCAAGGCGTTGCCCAAATTGTTGTAGGCTTCGGCGTAGCCGGGCCTGAGCGCAATGGTCTGACCGATCAAATCCACTGCCATGTCATCGCGGCCCACATGATGCGCGATCACTCCCAGGAGATGCATCGCATCGGCATGTTTCGGCTGTTGGGCAAGTATCTTCCGGTAAAGAACCTCCGCCTCACGCAGCCGCCCGGCCCGGTGGTGTGATAATGCAGACTGGAGTTGCTGCTGAACCGTCACTTGGCCGGGCATTATAAACTCAGTTGGGCCGGCCGCGCTACTTGATCGGAAACTCCAGAATTGCCGCCTCGTGCGGGCCGAAGTTCGTCGTCTGCTCGTGATTCCCCTGAACCACCGGTAATACGAACAGGCTCAGCACGTCCGAGTCGCGAAGCCGGGCCAGATCATAAGCCGGTTCCCAATTGCCCAAATCATCGTGCGTGACGTCCGTTGCCTGCCAGGTTTCGTATGGGGCCGATGCCTCGTATATCCGAATTCCGCCGCCGACCTCGGCGTCGCGCGAAATGACGTACGCCGTGCCGCCGCGCGCGATGGCGATCTCCGGCCGGCTGATCGGGATCGCCAGCGCCCCGCCACCGCTCAATGAAAATTTGCCCGTGCGATGGCTCACCTGGCTCTTGTGCCATTTGCCGCCGTCGAACCATTCGTCGAAATACTGGGGAACCCCATCCGCGTCATTGAAATACTCGACCAGATGGCAATGCCCCTGCGCATCGACCGCCGAGCTGCACTGGTTGATCAGGTTGGATCCGGTGGGAATCGGATCGACGACCTCGGCATTTTCCAGCGTGATCGGCAGCGTCTGCGCCTGGCCGTCGCTCCGCAGCCACGTACGCCCCCCGTCTTTGCTGCGCGTGAAACACAGGTCGTGATTTGTTGCCGCGTTCGGCGTGTCCCGCCAGCACCAGCCGATGTAAATCGTCCCATCCGCTCCGATCGACGGACGCCACCAATACGGATTACGCTTGCCCTGGCCGTCGATCAACGGATGCTGGATGGCCTGCCAGGAATTCGACTTCACGTCGTAGCGATTCATGCACAGCGATCCATTTCCGCTGGCGCCGTCGCGATAGAAAAAATAGAGCGTCCCATCGGGGGCGCTCAGGAACTGCGGATAGGTGACGCGGCCTTCGTCCCGCCCCGTCATCGCCTGCTCCTCGCCGAAGCTGTGGATGTCGTATGGCTTGCGGCTTACGCGATAGTGCAGCGGGTTGTCATGATGATCGTAGGAAACGTGCAGCAGGCCGTCCGCTGAAATGCCCAAAACCGCGACGTTATGCGCATCCCTGACGTTTCCCTTGAACGATTGAACGGCCAAATCCCATTTATCCCCCGGCAATTCCCGCTCGCCGACCACCACATTCCCTTCCGGTGCATAATATATGACAAACTGACGATTGCCCGCCGACTGGACGGCGCTGACGCGGAAGACGCCCGTGTTGACGGCGTCGCTTGCGTACGCAAGCCCGATTGGAATTCGCGTAAGGGAACCGTCCGCCGCTTCGCCCGCGCAAACGCACCGGCTTTTCATAAGCGGCGCGGTCAATGCCAAAACCACAAATCGAATCACCCATGAAGGCTTGAAATTCCAGTGGACGTTCATTTGCGGGATTATAGACTCATGGAGTGTTTGGCGCATAATGTGTACGCTTGAGATCAGGTCTGTGTCATGAACGTTGCGTTGCGATTGTCGATGTGGTCGGGTCCGCGGAACATTTCGACGGCGATGATGAGGGCCTGGGGCAATCGTCCGGACACACTGGTCTTCGACGAGCCTCTGTATGCGCATTACCTGCACGTGACCGGCAAGCCGCATCCCGGCGCGGCCCAGGTCATCGCCGCCGGGCCGACCGATCCCCGCCAAGCGATCCAGCGCATGTTCCGCCCGCCGCCTGACGGCAAATCAATCTGTTATTACAAGCAGATGACCCATCATATCTTACCGCAAATGGACAGGCAGTGGATGAGGTCCATGCAGCACGCATTTCTCATCCGCGATCCGCGCCAGGTCATCACCTCTTATATCAAGCACGTCGCCGACCCCACGCTCGCCGATACCGGCTATCCGCAGCAGATCGAAATTTTCCAGTTGGTCCGCGGCTGGACTGGGATCGTGCCGCCCGTTGTCGATGCACGCGATGTTTTGCAGAATCCTGGCGGCCTCCTGAAGCGGCTGTGCCAATCAATGAACGTCGAATTCACGGAGCAAATGCTCTCCTGGCCGCCGGGTCCGCGAGAGACTGATGGAATATGGGCTAAATATTGGTACAAGGAAGTCGAATCAACGACATCGTTCCGACCTTACGTTCCCAACGATCAGTCCGTCCCGCCGCATCTCCATAGTTTGCTGGAAGAGTGTCAACGTTACTATAGCCAACTTTACGAACATCGCCTGACGGCATGAAGCTTATGTTACAGACCTTCGACGCCCGCAATCGTGACGTTCTGATTAACGTCAATGGCAAGCTCGTTCATCGAAACGAGGCCGGCATCAGTCCGTTCGACTCGGCCGTCCAGGGCGGTGACGCCGTCTGGGAAGGCCTGCGCGTGTACGAGGGAAAAATCTTCCGGCTTACCCAGCACCTCGACCGCCTCCGCGGCTCGGCGATGGCCCTGGCGTTCGCCCAAATTCCCCCACACGATCAGATCCGAGCCGAAATTCACCGCACGCTCGAGGCCAATCACATGCTCGATGGCGTGCACATTCGTCTGACTCTCACGCGGGGCGTGAAAATCACTTCGGGCATGGACCCACGGTTGAACCAATCCGGACCCACCCTCATCGTCCTTGCCGAAATAAAGCCCCCCGTCTACGACAAAGCCGGCATCAGGCTCGTCACCAGCAGCGTTCGCCGTTTCTCGCCGGATTGTCTCGATCCGAAGATCCACCATTGCAATCTGATCCAATCGATCCTGGCGAAAATCGAGGCCACGCATGCCGACGCCGACGACGCCGTGATGCTCGATACCCGCGGCTTCGTCGCCGAGACCAACGCGACACATCTTTTCCTGGTTGGCTCGGGAACCGTCGTGACGCCTCGGACGGTAGCCTGTCCCGAGGGGATCACGCGCGCGGCCGTGCTCGAATTGTGCCGCCGAAATGCGATTCCATCGGAAGTTCGCGACGTGAGCCTGATGGAGTTCTACCGAGCCGATGAAGTCTTCTGCAGCGGCACGATGGGAGAATTGGCTGCGGTGAAAGAGATCGACGGCCGGAGGATTTCGCCGCCGGTTCCAGGCCCCGTCACGCAGCGCCTGGACTCACTCTTTCACGAGCTTGTCCGCGAGGAAGCCGAGGCCCCGTGACGTCTGACCGCCGGCGCCGGATCAGCAGCGCTACCGAGAGGATGCCCACCGATGCGATCGACGCGGGCTCCGGCACATCCGCCAGCAACCCGTTGGCCGCGGCGAAGGCGTCCAACGCCGCGACGTCGCCGGCCGACACGGCCGCGCCGCTGTCGCTCTGGTTGAAGTTCGCCGCCAAGTCGGTGAAGTCGGCGGCGTTCACCAGTCCGTCGTAGTTGAAATCGCCCTGGTCCCAGCCGGTAACCGGCTGGTTGAAGTTCGCCGCCAGGATGGTGAAGTCGGCGGCGTTGACCAGGCCGTCCAGATTGGCGTCGCCTAGAAGCGTGTACATCACTTCGATCTGGCCGGATGACAGGCCGGAGGCTACGCCGTCCTTCCCATCGGCGTAGCCCAGGCCGTACCACAGGCCATTGGTGGGCGTCACTGCCACGGAGGAAACGATGCCCGGGCCATTCCACGCGCCGCCGTTGTAGCCGGATTGGACGTAGCCGACGATTGTCGAGAACGGATCGCTGGCGCCATAGTTGATAATCAAATGATTGTTCGTCAAATCGAATGATGAACCCGTGGCAATCGTGAGCGACGGCAGTTGGATCAGGCCGCTGTTTGTCGCCAATTGGAGCGTATTGTCCGACGAGCCGGTGCCGATGATTAAGCTGCCCGATCCGCTGATGGGGCCGACGACTCCGTTTCCGTTGATGGTCGTCGTGCCGTTGTTGACCAACGCGCCCTGGGTGAACGCCCCGGCGGTAAGCGATGCGCCGGACGGCACGGTGATTTCGCCGGCTCCGCTGACCGCGCCAATCGTCGCCGCGTTGTTGATCGTTACCGCGCCGTTGTTGACCAGTCCGCCTTGGGTAAGCCTGGCGACTGTAAAAGTGACGTTGGAATTTACCGTGGTGATGGCCGTCCCGCCGGAACTGATGTCCGAAACAGTTCCCGCGGTGGTGTTGGCGGCGAGGAGGAAATTCCCGCCGTTGGAAACATTCGCGCCGCTTGGAAGCCCGCCCGCGCCGCCGATCTCCAGCGTTCCGGAATTGATCGTCGTTGACCCGGTGTAGACATTGGATCCGTTGAGCGACCACGTCCCGGTGCCGAGCACGTCGATTGAAAAGCTGGCGGCGCCGGCGATGCCGATGCCGCCGTAGAAAATCCCGTTTCCCGCTCCGCGGAGAAACAGCGTCTTGTTCGCGCTGCCCGAACTCAGGCGGAAATTTCCGAAAAGAAGCAGATAACCCTGGTCGCTCTGAAACCCGTAACCCGCGCCGCCGACGTTGCACGTCCAGGCGCCGTTGATGATGTTATTGCCGTACACGTTTTCGACCTGCGTCGCGGCGATGGAAGTGCCGTTGGCCGCGGTGTTGGCGTTGATGGAGAAGGCCGTGGTCGAAGGCAGATTGACGTTTCCGTTCATCGCGTCGAGTTGAAGTATGGAATTGGCCGTGTTGTTGTCGTTGATCTTGACCTGCGTGACGCCGGCCAGCGATCCCGTCGACGTGATCATCAGCGCGCCATTGACGTTCCCGCCGCTGGTGGAGCCGCTGCCGACGTTCACCGTTCCAGTAAGGTCGTTGTTGCCGGTCAGTTCCAGCACGCCGACACCGGTTTTCGTCAGGTTGCCGGTGCCCACGAGGCTGCCGCTGATGACCGTGGTGGCACTCGTCGAGTCATTCTGAAACGTGGTGTTGGTAAGCAGCTCGAGTTGCGAGGCGATGGTCTGATTCACCTGCGCCGTGCTCATGGTGTGAATGAGCGCGGTGCCGCTGGAGTTATCGATCGTGATTTCCCCGCCGGAATTGCCGATGGTGTAGCTGGTGGTCGTGGCGGTGACGTTGTTCGGATCGCCGAAAACCATTCCGCCCATCACGACCGGACCGGTCCAGGTGATCGGCGCCGTCGCGGCATTGCCGACGGGCACGAACTGGGCGATTTGATCCTGAAACTCCGGGATGATCCCGGTCCAGTTCGCATAGTTGCCGAACGATCCGCCGCCATTGACGTTCCACACGCTCGTGCTGCTGGTGGCGACACCGCCGTAAACCGGATGGGTTTGCCAGACGCGGACCCAATCGGTCTGAAAATTCGAGGGGAATCCGGCGTTAGCCGGCGGCGTACCTGGCCAGCCGCCGATCGCGTTGTCCAGAATCAGGTACATCTTCGTTGCCTGCGATACGCTGGCGCTGGTGCTATATTCCGCGGTTCCGTTGAAATAGAACGTCAGGGTGTTGTGGGTCCAGAGCAGGCCATAGGTGTTGAATCCCGTCGTCAGGTTGGACGTGCCAACCGTTGTCCCCGCGGAGAGCGGATCCGAACCGGTGCCGTAGTGCCACGTCGCGTGATATTGATAGGCGCTATTGACGTTCGAGTCGGAACTCGTGGTGTTGTACGGAAATTCCATGATGTCGATTTCCGGCGGCCAGCCGCTCTGCAACATCCAAAACGCGGGCCAATTCCCTTCTGTTCCGGGCATTTGCATGCTGGCTTCGACGTAAATCTCGCTGCTGGAGTCGTTGGGGTCGGGACCAAAATTGAAAGTGCTCGCCGTGTTGACCGCGCCCGACGTGTAATTCAGCGGATAGGACACGCCGCCATAGGAATAATTGGCGGGCGCATTGGGATCGACCTGATTGATTCCCTGCAAATTCAAGCGGCCGCCGCTGACAATGTCCTGGCTGGCCTCCATGTAGGCCTGATGATTGTGGGTGTGGCCGTTGTTGGGAAATGAAGTCGGGTAGTTATAGCTCCACTTGTTGGTGTCGAGAGAATTGCCGTTGAATTCGTCGTCGAAGATGAGTTTGAAGTTACCGGCGGGGGGCGACGCAAGGGCATACTTGCCGCAAAGCCCGGCCATAGCCGCCGTGACGCATAGTCTGCTAATTCGCCGCTGCTTCATGACCCGAATCTTTCCTTCGCCGATGCCTCAGCAGCCCAAGCGATCCCAAGCCCAGCAGGACAACCGTACCCGGTTCCGGCACATTCGCCAAGCTGATGCCGTTGGCCGCCGCGAAGGCGTCCAACGCCGCGACGTCGCCGGCCGACGCCGCGCCGCTGTCGGGCTGGTTGAAGTTCGCCGCCAGGTCGGTGAAGTCGGCGGCGTTCACCAGTCCGTCGTAGTTGAAATCGCCCTGGTCCCAGCCGGTGACAGTCTGGTTGAAGTTTGCCGCCAGGATCGTGAAGTCGGCGGCGTTCACCAAGCCGTCAAGATTGGCGTCGCCCAGCAGCGTGTAGGCCACCTCGATTTGGCCGGAAGCCAGGCCTGAGACCAGGCCGTCGGCCCCGTCGGCGTAGCCCAGCCCGTACAGCAGGCCATTCGTGGACGTCTGTGCCGCCGAGGAAATGATCCCCGGGCCGTTCCATCCGCCGCCGTTGTAGCCGGACTTGATGTACCCGGCGATCGTCGAGAATGGGTCGCTGGAGCCGTAGGTAATGATGATGTGATTGTTATTCACGTCGAACACGCCATTGCCGGTGATCGAAAGCGAAGTGAGATTGATGGTGCTGGTGACGGCGGGGCCCGAGCCGCCGGAGACTCCGGTGGCCAGCTTCAGCGTTCCAGCGGTGATGCTCATGCTGCCCACGCTCAGCGCCGTGCCGAGGGTCAGTGTACCGCTGCCGGATTTTGTGAACGCCCCGGCATCGACGATTTCCCCGCCGGCGCCGCTGATGGTGTAGTTGCCCAGGCTGTTGTTGACGGTCACCGAGCCGGGGCTGACGGTGCTGGTCAACGTCACCGCGTAATGGTTGTTGTTGGTGTCGTTGAAGGTGACGAGCGTCCCATCGTTGTAGGTCGTTACGCTGCTGCCGTTGTTCCAGTTGTTGTTAGTGGTATCCCAGGTCACGCCGTCGGTCGGCGAACCGGCGCCGGTGTTATTCCAGGTCAGGCTGACCGGGCCGGTGCTGCTGACGACCAGGTCGATGAAGCCGCCGATCTTGCTCAGGCTGTAGGCTACGCCGGCAGGAGCAGCCGGCAGAGAGAAGCTGGACGTGCTGATTCCGCTGATCGTGCCGCCGATCAATTCGTAATCATTTCCGGCGGCGGAGATTCCCGGATCGCTCCCGAGGGTGATGTTAGTGCTGGAGGCGATGACGATGGTTCCCGAGCCCAGGTTGAGCAGGTCGCCATTGGTGATGGTGCCTGTTCCGGTGCCCAGATCGAAATTGAGGGTTGCGCCGGCGACGGTGGAAAGTCCGCCGAGGGAAAGCGTGCCGATGGTTCCAACGCCGCCCGGCGCGATGACCGAGGATGCGGCGGCCGACACGTTGCCGCTGATGGAGCCGGTGGTTCCGCTGGCCAGGACGCCGCCGGTGAGGGTGACGTTACCGGCGCCGGTGGCTGATCCGGAGGTGTTGGCGACAACCAGCGTTCCGGCGCTGACCGTCGTGCCGCCGCTATAGGTATTCGCCGTTGCGAGCGAGAGCGTCGCGCCGCCGGATTTGGTCAGCGCTCCGGTTCCGGCAATACCCCCGCTGCCGCTGATGACATAATTGCCCAGGGAGTTGTTTACCGTGATCGTGCCCGGCGTAACCGTCGTGTTCAGCGTGACGGCGTAATTGCCGTTGTTTGAATCGTTGAACGTGATATTGTCGCCATTCATGAACGTCGTGGCGCCCGTTCCGTTATTCCAATTCGCATTGGCGGCAATGTCCCAGGACGTGCCGTTCCCGCTGCCGCCCGCGTTGTCCCATGTGTTCCCATCCTGGAAAAACGTGTTCTCATTCCATTGCAGTACCTGAATGGTCTGTTGTCCCTCACCATTCAATCCGACCGGTTCGTAAATGAGGTCCAGAATGTTGCTGGCGGACCACAGGCCCGGATCGTATGTCGGCTCGTAGTCTCCCATGTTCGCGGTGTTCAGCACCGTCGAACGCCAATTCGGAGCTCCGCTGTCCAAGGCCGAAGCCGTTGTGTAATAGAGCACGATGTCGTTGTTGGGTGTACTCGGGCTGGAGTAACTGCCCTCCTTGTAATCTTCGGATCGCGTCACTACCAGCACGCGATTTGATTTGTCCACGATTACGAGCGGACGCCCCAAGTCGCGAACGTCGTTGCCCTGCGTATCGATGGACGTGTCTGATGTCCGACTGCTGATTACGGACTGCTGCCAACTTGTTCCGTTGTAGTATTCCAGGACATATTGCCGGTTGACGTTTCCCGTGCCGGTCGAGGGGTTATATGCCGGCGTCAAGTAGGTAGCGACCATTGGATTGCCGTTATTGTCAATGGTCGCGCTGGTCTGGTTGATATAGCTGTCGTTTTCGGGGATGTTGACGACAGCCTGCGCCACCTGCGACGCCGTTCCACCGCCGGACGTGTTTTGAATAATCGGCAGGCCGTATTGCGTCGTCCCTCCGAACTGATACCAGCTCGCCCCGTTGTTCGGCGACTGGGCGTAAAGCAAATTCGAATTGGTCTCCCAGTTCGACGACGCCCGCCAAGTCCAGGTCGAAATGAGCGTCCCGGACGGGGTGTAAACGAGATTGTTGAGATATCCGTTAACATGGGTCCGCCCGCCATCGAGCATTTCGACGTTGGTGGCGCTGCTGTAGGTTTTGGTCGTGGCATTGTAAACCGCGAACCATTCGTTGCCGTTTCCCGATCCTCCCCCCGAGGCCCCGGCTGCATCGCGATACACCAGCAGAAGATTCCCGCTATTGGGGACGTTGTAAAACTGGGGATACGTTACCTGGTCGATAGAGCTCAATTCGGGAAACCAACTCTCCATCGTCGTCTGGCTCTCAACGTTGAACGAGGGAGCAAACGTAGCGCCGGTAACCGAGCCAGTCGAAATCGCGTAATTGAACGCGTCATTGTGCATTCCCCACGACATGTGCATCTGCCCGTTGCCGTCCACTGCTATGGAAATCGTGTGATGATCGTCGGCTATTCCGCCGGAGCCGCTGTCCGCGGTATATGTTGTCGTATCGAGCGTCCACGCGTTGGTGTTGTTCGCACTGCTGCTGGTCAGTCGGCGGCCAAGAACAATGTCGCCCGAATTGTTGTAAAAGGCCATGAACTGGTAGCCGTCGAGGGTAATCAGGTTATTGATGTCAATAGAACACGAGTTGGTGTCCACCGTTCCGTAAGCGTTGCTGGAAACGCTCGAAAAAGTCACGGTGTTATAGGGACCCGACTGAGCGCGCGCCGCCGAAGCCCCAAGGATGATCCCCAAAACGGGGGCAACCGCGGATTCAATTCGCCGGTGGTATTTCTGAACGCGCTTGGGAGACTGCATGATGAACCTCACAAATTCGGCGGAAATAAGCGAAAAGCCGAATCGGAAATCGAAACCACAAATTGCGATGCCCAATTCGGCTTCCCGTTTTTCCATCCACTAGGTCTGTCTCTTGCGAAGCGCTCCTTTCAGCTTCTCGAAGCCTTCTTACTCAAGTCGCCTCGAGTCTGCCTTTACGGCAACCGAGACATATTCAACGGTTCTGTCTCCGCCTCCGCGCCAGAACGCCGACAGCGCCGAGCGCCAGCAACCCCATCGACGCCGGCTCCGGCACGCTGGAGGTCGGTAAGGACAATCCGTTGGCCGTGGCGAAGGCGTCCAGCGCCGCGACGTCGCCGGCCGACACGGCCGCGCCGCTGTCGCTCTGGTTGAAGTTCGCCGCCAGGTCCGTGAAGTCGGTGGCGTTGACCAGGCCGTCGTAGTTGAAATCGCCCTGGTCCCAGCCGGTGACCGGCTGGTTGAAGTTCGCCGCCAGGATGGTGAAGTCGGTGGCGTTGACTATGCCGTCCAG
>JBEKEC010000005.1:0-137014 GCA_050014015.1 Tepidisphaeraceae bacterium
CATGAACCCCGCAACGGAAGGCGAAGCCTCCGCTATGAAAGGCGAAGCCTCTGCAAGGGAGTTCCGTATAGGTGCGTGGGCGACGCCTCTCAAGAGCGATCGTCTGACGAAGAGAAAGATCCCGTGGCGAATAACCTGTGGGCAATGACCGACGATGTCCAAGCCAGTCGAAGCCGACCGAGGCGGTCAAAGGAATACGGCCCCGCCGCGGTACAAGACCAGCCCCCGGATCGCCGAAGGAAGACAGCGGCGCCAGGGGCGCGGTGGAATTGTCTTGACAATTCGCTTCTTATAGGTGCTCTATTGAAAAAAGCCACCTAAAGGCGGCCTTTTTCAATAGCGGGGGGAGGACTTGAACTACCCACGGATTCCCCGGCAAATACGCATGTTTCGCCCCAACCCGGCACAGATTCCGGCACACTGACCCCCGCGCCGGCCTCGCCCCTGTCCCCCGACCTGGCCGAACTGGTGAACGCCTGGCCGACGGCCGGTGGCGCTCAAGGCGGGAATCATGGCAATGGTGAAGGCCGCAAAGGGGGGCGGTGGTGGGTGAGGGGGAATCAAAGCCAACGTGCGAGCGTGACCGGGAAAGCGAGCGCCTATAGCGGGAGAAATCAAGTGTCGGTTGCATAAACCGCACTTGAATAAAGGCGACTCTTCATGCTGAAATTGTTTATTGCAAGCGTTCCTCCGGCCGCATTCCTTTGAGTAGGATATGGTTAAGGCAATATTCATGAAGTCGTGTACGGAATTTGCTGCCGGAAAGAAACTCGCTCTTTCTAATCCGCATATTCGTGGTAAACCGCAAAAATTTCCGCAACCCGGCATAACAAGGCGTCGAGTATGGCGGGATCGAATTCCGTTTTGCGGCCGGATTGCAGGATTTGGAGACATTTTTCAGTCGGAAATGCGGCCTTGTACGGGCGCGGGCTGTGCAGGGCATCAAACACATCCACGATCGCCGTGATGCGGCCTTCCAGCGGAATCGCTTCGCCACGTATTCCCGTGGGATAGCCGGACCCATCAAACCGCTCGTGATGTGTCATCGCGATCGAAGCCGCCATCGTGAGCAGCGGTGAATCGAAGGACTGTCGCGGCATCAATCCGAGGTCGGCGTATTTCCGCGCCAATTCAGCCTCGCTGTCGGTCGTCGGATCAATGATCGCCTTGCCATATTCGCAGTGTTTTCGCATGAGCGCGTATTCCTCGGGGGTCAGCTTACCTGGCTTGAGGAGAATCGCGTCGGGAATTCCGATCTTGCCGATATCATGCAATTGCGCGGCTAACTCGACCATCGCGGATTTCATCGGGCTGTATCCCAGCTCAGCCGCCAGGATCCTCGCGCAGCGTCCGACGCGAATCACGTGCCGTCCGGTCGTGTCGTCGCGATATTCGCCGGCGCGCGCCAGGCACTGGATGACGCGCAGGCGCGACATTTCGACTTCGGCAGTCCGTTTCTGCACTTCGCGTTCCAGCTTCACGGAATACCCGGCCAGATAATCCTGGTGGGCCTTGACGGTAAGGACGTTGCGAAGACGCGGCATCAGCTCGTGGGGATCGACCGGCTTCGCCAGAAAATCGGTGGCGCCCAGTTCCAGGGCCGACAACTTCGTCGGCGCATCGGTCGACGCGGTAAGAATCAGCACCGGGGTGTGCCGAAAACGCTCGTCCTGTCGAATCCATTCAAGGATCTGCAGACCATTTATCTGCGGCATCATGACGTCCAGCAGCACCGCGTCCGGCTGCTCGGCGAGCAGCATATCCATCGCCCGTGTTGAATCGGATGTCGTCACGAAATTTCCGTATCCCGTGCCCTGCAGATACTTTCGGAGGACTTTGATGTTGATCGGCTCGTCATCGACGATCATGAGCTTCGCGTCCAGAAAACGAGCATGTTCGCGGGCGATTTCCGGCGGATCGCTCGTGTCCGGAAGCGCGGCGGTTGGTAGCGAAATTGCAGCAGGGACAAAGTTCATGGATTACTTCCCGAGGGCGCTGTGGCCTTGGGCTCGGGGCGCACGACGCGCCGGCCGAGCTCCTGAACATCCGCCAGTGCGGCGGCGATCTCGTCGAGGCGTTTTTCCTTCGCCAATCTCTCGAGCTTCGCCGCCGGGCTCGTGAAGGCATTGAAGCCCGCGGTGCCCCCGGATCCTTTGAGCCAGTGCGCCAGCGACGCCAATTCCGATAGTTCCTGATGCTCCCAGGCCTTCTGCATTTCACCGATCTGCTGCCGCAGGCGATCCGCAAACTCCTGAACTATCTCCAGGAAGTCCGGGTCCTCAATCGGAAGCGTCGATTGCAGCATGGGAAGCTCGGCCAAAGCCGGCGCGCGAGGCGGTGGGGCGGCATCCGGCGGCGTTTCCGCCGGGAGCGTGCCCACCAACTCCGCCAGCGTGCGCAGCAGCAAATCGACATCGATCGGTTTGCTGAGATAGCCGGTGCATCCCGCGGCTCGGCATTTCTCCTCTTCGCCTTTCATGGCGTTCGCCGTGAGTGCGATGATCGGCAGCTTGCAACCCTCCTGCCGCAATCGACGGGTTGCGGTGAAACCGTCCATCACGGGCATCTGCATGTCCATGAGGATGACGTCGTATGGCGCGGCCATGGCCTTTTCGAAACCGATCTGCCCATTGCCCGCCAGTTCTACGAGGACGCCCGCGCGTTGCAGAACGACGTTGATGAGTTTCTGATTCGAGGCGCCATCCTCGACGACCAGAAGACGGGCGGGTTTGAGCCGAACGACGGAAGCGTGGGTGCCTCGCGAATTGGATTTCGGCGCCTCCTCAGAAAGCGGATCGAACAGCTCAACGGCTTCGGCTGGCCCCGCATCGATAGAAAGTGTAAAGGTGCTCCCCTTGCCATATTGACTTTTCACGGTGAGTCCACCGCCCAGCGCCGTCGCGCATTGCCGGCTGATGGAAAGCCCAAGCCCCGTCCCACCAAAGCGGCGCGTGATCGAATTATCCGCCTGCGTGAAGGGATCGAAAATCCGCTGCAGAGCGTCGGGCTTCATCCCAATCCCCGTGTCAATGACATCGACGACAAGTCCGGGCCGCTTTTCGGAGCAGTCGAGTCTTGCCAGCAGCGTCACACCACCCTTTTCCGTGAATTTGATGGAATTCCCCACCAGGTTGGTTATGATCTGCCGGAACCGCGTCGGATCGGTAAGAATTGTCGCCGGGGCCAGGCCATCCCAGCCGAACGAAAGCTCAATTCCCTTGTCATGCGCCCGGATGCCCAGGGTGGCGACGACATCCGAAATAATCTGGTTTGGCGAGCAGCGCGTCAGCTCGATTTCCAGTTTGCCCGATTCGATCTTCGAAAGATCGAGAATGTCATTGATCAATTCCAGCAGATGCTGGCCGCTCGAGTGAATCGTGTTAAGGAACTCCTGCCGCTCGGCTTCGCTGTCTTCGTATCCGCGGCGAAGCACATCGGTGAAACCGAGAATCGCATTCATCGGCGTGCGGATTTCGTGGCTCATTCTCGCCAGGAATTCGCTCTTGGCGCGGTTTGCCTCATCGGCGGCCTGTTTGGATTTGCGAAGCTCAATTTCCTTTTCAACCAGCGGAGTCACATCCTCAAAGCTGGCCAGCGCGCCGCGCGGCTGTCCCCGCGCGCCGGCCACCGGCGAACAGTTGACGATGAAGGTGCGGCGAACGCCCAGGGCATCTCGCAAATGAAGCGTACTGTTGCGCTGCGTCGTGTTCTGTTCGATGGCAACCTTCCACGGTAGGACCGAGGCTTTGGCAATTCCATCGGGAGATTCCTGTTCCCACGCGAGCGTCGACGCCTCGATGCCCATCAGTGCATCAGCTTCCCGGCCAACCACCTGACCGAACGCACGATTGGCGAGGGCGATCCGACCTTCCCGGTCCATGATTAACAATCCCTCGGCCAGCGTGTCCAGCGCCGCGCGAACATGCGGCGGAACAACTTTCGATGGATCGAGATGTTGCAGCGTGCGCTTGAGGAAAACCAGGAACGAAAACAGGCTTACCAGCGAGATGAACAGAATCATCTTGGTGTACGGCGAATACAAGAATCCGAATGCTCCGCCGCGTGTCAGCGGCTGAAAGCACATTTCAACCGATCCCCACGTTTTGTTCTGAGAAAATATCGGCACGAGGACATGCGAGCCGGCGCTTGCACGATCGGTGGAATTGTTCCAATGTGCGGCATGATTTCCGATATCGCTGATCAGAAATCCATCCGCCTTGCGAACGCCGAGCGACAGGATATCTGGATTGCGTTTAGCGACGGCGCGAAGCACGGCGTCAAGGTCGACCATGTCGCCACGGGTTACAAACGCAGATGCGTTGACCGCGATCGCTTCCGCGAGGGTGGCGCGTCCGCTCATGGCGGCTGCTTGGTTGTTGGGGACAAAACCCACCATGATCGCCAGCGCCATAGCGCTGATTAACAGCAACTGTAATCCAAAGACGATTTTCAGACGGACGGGTATGCGGTTCATGAGATTTCCCCAGATGTTTCCGGTGACGATATTTTCGCGGCGAGAGCCGTGCCGGGATTCTCATTCGATTGTTCGACAAGCGACTCAATAGATTCATCATCGCCGGGTTTGGCTTTGCGCTTGCGCGATTTGTCGAAATTCTCGAGCACAGGGAGCGGATCCATCGATTTCCAGGCGGGAAACATCGACAGGAAACTGCTCAGGAGCGAGCCGCCACGGATCAGCCAAATCAGATAAGCCGCCGACGCGCCCAGGGAGACCACCGTAGCGGATCCGGCCTCAAGCTTGAGCTTTTTCTGCGACGCCATGTCGGTTTTGATCGCATCCAGATCCTGCAGCATCGGACTTTGCGGCGATAGGAAAGTGAAGACTTGGTCGGGAACAGTGTGAACCTGCTTGTCGGGAATGATAGGTGCTGCCGGTGGCAAAATATGCTCCGCTGCCGGCGCGGGGCTGGCGGAGTTTGCCTTGGCGGCGACAACGGATCTGTTGGCGACAACGGATTTGTCGCCGGCCCCGGCCTGTCCCGCACTCGGCGCGGCGACTGACGGCGCGGGAGCCGACGCGGGTGCGGTGGCAATGTAGTTGGCGGTAAGCGCATCTGGCGCGTCAATCGGGTCCTCAGAGAAGATGCCGGTGTTGTCGGTAGGGCCATTCGATTGTGATTCGGATGTTGAATTGCCGGTTGAACTGAAAGCCTGATCAAGAATTCCCGTAAGGACGGTATTGTCACCAAATAATGCGCTCGTGCTTGCCGTGACGGGCGAGATGGGGGTGACCGCTGCGCCGCCCCTGTAAATGCCGACCGATTTCGTCGGAGAATTCTGGCCAAGGCTGATTTCGTCGATGGTGACGGAAATGGAACCGGGGCCCGAGAATCCAGCAGTCGGCGTAAATTTGAGACCATGTAGTGAGCTGTTGATGGCCTTCAGGCTGCCGTTAAGCGTTACCGTGGTGTCGTTCGACCCCGTGCCGGCCGAGAGAGTCACGCCGTTTAATTCGGCGAGAGAGATCACGCCGCCGGTCGCGGCGAGAGTGACAGTCACGGCAACCGACTGAGTATTCGGGTCATCGTCGCTGATGTAAATGGGGTTGCCGTTTGAGAAAACGAGCGGCTGGTTGCCCCCTGTCGCCTGGCTCGCGGGAACGGTTGCGGAAAGATCGTCAATCAGCGAAACGTTTGCGCTTCCGCTGATGTTGCCACTGGTGGCAATAATGGTTGCGGTGCCGAAGCCGGCGTTTGGAGCGGTGTAGAAGCCGGCGGAATCGATCGAACCAACATTGCCGAGAGTGGACCAAGTAAACGTCGGTTGCGAATGCATCGCGAGGCCGAACTGATCGACCGCAGTCGCGGAGAACTGCTCGCTGCCCGCGCGCCCGAGGCTTGAATTTGCGGGCGTTACGGTAATTCCGGAGTATGTGGAGACAACCTGCACGGTTACGCCGCTGGTCACGCTGGCACCCTCGGCATCGACGATCGTTGCCAGCAGGTGGTAAGTTCCCGGCGCGGCGAAGGCGGCGGTTACGTTCTTCGACGCGTTAGTATTGTTGCTGGAGAAAATCACTGCGGCGGGAGCGGTTCCGGTCGTGCTCCAGATATAGATCAGATTCGCCTCGCCGCCGTCGTCGGCGCCGAGGACCCTCAGGTTGGTTGTTTTTTCGTCGACAACTGTTGCCGACGCGGCGGCGGGAATTGCAATGGTCGGGGGGGCGTTGGCGATGGTAACGGTTGTGGTCTGGTTCACTGAACCGCTCGAAACAGTTACATCCGCCAACCCTGGTTTGTCGGGCGAAGTGTAGAGGCCCAAAGTGCTGATCGATCCATCGCCGGAACTGATCGACCAATTCAGGGCCGGCGTGGCCATGGAACTACCAAATTGATCGAAGGCGTCCGCGGAGAATTGTTGCTGTGCGTTCTGGTACATCGTCGGCGCTGATGGCGTGATCGTCAGGCTGGCGAGCGACTGATCGACAACAACCGTTGCGGCGGAAGATGTGGATAATCCTCCGGCATCGGTAATCGTTACGAGTAAATAATACGTGCCGGCTTTGGAGAACTGGGCGAAGGTGTTTTTTGCGGCGTTGCTGTTGTTAATTGAGAAATTAACGGCCGCTGGTGGAGTACCAACAACGCCCCAGGCATAGGTCAGATTGGATTCACCGCCATCATCTGCGCCGAGGATGGAAAGAAGCGTCGACGATCCGGTGACGGGAGCATCCGCGGAGGCAGCGGGAGTTGCGACGGTGGGGGCGGCATTGGTGACATCAATCGAAGCCGTTCCAGAAACCGACCCTACGGTCGCACTGATCGTCGCCGTGCCCGCGCCGCCCGATCCGGCGGCGGTGAAAAGACCAGCGTCGTTGATTGCGCCGAGGCCCGCAACAACGGCCCAGGCGAACGTGGGTTGCGTGATCATCGGATCGCCAAACTGATCGTTGGCGATGGCGGAGAATTGCTGGCGGCCGTTTTCATTGAGCGCAGCCGTGCCCGGGCTGACAACGATTGCGCTCAGCGTCTGCTGGACGGTGACGTTTACATCTTGCGTGGTGATTGACTCATTGTTGATCGCCACCTGGAATGTGTAGTTTCCCGAGTCGAAAAATGTTGCGGTGGTCGTCAGTGCGGCCGATGAACCGTTCACGCTGAAATTCGGGTCGGCAGCTCCGGTTGGCTTGTCAATGACCGACCACGTGTAAGTGACGCCGCTGGTTGCGCCGCCGAAGACGGTGAGATTCGTTGAAGTTCCCGTGATGACGCTTTCCGGAGCGACTGCGGTGCCGTCGGACACCAGGGTTATACCGGCCGATCCCTGAACCGATCCGCTGGTGGCGTACACGGTGGCAGTGGTTGGCGTAACGGGGGATGTGTAGAGTCCAGTTGAATCGATTGATCCCTCACCTGTTTCCGTCCAGGTGAACGCCGGCTGGACCAGCATGCTTTGCCCGAATTGGTCCAGCGCGACTGCACTGAATTGCTGCATGGCGCCGGCGCCGAGAGAACTATTGGCGGGTGAAACCGCGATGCTGGTCAAAGTCTGATCGACCGTTACATTGACCGAACTGGTGGCGGAAAGTCCGCCGGCATCAGTGATGGTGGCCTGGAGCAAATAAGTCCCCGCCTGGCCGAATGTCACGGTGGTGTTCTTCGCCGCGTTCGAGCCGTTCAGGCTGAAGCTCGGAGCCGGCGCGCCGGTGGGCTGGGTCAACACCGACCAGGAATAGGTGAGGTTGGATTCTCCACCATCATCCGCGCCAAGCACGCTCAGCGCCGTGCTGGCTGCCGTCACAGTGCTCGGCGTGGCTGCAGCCACCGTGGCGACAGTGGGCGCTGCGTTAATCACGGTGATCGAAGCCGATCCACTCACGGAGCCGCTTGTGGCGGTTATCCCGACTGAGCCGACGCCGTAAGGCGCTGTGTACAATCCGCTCGAGTCGATCGAGCCAATACCGGAAGCCTTGGACCACGTGAACGCCGGCTGGACGGACATCGCGCTGCCGAACTGGTCGTATCCAATCGCGGAGAATTGCTGGGTCTGATTTTCGTTGAGCGATGGAGTCCCCGGCGAGACGGCGATCATCGCCAGGGTTTGATCGACCGACACGGTCACCGAACTGGTGGTTGAAAGGTTTGCTGCATCGGTGATCGTCACCTGGAAGTTGTATGTGCCCGCCTTGGAAAATGTCGCGATGGTGTTCTGGGCCGCATTATTGCCGTTGTCGCTGAACACGACCGCGGCGGGCGGTGTGCCGGTGGTCGCCCAGGTGTATTTGAGATTTGCTTCGCCGGCGTCGTCGGCGCCCAGGACGCTCAGTGTGGTGGCGACGCCAGTCACGGGACTAGGGCTTGCCGCAGCCGCGGTGGCGACCGTAGGAGGAGCGGGAGTCACCGTCATTGAAATGGTGTTGGTCGTGAAGGTGGTCGGAAAGCCCAGGATTTGATGAGCGGTGATAAACGTCAGCGGGTCCGAGCCGGTGAAGTTCGTTGTCGGCGTAAAGACAAGTCCATTGAGTGCCGCGTTCATTGCCGGCGCGGTTCCCGCGAATTCGACGGTGCTCTGACCGTTGCCCGTGCCGTTGATGAACGACAATCCGCTGGTTGTCGAAAGCGTGAGCTTGCCGTCCGCGACGCTGAGCCCGACATCGTTCGATGATGCACTGGCCTCAATTTCGTTATTTTTTTGAGAGGAAAATGTCAGCGGAACATTCTCGGCGGTCGTTTGTGGGCCCGGATATACGTCAAAGAGCGGCACGTTGCTCATCAAAAACCGAGGCTCAAAGGCTTCAAGCGAGCGCGGTGGTTTGGGACTCTTCCGGGAATCGACAGCCTTATCGGACGGAGCCCCGCCGCGCAGCCGGTTCAAGAGGCCACGACATCGCTGCTTTAAGTTGGTGCATCTCTGGAAGACAACATCCACCCGACACTCCTGGCCATTGCAATCGATACACCCGCTTTTGATTCTCAATCGACGAAACAGGATGCAATCTGGAGCAACAGCGTCGGATATAAGCTCTATTGCCACACTTTTGATGGGAATCGAGCTAGAGAAGAATACCCCTCGTTCGATCGAAGCAATTCGAACGCCGAACCGACTCTCCTCGGCCCGTTTTATCGGCCTTGCAGCTAACAGAACTGTCGGCCATGCAGACACTGCACCGCTACCGTGAAGGAACTGGATTTCGCCGCGGCCAATGATCCGGCAACCAGCTTTCGACATCACTCATCAGCGTGGCTGGCAGGTTCGTCAGTAGGTGAGTCAAATATCGTTGAGGATCAATTCCGTGCCGGCGGCAGGTGCTCGTCAGGCTGGACAGGATCGCGGCGGTCCGGCCGCCTCGCTCATTCCCAACGAATAAACTGTTTTTACGATTAAGGCAGATTCGCTTCATTTCTATCTCGCAAATGTTGTTATCCAGCGGCTGGGCGCCATCAGTCGTGAAGACGCTCAATTCATTCCATTGGTTCAGAAGGTAGCCCACCGCCTCGGACATCGGATGCTTGGGAAGCAACTGGTCGCGCCAGATGAACAGCTTGTCCTTCAGCATGGACAGGATCGGAATCGATTCGCGCTGGCGCAGCGCCAGCCGTGCTTTCACATCCACTTCCTTGCCGTGATCCTCGACGGCGTATAGCAGCTTGATGATCCCCACCGCCTCGGCGGCAATGGCCGGATGCGTCTTTTCGGCATCGACGAACTTTCTTCTTCCGTGGGCCCAACAGCCGGCGCGGGTAATGTCGTTGCCCACTACTACTCCGTCGTAGCCGCCATAGGCGTCGGCAAGCAGGATTTGCTTGTAGTCCTTAAGAAACGTCGTCGGCCCGTGGCGACCCCGGCCAAGGGTAAAATCGAAGACCTTGTACGGATTGTGCTCGTCGCCGACGTACACCCAAATTCTGGCCTGCTTCGTTTTCTCCGGCCACAGCATCGGCATCACCGTGTCATCGGTGCAGATGAAGCCCATCATGAAGTCGATGGAACGTGAGAACGACTGGGCGCAGCTCGTCGATGACATTCGGCTTCGGCACCGCAACCGGCCTCGCTTCATGGAGATTGTGGAGAGACTGGGGAACCGGACGATTCTCGCAGCCCAGAAAACTCGGCGATAAATGTGCAACCCGAATTTCTGGATCACTGATTGGCATTCCGATTCGATAAGGCGCGCAGGATCGCATCCAGAACCGCGTCAAGGCGCTTTCCAACGTCTTCCGCCAGAAATCGTAGCACGAGATAGCCATTTTCTTGCAGCAGCATGTCTTTGCGGCGATCGCGCCTGTAGGCATCGGCGTCGGCAAGATGCTGGCCTCCGTCCAACTCGATCGCCAAGCGAGTTTTGGTCGCAAGCAGGTCGACTTCCATTTTTCCCCAGCCATCGAAGGCAATAGGCAATTCGACATTCAGTCGGAAACAGCCGGCCGTTTCCCGCAGGGTCTCCAGCCGCCGAAACAGAAATGCCTCGGTCGCGCTTCGCGCGCGATCGACGCTCTCCGCGTTGGAATCGGGGCTTTTCGCAACATGAACAAACAGGTTGGCCAGCGGCGGGTCCACTCCATCGCGCACGAGCCGGCGGACGCTGGCGGCGTATTGGCTTTTCCATTCGGGATCGACCGGCAGCGGAACTTCTGCGGGCCAGCCCGGCACGGCGCTGCCAGGAAGTTGAATCGTGTATCCCACAGCCTCGTAACCGTGGCACCTTCGATCAAACATCCGGGAAAGCATCGGCACGTTAAGATCTGCGTAGTCGTAAACGCGCACTTCGCGCTTGGTATCGTAAAGCCGATGCAATCTGCCCACATATTGTGCGATTGTTCCATGCCAGGAGACGGGCAACGTCAGGAATAATGTGTCCAACCTCGCATCGTCGAACCCTTCGCCAACATACCTGCCCGTCGCAAGCAGAACTCGTTCCTCATCGGTTGGAATCCCCGCCAGTTGGCCACTGGCCGCATCAAGTTTCTTTCGGGTCATCCCGCCGCGCAGCACGACGAGGTGACGAATCTTGGATATCAATCGGCTGGCGAGGTGATCGAGGTGATCATTTCTCTCCGTCAATACAATCGGCGAGCGCCCGTCTCGAACTGCCTGCATCACATCACGGCAAATCAGATCGTTGCGTTCCTCGTCAGCGGTCAATTCCGCATAGAGTTCCTGGAACTGCATTCTCGCGTCCGGGTTGGCGGCTCGCAGGGATCGAAAGTCGGTCGGTCGCACGATCACGGCATGTTCAAATGGACGCGCGGCTGCCTGTTCCTTGGCATTGACGCGATGGCGCACCGGTCCACACTGCATAAAGATGATCGGGTGGTGACCGTCCTTCCGTGTCACCGTTGCCGACAAGCCGGTGACATATTTTGCCTTGGCCTGCCGAGCAACCAGCTCGAAACTGTGCGCCGAAAGATGGTGGCACTCGTCGACAATCAGGTGCCCATATTCTTCAACAATATCATCGACAACGCCCTTGCGGACCAAACTCTGGATCACCATTACATCTACAATACCAGTCGGTTTTCTGCGCCCTCCCCCGATTCGACCGATCGAGCGGGTCGGCAAATCGAGGAAGGTCGACAGTCGGTCGATCCACTGCTCTTGCAATTGTCTTCGATGCACCAGGATAAGCGAGTTGACGCCCCGCTTCGCGATCAACCATGCCGCGATGACGGTCTTGCCAAACGCAGTTGTTGCCGACAATACGCCCGTATCGTGCGCCAGCATAGCATAGGCAGCTCGCATCTGTTCAGGCCGCAGTTCACCCTGAAAGACAGCCTCGATCGGCTTGCCCACGTTCCGTTCTTCTCGCACACACACCTTGATCTTCAGCCCCGACAAGAGTTCGATCAATTCATCCAAGCAACCGCGCGGCAGACCGATGTGTTTGGTATGATCGACGGCACACGCAACGATTCGAGGCTTGTCATAAGTCGACAATCGCATCGCCTGCGCCTTATAGAATTCCGGATTTTGGAATGCAGCCAACCGGATCAGCCTGTTGCGCAGCGCCGGAGATAGTGGTTCCTTCTCGATGAATATTTCGTTGCCAAGCACGAGTTCGAGTTTCTCGGGCAACGGACCAACCATTCCGATTTCCCGCCGCCGGCGCGACGGAGGCGCGCTCCACGGCGCCGATTCGCTCTCTTCTTCGTCGTCCGGAGCAAACCGTACCCCAACAACATGTCCCGTCGCTTCCGCGCGCCGCACAACCTCCTCCACTTCACGACGGCTTAGCTTGCGGATCGAAGATAAATATGTCCACTGGTCTGGAAAAGGTTCAAATTGATCGTCGAGGAAGACGGTATTTCCCCGATCCCGCGCCCGTTTCTGCAAAGGCAGAGCGATCCGGTTTCCGAAACCACCATGCGGCAGCGTGTCTTGATTGGGGAAGAAACGGTCATATGAGTCGAGCCCTATGTCTGGGCGTCTCACCATCGTCTCTGTCAGAAGGTACGCCCCCAATTTGCGCGCCAAGGTAGCTGGGATCGGTTCGTTAAAATACAGCCAGATGTGCGCCCCACGTCCCGAAAGACTTCGCTCCAGTGCGGCAGGCAGTTTCAGTTGCCGGCATGTGTCGAGAAATGCCGTCGCATGCTCCTGCCACCTATCCTTGTCAAAATCGGCGGCTAAAAAGAAGCACGTCTCATCAAGGAGCATCGGATAGACACCCATGACGAAATCGTGGCCATTGTTATCCTGGCCGGAGAGATGCCAGCGAATTACTTCGTCTGTGATTGCAAGAAACTGCCGGTGTGGGCATTCAGCGCATTTGATTCGGGGCTTCTCGCAAACACCTCGGACCCACTCGTTGGAGCAGGCGGGCGAATAGCCGGCCTTGCCCGTCTTTCTGCTCTCAAATCGCCGGGGATAGATGTCATCGCGCCCCCGAAAGAGCGACCGGAATAGCGCGATCTTCGCGTCAGGCGACGATATATGATTCACGTCGGTCGCTGCAGCCGAGGCTGGCGCGGAGGGAAGAACCATCGGTAGTGGTTTGGACCCGGTGGCGGGAAGAACCTCAAGGCGGATGGTACGCATATCGGCCTTCGAAAATCGCGTGTTGTAAAACTACCGGAATCGCGCCCACCGATTCCGCCTACCCGAAGTATCACTGACTGTCGTCGGCGCTGCCAGAGCTCTAACCAGGAATCCATTTCCAGATTGCGTGATGCAGAGGCAGCCCCAAAATCAAATCGATCACTTCAACTCACCTTGCCGGCGCTTCAGTGTACGCGACCTCGTCTTTGCGATTGTCAGAATTGGTAACCGCCTGATAACACACGAGATGCCACGCCGGCGACCTCCGGGGTAAATTCGGCGGCCCTCAAAACAGTTCAGGCCAGCCATAAATGGCTGGCCTGAAACGATTTCCAATAGCGGGGGGAGGATTCGAACCTCCGACCTCCGGGTTATGAGCGTTATAAGCTCAAAATCTGGAACTTTTTGCGAAATCAGTAACTTATGGTCACCGCGCCGTTTACGACGACGCGCCTACGGTCAACAAGTATACCATGTAACCCATGTTTTTCAATCCGTAGTGTACGCGCCAGTGTACGCGCAAAACGCTCGTAAGTCCTTTAATTTCGTTGGACCTCCGGGGTGCGACGTCGATCGTGGTCAAAAAGCTATCCAAGCTGTGCCTTTCTCATGCGTTTAGTGTACGCGCCAGTGTACGCGCAGAAATGGCAAAACGCAGGTATGAGCGGCGTGTTTTTCGACGCTGGATCGAGTTAGCGTAAAGGTGTCCTCGACTCATGACGATAACACTTGAAATGCACGGTAACACTCTGTATGTTATCGTGCAGTTTTAATGTGATGTCAGCCATGCAGACGGAACTCCACCAACTCGAACGCTACCTCCACGATGACCTTGGCGTCGGCGTGAACACCACGCCTTGGCGCGGCAAAGAGCGCCTGCCCCATTTCCTCAAGGAACTCTACGGCTTTGCAGAGCTGAACCTCCTGGGGCGGCATTGCCTCCTGGTAATCGACACGGCACCAGCAGAACAATCACCCGCCGCCTTGCGCAAGCACCTGGATCTGATCCAGACCAAGCAAAAAGCTGACGTGGTCTATGTACGCGCTCGGATAACGGCATACAACCGGAAGCGCTTGATTGAGCACAAGGTGCCTTTCATTGTTCCGGGCAACCAGATGTATCTGCCCACGCTGGCGATTGATCTGCGGGAACATTTCCGGAGCTTGCGTTCGGAACTTCCCAAATTGAGTCCATCGACTCAGGCTGTGATTATCCACACGCTTCTCCGCAAAGTCGAAGTGCGTACTCCGTTGGAAATGGCTCAGCGCCTGGGATACTCCGCGATGACCATGACCCGCGCGTTTGACGAACTGGAGGCCGCGAACCTCGCAGAGGTAACGGTTCGCGGCAAGGAGCGCTGCCTTCGATTCACCGGACGCGGTCAGGAACTATGGACCAAAGCGCTGCCGTTACTTCGCAGCCCGGTGAACAAACGACTGTTCATTCGCCGCACCGAAGGCAGGGCCGCCGGCCTCCGTGCCGGACTCTCGGCTTTGGCACAATATTCCATGCTTGCCTCGCCGGCGTATACCACCTACGCATTGACCCGCGAGGACTGGAAATCGTTGCGGCAGAAACACAAGTCGACTACGGTGCCAACCCGCGACTCCGATACGGATGAGATCGAACTTTGGAGCTATCCGCCGGCTTTATTCGCCGATCGCGATGTGGTTGATCCGTTGTCGCTGTACCTTTCTCTAAAGGATGACCGCAACGAGCGCATTGAAGCGTCCCTCGAAGAGATGATGAGGAAACTGGAATGGTAAAGGGCCTGGACATCTTCCGCGCGCATTTTCGTGATTACGCTGACCGTTACGTGCTGATCGGCGGTGCCGCCTGCGACATCGCCATGACCGGCGCCGGGCTCGAATTTCGTGCAACCAAGGACCTCGACATCGTTCTGTGCGTCGAAGCGCTGGATGCTGCTTTTGTCAATGCGTTTTGGGTGTTCGTGCGCGCCGCCGGCTACCAGGTCCAGGAGAAATCAACCGGCCAAAAACAGTTCTACCGCTTCCAGAAGCCCAAGAATGAGAGCTATCCGTTCATGCTCGAACTCTTCGCGCGGCAACCCGATATGCTGGAAGTTGCCGAGGGCAGTCACCTGACACCTCTTCCGATGGAGGAAGACGTGTCTAGCCTTTCGGCGATTCTGATGGATACCGGCTACTACGCATTCATCCAGTCCGGCAGGCGGGAAGTCGATGGCCTTCCCGCGGTGGGCGCTGCGCACCTCATCACGTTGAAGGCGCGAGCATGGCTCGATCTCACCCAACGCGAGGAGAAAGGTGAGAAGATCGACAGCAAGACGATCAAGAAACATAAAAACGATGTCTTCCGGCTGTTCCAAATTCTCGATCCCACGATTGATCCGGCGGCTCCCGAAGCAGTCAAAAAAGACCTCCGCGATTTCATTTCCCGCATGGCCGGCGAGGATGTTGACCTCAAGTCGCTCGGTTTCCGCAGCGGGACGCGCGACGAGGTTCTGGCGGAGCTCTCAAAGGTGTACCGTCTTGGCTGATTCCGCGATTGCCCGGGACCGGGCGTCCAACAACCGCCCAGGTCGTCGGTGAGACGTTCCAAGTGTCCGGTGCCGCTCAAATTGCCATTAAAAGCCGGGTTCTTGTGCATAGCCGTTTCTTCCCGAATAACTTCAACTTGTCTGTTTGGTATCTTGCATACCGTCGTATCCATTGTAGAATGTGTGCATTATGGCTAGCGCCCGTTCAACTCGTGGAGCGTCGAAACCGGAACCACACCCTAAGACCGTCCAGCGGACGTATCGCTTCGACACCAAGACGTTCACTGCTTTTGAAGATGACTGCGCGCAGCACTTGTCCAATCCGAAAAGGGTCATTGAGGCATTGATACTGCACTGGTTGGATGCGAGCGTGGAAGATCGTGCCGCCATGGCCCAAATCCATCGCCAGCGAATCGGTGCAGGATCGCACGATGAGGAATAGGTCATGCGGTGTGCGCCGTCAGTCCGCCATCTCGATCAGCGGAGCCCAATTGTTGACGGTCAACAATCACCTATTGATGCCATCGTAAAAGTCTCATCGCTTCGGAGGGTTGAGACTAGAATACGAAACAGAAGTACAGCAGTTCCCAAAAGTTAGACGCGGCAGTCTCAAAGTCTCACGTTTTTTCGATTCTCCCCCCACAACCGCCGACTCCGATTCGATTTCGTCACTCGGTGCGTAGTGAATCTCCGATTCTCGCGCGGCACCATCCCTGGCGTCACGAATCGTGTGACGGATTGGATTGCCAACACCCATTGAGGGTTTTTCTTCGCGCCGCGCGAGGCGGATATTTCGGCCAAATTGCGGAGTTCAACATGACCCAAACAAATTGCGAACATTTTTCTTGACTCGGATGTTTGGCATGTGTACGGTATTGTCCATACCGAATAATGCATCGCATTAGTCAATGCCATTCGGTAGTGAACAACAAAAGGAGTTATCCCATGAAAGGCCGAATTCTGAGTCGATCTTCGCTGCTGGTGCCGACCCTCATCGGCGCGGCAATTTCAGTGACACTTCCGAACACGGCTCGTGCCGCGGCCGCCAACGGTGGCCAGCCTCTCCCGTGGGAAGGTCCGCTCAATCAGGTGTTGGCGAGTTTCACCGGGCCGGTGGCCAAGGCGCTGTGCATCCTGGCCATCGTGGTCATCGGATTTGGTTTCGCATTCAGCGAGGGCGGCGGGCTGCGGCGCATCCTCGGTCTGCTGTTGGGTGTGTCCATAGCGGTCACGGCCACCAGCTTCGGCGTGACCTTCTTCGGCTTCGACGGCGGCGCTGGGTGGTAAGTGAGGCTTCGCTTGCTCTGTGGAAGGTGAGTGGACCATGGCGCGCCCGGAAGAAATCGAAGGCTTTGAAGTGCCGCTCCATGTGGCATTGACCCAACCAATCCTCATGGGCGGGGCGCCTCGGACGTTCGCCATCCTCAACGGGACGCTCGCCCTGGTCATCGGTATGGGTTTGCACCTGTGGTGGCTTGGATTCCCGGCGGGCGCGGCACTGCACATGGCAGCCGTGCTGATGAGCAAACGCGATCCGCACTGGTTTGACATTTTCCGCCGGCATGTCCGCCAGCCAACACATTTGGATTCCTGAATTGGAGATACGTTCATGTGGAACCTTGGCGAATATCGCAAACATCCGCAGCGCCTTGCAGACCATTTGCCCTGGGCGACGCTCATCGCGCCCGGCGTGATGCTCAACAAAGATGGCAGCTTGCAGAAAGCCATCGCATTTCGCGGGCCCGATCTGGACAGCTCAACACCATATGAGTTGGTCGCTGCGCGAGCGCGGATGAACAATGTGCTTCGCCGCCTCGGTTCCCACTGGTGCGTGCATGTCGAGGCGTCAAGGCGCCTGGCGCACGTCTATCCGGCTAGCGACTTCCCAAATACAGTTGCCGCGATGATCGATCAGGAGCGCCGTGATTCATTCACGGCGGACGCGATCCATTTTGAAAGTCAGTGCTTCATCACATTCACGTATCTGCCGCCAGCCGAAGGTATGACGCGGCTGGGCGATTTCTTTATCGATCGGCCCAACAACAAGGTGGATGGGCGGGTTTCATACCGGGCCCACTTCGATCATTTCCTGGGGCAGGTGGATCAGATTGTGAATCTGATGGCGTCTTTCATGCCAGAAGTCCATCCATTGGACGATGGCGAGACGCTTACCTACCTGCATTCGTGCATCTCGGATCGGCGGCTGAACGTCGCCGTGCCGGACGTTCCGTTCTATCTGGATGAAATGATTACTGACCGGCCCCTGGCCGGCGGATTGTCGCCCCGGCTCGGCCGATTGTTTCTCAAGAGCGTCTCGATCCGCGCCTACGTCAATCGCACGCTTCCCTGCCTGCTGGACCGCCTGAACGAATTGCCGATCGAGTACCGCTGGATCGGGCGTTACCTCCCGATGGATAAGACCGATGCCACGCGCCAATTGAACAAACTGCGCCGTCAGTGGTTCGCCAAGCGCAAAGGGATGGTGACCCTGCTCAAAGAAGCCATCACCAAACAGGAATCCAAGCTGGAGGATTCCGACAGCTTGAACAAGTCGGAGGATGTGGACGACGCCTTGCAGGAACTCGGCGGCGATCACTGCTCATTCGGGGATTTCACGCTGACGATCACGGTTTGGGATGAGGATGAGCAAACCGCGACGGAAAAGGCTCGCGCCGTCCAACAAGTCGTGGACGGTGTGGGCCTGGTCACCGAAATCGAGGACTTCAACGCGGTCCAAGCCTGGATGGGAAGCCTGCCGGGCCACGCCTACGCGGATGTGCGCCGGCCGCTCATGTCGTCGCTGAATGTGTGTGACTTGGTGCCGCTCAGCGCCGTTTGGTCCGGACCTGCGCGGTGCGCCCATCTTAATGGACCGCCGCTCCTGGTCACGCGCACGAAGGGCTCGACGCCATTCCGACTGTCTCTGCATCAGGGCGATGTCGGCCACACGATCATTGCCGGTCCCACCGGCGCCGGCAAATCAACGCTTCTGAATCTCCTGGCCTGCCAATGGCTGCGATACCCTGGCGCTCGCGTCTACATCTTCGACAAGGGCGCAAGCTGCCGCGCAATGACGCTGGCAATGAATGGCGACTTCTACGATCTCGGCGGCGACGGCACAGAGATTTGCTTCCAACCGCTTGCCGGCATCGACGAAGAATCGGAACTGGCCTGGGCGCAGGAATGGGTTTCGGACCTGCTGCACCGGGAAAAGGCGGAGGTTACGCCGGCAAGGAAACAGGAACTATGGGGAGCGCTGAGCAACCTGGCTTCGATGCCGCGGCCGCAGCGCACCCTCAGCACGCTCCTGGGTCTCGTTCAGGATGCTGATGTGCGACAGGCAATGCGGAGCTACACGCTCGATGGTCCGCATGGGCGTCTACTCGATGCAAATCAAGACACTCTGACTGACGATGATGGCGAGCGCGGCGCGCGCTGGCAGGCGTTCGAGATGGAACATCTGATGCACAGCCGGTCGGCGCTATTGCCGGTCCTGACGTATCTGTTCCGCCGTTTGGAAAAGCGTTTCGATGGCTCGCCCACGCTGATGATTCTCGATGAGGCGTGGCTATACCTGACTGAATCGCTCTTTGCCGCCAAGATCCGCGAATGGCTCAAGGTGCTGCGGAAGAAGAACGTCGCGGTCATCTTCGCCACGCAAAGCTTATCGGATATCGCCGATAGTCCGATCGCGCCGGCGATCATCGAAAACTGCCCGACGCGCATCTTTCTGCCCAACGGCAACGCGATGGAGGAGCGCACGCGAAAGGTCTACGAATCGTTCGGCCTGAACGAGCGCCAACTGCAAATCCTCCAGCAGTCGATTCCGAAAAAGGATTACTACTACCAAAGCCGCGAAGGCAACCGTCTCTTTGAGCTTGGCCTGGGTGAATTGGCGCTGGCCTTCTGCGCCGCCGGTTCGCCGCAGGATCAAGCGCGAATCACCTATGTGCTGAAAGAACACGCCCGCGAGGGCTTCGTCGCCGCTTACCTGAACGAACGGGGCCTCGGGCATTGGGCCGAGCGCCTGGGAACACTCAACACTGAAAGGAAAGATCATGACCAACTCATCCTTGAATTCAACGGCAATCCGGATGGTTCCGAAGCATCCGCCGCGGCATCGTAGGCTTCTGGTGGCGGCGTTTCTTATCACCGGCGCGGCGATGGTGTTTGTTCCGGCGCGGCGGGCGGATGCCTTCCTGTTCGATATTGTCTTGGACCCAGCCAACTTGGTTGAGCATGTTTTGCAGGTGGTGGACCTTGGCGAGCAAATCGACGCGGTGGTCCAGGAAGTGGAGAACCAAGTCAAGGAACTGGAGCATCTTAACCTCAACGCCGTACCGAACATTGCGGGAATTGTCTCCGGCGTGGAAGGGCAACTGGAATCCAGCCTCTACAGCACACCGAACCCGGCCAGCCAACTCGACACGCGCTATCCCGCGGATATGAGCAACGCCACCTGGGCGCAGTACCAGTCGGACGAATCGACGTGGACGGATAACCAGCGCCAAGCGCTGGTGGAGAACCGTCAATTACAGAATCAGGTTTATCAGGACATGGATACGACGACCCAACAGGTACAGGACATTGTTGATGCGTCCAATTCGGCTTCCGGCGAAACGTCCGCGATTCAGGCCCACAACGATCTGCTTGCGGTGGTTTCGGGTGAAATGGCCAAGCTGCAATCCCTGAAACTGGCCCGATCCCGACTCAAAACTGAAAAACTGGCTCAACAGCAATCGGAGTTGTCGTATGCGGAAGCGGAACGGCAGCGGGTGCGCAGCGGTTGGGATAACCCGGCACCGCCGACGGAGACGGTCGCCGATCCGTTTCAGAACTGATCCACAACAGTAATCGAAGATCGAAAAAACTTTTGAACACAGGAGATTCGCCATGACACGCTTGAGGAAACGAATTCTGATCGCGGCCGCCGCAGTAGCCGTGTTTGTGCCCGCAGCCGCCTTCGCGGATATCGTCTTTGATCCGACGAACTTTGCCGAAGCGGTACTCCAGGTGGCGGACGATGTGCAAATGGTTGATCAGCTCTACCAAGAGGTCACGAACGAAGTGGCCATGCTGAAAAGCTGGAACTTCACCCAGCTACCCGGAATTCTGCAAAGCATGAATATCTGGCAGCAGGTGTTCGGCCAGGCCGGTACAACCTACTCATCCACCAATCCCGGCAGCACGCTGAATAGCCAATATCCATCCGATCCGAGCAATTACGCGAATATGACGGATGCCAGCTTCCAGTCGATGGAAACCGGCTGGGACCAGGAAGAGCGCAACGTCCTGATTGAAAATCGCACGGTCCAGAACCAGACGTATCTGAACCTGCAACCGACCGCGCAGCGCATTCAATCCTATGTCGAACATTCCAATTCGGCGTCCGGCGCCACCTCCGCTATGCAGGCGGGCAATGAAGAAGTGGCGACGCTGGTGGCGCAGCTCCAAGCATTGCAGGCGCAGGAAATCACCGATGCTCGCGCCGAAGTGGAGCGTAATGCACAGGATCAGGCCGAACAAGCGTATGCGTTGCAGCAGCAACAGGCAGTTCGCGGTGATTGGGCGAATCCTCAGCAGCCAACCAGTTCCATGTCGAATGCTTTTCCCTTGGCAGGTCAGTAACCACGGATGGACAGCGAGGAAAGGTCAGGTGATTCCATGACGGCGATTCTGGCAGTTGATTTTGGCAACGGTGGTCCCGATCTCATCAACGATGTGGCCAACCAGTACATCAACGCGATCAACAGCGGCTTTGGGCTTATCAAGGGCGATGTTACGTGGGTTCTTAACGTCCTCATCATCCTGAGCATCATGTGGTCGGCGGCGCTGTGGGCGCTGAGCGATGACCATGTCATTGCCCATTTTGCGAGGAAAATCGTCTACATCGGCTTTTTTGCGTGGATCATCCAGAACTGGCAATCGCTGACGGACAAGCTCGCATCGTCCTTCATGAATCTCGGCCTCAAGGCCGGCGGATTCGAGGGCGCGAGCTACTACACGTCCCAGCCTGGGAACATCGCATACCTCGGGTACACGACGGCGCAGCCACTTATGGATCAGATCGCGCGACTGACCGGGCCGGTGGCGTTCTTCAAGAACATTGTCGAGATCATATTCCTCTTCCTTGCCGTCGCCGCGATCGTCGCCGCGTTCTGCGTCATCACCATTCAGGTCGTCGTCGCTGTGCTGACGTTCAAGTTCGGCAGCCTGGCGGCGTTCGTGCTGGTGCCGTTCGCCGTCCTGTCCAAAACAGCATTCATCGCCGAGCGCCCTTTGGGTTGGGTGGTCGGGTCCGGGGTGCGCCTGATGGTGCTGACGCTCGTACTTGGCGTGGGCAACAACATCTTCCAATCACTCAAGGTGCCGGCAGGCCAGACCGTCACGACATACCAGGCCTTTTGCATCGCCCTGGCGGCGCTACTTCTCATGGCGCTTTCGCTGGTCGCCTCGCGCCTGGCCACTGACATGATTATCGGCGGCCCGAGCCTGGGCGTCGGCACGGCGATCAATACGACCGCGGCGGCGATCAACACAACCACTGCCGCCGGTCGGTCCCGCGCCGCCGTCATGGCCGTCAAGATGGCGGCGGCAGTGCCGACGAAAGGCGCGATGCTGGTCGCGTCGGCGGGAACGGCTGTTGTCCGAAAGATCACCGGCGGCAGTGGCAGCGCGGGCAATAAGACGGGAGCAACCGCCGCATCGGTTGTGTCTGGCTCAACTGCCGCGCCAGCGGGCAGCACCACGACGGCCGCGAATACGGCCAGCCGCGTGCCAGGGTCAAGCTCGCCAAAAGGAACGAGCGGTCCAACCAACACAGGAGGGGCTCCAACATGAGTTTTCCCAATATGACAACCAGTTATGGCAAGAACGGCGCTTCGGGCGACAGTCACAATCCCTATGCTCGTGCCGCCGCGGCGTGGGATGAACGGATCGGATCGGCGCGCGTGCAAGCACGCAACTGGCGCTACATCGCGTTTGCTTCGATGGCGATCGCGTTGATCTCCACCAGCGGCGCCGTCGTCCTTGGCGTCAAGAAGCAGGTCGCCACCTATGTCGTTGAAGTGGACAAGGCTGGGATGCCGGGTCGGATCACGCTGGCCAGCGCGCCATATCAACCGGCGACAGCCCAAGTTGGCTACTTCGTTGGCGAAGTCGTCCATCTGGTGCGCGAGCGTCCGCTCGATCCCGTCGTGATGCGCCAGCAGTGGACCAAGGCGTACCAGTTCCTCGCCGGCCCAGCGGTCAATGCGATGAACGAATACGCTGCATCCGACGCCGGCATGAAAAATCTGCCCGGCGAGGGCGCGACCGCCCGTACCGTCGAAATCAGCAGCATCCTTCAAAAAGCCAACGACACCTTTCAGGTGCGTTGGGTCGAGACGACCTATTCCAACGGCCTCCGCCGATCGCGCGAGGAATACACGGGGCTTTTTCAGGTCAAATTGATGCCCCCACGGGATGAGTCGGATTCGTTCAAGAACCCCATTGGCGTCTACATCACGAACTTCACCTGGAGCCGGGAGTTTTCGGGCGCTGTGATGCGCGACGATGGTTTACGCACGACGCCAAATCCCGCCGCTCTCAATCCAAACAACCCTGACAACGGAGATAGGCCATGAACTACCGAAAGCCCTTGTTGCTGTGCGGCTTCATCATAACCACATTAGCGGTTGGCGGCTGCGAAGTGTGCGAAACGCCAACAGTGCCGGTGATGCCGGACCCGCGCCTGAAACCGGCGGCGCTGATGCCCGATGACTTCGGGAACGTCCCAAGAATCGTTGAGGTCAAAGTGCCGGTGGCGAGTCCGCAGCTTCGTCCCATTGGCGTCGGTAATAACGCGCCGGTCGCCCAAACTGGCACTGCGGCAATCGCGGCGGCAAAAGCGGGCGCGACTACGCAGCCAACAACGGATGGCTTCCTGAATGCCATTCAGTATTACGACTACGCGCCGGGTGTCGTCTATACGGCCGTCACTTCGCCTGGATACGTCACCACCATTACGCTGCGCCCCGGTGAGAAGCTCACCACCGCCGCAGCCGGCGACACGGTAAGGTGGATCGTAGACAGCGTGCAATCTGGTTCGGGCGAAACGGCACAGACGCTTTTGCTCGTCAAGCCGCGAAAGGCGGGATTGCAAACGAATCTGCTCATCACCACCGACCAACGAATCTACACGCTGGACCTGACCAGCATTGATACGGGCGTTTACCACACCATGATCGCCTGGAACTATCCCTTTGGGGATGTCGTGATGATCCGGAATCAGGTCGCCGCACAGCAGGCGGCAGCGCAAGCAACGGTTGCGACCGGCTTGGATCTGTCCAAGGCCAACTTTAATTACCTCATCCTGCGGCAAAAGCATTCGGCGACACCGCCCTGGTGTCCGCTGCGCGCCTTCGATGACGGGCAAAAGACGTACATCCAGTTTCCGTCGAAAGTGACCGTGACCGAAGCGCCGCCATTGTTCGTGATGGGGCGCAACGGCGACGCGCAGCTCGTCAACTACCGGGTCAAAGGCGACTGGTACATCGTCGATCGACTGTTCGATAAGGCTGAACTGCGCCTGGGCCAAGCACCCCAAACCATCGTGGCGATCGTGCGCGCCGATGCCAAAGACTGAGGAGAAAGGCAATGATTCCCAACAATACATCCAATGCGGGACAAGCGTCACAACCAACCGGAAACGATGAAGAGCGGATCAGCATTCGCGGCACGCCGCTGCCGGTCACACGGGTCAGTCGCCGGGCCATATTGCTGACGGCTGTCTTCGGCGCCTCGCTTGGCCTGGTCGTCCTGATGCTTGGCTTCGGCGACCATAGTGCGCCGCGTAAAGACGGACCCGCCGATGAAAATGCGATCCGTCCGTCGGGGCCGATTGAATCCGTGAAAGACCTGCCCCAGGACTATTCATTCGATGTGAATCGCCTGGGCACTGGTTATGACGGCTTGAGCGGACTATCGACTCCGGCAACCCGTCCAGCGGGACCGTCTGCCCAGGATCAGGCTCTCGCACAGGCGATGCGCGAGCTCGCCGAACAACGGCGAAAGATGCTGGAACAGCAGCAGAAGGAACAGCAAGCGGCGCTCGATTCGCCGCTACTGTTTGGTGGGGCCAAGTCAACTTCGTCATCAACAACATCTACGGGGATGGCCTCGGGTCCAGCGACGATGCCGACCATAGTGATGCTCGGCCCCGGTTCTAATCGCACCGGGATGATGGACGCTGGCATGATGGGCGCTGGTGGTGGAGATCAGAACGTCAATGGACCCGATACTGGACCCTCCGGTGGTGCCATTCAAAACCATCAGCAGGAGAAGGAAGCGTTTTTGACTCAAGGGGCGGCGGTCGAGCCTTACCTGTCCAAGCCGCTGCTCAATCCGATCTCCAAATATGAATTGAAAGCCGGCAGCGTCATTCCCGGCGCTTTGGTGACAGCGATCAACACGGATCTGCCCGGTGAAGTGATCGGCCAGGTGACGGAGAACGTCTACGATACCGTCACTGGCAATTACCTATTGATTCCGCAAGGCTCGAAGCTGCTTGGCAAATATCAGAGCCTCGTCACCAACGGCCAAAACCGAGCGCTGGTTGTGTGGCAACGGCTGATCTATCCGAACGGCAACTCGATCGTGCTGGACGGAATGCCGGGGACGGATGAAGCCGGACAAGCCGGGCTACAGGATAAGGTCGATTACCACCTGGACAAGCTGGCGGAAGCGACGGCATTGACCACGGCCCTCGCCTATGGCGGTAACTTGGCTCGCAATCCCAATAGCAGCAGTGGCAACAATGGCCAAGACGTGGTTGGCGATACTGTGGCTCAACAAGTCAATCGGATCGGCGAGAAAGTAATTGACCGCGAACTCGACGTACAGCCGACCATCACCATCCGGCAGGGCTGGCCCCTGCGCGTCCTCGTGAACAAAGACATGATCCTGGAACCGTATGTCCCTTGACGTTGACGGAGATACCCATGCCTGAGATTGCATTGCATCCGTTCCACCAGACAACTCGCGTGAAGTTGACCGTAGAAATCAATCACGAACTGGCGCATGACCTGGAGCGTTACAAGGCGTTTTACAAACAGGCGTATGGCGCGGACGTGTCGGAAAGCGATCTCCTTCGCGAAATGGCCCGCCGTTTCATGGACGGCGACCGGGAGTTCCAAGTCGCCAAACACGGCCTCAAGCCGCGCTTGCGTGGCTCTCGGCGCTCCGCCGCGCCAGACCCGGCATCGGTGCCAAAGGAGCAACCATGATCGCCGCCACCGCAACATTTGCCGTATTCAAACGCCAATCGTCACCGACCACGATTCAAGTCGTGACGATCCTCACGGACCTGGCGGATATCCGGCCTCACGACGCGATCGCGCCGGCGTTGCCGACGTATGACGAGGCCGTGCGCATCGCGACGGAGCGAGGCTTGGCGCGGGAGCCGCGGATCGGATTCCTCAAACAATTCGGCGTGGCCGAGTTCGTGCCCGTCTCTGAGCGCATCGTGTGCGGGACGCCGGAAGAACTCGATTCTCTCGCTGCCGCAATGACCTAAGAACCTAATCACTCTCATCGGAGGTGCCACATGGCACAAGCAATCAGCAACGCAAACAAAACTGAGAAGACGGCGAACCGCCCCGTTCACACCGTACGGTACGGCGCTGTCCGTGCCGCGATCTGGCGAAATGTGGTGGACAACGGCAATGCATCGCGGCCGCTCTATTGCGTGACGTTCAGCAGATCATACAAGGACGGTGAGAAGCAGTGGAAGGAAAGTGCCAGCTTCGGTGTCGATGACTTGTTGCTTCTCGCCAAAGCTGCGGATGAAACTCATACTTGGATTGCACGACAAAGATCTGCTGACGCAACTTCTACCAATTGAATGCGCGTCAACTACCTACTAACAAATTGCGTGGGGTACGCGGCTGTGTCAGCCGATCAGAATCGAACCGGGGGGGCGCTCAACATGGACACCAACGGAGATCCTCAGACGATTACCGTGTCAGCCGATCAGAATCGAACCGGGGGGGCGCTCACTTTCACACAGCAAGTAATGACTGTGATCACACAGTGTCAGCCGATCAGAATCGAACCGGGGGGGCGCTCGGAGGTAGCAATCAAAGCGTTGTGAGTGCGTCTACGGTGTCAGCCGATCAGAATCGAACCGGGGGGGCGCTCACGCCATAACGCGGGAAATGACCGTTTCCTTGCCAGGTGTCAGCCGATCAGAATCGAACCGGGGGGGCGCTCCTTCACCCCAACGGCGACGGCGCGCAGACGCTTCAGTGTCAGCCGATCAGAATCGAACCGGGGGGGCGCTCACGGCAGGAATACCGCCGATATTGCGGAACGGCTTAGGTGTCAGCCGATCAGAATCGAACCGGGGGGGCGCTCGGACAAGAATTGTGCCTTCGTCGCCGATCACGAATAGTGTCAGCCGATCAGAATCGAACCGGGGGGGCGCTCGCTTGGGAGCCGCCCAAACCGTGGCGCACTGATCCGAGTGTCAGCCGATCAGAATCGAACCGGGGGGGCGCTCGCCTTGGGATTCGATCCATGCGTGGCCGGCGCGTCCTGGTGTCAGCCGATCAGAATCGAACCGGGGGGGCGCTCCGCAAACGTGGCTGGGAAGTTACGCCCGACGAGGTTGTGTCAGCCGATCAGAATCGAACCGGGGGGGCGCTCATCAAAACCCGCTTCAGTCGAGCGTGGACATCGGGGTGTCAGCCGATCAGAATCGAACCGGGGGGGCGCTCCTTTCAACCAGGCGCTCAATCATCTGACCGCGATCACGTGTCAGCCGATCAGAATCGAACCGGGGGGGCGCTCCCGAGCAAGGCCCGTCTCCCCGGCGCGCTTGCCTCCGTGTCAGCCGATCAGAATCGAACCGGGGGGGCGCTCACCATCGAAGGCTTCAACAAGGCGATCGAGGCCGCGTGTCAGCCGATCAGAATCGAACCGGGGGGGCGCTCCAAAATCCTTTGGCTTGTGACGGAAGTGGGGCAGCGTGTCAGCCGATCAGAATCGAACCGGGGGGGCGCTCACGAAATGTTGACGCAAGTGGATCGGGGCGAGTTGTGTCAGCCGATCAGAATCGAACCGGGGGGGCGCTCACCGAGGAAATCCGCCAAGTCCTCGATTGGTACTGCGTGTCAGCCGATCAGAATCGAACCGGGGGGGCGCTCTCGCAACCCCGAACGCCTGCCGCCTGTATAACTATGTGTCAGCCGATCAGAATCGAACCGGGGGGGCGCTCCGCCGCGCAGCACCACAACCAGATGGCGACGAAGATGTGTCAGCCGATCAGAATCGAACCGGGGGGGCGCTCCTCCGCGAGCTGCTCGCGGGCAATGAGTACCTCGCGTGTCAGCCGATCAGAATCGAACCGGGGGGGCGCTCGGCCGCACTCGCAACGCATGATTTCGGCGGCGGTTATGAACCACCGAACGAGCGTGGGTCAGATTGCCATAAAACTTCGCGATCATAATGCCCTTCGGTTGCGGCTAAGTGTCGGGCGCCAATGGCCCGCGAGCATTCCTAGAGGCCCCTGCCACCACCGGCGCACTCGCCCCGCCGATTCGGTTTTCAAAGATCGACTCCGTGTGCCAAGCCCATTGAAGGGGAAGACACGTACACGGAAATGATGCCGCCTGTAGCGACGGTTGGGAGGTTATCATCAAATCAGATTTAGGACAATTACGAACCTCACAATTATCAATTAAAATGGAAGTTCTTCCAGCGCGTAGCCTGGCTTGGATCTTTGGCCACTCAATACCTTTACTACATCCATCTGCACGCGATTCCAGTAGGCGATCGTATCAGACCACAGATCGCCGTGTTCCGCGCCAGTGATGGGCAGTGCGGAGGGATCACGCCATAGATTGATGACTTCACGCGTCTTGCTCTTGGAGACTTTCGCCGACTTCTGGTTTTGGTTCTCTATGGTTGCGGGTGCAAGTGGGCCAACATTGTCCAACAAGCCGCCCTTGACTTTGTCGGCTTTGGGAATTTTTGTCTTCGGATCACAAGGTACATACCACCATTTGCCTGAAAAGTCGGGGTCCATCAATGCCCGGAGACCAATGTTTGCGGCGGCGTTCAAATCCGCCTGAATTCCGGCAGCAGCGGGCGATTTTGGGTCACTTGAGACGAACAAATCGCCCCCTTTAAGCGGAATGCACAGTCGGTCGTTGAGTGCCGATCCAATGGCGTCTTTGTATCGCGCATGAATATCGAGAAGCATCGTATCGCGGGCATCGCCCTTATTTTCCTGTCGCTTCCGCTCTGCTTGAGCGATCTGCTTGCGCCATGTAAGAAATGTTTTCGCTTGAACTTCAACGGCGCGTGCGCCCGGCGCGCCGGTGCGGCTATCCTGGCGACTGGTGTACTGCGGGTTCACATCGCGCAGGTGCAGTCCGTGCAACTGGCAGGCGTCTTCCAATCGCTTGCGCGCTTCGGCGCTCCTCCAGTCCATCGTTGCACGATTCTCGCGGCGGGTGCGCGTTTCTTCCGGCCGGTAGTGACTCAAATCCTCAATGATTACTGCGTGACACGGCGCGAATCGGGGATCGTTGATGCGCTGTCGCGCACGTTGCAGATCGCGCCCGTTGGCACCAGGGTGCTCGATGCCGACACCCAGAGCCGCTTCAACGATGCGGCTGGCGAGTTGCTTGACGCGGTTATCCTTCAGCTTCTCGATTGCATCGAGAGTCGATTGACCGAAGTGCGGCCCAAATTCATCGCGCGAGCCATCGGGTTTCATGCGCGTAAAAAAACCGACCTGTACCTTGCGACGAAATTCGGTCAGCGTTCCTAAACGAACAAGCGAGAGGCCGCCGACATGACGGCGGGATGCATCGCGTCGTTCGCCGCCGCGCGGCATGAGCCAGCGCGACAGCCATTTGAGCTTCTTTTGCCATTCTCGGTCGTCGTGATGCCAGCGGAGCGCCCATTCATCGTGTAATTCCTGTCGTAGTTTCGGTGCAGCAGCGAGGGTCTTGGCCAATGGTTCCAGTCGATTTCTGAGCGACTCCTCTTCCTTCTTGCGATCGGCCTTGGAGGGTTCACTGCCCGCGGGTGGGGATTGACTTCGCTGGACTTGGAAGTCATCAGCCAAGGTGGCCATTCGTTCATTCCACGACCGTCGCGCGGCGGAATCATCCCAGCGGTCATCGGTGGACAGTGAGTGCCAGTCGAACAACGTGTCCCTCAGCAATTTGAGCCGCGCGTCGTCGGTAAGCGGTCGTGGTTGATTGTTTCCGCGTGGAGATTCAGTCACAGCAATAAGATTGCGTGCAATTCGTGCGCGCCGCAAATGGCGAGCAATCGCCAAGCGCGCCGTCCGGACTGTTTCGCTCATCAACGCATCGACGGCCAATTTTCGCGGCGGGTCCGCAATACCGCGTAACCGTCCGGCCCAAGCCTCAAACTGTTCAACCGCGTGGATTTCATCAGGGCTGGCCTTTCGCGCGGTTTTGTCTTCGCCTTGAAGTTTGATCAAAAACTGTCGATCAAGTCGCGCCCACGGAGCGGGGTGGACGGAGCCATCAGGCAGAACGTCCGGTCCGATGCGCCGGTAGATTGTGGTTGAATCACGGCCCATCGCATTTTGACCCTTTAGATGTAAATACATCGCATCGGCGGAAGGAGCCGTAACGCCCGCAGTTCTACAGGCATCTTGCACTTGGCCGGTCGTCATTGCTTCCCATACGGCGCAGGCAGCGGCGAAGCGGTGGCCCAAGTCCACAGAGAGAATGCGAAGGCCGGGAAGGCGGGAGAGAATCAATCTGCCGTGGCCTTGTCTTTTCTTATTCGCTTCTGCATGAGGCCAATATTGCGGTTGAGGTTTGAGGCCGAGTCGTTCGGCGAATGTTGTCCAAGGTCCTTGCGGGGTGAGCTTTGCCGAAAAACTCAGGAGCCACTTGATGCGCTGAACCATGGTCTGCGCTTTGGCATCCCACCCGTGCTCGTCGACGCGCCGGGCGATGGCATCCAGTTGTGAGCGGGGAGCCTGTAACCGCCCATTCCAATCATCTTCCTTAAAAAGCCCGGCGATTGAGACGCCCACGGTCTCGCCAACTCCCGCCGCTGCGCGGCCGAGCCGATCCGCGCGCGTTACCGAGATCGCGGATTCCTCTCGCACACCTTCTGAAGGATTCAGCGACAAATCAGCAATCAGCCGTTTGGATGACCATCGCATAGCAGCGGTTTCAACCGTTTTTCCGTTCCAAAGGCGCAACGCAACGTGGTGCCGATCAGCCATTGAAGCGTGTTGCTGCCGTGTTCTTTCAAGATCATCGCGTAGCCCAATGATCCTTTTATCCAGCGATTCCCGTTTGGCTGCATTGACCGTGTTCCGTTTCTCCTGGTGTGCAGCCAGTGAGGCGGTCTGCGTTGCGACCTTTTGCGTGAGGCCGCCTAATTCCGTTGGAGCGCGGTGCGCAGAAAACTCAATGTCCCATCGGGAATTGCCGAAGTCGGTGAAAACCGGGTGCCGTAGGGGATCGGGATGCCGATACGCGGGAACTTTGAATCGTAATTTCTTTGCCGTGGCGTCTGTGGCGAAGACGAAGTCTTTGAGCGGCTGCGCGGAAGGCATGCCGCTACGTTTCCAAACGCACTCGGCGGTGTCCGCGGCCAGCGATTCAAATAGTTGAATGTCTCCGAACTTCTCAATCTCATCCTGTAGAGCACGGGCAATGACTATTCGATCTTCTGGTGTCTTGCAGTCGCCGCGTGACCAGCGCTCGACGACTTGTTCCCAGCCATCGACTGCCCGTTTGCGGATACGATATGATTCGATCGCGCCGGAACTCTTCGCCCGATCTGCGCAATATGATTCGAGCCATGCCAATGCAACGGGTGGAACGTTGCCCATTCGTTGGGCGTCGGCTTCAAATTGGCGACGCTCGGCCTCAGCGTTTTTTATCCAGGAATGGGCGACATTTACTCGTCGAGCCGCATGGTCGAGCATCACGGAAAACTCTCGGTGCCGAGCCGCACCGCCGGTTTGTAGATAGGTGAAACCGCATGCCGCCTCGACCTGTCGAATGATCATCTCCGCATAGGGACGCGGGCCCTTGCCACCGGTTTTGTCGCGGCATTTTTTTGCGTCTGCCGCGGTTGACGTCCTTAGTTTTTCGAAATCGCTGGCAACAATCGCACTCGTCATTGCGGCCATTTGCTCAATCGCGTTTTGTGTCGCGCTTTTGTAGCCGGGACCACTGATGAGTTTGAGAAGGCTGTCGGCATCGCGACGCACCGGGCAATACCCGAGCAAATCTCCGACTTTCGCGCACGCGTCTTGAATCGCGGATGTGCCCGATTCGAAATCCGTCCCACGGCGCGTCCACCGCCGTAACGCGACATAGACCCTTCTCATTTCTTGAAAGTTTGCGCCCTTCCCGCTTCCAAACCGACTACTTAGCCAGCCACCAGTCTTCTGAACAAGATCCTTTGCCTTGTCTTCTTTTCCCGGCGCTTCCTCGTTGGCTTCACCATCTGCCTCAGACTTTGCGGGAAGGAGGTATGACTTGGGATTGACAAAGAACGGTTCGAGAAAGTCCCAGATTTCATCGCGAGTCAAACTCGGACATTCCTTGGCGGCGACATCGAACGCCGCGCTGCGATTGACCCACACTGCGTCCTCGCGGATCGCGGCTGATAGCGACGACCGGCAATCGTCAAGCCATTCTTTCAGCTCGCTTTGCTCCAGTCCCCGCAGTTCCAGCACCGACTCGAGCGATTGGACCGGATTGGGATCAACGTATGCGGCTGGCGCACCGTGCGAATCCTCGACGCTCAGCCATGAAAGCGCGAGCAGGATTCGCCGATCCTTTCGCTGATCGGCAGGGCCTTCGTTCGCGAGTTGATGGCTCAGTCCACCCCGGAGCGTTAGAAGCCAATCGCCGAAGACCTTCGCACCCTTGTTTGCCGCTTCATGTGTCGCCCAGAGCGCGTCCCGCCAGAATGTGTCGCTAGGATTCACTCCGCGCAGGCGGAGTGTGTACGCCCGCTGGGTTGTAGGTTGTTGATTGGTCTCGGTCACTGGGTTCTCCCACTTATCTGTCGCGACAAATCATACCACAAGCACGCCCGCTTCTTGGCTCGGCAGGCTCGGCCCCAGCACCGTGGCCGCGTCGCGTGCCTCCTCTTCGTTGGGACCAAGATCGACAATTACGCACTGGTCCTCCTTCAGATTCATGTGCTCCTCCAACTGGGCCTGCATTCGCACACGGTCAATCTCTTTCAGAACACAGAAGAACACGGAATATTGCCAGTGCTCGCCGTGACCATTCATTGTCTTGAAGACCTTGCGCCAGCGCTTGGGGCTGCGGATGTCGTAAGAAACCAGATAACAGCGGCGCATATCGAGGCCTTTCACCGCGTGGTGAGAAATGACAACGTCGGAACTTCGCCCAGCAACCATGCTGCGATCATCCGGGCGTGAAGCATAAGCATTCTCCGATAGCTTAAGCGATATCCGAAAACCGGATGCGTGACCTCAGTGTCCATCCGCCGTCCCCAAGCGGCAAAGAAAGCGCTGCGGCCGGAATCCGTCATGGCGCAACCCGCGGCCGTGCGAAGGAAATGGCCATCGGTCAATTCACCACGGTTGAAGCACGAGACGGCGACGGAGTCGGCAATCAAAGGACGGAACGGCTCCATCAAATCCAGGGCCAGCGCCGGTCGGCCCGGACGGCAGGTGTGAAACGCGCCTAATGTTGGCTCCAACCGCGCTAGTCGCAATGCGCTCACGCATTCATTGGCCAGCATGGTGTACGCGAACGACAAGACCCCATTGATCGGATCAGGTGGCGGGCGGCGCTGTCGTCCATTAGTGTCAAATTCCTCGGCCAGCGATGTTTTGAACATGCCGGCGAATTTATCGAAATAGATCGCCGCCGCCTGGCCTTCGTGGCCACGGATAATGTCCAGACCGGCAGCGCTCCGAGCACTTTCGGCCTCGGTCAAGAGGTCTTCCATCACCATATCTCCCACGCCGGAATGGTTCCGTTGAAGCAAGACGCGCTGGTTGACGATTTTCGCAGCGATGAGGGCGCGGGCCAATTCCAAACATCGCGTAGGTTGGTCAAATGCACGCACCTGAGCGCGACGGACATCGGCGCTGACGGAATCCAATGGATCGACCATCGCGATTAGCCGACCAGCCGCGGACATGAATGCGACCGGCACGTTGCGACTGGCCAAGGCGTGCAATGCTTGCGTGGAAACTTGCACGCCACCGAGGACGGCCAGACTTTCCAAGCCAGCCAAGGGAATCTGCCGACTCTCCTCGCCGTCCTTGTCCTTGATCTTCAACGCCATGCCGCTAACGCCGATTCGCACGCCCTCCTGTTGAGCAACCACGTGCATGGCATCGTCGCGAGTCGGCCAGATTCGGCGTGGGCTTGGTGTCTCGCTAATCTCTCGCTGTTGATTGACTTCATCGGGGAGACAGATCGGTTGCAGTGAACAACGAAGGCATCGAGGGTCATTAACCAACGGCAGCGGGCGTTTCTTCGCCTCAGCGGTATCTTGCGCCGAGCGCAATGTGCGTAAAGCCTCCTCACGAAGGGCCGCATCGACGGGAATGCGTAGACGCAGCTTTTCGGCTGCGTAGTAGAGGATCGCTTCGGGGACCGTGTATCCGGCTTCCTCCAGCAGAATGGCTTGCAATCCAACCTGGACTCGATCCGTCGGCCACGGCTCGGCACCTGGAGGCGTTGGTTCATCCTCGCCGGGATCATCGGGCGGCGTCCAGTATTGATCACGCGGCCGTCCCTTTCGATACTCGACTGGAACGGCGATCGTGCCCTCGATCTCGGCAAGATCCAACGTGGCGGTCAGCTTAAGCGTTTGGCTTGTGAGCGTCAGACTCCGAACCGCGCGCGGACGATTTTCATCCAGTTGTTCGCCAGATTGATTCGCTCCATTGGAGGCGCTCGGACGATCAACGCGCCGATGTACCAGATTGCCCTGTTCGGTATCGGTGCTCGCCAGATGAATCCCCTCCACCTCCATCAGGTAGAACAGCCGGGGACAATAGGCAAACTCAGCAACATTTCGGGCAGGCCAAAGATATTCGTCCATTTTTGCACCTCACTATGTTTCTAATGCGCAGGGATTCGGCGCGACGGATAGTCGAAATCCCAATTCCGTGCCAACCTCAATAAATCAATCAACCATTTGCAGCTTCGCCGGCGTCGGGTCTACGGCCACTTGAAGCGGTCGCACCAATCCGCTGAATAGTGTGATGGCTTGACCTGGCGCCAGTGATAACATTCGCTGCCACAGAACGTCGTCGATCCCGCCGATCGACTTCCGAAGCCGTGAGATAACATTCGAGTCTCCGATCTTGTGCAGAATCCAGTTGTTGATCAGGCCCAGGACTTCATCCGGCAGGTGCTGAGGTAATTGTGTGATGAATCCCAAGCCAAGCCACCTCTTCCGCCCACGTTTGGCGATGCGCGCCACCTGCTGGAACAGGACTGGCATTTGTCGAATGCGCTCAGCGGAGAGAAATTCGTGGGCCTCTTCGATCAGCACCATTGCCGGTGTCGGCCGCTTTTGGCCAGCCAAAACGGCAGCCTTGTAGTTGTCGTCCTGCTGGCGCTGGATGCCTCTAAGCATCTGAGCAATGACCAAGTTGTTGATCTGCGGCGAATCTGTGTCGCTCAGGTCCAAAATAGAAACATGGCCGGGCTTGAGCATGGCGGCATAATCTAGTGGCTTGGCGCCGCGGCTATCAAAGATGCCGAGGCGATGGATGCGGCCGAGCCGTCCTTGGAGCGCTCGCCAGCTTGGACCGGATTTGGGCAAATCCATCGCCGTGAGAATCGTATTGATTTCTCCTGTTTTTCCTTTGAGTTGGGGATGGAACAAGGCGACGGTTTCTAAATCAACTTTGTTCATGACGGCTGCGACGATTTTGACAATTTCGTAGAGGTGGCCGAGTTCCATTCGAGGATATCCCTCGTCCAACTCATCGATTTCGAGCACTTCCTGCCGATCCTGATCCGTGACGGGGAATATACGAAGCCGTTCCATAACGACTTTCGTCGCGTCATAGGAGCGAATGAATCGCTCTTCTTGCGCGTCCGTGAGGCCGAGAATTTCCACCAGGGCGTGCGGCGATAGGTCGGCAAATCGAAGCGAAAATTCGCTTTGCTTTGGATGTTTGGGATTAGCGGAAACTCTTCCCACAAGGCGAAGAAGATGAGTGTTGGGGACGCCGGCGGCCTGAAGCTTTCTCCGTTCAAGCGCCTTGAGCATCCGCGCGTCCATGGTGGGTTCATTAAGGGTCGTATACTCACCCTCAGTGTCCAGCAATACGACCGCCATTCCGGACGCTTGGAATTTGGACACCAATCCCGCTACGGTGGTGGACTTGCCACCGCCCGTTGTGCCCAGGATGCCAAGATGTCGAGGGAAGACGAATTTGTTGGTGGACGAAACGCGAACCTCTACATCTTCAAGCCCGTCAGCAAGTCCAATGCAGATATCTCCCTGGCTGTTGAGAATGCGACGTGTTTCATCCGAATCGAGGACGAAGACGGCGCTATTCGGCAGCGGTCGCCGTCGCGGGGGGATGAGTCCACCATCTTCGGTTTCCTCGCCGATAAGGCTCACCTGCACGCGACCGTGGAACTTAGGCATTAGTAGGCCACCGCGCACCGTAGCCGTGACGAGTACCGGCGCATCAGCTCGCAAGCCATCCGGTTCGGCGAACGGTCCCCGCACTACGGCGCCGAGATAACTGCGTCCATCATGAACACTTTTCACCCGCACGAGTGACTGGTTGGATAATTTCTGCATGTTGGCGGCCGGGATCAAAACGGTGACAGTTCCATCTTCGGCCGCTGAAGTGTCGAACATAGTGCGCGCCACCGAACCTCGGTATTCGGGAGGTTCGGTGGTCGCCTTGCCGTTCTCGGCAATGTGCTTGTCGATGGATTCCATCACCTCGGCCGGGATTTCACCAATGGTTGGATTTGCGTTTCCGTTGCCAATCGCCACGCTACTATTTCGTTGTTCATTCATTGGAATCTCCTCAGCGGGTGCTGCGTTCCGGTAAATGTGTGAACGCTGATTCAGCGTCGCGGTAGGCAACCATTGCGGCCATTTCGAGCGTTGAGGCTCCAAAGGTGCTTGAACAGACAGTGTCGGCGAGGTCAATGAGCATCGGAAAGCCACGGTGTTCCTGCAATGCGCTGTCTGCCATCGCAATCAAGGCCGCCTCATGGACGTGGTCGGCGTGTGCGTAAAAGACCTGGGGAGGGGAGAACAGTGATGCGCGATAGGCACCGATTAGCACCTTCCGGCCCGCCTCGTCGGCAAATGTTTTGACCTGATCCGCTAAGCCCTTCCAACTTTCCCCGCGATAGTTGCCCTTGGCGATATCGCCCATTTTTTCACACATGTCGTCGTAAACGAGATACTCAAGCGGTCGTAGTGCTGCTCCAAGGGTCAGGAGCGTTCGATCTGCTGTTGAACTGGGTACGAAGATAAACCGCTTGTGATTGAAAATAAGTTCATCAAGAAGGATCAAACTCTGGCGCAACAGGTCCGAATTGCCCGATCCGGTGAGTAGTTCGTAGGCGACAGGATTGCCATGGCCCATGCGCCACTTGGCGGTTGATCTCTTGAGCAGAACGGCGCGTTCTGCATAGGTCATGATTCCGCGGCTGAGTAGACTGCTCAACTTGTCCTTGCGGCTCGGCTCGCCCGTAGCACCGCGATCGCGGCGTCGCTCAAGGAGTTCCAAAGCTTCATCGACTGGATCAAGCCCGCTAGCTCTCAGGTCACGACGAAAAAGCCGGTGAAGCCACGATCCTTGATCTCCCCGATAGGACACAAGGCAGACACCAATCTGCGCGATGGTGATTGGTAATGTGTCATGCAGCGCGATCGTTCCATCACAGGCTTCGACGTCCCCCGTGAAAAGGTAATTGTTGTGCACCTTGGCGATCAGTTCAGGGGTAGCTTGGTATTGTCCGGCCGCCGGCGGCGCATTGGGCCGCGTCCTGAGTCGAGGAAAAACTTCATCGCGGATACGGTTGCGGACACGATCTTCCTGCTCGACGGCTTCTTCAATCTCGCGCTCCAGCCGGCTGTAGAGATTGGGCAGATTTTCCCCTAAATCCCATGTATCCAAATCAAGTGTGCGCGCGAGCGACTCATCAAAAGCTGAGTTGTATTCGTCCGTCCCAACAGTGGGGTTTTGTTCGCTGGCCGGATTGGTTGCCGGGATGCCAGCGTTGTTCGCTGGACGATTCAGATTGTTCGGATCTTCAACACCCATCACTCTTTCCTCTCGGTCACTCGTCCATCAATATCATCTTCCCCGTCCAAGCATGAAGTTCGACAGATTTTTACTTTTGGATGCCTAGCCACTGCTTAAATGTCTTCCGGCGGCCACATCGACCGGTGTAAACGGTAGCAATTCCATCTGCCGCGAACACGGGAAGCCCGAACAGTTTTACTAATTTTGCACGGAGTCGGGATTGGAACGCATTGAAATCGTCATCAGCACGAAATCCCTTCATTTTTTTTATGACCACATTGAAAGGCGCGAGCAGTTCCACCGCAAGTTCATCCGCCGCCACTTCCGATTCATCGTGGATTGCTGGTGAGGAGCCTAAATCCGCGATTTTGCACAGACGATATTCGTACATACCGATTGGCGCCGCTGCCAGAACCGCATGAACCCGTTCATCGACCGTCGCATGACGGTGGCCGTCCAATACCTCACAAATCCGTGGTCCAAGAATTTCGACTGTGCGAAGTCGAGGAAGATGGTAATCCAGCAGAAAATGGGCAATCTCATGCGCAAGACTGTATCGCTGCTCATCGGGTGGGTCGCCTCCGTTGAGAAATAGCAACCCCTTCCCGTCAGCCGCAAGCATAAATCCTCTGAGAGACAGCGAGTCGGGCACTGAGAGTTGGCCCGTGCCAGTGTTCTGCAAATAGCGACGGATATCGACCCCCCAAAGTCGCGGAAGCTTAACAATGGCGACTGGCAGGCCCCATGATGCCGGAGTCTCAAGATTCCTGGGAAATCTCTCCTTCTGGCCGGCTGCCATCCAGAAAAACTGAGCAGCGTCTTTTGCCGCGGTACTGGCCACAGTTATATCCCCTTGGCCGTGTCCGGCGGCTGTCTTTTCTGGAGCTTATCGGCGCGGCGGGCTGCCATTCGCATTCCCCCGCGCACACGCTGAACCGCGTGCGACTCCTTTATGGCAGTAATCGCTTCAACTTTGCGAAGCAGTTGCACGATTCTGAGTGCGTCGCCTCCACAATGGACGGCTAACTTCTCGATGTGCGAACGAAATTCCCGTTGGCCCGATTGCGGTCTCAAACAAAGGGCCAGTCTGGAGAAACCATCTGTGGTGCACCCAAGCCATTTAGCAACGTCCTCGTCAGAGAGCTGTTCATTGGATGCAAACGCATTCAACGCATTTGCCATGAAGCCCGGTCGGTGCTTGGCTCGCGCAACGCCTTCATTAAGTGTCTGTTTTCTGTTGTTTTCCATGTCGTAGCCTTGCCCCAGCTCGTTCAAGAGCCTTGATGATCCGATCCTTCCGCCGTTTTATTTCTGCTGCGAGTTTCTTAACGTCACCAGTCAGTCCCGTAGTCTTGGTGAATTCAGCCGTGCTTCGTTCGCCCTGGAGCATCAATTTGCAAATCCGTTGATCCACTGGGTCCGCAAGGAGGTTGGCGATCTTTTCATCCAGAGAATTGCCAGGAACAAGCGACAATAGCCACTGCTGTTCATCGCGACGGTCAACATTCTCCTCTCCTAATGAGGAGTTCCCCGCTGCGGGCAGAACTTCGACAGATTTCTCGTATTTGAGGCGCGTTCTGGCGGATCGCTGGGAATTGAGAAGATTCCGATGTGCCGCAAACGTTAAGAAGGCAAGCAAGCTGGACTTTGTTACCTGAAACTGATCCGGCTTATTGGTGTACTCAAAGAATCCATCGTACATCGCGTCAAACAGAACCTGTTCGTCGCACCCCTTCGCTTCCTTTCGGCGCCGAAGCTGGGACATCACCTCTGGCAAGATCTCTTCCGCGATCAACGCCGTGGCCGTGGGATCGCCGTGAACCAGAAGTTCATGAAGGTGGTTACTGCGCGCCTTGAAATCTTGCTCGGCCAAACCATCCTCATGCTGGATTTCTACGCCGCCTTACGAAATGTCATCACAACTTCTTCCCGCATGCGCGCGTGAATTGCGTTTTTGCTTCTCGCTCGCAGTGGAGGAGGTAGGTAACGCCGATTGGGCGGCAAATCGCGGTGCCAGGAGCGCATGTGGTCCATTCCCGCAACCTCAAAAAGTCGTCGCAGGGCGACCGAGTTCTTAACGAAGTGTCCGCCCACCGTCGAGTTGCCGATAACAATTACGGCCTTACCGCCGGGACGCAGGGTTCGGGAAATCTCATTGACCACTGATCCCATGTCGTGAACATAGCGGGCGACAATCGCGCGGTGTCGTGTTGTTAGCTTTTCTTCTGAATCGAGCTCGTTGCAGATTTTGAGGACAAATTGGGCCTGTTCGGATTCTTTTTGTGACACCTCCGCTCCAACATTGCTGGATCGCAGCCGACGAAGCTCCGAAATGGTGTGCCCGAGCCAGACGAGCGTGAATTTGCTGCACCGTATATAGTCAATGGCATTGAGATACGGCGGCGAAGTAATGACGATATCAACTGATTCGCTTTCAATTGGCAGTGAGCGAGCGTCAGAGATACGCGTTACAGCGCGCGGTCGTTCGCGGGCTTCTGGTCCCAGAAACACTGAGTTCTTCGTGATGAATCTGATTTCGTTAAGAAACTCGTCAATCGGTCGGATTAGGCTTTGGCTATAGACTTTGTGCGGCCGACTGTGCGACAAGTCGCGGGCGAGAGATGCGCCAGAATCCTTTGCGATAATAAGGCGAGAGAAACCACACCAGAGCAATGGTTTCAGGCCGCCGCCAACGCAATCGATGGCGTGGCTTAGAGCTGTCAATTGTCGGCGGCTTGAAGCGTCAAACCAATAGCGGACAAACTCCCTCGTTTCTTCGTCGGCACCAAGCGGATAGGCATCCCCTCGACTGATGCCGGGAAGGAGACGCAACGCTTTTGCATGCACAGCTTCAGCCCGCGTTGAGAGAAGGTCGGTGTTGAGGTTCATCACCGAGACACGTGTGATGAGTTCGGCGAGAGGATCAGTATCAAAGCCGATGGCTGTATGACCCTGACGTCTCGCGGCGATCAAAGTAGTGCCGGAGCCGGCCATAGGATCCAGCACGGTCAATCGTTTCTTTTTTGCTAAATGTAAGTGATTGAACGCGATTGACGGTGCCATGCGCGCAGGAAATGGGTGGAGCGGATGAACGCCGAAATGCCCGTAATATGTATCCAAGACTGTCCTTTTCACTTTAATTCTATCGGCCATAGCGACTTAGGGCGTAGAGAATTTACATCTGATGTCAGTCGTTTGGAAGCAAATTGCGAGTTTGGTAATCGCCATCATCGAATCCTATTACCTCGAACACTGCCGATACGCGTCGTCCTGGAGGGATTGAAATGCGTTCGACAAAAACGATCAAATTGATGGCGCTAGCAATGGATCGGCGGGGAACGAGTTGTGATGCTTCCCCCACAAGGTCTTCGATACGCCGCAGAGCGTCGGCCGCCGAGTTGGCGTGAATGGTGGCTACTCCTCCCGGATGGCCGGTGTTCCATGCCTTTAGCATCGCCAACGCCTCAGGTCCGCGAACTTCGCCGATGATAATTCGATCGGGACGGAGGCGCAGCGTCATCCGGAGCAAGTCGGTCATCGTTACCCGCGGTTCGGTGTTCTTCGTGAGCAATTCCACCTTGTCCTCCGCGGGGCATTGAAGCTCTTTGGTGTCCTCGATGAGGACGATGCGATCGCTCCTGAATGGCGGTTCGGCCAGGATCGCGTTGACCAGCGTGGTCTTTCCCGATCCGGTGCCACCCGCCACAAGAATGTTTTTCCGGTCATCGACACCACGGCGAATGACGTCGGCACCGACCGCCGGCAGAATTCCCTTGGCAACATAATCGTCAAGCGTGAAGACGATGGATGCCCGCTTTCGTATGGTGAATACGGGCCTCTCGGCCAACGGCGGCAATAGTCCTTGAAAGCGTTCGCCGCTGCGCGGCAGAACGCCGGCGACGGCAGGACGATCCGGCGTAACCGTCTCGCCCATGTGACTCGCGAGAAGCCGGATCGTGGTTTCAGCGGCCGCCTGCTCAATTCGGCCCACTTTTTCGCGTCCGACGCCGGCTCGGTCCACCCAAAGACTTCCATCCGGGTTTGCCATGATCTCCACCACGTCGGGACGGCCGAGCGCCTCGGCGATCAACGGCCCCAGGGCGTGATAGAGGCTTTCCTGTTGCCGGTGGTGAACGGAATTTGTGTTAGCAGCCATGATTGAGTTCCCTTGTTTTTGAATTACTTTTCTCCAATTGACTCGAACAACGCCCAGTCACGAGCGCCGTTCGGCGCGCTAGTCGGCACAGTTTGTTTTGTTGCACGGTCCTTGGCCCTAGCTGCGTTTTGCGCATGATTGGCCGGGGCCGCCTCCTCAACATTTTGCGATGGCTGCGTTGCTTCCTTCGGCGGATCAAGTTCTGGCAACGGAAGATCGCTGAGGATTGATTCGCCCTTACGCAGATTCTTGGCCAGCATGTCCAGATATCCATGAAATCGCTGCTTCCCACTGAGGATTGCGGCTGTCTTGGTGGCGTCTGGAATCGGAGTGGTGTGATTGAAAAAGGAGCGCATCCCCAGCCCGACCATCTCCTTGAGGATCTGAATCTCCAGCACCAACCGCTGGTCCAGCCGGCGGAGCGCATGAAAATTTCGCTCGACTGCCTTGAGGATTTCCTGTTCGCGCTCGGTCCGGTATGCGGACAAGAGCGATTCCTTAGCCGCCTCGGCCACGACCGCCGACATCGAGAGCTTCATTTCTTTGGCGCGCTGCCTGGCAGCCAGCAGCACTTGTTGCTCTAAAAAGACCGAAAGTTGGGTCTTGCGTTCGCTCACGTGTATTCACTTTCAGAATGGAGGTTCTGGTCTGCCGCATCTTGTTCCGTGTCCTCGTCGGATTCCGCAGAGGGACCGCTGCTGGCCGATAAGCCGTTGTGACTCGGTGCGGGCAACGCCAATTCCGGCCCCTTGGGCCGCTCGTGCAGCCAGTCGATTTTGGGTTTGGCGGGTACGTTTAGATGCGCCGATTGATCCGGCGCTGGCAGAATCCGTTTCATGAAGATCGGATCGCTGAAATATCGCACCTTCTTCACGCGCATTGGCTTGTAGCCGGTCACAAACATGAGTTGGTCGTCCACCGGCAATTCCCGAATGTCTCCGGGCGACAGGAGCGGCCTGACCTGTTCGCTGTGGCTGATGGTTCTGGCGCCAAGGTTCCGCGCGGCCTGGGAATAACTTTCCCGGTACTCGGTCACAGTGCCGACCATCTGGCTGATGCGCTGGCAGGTGACGGTATCGGCTGCGGCGAAAGTGCTCAGGATGTGGCAGTTGTCGAGGATCGTATTGTTCGTGCCATACTGCTCGATGATGTCGTTGAAGGATTGGACGATCAGGTGCGCCTTGATTCCGTATCCGGCCATCTGGCGCAGGTTCGTCGTGAAAAAGTCCAATCGTCCCAGTGTCGGAAACTCATCCAGCGACAGCAGCAGGCGATGGTTCTTCGGACGGCCAGCGCTGTCGCGGTCCAGATATTCCATGAGCGCCCGGCATGTCTGATTGATCATCAGCCGGACCAAAGGACGTAAACGCGGCGCATCGGATGGTGGCGGCTGAAGGTAGAGCGTCATGGGACGATCTGCACATACCAAATCGCTGAGTCGAAAATCGCTGGCAGCGGTATTGCGGGCAATGATGTCGTCCGCCCAAAGCGTGAGATACGCCGCCGCCGTGCCGCACACGCTGGATTGGAACTTGGCCGGCTGGCGGCGCAGCTCGTTGGCCACCAGCGCCACTTCCGGGTGAACCTCCGGCGCGCCGGTCTGCGGATTGAAGCGGTGCGGCGTGCGGATCATCGCCAGGGCCGTCCGCTTGAAGTCGAGCAATCGCGCCCGCACCGTCGCCAGATTCTTGTATTGATCCGGTTCGGTGTAGAGCACATGCAGGATCAGCGCCACCAAAAATTGGCCGGCCTGCTGGTCCCAAATGTCCATCGTGTGCTTTGCGCCAGTCGGGTTGACCAACATCTCGACGATGTTCTGCGTATCGCGCACCTCGTTGGCGCCCTTGCGAATCTCAAATAGCGGATTGAATCGGGCGCTGTCGGGCCTGGTCGGGTTGAAGGACAGGCAGTAGCCGCGTTTTGTGCGCATCCCCGCCGTGACGTCCCACAGTTCGTTCTTGATGTCGTAGGCCAGGATGCTGCCATTCCAGTTCAGCAGCGTGGGAATGACGTGGCCGACGCCTTTGCCGGATCGGCTGGCCCCGGAGACAAGCTGATGCTCCGGGCCGTCATAGGTGAGATATTGACCAAAGGCATGTCCGAGAACGGTCCCCTGGCCGGTGAGTAAACCGGCGCGTTTCATGTCGCGCTTGGTGGCCCAACGATCCTTGCCGATCTCCCGGACGGGAATGTGGCGGCGCAACTGGCGCGCTCCAACCAGCATGAGCGTCGCCAAAATGAAGGTGCCGCCGATGAACACATAACCCTCATTGAGCGTGTTGGGGATGCGGTCACCGAACTCGCGAGCCCAGATAAACATCGCCCAAGGGGCGTAGACCATGTGCGCACCGATGCGCATTCCGCCCAGGGCCGGATGGTAATTCAACCGATAGGCGACCCATTGAGTGGCAACAACCAAGCCGGCCAGCAATACGATCAGGTATGCGATGAAGAGCCGTCGCGCGTTCATTCGTCACCTCCCGGTCCGTCCAGAGACAGTCCAGCATCCAAGTCCAGCGTTTGTCCGGCCGCCAGTTCAAGCGTCGCATCTTTCGCCGAGGTGCGCTGCAGACTGACTTCGCTACCCGTGCCAACGTCGGGATCGCGGCTGATGGGAGAGACGAACACGCTCTCCTCCGCGACGACTACCGCCAGCTTGCCAGAGTGGAGGTGTTCCGTGCCGCGGTATTCGCCGCTGACCGTGCCGCCCTGGGGCAGTTCGTTCACCGGCAGGCCGTACTTACCGGCAAGCCGTTGGGCGACGTCGGTGCGTTCCTCGGCGGCAAGTTGCTCCAGCGCGCCGGGAAGTAATTCAACCGTTCCGGCGTCGCTAGCGGATCGCTCGGCATAGCCGTTTCGCACGAGCCATTCCTGCCGATGCTGCATCGCTTCCCGAATGATCGGATTGCCGTCGGTGCGCGCATCTGGGTGCCGTCCGAACGCCTGGCGGTCCAGCCACGTCGCCGCGTGCGCCTCAACTTGCTCCGTCAATGAATGCTCGGTGATTACCCGAACATCCGTACGCTGGCTTCCTCGCTGGTTGAATTGCGCAAACGAATTGGCATCGACGGCGTACTCACCGTTCTGCATTACGCGCACCCCAGACCCGTCGAAGCCGGCAACAAAGCCCAATCGCCACGCTGCCGAGCGCACGTTTGATGCAATCTCCCGGTCGGTCGAGTCTGGTGCGGTCCCCCGCAAATACGCTTCGTGCATCTGCGGCGAATAGATTCCTTCATTGGCGTTCGTGACCGCCACGATCTGCTCGGCCACCTCTCGCCGACGCTGTGCGCCAGCGCCCAGTTCGGCGACCGACCCGATGTCCAGGTCCCGGTAAGGCGCGCTATCTCTGACCCGGCCGTAGTGCGCTTGCCCGCTGCCGTCACGGAGTACCACAAACCGATCTTCCCCAAGTTCATCGGTGCTGCCCCTGGCAATGACCACACCGGCGACCGATGGTGACGGTTCGATGCCGCCCGCCATCGGCAAAACTCGTCCCGACTCATTGCCCAACTGGCTGTAGAGCTGGTGAATGATGTCGTTGCGGTTCCCCAGTTCGCGCAGGGCCTGCTTGAAATCCCCCTCGACATGCCAGGTCGTTCCCCGCCCCCCCTGTCCCTTGCGCGCCAAATCCATCTGCTCAAGAAACTGCAAGCGGCCCAGCACCAACCGCCGATCATCAGTGCCAAAGCCGATGTGCTTCGACGGTGAAACGTCGATCTTGCCATTGTCCAAGGCTCGCTCGATCATCCGGTCTAGTGAGGTGAATCGCTCCGCTTCGACCTCTTTGGACTTGGCCAATTGGACCTCTTGGGGCGTCCGTTCTCCCAGCAGTTCGGTCGCCACCTCCGATGCTCGGTCCCGGATTCCATACGATATATATTGCCTGGGGATGACCAGATCGGCCCCGTTGGCTTGCTTCCCGCGCAGCAGAATGTGCGCATGGGGATTGTCGGTGTTGTGGTGATTGACGGCGATCCATGTGAGCTTGGTGTCCAGATCCCGCTCCACCCGGCGCATGACTTCGCGCACATAGGCCGTCATGTCGGGGATGTCGCCGCCGCGTTCCGGGGATACGATCAGCCGGAAATGGTGCCGGTCCTGCGCCCATTGCACGGCCTCCTGCTTCGCGTTCACTCCCTCGCGCGCGGCGTCATAGAACACACCATGCTTGCCGTCGGCGCTGGCGCTTTCCCGTCCCAGGTAGGAGACATGCCGCGCCAAGGTTCCCCGCGCCTTGCCGGGCTTGTGCCGGCTGACGTGCGCCTTGACGACCACCCGCTGGCGCATTCCCCGCCCAGCGGAACCCCCCGACAGGTACTTTCGGGTGCGTCCTTTGAAGCCGCGCAGGCGCCTGGCGAGTTCGCTGTTGACGCTCCGCTCCCGCGGTCGCCGTGCGCCCATTCGGCCGATCTGATCGGAATCAACGCCATCCGGCTGCCTTCTGAATCTCCGCGGCATACGCACCTCCAAGCTTCATTCGAGCCTCCAAAGCTCTGAAAAACGACCCATTGGAAACCCACTGTCATCAAACGGGCATAGGTTGCGCCAACCCTTCGTGGGACTGAGACTTACAAAAACACCCACTGGCTCTCTTTTACCTTGCCTTCCTTTCTTAATCCCAAAATTATGATGCAACCCATACGATTGCATCATACCGATTATACCAAACAGATACCGAACGTCAAGTTGAGCCAGACAGATTTGAGTTCAGCCAGACAGAAATCTGTCGGGCTGGACTCAAACGAGTTCCGAAAAAATGGTGAAGATCGAAGAGATTCCGTGACGTGATTGCCGGCAACGATATAATGGAGCTTGTGTCATCAGATGGCAGAGCGAAGCTCTGGCAGATGCACACTCGCAAGGGAGATTGACGGATATGCTGCGGTGGATAGGCGATAGTGTGAGGTTCCTGTACTGGCTCGGCCTACTGCAATTGGCACGCTTGGCCGTGGTGCTGTTCTGCATTGTCGAAGTCTTCGGCGTGCTCGTACTTTGGCCTGTGGGCTTCTACGAAGGCCAGAAGCACGACAGCTATTTGTTCCTCCTGCTGCCCATTGGAGCGACGTTTCTTGTGGCCGTCCAAGTTGCCCTTTGGCAATTCACCTGGCTGCGGCTTGCGCAACGTGGAGGCAAATGGCGAGCGCTGGCGGAGTGGTTCTCGGCGGTCGTGCGCTATCCTGTGGTGCGCACGCCTCACCCTTGGGAATGATCGTGGATGGGCGATGGCCAACAAAGAAGCCGGATCAGGAATGCCCGATCCGGCTTCTTCATCTGTCATTGGACGCGGTGAACTATGCCGCTGACGCCTGCTTCTTGCTGTCCGTCTGCGGCTCTTCCCGCATGTTGAACGGCAACCAAGCGTTGAACTTGGCGGCAACCTTGGCATCCTCCATGCGGCCTTCGGCTGCCTCGGTGAACAACTTGGCCAAGTCAGCAACCAACTCTGACTTCTTCTTCAACTCGGCGGCTTTGGCATACACCGGACCACGCAACTCTTGAATCAGGTGCGCCAACTGAATCTTTTGGTATCCCGACAGCCAACGCTCGTCGGGACGCCAGTAGCGACGTACCTCCACGCCCAACTCCGTTGCCAGACGCCAGACCAATTCGGTGCGGCGTTGCAGGTGGGCGGTGATGCACTCGACCGTCAGCAGGTCGATCAGTGCATCCAGCTTCTTGTCCGATAGCGCCTGGAAGGCATCGTATGCGGCATGATCTTCGACGTAATGCTTGTCGTGCAGCGGGTCCAACTCGGCTCGGCGCTTGCGGATTCCATCCAATGCGGCGGACGTGAACCCTTCGGCATTGTCGGCATGAACCGTGCTGCCGTTGGCATCATGCCGGATGGCCAGCGCTTCGCTGCGCACCTTCTCATGTAGGACAATGGCCAGAATCCGCCTGCGGGCTGCGGCATCTTTCAACACGGCTTCGCGCACTGCCAAGGCTTGATGGGTGAAAGTCGTGGCAAGCTGCCCGTCTTTAAGATCGTCCGACGTGGGCGGCTTTGGCGCTTCGGTCGAGCCGTGCCCGGCTTGACCGTTGCCCCCATCATGTCCATTGCCGGATGCGCCCTGACGGTTTCGCGGTACGCGATACTCTCGCCGGACCCGTCCATCGGGGTCGAGCAAGAGGAAGGTCGTGCCAACCGCCTTGGTCGCTTCGGAATAGTGAACCTCGGCATCCTCGCTCAAGGTTCGTTCCTCGTCGTCCAGCGCTTCCAGCTTCGTCTGGATCGCCTCGACCGCGCCTTGATCGGACTCGTCCAATTCCTCTAGCTTCGATTCCAACTTGACACGCTTGTCGGCCAGCTTTTTGAGCTTGGCCGTCGTCTGCTCGTCATACTCCTGCGGAGCATCGGTCATCGCGTATAGCCGATCCTGCACGTCGGCTTGCGGGCCGACAACGACCTCGGCCCAACCATCCTCGATCAGCGCTTGGCGCTGCGCCAAAAGCGCCTCGGCCTGCGCCTCCATGAACGCGCTGCGCTCCACCAACACGCGCTCGGCGAACAAATCCCGGCTGACGGCGGTATCCGGAAGTTTGGATACATCGAACGTCGCGGATGCGGCGTCGATCCACGCATGGGCAATCACGTTGCGGACGTGCTGCGCATGCTGCGGATTCCCGGCCAATTCCTGCCAGACTTCCAATTGCCGATCCGGCGGAACGGACGCGAACGCCTCTGCGGTCGCGGTGTCGATTCCGCCCTGGCGGTACGCTGCCTTCACCGGCTCGGCCAGCGTTGCCAGCTTCATGCGCTGGCGCACATAGGGCTGGCTGACGCCAAATTCAGCGGCGATGGCTTCAACGCGTTTGGCTTCCTCACGGGCCAGCTTGGCAAAGGCTTCGGCTTCGTCCAATGGGTGCATTGGCTCGCGGACAAAGTTTTCCGCCAGCGCCAAGGCGTCGGCGGTGTCGTCGTCCACGGAGCGCAGAACGCACGGCACTTTGGGCGGTCGGACCGAATCCTTGTACACGTCGCGCAGCGCCGCCAGCCGGCGGTTGCCCGCGATCACTTTGAAATCGCCAGCGCTGGTGTCGTCGGCCCGGACCACCAGTGGGGCCAGCAGTCCATGCGCCCGGATGGATGCCACCATGCGGCGGTGGGCATCCCGTTCAGGCTTGACGCGCCGGGGATTCCGTTTGCTGGAAATCAGCTTGGACAGGGACACGGTAATTTGAACGTCACGAGATTGGGAAAAACTGCGATTCATAAGACACGCTCACTTTCTAGGTAATTGGATTGAATCAAACACGTCGCCTCGGTCGGGCTAGATCGGAATCTCCTGACCCGCGCCCACAAGCTCGCCTTGGGCGGCAGGCCGTCCGGGTTTGGCAGTCCTGCCGTTCCCGCCGCGCTTGCCGCGCCCGTTGCGTTGGGCGGGTTCGCTGCCCGGCTTGCGGTCCACGAATCGGAACTGCTCGACGACCACGCGAATCTTGCTGCGCCGCTGGCCGTCCTCCTGTTCCCACTGTTCCAGCCGTAACCGGCCTTCGATGTGGATGGGGCGGCCCTTGGTCAAACTCTCCCCGATCGTCTGTCCGGTCTTGCCGAATGCCGCGCAGTCGATGAACAAGACTTCCTCGCGGTCGGCCCCGTCGGTGTCTTTCCACCGGCGGTTGACCGCCAGTGCAAAATCGCACACCACCGTCTGACTCGGAAGCGTCTTAAGCTCCGGGTCGCGGGTGAGGTTGCCCATGAGGATCACTCTGTTGTAGCTGGCCATGATGAATCTCCTTTGTGTAGATGGCCACTGATGATTGGGCGGCGTCACATTGACAACCGCTCCCCAGCCCGCCCCGGCTCTCCAGCGCCGGGACGGGTTCGGGGAGGGGTCGCCTACAGAACGCCCGCCAGTTCAAGCGCTCCGCGATACGCGGCCTGTTTGAGTTGATGGGATTGGCCGAACCAAACCGAATCCAATTGCCGGTCCAGCTTGTCGGCTGCTGACGCGCCCCGGTACTTCCGCTGATGGTCTGCCCATTCGCTCACCGCGTTGTACGCGCCCCATGCGGTGTGCTTCACACCGGGAAGCGTGTTGCGCTCGTTATCGAAGTTGTCGAGCATCTGCCCGAGCACCTTCTCGCGGGTTTTCTTCTGCCGGTCCGTGCCGTGGGGCAGGTCCGCCCCGGTCAATCCTCGGAAGTAACCGCCCGCCTCGGTGACGGTCAGTTCCTTGGCAAGCATCGCGTGTAACTCGTCGTCAAACTTGTCGAACCGTGCCGCGATGATGCCGAGCTTCGCCCGCGCCTCGGCAATCCGGCTCTCCAACCGGGGATGGTGGGAAATGGTCAACCCCTCAACGCCCGCTTCCCGCAGGGCCAGATTCAAAGTGTTCTGGCAGACCACGCGCACCGTCGTGGGGATCATCCGAAGCGCCTGGCTTCCGTCGTGGGTATTGGTCAAGAGAACGTAAGGCTTAATCAGGTCGTCCGGTCCGGCCCGGTATTCTTTGGGAATGCTGGCCATCATCCACACGCGCTTGCCGCCGTGCAGACTGCCCGCCGTCTCGTACATAGCGAGTTTGTCGCCTACAAGTGAGTCCATGAAGTCGAAAGCTTCATGGTTCTGGAAGACCCGATAGCGCCGCCCAACCACGCCCAACACCGCTTTCGTATCGGTGCGGACATTCGCCACCGTATCGGGGATTCCCGCCTCCGTCGTGTTGTTGTCCGGGTCGAAAGCCCGGACCGGCCATTGCTCGACGCGCCAATCCAATCCCGCGAGGCCGATAGCCTCGGCGCTGGTGGTCGCCTGTTCGATCACCGTGCCCAAGCGATGCCAAGCAGGCTCGCCGGTCACGAATACTGCCGCTCGTCCCGTTGTCTGGTCGATCTCGTGTGCCACAAAGCACCTCCCGAAAAGGAAGAAAACTCCAAACCGGGATGGCTTAGGCCCACAAAGGCCCAAGCAATTTTTTGACCTCCCGGCTTCGAAAGAAGCACGCCGGGAGGTCTAAAAAAGAGAAATCCTTCCTGCTGGTGACGGGAACGCGAGCGCAGCGGACGAAGGGCATGCCACGCGCAGGCCCGGAGCCATGTACTCGTGGTGAGGAGGCGAGCATGGCAAGGCCGTACTCGGCTGGTGACCTTTCGAGAGCGCAGTCGAGCCAGATGTGCTGTAGGCCCGCTGCTTCTGGCCGCGTGCGGCCTTTCAAAAACAGCGGGCCTACCTTCCCCCAGTGTTCCCGGCGCCATCCTTATTGTTTCCGACAGTCAATCACACCGGATTGAGGACGGGAGAGTGGGTGCGGGAGAGAGGGCCGGTCCTGTAGGCCCTCTCTTCTGCATTGCGTTTTCGGCATTTGCTGCGCGCACCAAGAACGGCGCATCACTGATTGTCGAAGGAAAGCGATTTGAATCCCCGAAGTGTTTTGCCCAGCAGCCAGGAATTGTCGATGGGGTGAGAGATTAAAGCGTCAATGCCATCACGGTCGGGGCGGTCAATGAACAGTTTGCTCCACCACCCTTCGGCGGGTGCAGGCTCGTTCCAGATTTCCGCGGTTCTCGCATCTTCAAAGTCACGTCTCCTTTGGGGATCATTTGGAAAATGGTGGAGCGCGTCGTTGCGCAGTTGACGCCGCTGATCCTCGGGCAACGTGCATGGCGTCTTCCCAATGATTCGCGCCCAGACGACACTATCGTAAAATGCAAGAATGTTCTGTATCGGAACCTGTAGCGCCCATTCTACCATCTGGCGCGATGTTTCTCGAAAATCCTCCTTTCGGGTGTAACACCAAATGATCTGATCGGTGCCAAGCCGAGATTTGAGTTCTGCATACGCCGCCATAATCTGAGATTCATCACAGTAGCCAGACAGGTTGGGCTTTACTCGACCGTCGAGAAGCGAAAAGTCTGGCGCTTGAAAGGACCAGAGGGGAAGTTTCTTGGCGATCTGCACGTCTACTTTATCGTCGAGTTTCTCAAACCGCTTCAATGGCGCATTTGCGCCGCAGAAACGAAATGGCCCGGCCGGTGAACGGTGCCCGGCCGGGCTTAAAATGCTGTTGTGATTCGATCAGGCGGCGGGCTGCTCCTGCCGCTGTTGACCGCGCTGTTCGCCGATGAGTTCCATCAGGCGGGTGTGCGTTGCGTCCGCGACCTTCATCAGCACCAGGAGGTCGTCGCGGTTGAAGCCGGCTGTGCTCTGCCACTTGCCGTCCTCGGTGCGGTAAAGACGTTGGAAGGTGACGTTGAATCGCGGCCCGCTTTCGCCTTCGTTCCTCCAGATTGCGGCCTTGATGCTGCCGATGCGGACTTCCTCGACCGGTTGAACTTTGTTCTGTTTCTTCGCCATGACAGTTGCTCCTTTCAAAAAGGGTTTGTGTTGGTCCGTTCATTGGACAGCGCAGCGACGGACCAACATGAAGCCTTTAGGAGCAACGGCCGGAGGGGACGGCGGCCGCGGTGGGAGTCGAAGGCTAGCGAGGGCGCCGTGACGGAGGGATTTTTCTTTGCGCAGCAAACCCCTCGCGGGGCGCAAGCGAAAAATCCGGACGGCGCAAGCCGTTGCAATGCCGCAAGGGCGCAGCCCTGGGGACGACCAAAGCGGGCGACGAACCCGTAGGAGGCTTGGCGAAAGACACGGAACAACGCTATCGGGTCGAGATTCGCGTCGCGGCGTCAAACCCAAAACTGGAGCGCATTTGAAGGCGCGCCGCGTGTCAGCGAAACCATCGCCGCACCGCCCGAGAATGAGGGGCAGAAGCCCGTCGGATCGTGAAGACGCCATGTGATGAGGGCGGCGAGCGCAACGCACACCCGGATGGACGGCGATTCGCGGGGCTGTTGCGGCAGGAGTTGTACGCCAACCCGAAGCATCAACCGTTGGAGGCCGGCGGTACGTTCTCCGGCGGGAGCTTCGTACGCGGTGTGAATTCGATGAGACATAAGCCAATCAACGCGGCGCGAGCGCGGGTCGTCACTTTTCGACCGCCGAGATGGATGCTGACGGTTCGATTTTGCAGGCACGGCACCACGCGATGAACTCAAGCGGGTCCATGCGCCGATCACCAATTTCCGTCTTGTGAACGTAAGAAGGCGGCTTGCGCAACTTTTTCGCTAGTGTGCGCTGCGTCATGCCGGCGTCATTTCTCCATTTCCGCAGGAGTCCGCACAGCCGCCGATAGCCCATTGTGTGCTGCGCCCTTGAACCCATTTGGGGAGCAGGTTATCTTCGGCTTTCGGCGCTCCTGTCTTGGGAGCGCTATTGCGGCGACCGGAGACGCCCGCGTTTGAGTTCAACGTGTCGGCAGCCTGTTGGCGAGCCAAACATGGCGATCTCAAGCGCTTGCGAAACGGTCGCTGGTTTGGGACAATTTTGTCAGGGTCGAGCTTACAGGGCCGTTTGGCCCTCGGCTCGATTCCGCGCACGTCGAGCGGAGAGGCGGTGCGGGCATGTCAACCGTACGCATTTGCAAAAGGCGGGGCCTTTGCGGCCCGTCCGTCCGGGCCAAAAGGCTGTTCCTCATCTTCTGCGTCTTGGCCGTGCCATTTGGCTTGGCAACGCCGATTCTGGCGCAAGTTCCCAACTCCAACGAACAGTCCACGTCGCTGAACGATTGGGTTCAAGACGCGCGGGACGACGCAACGCAAAACGCTATTCAGTTTTCATTCGATCATCTCGCGCTGACCCCGAGCTATATCGCGTGGGGCAACACGATCAATACCGACAACCTCCAAACTGCAACCTGGCAGCGCGATTACAGCGCCTCGTCGGCCTGGTTTTATGCAAATCAGTTGAGTGATACCGAGGCTGCGATTGAATCGGCTCGTGCGAAAGCGATCGACCTCCAAAGCCAGTTGGCGCAAGCGCGGGCTACAATTGGCGCGCCGCAATCTGGGTCGGCACGCATTGGTGAAATTGAATCCAACCTGAAACAAGTCAACTCGACACTCTCACAGGCAACGGTTGATAAGAGCTATCTGGAATTCCGGCTTGTCATCGCGAAATCCGATTTGCAGCAGGCGGAGGCCAATATGGGCAGCGCCCGACGCGGCCTGTTTTACTTCAACGAGGTGGCTCCCCGGTACAACTCCACCATCGACTTCACGTCAGAGCATTTGCCGCTCTTGTTTATGGGGCGCGAAGCCTACGACTTGATGACGAATCCCGTTAATGGCGTCCAAACCGCCGATGCAGGTTCTCGAACAATTGACCTAACTCTGAATGCCATGAGCTACTTGGGGCGTAATGCATTCTGGGCGGAAACAACCGTGCCGTTGGCCGTCGGATTCGATGGTGCCGTGAATAGTGTCAGAACAAACTATAATGCGTTTGAACACCAAAATGAGTCCGTCAATCTCGCTTTTGGCGGCTCGCTATCCCATCTCAACCTGGGGGACCTGCAAAACTACGCGCACGCTGGCGAATTCCACGATCACTATGGCTCAAACTCAATCGGCTCCCCCAACGCCCCTCTGTTCGTCTCGACAAACTGGTCATCCGTTGACGGCATCACCAGCGACAAGTTCGACACCCGCAGTTCCTACCGTTTCAACGGCCTCGATTCTCCCTCCGGCCATGTGCTCACCGGTATCGGTACCGTCTTCCGCGAACGTAAAGAGCAGCACGATCCATTCCAGTTTGACCCGATTTTGAACACCTTGAATATTTTCAATCCCAACGAGTCCATGAACACAAACGAAACGACGTGGCGGAACGAAACGATCCACGACACATTCAACGGAGCGATGGTCAACCAGAACATTCAGCGGGCCGCTGAGTTTAATCCTCCTCCGAGCATTTCCATCCAGGTCATGCCGTCCGCGTCCCAGCTTTACGACCAGGATATATTGAAGCGTCCACCATCTACTTTTATTCCGCCTCCATCACCTCTACGTCCGGAGCCAAACACCTTCAGCAATGACAATCGAGAAGGCGATTCACCTCCGCAAGTCAAAGGCGTACTGATGCCGGCAAATGTGACCACACGACCGGTGGATGTTCAGAAATTCCTTGGGGATTAATGTGCTTTGCGGAAAGGCATCCAAATCGCTGGTGTCGTGCGCCGCAACCTTCGCAATATGCGCGATGGTGCAATTGTTTCTTGTGTCATTCGGTAACGCTGGGACGGGTGATTTACAACAAAATGCTAGCGGCACCGTGACCGAACAACGGCATTTTGTTGCGTTCTCACTGAAAACAGCGGAAGCGCTCGTCCGTAAAGCGCAGCAAGATCATACTGATTTTAGGCAAGATCGCGTGCTATTTGGCTTGGGTGGAATGAGCAAGCCGAAGGCGTTGTTTTTCGATTCGCAAACAAACGACTGGATTCTTCTCGGTGAGCGATCCGGAGACGCTGGAGATTTGACATTAGACGATCTTGCTGTGGCATTGCGAACACGCGTTGAAAATCCCACCATTGACCCCGGCGTCACGATTGAGCCCATCGCTCCTGGTGAAGAGAATGCTGAGACAAGTCCAAAAGATTGGAATCTAGCCACGCGACAACAAGTCGAATTCCGTGGTTCGTTGAAAGATACGCGATTTGGCCTGACCTGCTATGAAGCCGATTGGCTGATGAAACGAATGGATTTGGGATTGGAAAAACTTCCTAATGCACCCATCCCCAGCTTTTTTGATTCCGGTGGCGTTAATCAGTTGCAGGGTCCGACGACAATAGTATCGCGTTTTTGGCTCTGTCCTGTTCTAAGTGACGTGCCAGTGCTGAGCAGCCAGAAGGCCGTTTTCATTCAGGAATCGCGCATCGTTGTAAATAGGCAGACCCTTTTTGCAGAGCGCGATGGGCAAGCCATTCAGGATCCGAATGAGCTCAATGCTCTTGATGTAGCAGGCAAGAACTTTGCCAGTGCATTTACGGATCACTATGACGAAGCTGCACGTGACCGACCAGTCTTTGAGCGTCTTCGCGGGCTCGCGCGCCTAGCCGGCCTCGCGAAGGGAGTTGTCGTGGGCAAATGGGTCGATGACTTCAAATTCTTCCTCCAGGAATACAAGGTGGCGACCGTAGAGACCCCCTCGGAGGTAGATGTCCTGCACAACGAAGATCGGTCATTGCGTCAAACTGTGCGAGGGGGCGTTCAGTTGAGAAATCTCGCGATGAGATTGAGAAATGGTGACATAACCGCACTCACGGAAGCGGTTTCTAAAATGCGCCCAAAGCCAGATTCGATTAGTTGGGAGTTCTTGTTTGGCGATACATTTTTGGCGCTGCCGAGTGACGAAATGCCAGGTGCTAATGGCAAAAGTGACTTGGTTAAGGGCACACCTGAGGAAGTGCGTTGGTGGTGCAAGGCAGCAGACGACGGAGATGTTGATGCGATGATTCTGGTGGCGGAAAGTTATCGTGATGGCAACGTAGGCCTACCCAAGAATGAAGACGAGGCCTTGCGATGGTATCGCAGGGCTGCCGATGCGGGCAACGCTAGGGGAATGTTTGGCGTTGGCGTGTGCTACCAGAAGGGCTTTGGTGCAGGTACCGATATTCACCAGGCGATTGCGTGGTACAGAAAGGCGGCAGGCGCCGGAGACGTAACCGCCATGTTCAACCTTGGTTACCAATTCCAAATCGGAGATGGCGCGGATCAGGATTTCGCCCAATCTCTTATCTGGTACAAGAAGGCTGCTGATGCTGGCGACGCCGATGCAATGTGCAACATCGGTTTGCTGTATGAACACGGCGACGGCGTACCTCAAGACTATGCGACCGCAATGCTTTGGTATCACAAGGCATTTGATGCGGGCATGGTTGGTGTAATGAGCAACATCGGCATGCTTTATGACAAAGGCCTGGGGGTCGACCAGAACTACTCAAAAGCGATGGACTGCTATCGAAAGGCTGCGGGCGCAGGCGACGCGGTCGCTATGAACAATATCGGCTCGTTATACGCGACTGGTGCGGGTGTGATGAAAGACTACGAAGAAGCAATGAAATGGTTCCGCCAAGCTTCTGAAGTGGCAGTACCCGATGGGGTTTCTCCTAATGGACAGGCCGGGGCAATGAATAGCATAGGTTTCATGTATATGAACGGCTTCGGCGTTGAAAGGGACTACACGGAGGCAATGCATTGGTTTCATAAGGCCGCCGACCTTGGAAGCAGCAGTGCAATGTGCAATATCGGATTGCTATATGAAAGAGGTTGGGGAGTTCAGCAAGACGAGTCTCACGCTGCAACTTGGTATCGGCAGGCGGCTGGCCACGGAGACTCTAGCGCCAAGGACTGGCTGGCAAATCATCGGGCTAACTGAGTTTTACGACATGACGACAAATTACCAAGGTGGCATTCGTCGAATCGAACATCAGTATGATGGATTGAGTAACTGCTATCCATTATTCATCGCAGGTTATGGAACGTTACTATCCGCCGAGGTAAGGACGGATGTGTTACAGCAGCGACAATGAGAGGAGTCCAAAGATGAGGATGAGCTTTATTTCGCTTGCCGTGTGTTGTGGTATGATTGCTGGGTGCGCTTCTGTCGAATCGCAGTGGCAAGAAGCGCAACAGAAAAACGTCGTCGGCGCATATCAGGCGTTTATTGACCGCAATTCTGATGCGCCACAGGCGAACGAAGCTCGCGAAAAAATACAACAGATTGAACTAGCTCAGAAAGATGAGGCAGCATTCCAGATGGCTAAGGATGCGAGAACGGTCGAAGCAATTGAAGGGTACCTTAAGGATTTCCCGTCCGGCACGCATAGGACCGAGGCGGAGAGCATCGACGAAGCCTTAACGTATGATCGAATAAGGCGCGATACTTCGTCATATACATTGGGGCGATTTCTCGAGCGGTTTCCAAGAAGTAGTCACGTGCCCGAGGTGGCCGCTCGCCTTAAGGAAGTGGACGCTCACGTTCGCCAAGAAAGATTTCAAGAGGCGAAACAGGCGGGAACTATTAAAGCATATGAGAATTTTCTTTCCCTTTATCCCACTGGGCCAGACAGTGATGAGTTCAGCCCAATTGCGAAAGCGGCACGCCTCGGCGAACTTGCCATTGAGATGGCTGGGACTGGATCGCTGACGGGTAATCAGTGGGGTTGGCATCCTCATTTTGAAAGTGGCGCGTCGCCTGACCCGGAAAAATTGGCGGAGTTTCGTCAGTTGGTCGAAAGCGGTGCTGATCCCTCGCTAATCCGCATTTCCGGATTTCAAGCGCCATCTGTGGTGCCAATCGGTAATAATGGCGCCGGCAGGACCGATTTTGGAAGCTCTGGCTATGTGGTGCCCGCCGCGAGCGGAGGGATGACATTACTCGATTATTTGGACGCCACCGAAAACAAGCAAGCACACGATATACTCAATAACTCGTCGAATAAATAGCATCTATTGTAGATGCAGGTGCTCCGATACATGCTATGGGCATGACTGAATGATGAATATTGGTGTTGTCGAGCAAAGGCAACCGTTATGTGGAATGACAAAACGACGAACGGCTTTTGGGTGAAGCATACGGCGATGACACTCGTCTGCCTTGCACAGTTTGTCGCCCCAGTTTCTTTGTCAGCTCAAATCGACAAAGACGGGGCAACCGCGGAGTTGATCGCGAAAGCGAAAGCTGGGGATCCGAATGCAATGTATGGATTAGGAATCGATTATCAGCGTGGCGTACAGACTCCTTTGGATCTGGTCCAAGGCCAGCAATGGATTGAGAAAGCCGCTAACGCGGGCAATGCAGCCGCTATGAGTTGCCTAGGGGACATGTATCTGCATGGGAATGGCGGTGTGGTTAAGAACTATTCAAGTGCGGTGCATTGGTATCAACTCGCAACGGGTGCCAATTCGCCGAGGGGCATAATGGGCCTTGGTAAGTGTTGTGAGAGCGGATGGGGAATAGACAAGAACAGCCAACGAGCGACCCAATTATATCTTCAGGCAATGCAGTCTGCGCAAAAGGCTTCGCAGGCGGGAGATGTTGAGGCGATGGACGTGCTGGGAATCATGTTTGAGGATGGTATGGGTGTAGAGAAGGACTATGTTCAAGCGATGACGTGGTATCGTAAGGCGGCCGACGCAGGAAGCTCCGACGCAAAGTTCAATGTTGCGTCGCTCTATTTTTCGGGCCTAGGTGTGTCGCGCGATTTGTCTGCAACGATGGTGTGGATGCGCAACGCGGCTGCCGCGGGTAATCTTGATGCTGACTACAACATAGGAGTAATGTACCAACATGGGGACGGCGTGGATCAGGATTTACCGCAAGCATTTATCTGGTATCAGAAGGCCGCGGACAGAGGAAATTCGCAAGCGATGAAACAACTAGGCGATATGTGTAGAAGAGGCGAGGGTACCGCGCAAGACATGAGACAAGCGTTGGGATGGTATCAGAGAGCGGTCGATTTGGGCGATGCTGGTGCGATGAACAACCTTGGGACAATGTATGCAAATGGTACGGGCGTCGATAAAGACGATGTTAAGGCGACAGAATTATGGCGTAAGGCTGCTGACGGAGGAGACTCTCAGGCGATGTTCACTATTGGTCTCCAATACGCCAACGGTGATGGGGTACCTCAGGACTACCAGCAGGCCATGGTGTGGTGGCGAAAGGCCGCCGACGCTGGAGATGCGGAGGCAATGAGAACGATCGGTGTCCTATACCATAGCGGCCACGGTGTGCCTCAAGACTATCAGCAGGCCATGGTTTGGTGGCGAAAGGCCGCCGACGCGGGAGATGGGATGGCGATGGGAAAAATTGGAAATCTTTACCATGACGGCGAAGGCGTGCCCATTGACTATCAGCAGGCCATGGCTTGGTATCTGAAGGGTGCCAACGCCGGCGATGCGGATGCGATGGAAAACATTGGTGTTTCGTACCACAACGGCGACGGCGTAACCCAGGATGACCAACAGGCCTTGGCCTGGTTACGTAAGGCCGCTGCTCACGGCAGCGACGAGGCGAAGGAACATCTTAAACAACTAGGTGGATGAATAGCTCGATCGAGAGTCCGCCAGATGTCGCGACAAGATGTCGGTTGATGGTGAATCGACGGCCGTCGAAAAAAGTCGGAGTGCCAAGCAATGGTTGTTGGTTCATGAGTGAATTGATACTTGTCTTGCATGCGGGGAGTGCAATACGCGGCCTAACCCAGGAACGGCAAACGGCAAAGTGCAAAGGGTAACTAAGATTAGTTCATTAGTTCACGCCCGCCGCGACTACCACCCGGAAGCCGATGTCGGGACCACGGCTGGAAGGACCCTCCCAACTGCGCGACGCCGATCGACAACTCGCCGGTCCCCATTCCCAGGAACCACCACGCAGCACGAGGCGGTCGGTGCCCAAGTTTGCTCCCGTCGGGTCCGTCACTGCTGAGTTGTCGTAATCCCCGTAGCCGTCCGAGCACCACTCCCACGCATTGCCGATCATGTCATGTAACCCGAAGGCATTGGCCTTGAAGTTGGCTACCGGCGAGGTGAAAACGAAGCCGTCGTCCCAATTGAAGAACGTCCAACTGGCCGGCGCGTTTGGAACATTCTTCTTGATGCTTTGGTCGGCACAGTTGGCCCAACCATTGCCATCGTCAGGGTTGTCGCCCCACGGGTAGGTGGTAGTCGTGCCGGCCCGGCAGGCGTACTCCCACTGCGCTTCCGTTGGCAAGGCGGCCGTCTTGCCACTCTTTCTCGACAGCCAAGCACAAAATGCCTTGGCATCCTTCCAGCTAACTTGCACGACAGGATAATCCCTCTTCTGATCGAAACTCGGATTGCGCCATGAGCAGCCAGCCATGTTTCCGCCCTGGACCCTGCCGCCTATGATTTCAATTCCGGTCGACGAGCCATCGGCCTCGGCGTCGGTCGTGTAGGCTTTGTCCTTCACGAACGCGGCGAACTGTTCCACTGTCACATGGGTCACACCCATGTAGAACGGCTTGCTTAATGTTACCTCGTGCTGGGTTTCATCCGTCTTGCGGTCGTTCTCGGTTTCGGGGCTGCCCATGAGGAACTTGCCCGCCGGGATTCGCATCAGTTGCAGCGTCACGCCGTTTCCAAGGTCCACGGTCAGTTTCTTGGGCGCGTCGGAATCGGCCGGCTGTGTCTGTGCTCCGGCTTCTTTGGAATCGCCAACAAATACAGCAACTAGCATCCCGAGCATCAGCATTGCGATTGCGAGAGTTTTCCACATCGTGCGTTCTCCTGCTTGAATAAGTTCAGATATAAATTGCTCCACCCAAGCAACAACCCACGTTCGAGGGCCTCTGGAGTATGCCTGAATGAACGGTGAGGTCAAATCCCGTTTGATGACGAACAGGAATTGAGACAGCGGTGTCCGGTGTTCACCTCACCAAATTATCGCGGGATTTCTGACCGCTTCGATCTGTCTCCGATGGATCGGGCCATAGCAACGACTATCGAAGCTGTTGGGAATGCGATTGGAGAAAACGAAGAATTCATCCGGTGCGAGGATTCGGCAGGCGCGCCAAACGGGAAGCGGACGGCCGCTGCTGTCTTCTGGCGGCGGCATCGGCGCGATCCGTTGGCCGTTGATTACGAGCCAGTCGCCAGTCGTATCAATACGATCTCCTGGGCCGGCGACTATCGGTTTGAGGATGTACCAGTTGTCGCCGCTGTTTCCGGTACGTCCGAGCACATAGGCCCGTGCCGCCGGCGGAATACAAAAATCGACGAGCTTCCCGACGGCTGGTTCTTCCGAAGAGCGCAGGTACAGGCCGGGAGCAACGCTCGGGGACGTGTTGATGACCAGAAAACGATGAGCGCCCAATTCCGGGATAATTGCGAACACCAAAAGGATCACCGCAACGCGCGACAAAACGCGACGGCGGCGCTCGCGACCGGAGGGAACATGACCGCCGCAAAGCATCAGGCGCGACATACCACGCCCTCCAGGTCGAACGATTCCAAGGGCGCTTGGCAAAGGAGTAATTCCTGGGCGGCGTCGGTCCAGAAGGCGGCAGGCATTTCCGCAGGATTTCGTCCACGGTGTTTCAAGTCCTCGATGAGATCGAGCAATTGATCCACGGCCTCATCTTGTCCGGCGGGCCCACACTGTCGGACAAGTACATGGACCGCCGCACCTGGATGGATGCCCGGCAGAACGCGGCCGGCGTTGTTAACGGGCAGCGCCTCGACGATTGCCAAGGTGCGATGTTGGCGGTCGGGCGAATATCGGCGCCACCAGACCACCGCAAATATCTGGCCGGGTCGGAAATAGTGAACAGCACGTCCGTCCCGACCCAACTGGCAGCGGATTGGATCACCGAAGCACAGGCAATCGGCCATTGAGCCTGCAATGTGCGTTGCACTGAATCGAGTAAACTGGTCTGGACGCACGAACCACCTCCTATTTTTCTGCTTGCATTCTGGCTGTGCGAACATTACCCTAACAGAAGTGCCGGAGTCAAGAACTATTCCATTTTGACCTCATTTTGGATTTGAGGGTGCAAAACAGACCCGGCACAGACGCACGGAGGTTGAACAACTGATATGCGAAACGAATCGCGCACGGTGAAGATTTCCGGCGAGCGCCTCGCCGAGCTCTGGCGCGGCAGCATGATGTCCAAGGAGTCATTTGCGCAAGCCGCCGGCATGAAGCGCTCGGGCGTATTTCGTCTGATGCGCCCTGGCGTGCACGGAATGTTCGCGGACAACTTTCGCAAAATTGCGGAAGTTTTGAAGACGACGCCCGACGATTTGCATTGCCGGGTCGCGCCCGATGCTTTCGGAACCGACGATGAATCTCGTTCTCCGTGCGGTGTGTCGGGGCCAGCGCACGCGTTGTCCCATGTGCCAAGCTATCACAGCATTAGCGCGGGCGCCCGCAGCGAGCGTTTGGGAATCGAGACTGGCAACGTAAAGGTTCCGGTTGGTTTATGCGACTTTTGCGTGCGCGTGGACGGCGAATCGATGATTCCGACGTACCCCGATCGGGCGACGGCGCTATTCGAGAACGTCGAGGGCCATGAATTCGTTTTCGGCAAGGATTACATCATCTGGTTCACCAACGATGAATGTTATTTCAGTCGAGTGTTTGAAAGTGATGATGACCGTGACCTGCTGGTGCTGAGAAAACTCAACCCGGACCGTAGTCGATTCCCCGACCGAATGGTTCATCGCCGCGAAATTGAGCGAGTGGCCCACTGCGTGGGAGTGCTGACTTTGACGAAATGATGTCTCCAACAAAGGTAAAACGATGTCGAGGCTTATCCAATGGCTCGACCATCGCAAGGAAGTGGTGGGATTTGAAAAGTGGAAGGATCTGGCGGATTACTCCGGCTTGCCCCTGCAATCGCTCCGCGATGTGCGAGCGCGCCAAACGCTGAACGTGTTAAATCGTTCCGAGCGGCGTGTGTTCGCCGGCGCGCTTCGCGTGTCGCTTCGCAAGCTGGAACAGCTCAACGACCACGACATTGACTGGATCGAGGATACGCACGTTTTCGATCCCGACGTTCGCGGCCGCGCGCTTCCGTGGCAAGAGGACGATCCCGCGTATTGGATTCCGAAAGAGACCCGTCCGGAAGACCGGGGAACGCCGCTTTTAGGCCGGATCAAGTCGAGCGGGACGGCCGAAGCGGATGAGGATTGGCAAGCGGAATGGGGGCGACACCTTCCCGCGCGATTCGGCAAGGGCTACGACATCTATGCTCTGGAAATCGAAGGGGTTGGCCAATCCATCGTGTTCCGCAACATTCCGCCCTGGGAATTTCGCGAAGGACCGGCTGCGGTCTATTGCTGGAATGGATGGGAAGCGCGGGGGTGGTTCGGTCGGGTTCAACTGACTCCGCTTAAAGCGGTCGTCGTAACCTCCGATGGACTGCGGCATGAGCTGGACCCGGTGAACATCGTCCGCATCGGAAAGATCATTGGACGATGGCCTGCCGAGGCCGCCACCTCCTGATGCAACGGCGACCTCGCCGCGCTCTTGGTATTGAGCATACCGTTGACTTTTTTGGTTGCGATACTAACATATACCGAACAGATATGGATTGCGGCTGGTCGTACGGACGGTGAAGCCATGAAAACAATTGAATTGCACGCTCCGGCGGTCTCGCCGTATGTGTCGCCCAAGGAGCTTCAGGAACGATGGCGCTGCTCCCGTTCAAGCGTTGACCGAATTGTTCGCCGCGCCGGCCTGACTCGTCTTTGCCTTGGCGAAGGGCGCAACGGGATTGTGCGGTACAACCGAAAGGAGGTGGAAGAATTTGAAATCAAACGGCAGGCGTAGAACCTGTCTTCTTAAATCGGTTTCTCGATACGGCCGTTCCGGTGATGCAAGTCCGCCGGAATGGCCGTTCGCTTTTCCATGTCCGAGCAATCGCCGACTATGCGGATTCGCCACGGGATTGAGCGACAAGCGCCGGCTGATGTGGCCGAAATTCCACTGCGTCGCCCATTTCCTCCGGAATCAGCGCCGCATAATGCCGGCGACAGATTTCCGGTGAATTGCCCATCATCTTGCTGATTTTGTAAAGGCTCTCGCCCTTCATCGCGAGTTGGCTGCCGAAGGTGTGACGATAGTGGAGGCAGGTCCAGTGAAGCTCCTTGTTCTCGTTGAAGGCCCGCAGGTCTGAACTGAAGTTATCCGGGTCGTAACGCCCGTTGGCGGAGTTTGGAAAAAACCAAACACTCTTGCCGCTTTTGAGCTTCCATTTGTCGAGATAGTGGCGCAAAGACGAACTGATCGGCACAGCGCGGTTGACATTCGTCTTTGGCTGCCAGGACTCGTTGCCAATGGTTTTGGCCCGCACGCGGATCAATCCGAACGTGCCGGCGGACCAGTCGAGGTCGTCGGGCGTGAGCCATAGCAATTCCTCCCGGCGCAGGCCGGCATAAATCAGCGTTGCAACCATGGCCTGGAACTTCATCTGATCGGCCAGCGCATCAAGCTGCTCCTCGATTTGTTTGAGCGTGAGGAAGTGGATCGTCGGCGCCGGCTCCCTGTACCGCTCGACCTTGGCAGCGGGATTCTTGTCGTTGGGCATGCGCAGGTTTTTCTGCTCCATCGCCCAGTTGAACAACCGCATCAAGATTTCGCGGTAGCGGTTGGCGGTCTTGGGCGCCAGCCCGCGGCAGGAAACTTGCGCGGAAATGAACGTCGTGATGTCGGCGGTGCGGATCGCTTCCATGCAGTCCGCCTCGATCACCGGCGCTTTAGTCCGCGCGTTTACGCCCGCCTTCACCGGCTTCTTCTTCGCCTTCGCGGATGGCTTGCGGCTGTTGATCTTCAACTCATCGCAGACGGGTCCGAACATGTCGCGCAGATAATAGGTGTCGGTCTGCGCGCTCTTGGCCGTCTTGACCTGACGGATGTGCTGGACGTAAGCGGCGACGATATCGGGAATGGGCGTTCGCGTCGGAAGCGGTAGGTCGTCGCCCGCCGCCTGGGCCGCATCGAATCGGCGAAGCTTTTCCTTGGCGATCTGAAAGTTATCCGATGCGCGGATGCGGCGCTGCTGATTGCCGACGTAATACTGGATGTACCACGCGGGTCCGTTCTTCCATGTGCGTTTGATAAGACTTGCCACGGCGATCTCCTGAGAAGGAGAACAAATCGTTCCGGCAAGTCGCTTTGATGTTGATAGTGTACGCGCCAGTGTACGCGCTGGCAAACGGACACCAAACAGAAAAGGACTTGCGTGACCGCAAGTCCTTTTCTCACATTAAGTAGCGGGGGGAGGATTCGAACCTCCGACCTCCGGGTTATGAGCCCGACGAGCTACCAGGCTGCTCTACCCCGCGATCTATACTCATCTTAGATCGGCCCGTAGCGGTGTCAAGCTCCAATCTGCCAAGCTTGGCCTGGCCTGGCGGCTGCGTGACACTTGCTGCAAAGAATTCCCCCCTCCCCTTGTACTCAGGGGGAGGGTTGGGGTGGGGGTGGAGGGCTTGCCCTCCACCGTCGAACATCGATTGGCCCACGAAACCCCCACCCTGACCCTCCCCCGGAGTACTAGGGGAGGGGAAGAAGAGGGCTTGCGTTGGCCCGGCGAAGACGGGTAGATTTTTCGCGTGTGGACGAGCTTTGGCGGCTATTTATAGCCAGAGGCGCGACGATGCGAGTGGTGACGATTTATTCCAAGCCGGATTGCGATCTGTGCCGCGAAGCGGAGGCGGTCATCCAGCAAGTGGCCACCCGCAGGCGATTTCGCTTCGAGAAAAAGAACGTCCTGGAAGACCCCGCGCTTCAGGAGCAATTCGGCTCGTTCATTCCGGTGGTGCACGTCGATGGGCAGGAGATCGCCAGGCATCGCCTGACCGCGTTCGCGCTGGAAACGGCCCTGACGAGTTGAGACGCTGCGCGAGATAGTAGAACAATAGAACAGCAGAGGACTACTGCGGGAAATCCACCATGCGCGCCCATTCAGTGACGCTGGAAGGGGGCAGCGGGCTGACGCCAAGATGCCGGAGCATATTGAGGCATTGGGCTCGGTGGTGCATGCCGTGCGTCGTGACGTGCGTGATGACGGAGCCGCGGGTGAAGCAGTATTCCTTTCCGGCACGCGTGCGTTTGACGATTTGGTCAAGGGGACGGCTTTTCGCGATCGCGATGAATTCAGCGGTTGATTCATCGAGCATTTGAAGCAATTGGGCGGGTGAACGTCCAACGCCGCCCTGATCGATCCGCGGACGAGGGGGCCGCTCGGCCAGCGTGTCGGTCCAGGTATTCATCGCGGCCAGCACGTGGGTGATCGTCGTTTGTAGCGAGCCGGATCCGATCTCGAATTTCCGGGCGAATTGATCGGTGGTGAGCTTTTCGCACGCCAATAAAATCTGCCGCGTGGCCCATCTGTCATGTTCGAGCTGAATTTCCAACGGATTGCTGGTTGGCATTTCGGCGTTCTCCGATGCCGCGGGCGACGGCATAGAGATTATGCCGTCAAGGTTTGGAATTTCCAACCGGCGGGACCGTGCCGCATTCCGCCGCTCCACCGGTTATTCTCAAATGCGTTACCGCGAAGGAGCACAGCGCGAGCGATGCCCGCACCCAAAAGAGTTTTACCGCGAAGGCGCGAAGGACGCGAAGATGCGCGAAGTTAAATCAAATCTTGTTTTTTCTTCGCGCAACTTCGCGTCCTTCGCGCCTTCGCGGTAAGGTTTTCTCGTTGCGGCCATGCCGCGCTGGGCGTCTTCGCAGTGAGGTCTACTTGGGCCTCCCTCGGCGGGATGTCGCATTTCGGGAATTTGCACGTCGAATTTGTGGACAACACAAAACTACAAAACAATTCTCCGGGGCGCTGACAATGACGCGGTTTTCGATATCGCGAGGGGCCACAGTGTCGATGTCGGCGCCCCAAAACAGACAAAAATTCGGCGGGCGAGCCGAACGCCGCGCGGCTAGGCGTCGGAAAATGGGAAACGGGCCCGAATCGGATGATGGAAAAGCACGGATTCACCGCCCGCTTCGCTTGAGATCGCGGAAAACGCTGAGGAGAAAAAGGGAGTCCAACCACGGATTTCACGGATGACACGGATAGGAGAGGGGATAAGTTCATGCTTCCCATGCGTGTCAATCCGCGTGATCCGTGGTCCGTCTGGGTTTCCCCGCTTTAACCTGGATAATTCGGAGGAACCACGGATTTCACGGATAACACGGATGAATCAGAACCGTTCCGAAACCGCGATGCGCGCAGTGTGCGCGCCGCAGAAAAACATGGAATCGATCATAAGTAATTTCCAGCATTGAGTATCCGTGGTATCCGTGTCATCCGTGGTAAATGATCCGGGTTAATGGCCATCCTAAAACTACGGTTGCAGGATCGGCCTTGGTGCGGTGGTGACAAAACCACTGTTTTCGACAGCGCCGCGGGGGGTTTTGTCACCGTCACACGAGGGACCCACTTGAAAAAGCATCGGTCGGTCATTTTGTGGCCGTTTGAAAGGAAATCGAACCGCGGATTTCACGGATAACGCGGATAGGAGAGGAGATAAGTTCATGCTTCCCATCCGTGTCAATCCGCGTGATCCGTGGTCCGTCTGGGTTTTCCCGCTTTAATGGCCATCCTAAAACTACGGTTGAAGAATCGGCCTTGGTGCGGTGGTTACAAAACCCCCGATTTCGATAGCGTGGCGCGGGGTTTCGTTACCGTTACCGCGGGGTGTTACTTGAAAGCGCAGCGGTCAGCCATTTTGTCGCTGGTCCCGATGGATGCATTCGGGCCGCGATGGCGGATGGCGGATCGACAACAAAAAATGAAGGTCCCTCTATCTCTATAGCCGGGAGGTGAAAGAATTGGACGTGTTTTTGGAATTCGGCGGATTTTTTGGAAATATTTTTTTCGGCGGTTGATGGCGGGGGAATCTTCGCGCTAAAGCCATTCTCCTCATCGTCCGGTCTGGTCAAGCGCTCACGTCCCGGTTCCATTCGTTGGTCAAGCGCTCACGTCCCGGTTCCATTCGTCGGTTCCATTCGTGCACATCGCCCACTACAACTTCTGCCGCGTCCACGGCAGCACGCGGATCACTCCGGCGATGGCCGCTGGCGTCACGGACCACGTTTGGGAATTGGATGAATTGCTGGCGGCGATTTGAACGCGAGGTGTATAATGGCAACTGTGAAAGAAGAGCCGAAATGGTTCCGTTGGCTGGTATTACTAGGTATTTGCCTTGGAATTGCGTTGATTATTGTGAACTTCTTGAGGGTACAATTCCCATAAGCCAAGTAAGCTAGCGGGATAATCAGATCAGCCGCCTCCGGGCGGCTTTTTCGTGCGCGGGTGGTAAAATGCCCCGACCCCCGAAAGAAAGGAAAAATCATGTCCACAAAATTGAGCGATTTCCGACCCGAAATTCAGGCGGCAGCGATTACTTCGGCTACCCAAATCGCGCTTTTAATCTCGAAAGAAAGCAACATTTCTGGCAGAACAGAAACTCTCTCTGCGGAAATTGTGAGGAGGGCTATTGAAATCCTAAAGGAATACAACAAGCACACCGACATCGGCGACTAGGCAAAGGAACCCCAACTTAATCCTACAACGCTACGTCCCGGATTTGAGGCCACAATTCGCATGTAGGCTGTTCCCAAATCGGGAGTTAATGACAACCATAGCGTTGTAGGATTAAGACACTACCCTCTTGCGCGACAAACCCTGCCCAGTAATAGTTGTCTCCAAATTATGTTACCTTTAGCGCTCGGCCGGCTGTTTACATAAGTACGGGTCGGTCGTCGAATCGGGAAACGGGCTATGCACGCGATCGAGTTGGAGAACGTGACCAAGACTTTCGGCGAGCAAACGGCCGTCGACGGATTGTCGCTGTGCGTGCCGGTGGGAAGCGTTTATGGATTCATAGGCCCGAATGGCTCGGGGAAAACGACTACGCTGAGGATGATCATGCACATCATCCACGCGGACCGGGGGCGATTGGTCGTGCTTGGCGAGCAAACCCATGCCGCCGCCAACGATCGCGTGGGTTATCTGCCGGAGGAGCGGGGGCTTTATCGGCAGATGAAAGTCGCCGACCTGCTTCGCTTTCATTCACAACTGAAAGGCCACTCGGCCACGCGCGCGGAAATCAACGGCTGGCTGGAGCGGATGCAGCTTTTGGAATGGGGCGATCGGAAAGTGGAGGCCCTGTCCAAGGGGATGAGCCAAAAGGTGCAGTTCATCGCGACGGTGATCGCGCGGCCGCAATTGCTGCTGCTGGACGAACCGTTCAGCGGGCTGGACCCGATCAACGCGGAGGTGGTGCGGGAGATTCTGCTGGAACTGGTGCGAGCGGGGACCACGGTGCTTTTCTCGACGCACGACATGGCCGTGGCTGAGTCAATGTGCGATTGGATCCTGATGATTCACAAGGGCCGGAAGGTGCTGGACGGGACGCTGCGACAGATTCAGGAGGAACATGGCGGCGACGTGCTGCGGGTGCGGCTCGACTGGCCGAACGGATCGGACCGGCAGCTTCGTGACCTGCCCGGCGTTGCGAAGGTGACGGACTTGGGAAACATGCAGGAGCTTGGCCTGTCGGCCGGCGCCGATCGGCAGCGGATTCTGGAAATGTTGATGCAACGGGGGAAAGTCGAGCATTTCGAGCTGGCGCACTCCAGCCTGAGGGATATTTTCCTTCAAATCGCCGGCGGGCCGGCCAGGGCTTCGCCCTCCGGGGGTGAATCGTGAACGGCCGCAAGACGCGGATCATCGCCACCCGCGAATATTCCGCCGCCGTGCGGAGCAAGTCGTTCCTCATCACCCTGGTGCTTCTGCCGGTCATGATGGGAGGCGGACTGATCGCGCAAAAGGTCGGGCAAAAGATCGGGGACACGTCGACCTACCACGTCGGGGTGATGGACTGTTCGCCCGGGAAGTCTTTTTACGGCACGGTGGCCGACGCGGTTCGGCGGCACAATGATCGCGACATTTTCGATAGCTCCGGCCGGCAGGTGCGCGGAAAATTCGTATTGGAGACGGTTGAACCGGTGGATTGGCGTGATCCGGCGGCGCTGGACCGCGTGCGTCTGAGCTTGTCGGACCGCGTCCGCGGGGGCCAACTGCTGGCGTTCGTGGAAATTGGCCCGGCGGTGCTGAGTCCTTCAAAGTCCGGCGGCGATGCGGCGACGATCAGGTATTCCACCAACCGGCCGACCTACTCGGATTTCTTCTCCCTTCTGCAGCGCGCCCTGCCCTCGGCCGTCATCCAAAAAAGAATCGCCAACGCCGGCGTGGAATATCAAAAGCTTCAACCCCTGCTCACCCCCCCGCCGGTGGTGGAATGCGGGCTGGCCGAGAGCAGCAACGGAAAAATCAAGTATCAGTCGCAAACGGGCCAGATCGTCAACGTCGCGGTTCCGATCGTGATGATCATGCTGATGTTCATCGTGACGTTGATGGGAACCAGTCCGATCGCCGGAAACGTCGTGGAGGAGAAGCAACTCCGCATCGCCGAGGTGTTGCTCGGCAGCGTGACGCCGTTTGAGCTGATGATTGGAAAGCTGCTGGGCGGCGTGGCGGTGTCGCTGACGCTGGCGGCGATTTTCTTCGGCGGCGCGTACTATCTGGCGTATTCATTTGGAATGTCCGGGTATGTCTCCGGGCAGTCGATCGGCTGGTTTTTCTTTTTCACCGTCGTGGGAACGTTCATGTACGGATCGCTGTTCGCGGCGGCCGGCGCGGCTTGCTCGAACATCAAGGAAGTGCAGAGTTTTATCATGCCGGTGATGTTGTTCATCGCCCTGCCGATGTTCGTGCTGGGCCCGGTGCTCCAGAACCCGTCGGGGGCGGTGGGGATGACTCTGTCGTTCTTCCCGATGTCGGCGCCGATGGTAATGATGCTGCGCATGACGATTCCGCCGGGCGTGCCGGCATGGCAACCGATTGTCGCGGCGGCGTCGGCGCTGGCGGCGACGGTCGCATTCGTCTGGGCGGCGGGGCGAATCTTCCGGGTTGGGATCCTCATGCAGGGAAAGGGCGCCAACTATGCGGCCGTGCTGAGATGGATTTTGCGGGGTTGAATTCCATGTCACCGGCCGCGCCCGAACTCCCGGCTATGGGTGCGTGACACAATCGGCGGGCGGTCTTCTGTTCCCTCTCCCTGTACTCAGGGGGAGGGTCAGGGTGGGGGTTTCCGAGGCCAATCGACGTTCAACCCCCACCCCAACCCTCCCCCTGAGTACAGGGAGAGGGGGAAAGAAATAGGCCGCCGATTGAGTCACGCACCCCCCTGCTATTCCCTGAAATAAATCCCCACGCCGCGCATCTACCGGGCTATCGGGGCGATTGTCGCCCCGGCAATAGCTAACGAAAGGAGATGCGTATGCTCTGGAGAACAATCAAGTTAGGCGTGCTGACGGCGGCGGCGGCGGGCGTTTTGGGTGGGGTGCTGTTCGGCGCCGACCTGGTCAGCTACGTAGGCAGTTCGTTCCATTCCATTTCCCTGGCGGTGAAGGAGAACATCCCGGTCGAATTCCAAATCCGCCGGGCGCGCGATCTGCTCGACGATACTGGGCCGGAAATGCAGAAGAACATCCGCCTGATCGCCGAGGAGGAAGTGGACATCGCTTCGCTGCGCGGCGACATCGCACAGGCCAACCAATCCCTGGCCGGCGAGAAAACGCGCATGCAGGCGCTTCGAGACGATCTGGCGACGAGTCAGTCCGCGTTCACGATCGGCGAGTTTTCCTACAGCCGCCCGCAGTTGGCGCAGGAGTTGGGCCAGCAATTCGCCAACTACAAGGAGGCGGAGATCTCCCTGCAGCAAAAGCAGCAGTTGCTGGAGAACCGCCAAAGCGCACTGGCCGCGGCCAATGAGGCGATGCAGACCGCCAGCGATCAGCGGGCGGGGTTGCAGTCTGAAATCGATGCGTTGGAGGCGCGATATCGGCTGGTGCAGGCCACCGCGGTGGGAACGGACGTGCAGGTGGACAGCACCAAGCTCGCCCAGGCGCAGAAAGTGATCGGCGACGTGCGGCGGCAACTGGCTGTTTCCGAGCGCATGTTGGCCGAGGAAGCCAGATTCGCGCACGCGGTTCCGGCCGACGCGGTCAATGAGCAGGATTTGCTCAAGCAGGTGGACGGTTGTTTGTCCGGCACGTCGACGCTGGCCGTGAACGAAGCGGCCAACGGCAAGTGAACTTCAGGAGCAGTGCCATGATACCGAACGGTTACAGCGATGGAGCGTCTACCGAAGGCGACCGCGGCGAGGTAGAATACCGGCGGCGCGGCCGGCAAATGGTGCAGGAATTGGAGTTGTTTCTCCGCGCCGAGCTTGCCTGCCCGCGTGAGGGAAGACGCATCTCTTTTCTTTCCGCGCGGCGCGATGGGTCCATCGGTTCTGTGGCATCGGTAACCCCGGCCGAGGAATGAAGCCGTGCTGATCCTGCGACTCAAACAATGCGAGCGGGCGCTAGCCGACGGCCGGCTGGACGAGGCGTTTGATCTGGCCCGCCAGGGCGACGTTCGAGCCCATCGCCGCGGGCAGCAATTGATCAGCAAACTGCTCAAATCGCTGATCGATCGAGGCCGGCGGCATTTAGCGCAGGGACGGCTGGCTGCCGCCGCTGCCGATGCCGACAAGGCGGTTCTGCTTGGCGGCAATCTGCCCGACGGGGTGCAATTGCAGGAAGCGGTGCGCACGGCCCGGCGCGGCCATGATCAGATCAACCAGCAGGCGGGGCAAGCCCTGGCCCTGGCTCGGCGGCACGCGGAGCGGGGCCAGCTTACGGTCGGTCAGCAGGTTCTGGCCGAATCGCCGGTCGCCGATCCGCGATTGGATTGTTTGAAGCAGGACTTGGCCGCCCGCCGCGCGGGGCTGGAATCCTGTCTGAAAAGAGCGACCCAAGCCTTCGACGCCGGGGATTGGGAAGCGGCGATCGATCACATTGCCAACGCGGGCAGGAACGGCGCTGGGGATGCGGCGCTGAGGCTGCTGGCGGACCGGATCGCCGACCATGTCGCAGCCGATGCCGCGTCGCACGTGGAATCCGGCCGGCTGGATACGGCGGCGGCGCTGGTCGACAGACTCGATAGACTGCCGGCCGAAACGACCGCAACGCGGCAGATTCATGCGACGTTGGATCAATGCCGAGCGGCCTGGGACGCCATCGCCGCCGGGCAGCGTGAGCAAGCCGATGAAGTCCTGCGTCGATTGCAGGTCACGTGGCCCCGAGCCGGCTGGATTGGCGAACTGGCTGAACAGACCCGGCAGTGGGGCCAGGTTCAGACGGCGATCCAAGCCAGTCCGCTTTCGCTGCTGGCGCTTGCGGCACAACGGGGGCTGGCGAGAACTCGATTGCCTCCGGTGGAGATCCAGCGGATGGAATCCATGGTTCTGCACATCGACGGCGTGGGCAGCTTTCAGGTCTTGCCGGAGGCGAAGGTATCCATCGGGCCGCTCAGCTCGACGCGCGTTTTGGATTTGCCGCTGATGATCGACGCGGCGGCGCCGTCGATCACCCTTTCGCGATCGGACGAAGATTATTTTCTGAGTTCGGACCGGCCGGCGACGGTGAACGAAGTTCCCTGCACGAGCAAACTACTTAACAACGGAGACCGGATCGGGCTGGGAACGCGATGCCGGCTGACGTTCCGGCGTCCCAGCGCCGCCAGCGGCACGGCGGTGCTGGACATCTCCGGAGCGCGCCTGCCTGGGGCGGGAATTCGGCAAGTGATCCTGTTGGATCGTGAGATCGTCATCGGCCCCGGCGGCGGCGCTCACATTCGAGCGGACGAGTTGGCATCGCCGGTGGTGCTCATGCGCAGCGGGGAGGGACTGGCGTGCCGAAGCGCGGATGAAATAACGATCGACGGTCGGCCCGCGGGCAATGCGGCGAACCTGCCTCAGGGCGCACATGTTTCCATTGGCTCACTTCGTTTCGTCATTTCCAGGGAGCAGAGGCCATGACAGTCGATGAAGAAGTGGCAGCCAGGGGCTATCAATACAAGCACGGCGATCGGCCGCTGGAAGGGTACACCATCCAACGCGCCGCCGGTCGAGGCGGATTTGGCGAAGTCTACTTCGCGGTCAGCGATAGCGGGCGCGAAGTGGCGCTGAAGCTGGTGATGACGTACGAGCAGATCGAACTGCGCGGAATCAGCCAGTGCATGAACCTCAAGAGCCCGCAGCTCGTGACGATTTTCGACGTGAAGTACGGCACGGATGGGCGCCCGTGGGTCATCATGGAATACGTCTCGGGGCCGTCGCTGCGCGAGATATTGGATGCGGCTCCATCCGGGCTGGGCGTCGCCAAGGCGGCATTTTTCCTGCGGGAAATCGGCAAGGGGCTGACGTACCTTCACGATTGCGGCATCGTTCATCGCGACCTGAAACCCGGCAACATTTTTTACGAAAACGGATACGTCAAGATCGGCGATTACGGTCTGAGCAAGGCGATGAGCATGACCCGGCACAGCGGGCAGACGGTGGCCGTCGGAACGTTGCACTACATGGCGCCGGAGATCGGCGAAGGCCGGTACGACCGCACCATCGACATCTACGCCCTGGGCGCATTGTTGTACGAGATGCTGACCGGGCAGGTCCCGTTCTTCGGCTCCAGCCCGGCGGAGGTGCTGATGAAGCATCTGACCAGCCAGGTATGCCTGGACGGAATCGAGGAGCCGTTCCAGTCGGCGATCCGCAAGGCGATGGCGAAGAATCCGGCGGAGCGATTTCAAAGCGTGCAAGAGATGGTTGAGGCGGTGTTCGGGTCCGAGCACGTTCGCAACAGCGTGTCGCAATTTTCGCCGGCGAGCCTGACGCAAATCGCCGGGCGGGCGGCACAGAACATAGGCGCCGGACCTGGGCCGTTCAGTCCGCCCGGACGCCGGGCCACGACGGGTGACCCGTTTGACCGCGTGTTCGACGGCCTCAGGAAGGCGTCGGATCGCATCAAGGATGTCGGCGATCGAATTGCCGGCAAGAGATGGGCCGCCAATCCCCCGGCCCTGGGCCCGATGGGGACAGATCCTCTCACCCCCGTGGCGCGGATCACACTGGCATTCCTGGCGATGTGCCTGGCCGCGATTATCGCCGGCATCGGCGCCAACAGCCGTCATGGTCCGTTTGACTCGTTCTTCACCCTGTTCGCGATTGCGGGCGCGGTGGTTGGCGTGAACGTCGCGTGGCGAGCGATCGGATCGGGTCTCGGCGCGGAATCCAAATGGGTGCAACGGTTCGCACTGGGCGCGCCGGCGGCGATCGGCGCGGCCATATTCAGCCTGCCCTGGTGGATTGGGCAGAATCATTTTCCATCGACCCTGGAGGCCTGCTTTGGCGCGATGCTGCTGATGGAGTGGCAACAGCGCCTTTCGCCCGACCGGAAAGAGCGGCTGTCGGTGGGCCACCTGTTCACTTCGGGAATCTGCGCGGTCATTCTGACGGGGATGCTGGACGTCAATCAGCCAATAACGGCGATCGCCACGGTGGTGGGCGCGTCGGCGGCGGTAAGCCTGAGCAGCGCGTGGCGGCGGCGGGCCGTCGGTCCCGAACGTCCGCCGATTCCGGCTCCGGTCGCGTCGCCGTCCCCGCCGCCATTTCCCGCGCCGATGCCGTCGGGCGCTTCGCCGGTGCCGCGTACGCCTGTGCCGCAAGACAAAGTGCCGGACCGCCGGTTCACGGGCTTCGGGGGGGCGATCGCCATGCTGGCGCCGCTCGTTTTGTGGGCGTGGTGCTTCGCTGCCGTGAGCCACAACCGGAAACCGGAGTCGTTCCTGCTTCTAGCAGCGGCGATCATAGTCACGGTTCAAGTTTTCAAACCGAATCGGGGACGTTTTATGTTCAATACCAAGATTTCCACGGCGGGCGAAACGATGTCCCAGGGCTCGTCACTGGGAGGACTCGCCTCGTCGTTCGCAAGGGGCGTCGGAGGTCTGGTGGGATCGATCCTTCTGATTGCGTCGATTCTCCTGGCTCTGTCCGTGGCGATGGACTTGCCGGGACTCTTTTCATCCGGAGTTCTCGATGCGCGCCTGCCGCACGATTTGGAGATGGGCTTCGGCACCCGGCAGTGGCCGCGGCTGATGACCGAATCAGCCACGGCGGTTTGCCTGGTCACTTCGGTCCTGTCGCTCGTGTTTCTCCTTATGGCCCGCCGCAGTGGCGGAGGCGCACACGTGATCCGCACGGTGCTGGGAGTCCTCGTGCTGCTTGGCGCGGCGGTTGCCATGGGCCGGATGCTGCCGGATTTGGCGTACGTGACACCGGCGGCGACGCCCGGCGAAACGATTGACGCTTACTTCCAGCAGGTGCAATTCCCCGCGGTGCTCAAAGCGTCGTTCCTATTCCTGCTCGGCGCATTCCTGCTGGGATGGCCGGCCCGGCGATATGGGCGTGCGCCGGTGATTCAGCAAGCGGCCGATCCCACCGCCAACAAGGACGCCGGGCATTGACCGGTGGAGCACACGATGTTCATACGCACATTGCTCATCATCATGCTGGTGCTGGGAATCGCGGTGGCCCTGCGTCTGGGATTCGCGGATCGAAGCGCGGTGTTTGGGCCGGCCGGTGAGCCGGTGCCCGATGCGGCGGCGGCGCTGCGGTCTCTCTCGGGCGCCGCGCGTCCCACCAAGCCGTGGATCGCCGACTTCGCGGGGTTTTCCGCCAGTCATCCGGGCCGATGGATCGTGGGCCGCTGCGCGCGGCCGTGCCTGTCGCAAGCGGAAGCCGAAGAATCCGCGCGGAGCGACGCGGCGCGGGCGGTGTACGCCATCGTAGCTAACCGGCTTGGTCCGCGGCACGGCGATGAGCAATGGCTGGCTCGCCGGGTGCTGGCGGACGTGCGGGCGGGTGAGCTTGCCAGCGATGATCTGGCCGAACGGTTCGATCGGCCCTATGGGACCGTCTGGACAGAGACGGTGTTGCTGGACGCGTCGCCGGCAAAATTAGACACGCTCGTTGACCGTTACCGGGGCGAATTGGGGGCGCGCCGAGTTTGGATGACGGCCGTGCAATTCGGCGCGGCGGCGCTCACTTTGTCGGTATGGATCGCGTATCTCCTGCTCAACATGATTACCAGAGGATACTTCACGTTGCGGCTTCGCCTGCTTGCCGCGACGATAACGGCGGTGGCACTGGTGATTTTGCTCGGTGGGCCATGACGCAATGGACCGAGGCAGAGCGTTACATGATGGACCAGATTCGCCGCGGGAGCGACGAAGCGTGGTCGCAATTGGTGGAGCGATATCAGGGCCGACTCATCGCCTTCGCCCGCCGCCGAGCGCCCAAAAGCCTGGATGCCGAGGACCTGGTGCAGGACACGTTCCTGCTGTTTCTACGAGGATTGGCCCAGTATCGCGAGCAGGCCAGCATCGAAACGTTCCTGTTCGTGATTCTCCGCCGCCGCCTGGCGGAAGCGCATCGGGGCAAACGCGTGGGCGTCTGCGAGTTGCCGCAATGGGAAGAGACCGGCGGCGTGAACCTCCCGGCGCCGGACCCCACGGCCAGTTCGTACGCGCGGCGAGATGAGCAGCGCCAAGCCGCCCACGCCGCCCTCGGCGCGGCGCTGGATGAACTGGTTCACCGGATGAAGGAGCGCACGGATCTGCCGGACCTCCAGATTCTGGAGATGGTCTTTTACGCGCAGCTTCCCAATCAGCGCATCGCCGCCGAAATGGGAGTCGAGGCCAATCACGTCGCGTTGCTGAAGCATCGCTGGATCAAGCAGCTTCGCGAGCGCGTGGAACAATCCATGGGAAAGGCCGCCATTCCATGGGATGCCCCCGAGGCGATGGATTCGTTGTTGACGGAAATCTGGGAAGACCAGCGGCCAAGCTGCCCCAAGCGCAGCACCGTCGGCGGCTACGTTCTGGGCACGCTCGACGAGCCATGGCGACGATACGTCGATTTCCACGTCAACCGCCTGAACTGCTCATTCTGCCGCGCGAATTTGGAAGATTTGCAGCAGCAATCCCAGCAGAACGCCAGTTCGCTGCGGCATCGCATTCTCCAGTCCACGGTCGGATTTCTGCACAAGGCGTGAATGGGAGCCAGGGGCAATACCGTTCAACGACCGGAGCAGCGTTTATCCGTTAGCCCCCGGCTTTGCCGGGGGTTTCCGTGATGAACGCACTGCAACCCATGTTGAGCGAAAAGGCCGATCCATTCTCGCGCAAGCCCCGGCAGAGCCGGGGGCTAACGGAAAGAGGCAATTACCGCCATTGAACGGTATTGGGGCTAGGGGCGTTCCAAGCGAACAACCTAACGCAAATAAAGCGTAACGCGCAATACGGTCGGTTTGGCCGTGAATTGCAGGCCCCAATCGGTCTGGTCGCCGTTGAGGATTCTGGACGTTACGAATACACCGTGCTCGTATTGACCTTCTTCCACGGTGAGATATTGCCACGGCCTTTCCGAATCCGGCCCGGCGGGGAGAAACCCGACGCGAGAAAATAAGCCGGTTACAAGGAACTGATTTTCGCCGAGCTGCGCGACCAGGGCGCGCCCGTTGGGTGGAAGCGGGATCGTGGGCCGGGTGGTGGCGTCGGGGCTCAGACGCCGCATCGGCCGAAACCAAACCCTGGCGTCCCAATTCCCGAAATGCAGAACATGATCGGGCGTCTGGGCGCGGGGATCTTCCGCCGGCGGCGCTGATTCCGACTCCGGCAATGGCCCGTTGGAATCGCGCTCATCCACCGCGGTTTGAAGTTTTCCATCAAAATTGAGTTGGGCAATCTCGCGTGACATGGGGCCGATCAATTCGTAATTCTGGGCCGTCGGCGTCATCGCTTGTTCGGGCGTCATGCCTGGGTTCATCGGCGAATCGTACGCATGCGTGTAATCCAATCCAAAGGGCGAGAATCCGATGGCCCCACGCCCCAGCGCGGCAAAACAGAATCGCGCGTACGTTCCCGATCCGATCGTTTCGGGAACGAACAGGGGGTTGTCCGGGCGGTGGTAAAGATCGAGCAGCTTCAGATACTTGGGCGTGTCGCGCGCATAAATATCGGGGGCCAGAAGATCGACCGCCGGGGCCTCGGCTTTCCAGATCGGAAAGACGTTATCGTTCGGACCGCCGCACTCGTATTTCGGCGGCCAACCCGGATGAAACGGATCGCGCACGGAAGCATTGACGTACATGGGCAGCGGATAAACCGCCTTTCCGGCGGCCGCGACCTGTCCTATGAATTTCGAGACGCACCAGACGTGGAAATATTCATCCGCGTCCTTGCCGAAAACATCCCGCCAATTCGCCGATGATTTGACGCCTGTTTTCCCCATGGCCGCGACAACCTCGGCCGGCGCCGCACCATTGAAAAGTGCCTGCGCGGCGGCAGAATAATCGCGCACTCCACCCCACGTGCCCGGCTCATTTTCCACCTGGACCATCAGGACCGTGTGCCGAGGATCGACTTCCTTGAGATGCCGCATCAGGGTGGAAAACGCTCTTATGTCCGCCGCCAACGTATCTTTGGCCAGCGGGCTGGGAGAATCGACGTATTTGCCATCCGATCCGATCACGTTGGGATACCGGACGGGATCGAGCTTCATCCACCGGGGCATGTAATGATTGCTGCCATTTTTCCACGTGCCAAACCAAAGCAACACCAAGTGCAGGTTTTCGTCCCGGGCCTGATCGAGCAGCGTATCGACGACGGAATAATCGAATTTCCCGTACTCGGGTTCAAACTGCTCCCAGTAAATGGGAATTTCGACCGTGTTGACGTGCATGAACTCCATGGCCGGCCAGACCTTCGGCAGCGCCGACGGCCACCCGCTGGAATTGCCCACCTGAGCGCCCAGCATCAGGTAGGGCGCGCCGTCAACAAACAGCGCATATCGGCCGTCCTTCTGCACAATGCGCGGAATCGAGCCATCGTCGGCGCGCGCCTGCGGAATCAGCAAAGCAAAACTCGCGGCGATGAGAATAGCTAAACCTAAACGGGCGTGGCCAAAGATTTTTGCAAGCTCGGAAGAACCCCCACCCCAACCCTCCCCCTGAGTACAGGGGGAGGGGGAAAAGGTCGGGTTCCGCGAAAAATTATGACCGCACCCAGCTAAACCGCGATTTCCCATTTGAACCTCCGCCGACAGGCGTCGTCGGCCGTTTTGCGTAGGATACCGAGGTTCGGAGTTTGGACAAAGGTTTCTGTCGGCTCACGTCCGCCTCAAGCGTGTGCGCTTGATTGTGGCCGAGGCGAAGATCGTCGCCGGCGGCGGAGAAATCCCAATCCAGCCATCAGCATCATCCCCGCGCTCGCGGGCTCGGGAACATTGGCGATCGTCGGCAAGGGCAATCCATTGGCCACGGCGAAGGCGTCCAGGGCCGCGACGTCGCCGGCCGAGGCCGCGCCGCTGGTGGACTGGTTGAAATTCGCCGCAAGGTCAGTGAAGTCGGCGGCGTTGACGATTCCGTCGTAGTTGAAGTCGCCCTGGTCCCAGCCGGTGACGGTCTGGTTGAAGTTGGCCGCCAGGAGGGTGAAGTCGGCGGCGTTGACGATGCCGTCCAGATTGGCGTCGCCGAGCAACGTGTACTTCAGTTCGATCTGTCCCGAGGAGAGATGGGCCGGATTGCCGGCGTCGGCCGAGTCCGCGTATCCGATGCCGTACGACAGACCATTGGTCTTGGTTTGTGCCGCCGTGGAGATGATGCCCGTGCCGTTCCAGTTGCCGCCGTTGTAGCCGGATTTGACGTAGCCAATGATTGTTGTAATGGGGTCGGCGTTGGTTCCATAGTTGATATAGAAATGGTTGTTGTCGATGTCAAAAGTCGAACCGGCTTCGACAATCAATCCCCCCTGCGAGTTGCCGCCGGCGTAGGGATTTACTTGGAGGACCGTGGGGTTGGTCCCATTGCCGACAACTAACGTGCCGGCGCCGCTGATGCTTTCGATATGGGCCAGGGGTCCGGTCACGGTTCCCACGCCGACGTTGTCGGCGTCGTGCCCGACGATAACCGTGTCCCCGCTGGCGGAAGTCCACGTCACCACACCGCCGGCGATTGCGCCCGTTTGCGGCGTGGTGCCGGAAGTGGTGACATCGGTGACGGTGACGCCGTGCGAGGTGGCGGTGGCAGTGGCGGTTCCGCCGTTGCCGGCCGTCGAGGAATTAAACACCATACCGCCGTTCCCCCCGACGGCATACGCAGCCGCTTGCGCTTGTCCGGAGACGGAACTTGCGGTGGCCGTCGCGCTGGCGTTGCCCCCGTTGCCGCCGGTAAATGTGCTGCCCGATCCCTCTCCACCATTTCCGCCGTAGCTTGTGGCGTTGGCTGTTACGCTGCCGCTGCCCACCTCGTTGCCCGTGGCATTGGACGTGCCCGTTGCACCGGCCCCGCCATTCCCATTGCCGCTGTTGATGGACCCGCCGCCGCCATTTCCATTTCCCGAAACCGTGTTGGCATTCGCATTGGCGGTGACCGCGCCGCTGATGGCGCTGGTCAAATTGATCGAGGCGTTGCCGGATCCGCCGGCACTGGCATTTGCATTTTGGCTGGTTCCACCGTTGCCTCCGGTGGCAACGCTGGTCACGGTCTCGGACAAAACGCCGGTTGGGGTGACCGAGATGCTGGACGTTGCAGCTCCGGCAGTCCCGCCGTTGCCTCCGTTGCTGCCGCCGCTGTTGCCGCCGAAGGCGTCCTGCTCGAGCGTGAGCGTGCCGGTGGTTGAACCGCTGACGGCTATGCTGCTCAGGTTCACGGCGATGCCATTGCCACCCCTTGCCGAATTCTGTCCAAAACCGCCGTTGCCTCCAAACTCCTGTCCGGTAACGGACACATTGCCGCCGCCCGACGAGGAGCCGGTGACGGTATCCAAGTTGGCGAGGCCTCCATTTCCGCCAAAATACCCGCTGCCGTCGCCCTGTCCGCCAGTGCCGCCGAAGGCCAGGGCCAAAACCGTTGCGCCGCCCGTGCCGCCGTTGCTTGCCGTGGAACTGGCCGTTCCGTTGCCTCCCGTTCCACCGCTGCCCGTGCTGGAATTAACGCCGCCATAGCCGCCATAGCCGTATGCGTTAGCGTTCACTAATGATGACACCGTTCCGGTCGCCGCCACGGTCGCCGAACCGCTTGCCCCCGCGCCTCCGGTTCCGGTTCCGCCATTGATCGCCCCCCCGGCGCCCGTTCCATTGCCCGAGAATCGGTTGGCATCCGCATTGGCGGTGAGGTTCCCGGTGGTGTTGCTGGACAAACTGATCGTGGCGGTAGCCGCGCCTCCGGAACTGGCGGTGGCGCCTTGGCTGGTGCCGCCATTTCCGCCGCTGGCATTGCTGGTGCCGGTAAAGGCCAGAACCCCATTTTGGGTCAGAGTGAAATTGGAGGTTGCCGATCCAGCAGTTCCTCCGTTGCCCCCGTTGCTGCCGCCGCTGTTGCCGCCGTAGGCATCCTGCTCCAAAATCAGGTTACCAGTCGTTGTTCCACTAACGGCCGCAAGACCCAGCGTTATGCTCTGGCCACTGCCTCCGACTGCCGAGCTTTGTCCGAATCCGCCGTTGCCTCCATACTCCTGGCCGGTAACCGACACACTGCCGCTGCCCGGGGTAGTGCCGGTAACCACCCCCAACGAGGCGGACCCTCCACTTCCCCCGTCAAATCCAACGCCCGATCCCTGTCCACCGTTGCCGCCCACGGCGTCGGCCAAAACCGTCACGCCGCCCGTGCCGCCGTTGCTTCCCGTGGCAGTGGCGGTTCCACTGCTTCCCGATCCGCCGCTTCCCGTGCTGGAATTGGCACCCCCATTGCCGCCAAATCCGTATGCGCTGGCGGTCACCAAAGATGACACGGTCCCGTTCGCCTGTGCCCCGGCATAGCCACTCGCTCCAATGCCTCCCGTTCCCGTGCCCCCATTGATGGCGCCGCCGGCCCCTGTTCCGTTGCCCGCGTACCTGTTGGCATCCGCGTTGGCCGTAAGATTCCCGGGCGTATTGCTGTTCAAAAGGATCGTGGCGGTGGCGCTCCCTCCGGCGAGGGCGACCGTGCCCTGGCTGGTTCCGCCATTACCGCCGCTGGCATTGCTTGTGCCCGTAAAGGCCAGAACCCCGTTTGCTGTGAGGTTCAAACTCGACGTTCCCGTCCCGGCAGTCCCGCTGGAGCCTCCGTTGCTTCCGCCGCTGTTGCCGCCGTAGGCATCCTGCTCGAGCGTCAGCGTGCCGGTCGTCGTTCCGCTGACTTGGCCGTACATCGCTATGTTATCGCCGTTGCCTCCCGTTGCCGAACTTTGTCCAAAGCCGCCATTGCCTCCGTATTCCTGTCCTTGGACCGACACCGAGCCGCTTCCCGAGGAAGTCCCGGAAACCGTGCCCAAAGTGGCGGTCCCGCCGGCTCCGCCGGAAAACCCGCCGCCTGTGCCCTGTCCGCCCGTGCCGCCGCCGGCAAGGGCGAAGACAGTCACTCCACCTGTGCCGCCATTGCTTGCCGTGGAATTGGCCGTCCCTGTGGCTCCTGCTCCGCCGTTTCCCGTGCTGGAATTGACGCCGCCGTTGCCGCCATATCCGTATGCGTTGGCGGTCACCATAGACGACACCGTCCCATTCGCCTGCGCGGTTGCGATACCGGTTGCTCCCGCGCCTCCGGTTCCCGTACCCCCGTTGACGGCGCCCCCGGCACCGGCTCCATTGCCCGCGTACCTGTTGGCGTCAGCCGTCGCCGTGAGGCCGCCGGTTGTGTTGCTGGTCAAATCGATCGTGGCGTTGGCAAAACCGCCCGCGCTGGCGGTCGCACCTTGGCTGGTCCCGCCATTGCCTCCGCTGGCGCTGCTGATGGCCGTGACGGATGAAACTCCGTTTGCAGTGGGGGCAAAGATGGACGTCGCCGATCCGCTAGTCCCACCGCCACCGACGTCTCCCCCGCCGCTATTACCCCCATAGACATTTTGAGTCAGCGACAGCGCGCCGCTGGTAGTTCCAGAGATTGCGTTACTCAGAGTCTCACTAGCGCCGCTACCGCCATTGGTTCCGTAGCCGCCGTTGCCTCCATAGACCGTTCCAGTAACGGTTACGGAGCCGCTTCCGGTCGAGGAACCGCTGACGGCGCCTAGCGAAGCCGCCGCGCCAAAACCGCCATTTCCGACCGGCGAGCCTGCTCCGCCTGTTCCACCGTTGCCCCCAGTGGAAGTCGCGCTGATGTTTACCGAGTCGCTGGTTGAATTGCTCCCGCTGGCCGCGGCGGTGGACGTGCCGCCGGCGATCGCGTTTCCGCCGGCGCCTGTACCGCTGCCGCTTCCCCCTTGCCCTCCGTTGCCGCCGGTCGCGGCGGCGTTGTCAGTAGCTGCTCCGGCGACGGTGGCGGTGCCGTCGGCGGTCGCGGAGGCGGTCCCCGCCGTTCCGCCGGTTCCGCCGGCGGCGTTTGTGGCGCCGGTGCCTCCCGCTCCGCCGGTGCCTCCCGTCGCGGTTGCGGTGTTCGACGCATCAGTGCTGGTGGCATTCGCCGTCGCCGCGCCGCCGAGCCCGCCCGTCCCGCCGGGGTTGGTGCCATTTGTTCCTGTGGTACCGTTCGAGCCGGTCTGCGTGACCGTCACGGCATAGCCGGGAATCGTCCAGCCAACTATCGCCACCGCTAACGCAATCGATACCCGCGCGCGTTTAGACCGATTCACCGCCGACATCGTCTCCTCCTTCAAGGTTCACTTTCGTTTCGTTAAACGAAAAATTTCCCAGTGGCCCAAGTTGCCCACCCACCATGCCCGGACCCACGAATTGTTCCCAATTACAGACTCTGGTCAATTTGGATTCTACTGGGACGAAATGGAACGTCAACAAAAATTCAGAAATCAAGTTCCAATCTAAGCGTCAGCACGAGTGCATCAGGTAATTTGCCGCCGGAGTGAATGACGTATTGCAAGTCCGGCTGAATGCTCGCCCATGGCGTGATTGGATGTCGGTCGAATCCCTCAATGGCCAGCTCGTAGGGATACCTCAGTCCCGCTTCATGGGAGATATGGGCGTATTGTGCCGAGATGCCCAATGTATCGTGGGGGAAAGAGATGTCGGGGCCGGTGTCGGTGAATCCAATTCCGACGTGTTGGTCGATGGGGTTAATGTCCGGCTGGGTCAGGCCGTATTCCGCGAACATGCGCAGGCCGCGGTCAGAATCGTTTTCCCCGGGCGGCTGGAAAAGGGTTTGATCGAAGACGGCATACATGCCCTGGGCGCCGTCCGACTGGGTGCCGTCAAATTTCTGGAACGTCCCGGTGTGCCCCCACGCGCCAACTTTCAAATTCCCCGGGAAATCCAACAGCGGCGTGCCGTGCCACTGAAGCCCGGTCTCGCCGATGATAAACGTGCCGAATCGCGTTGGTTGGACGCTGGCGGGATCGTCCACCAGATCGCCAAATCGGTCCGAGCGGTTGGCGTAATAAGCCCCGACGCCGGCAAAAAACCAGTCCGTCGGCGTGAAGAATGCGTTGATCGACGGCATCGGATCGGGAGTCGTCGGCATCATGAAAATCGTCGGACTCACCTGCGTGGAACTGTTGAGAAACGGCAACCCATTGTCGATCACGCAGAACTCGCTGTTGGCATCCACCTTTCCGATCTTGAGGCGCAGCGCGCCGTTCAGCAGGGTCTGCTGATACCACGCCTCGAAAATCTGAAGGTAGGGCGAAGCATTTAGCTTGTCGAAGACCTGGAGATCGCCCACCAGCGCCGTCGTCGGATCGCGGAAGGCGTGGTCCTCCACGTCGACATAAAATTCCCCGCCGTGGATCTTCGCCAGCTTCTCCATGTCGAAGGTGAAGTTGAGATCGAAGGTGGTCGCGCCGTCCGCACGTGCCGTGTCCAACCCGCCTTGGAAATTGTCGAACCCTTCCAGCACCAGGTCCGCGCCGATGGTGACGCCGGCATCGGCCAGCTTCCTCCGCGCCCCGAACCAGTCGCCGGTGAGTTTGCCGGAAAAATCGGGGCCGGATTTTGTGTTCGGCTGGACCGATGTCTGGGTGGAAGCAATCGAGTCCGCCCGCGCCGCGGCGGCGCCCAGCAGCAAAGCTCCCAGAAACGCCGCCGCCAATCCGAGCGATCCGTTCATGCGGGTGCGTGTCACTTGCCCCAGAGAATTCTCCCCTCCCCTTGTACTCAGGGGGAGGGTTGGGGTGGGGGTGGAGGGCTTGTCCTCCACCGTCGAACGTCGATTGACCCACGAAACCCCCACCCTGACCCTCCCCCGGAGTACCAGGGGAGGGGAAAAAGAGAGCTTGCAGAACGAGTCGCGCACCCCGTTCATGCGACGACCTGAATTTGAGATTTTTCGTTCCACGGTCGGCGGATATCATACCGAATCGAACTGAGCGGAGAATTTTTCACCGGAGCAGATGACATGACGCTGACCGATCGTGAAATCTGGACTGCGGCGCATGGAATGGTTCTGGGCGCCGGTTTTCTGCTGCTGTTCAGCGGGACGCTGGTGGGGTTGTGGATCCTGAGGCCGAATTGGCTGACGCCGTCGGGCGCCCGAGTCGTCGCCCGGCTGAGCGCCGCGGCCGCGTGGGGGATGGCGCTGCTTGCATTCGCGGCCGTCTTGGCGGGGACTTATGTCATTTATCCCTGGTATCGCGCCAAGCCTCCGCCAAACGCGACGCCCGATGCGCTCGGGGAGGCTTCGCCTTCCCTGTCCCACTATCCCAAGTTTCTTCTCCTCTCCCGGCCTGAGACTTCCGGCTGGCACGAATTCGGCATGGAATGGAAGGAGCACGTCGCCTGGCTCGCCCCGATACTCGCGACGGCGGTTGCATATTGCCTCACTCGCCTTGGGGCCGGACTGGTCGATCATCCCAGAGTTCGCCGGGCGCTGCTCGTTATCCTGACGATTTCCTTTTTCTGTGCGGCCGTGGCCGGAGCGCTGGGCGCCCTGATCAACAAGGCCGCGCCCACGAAATGAACAAACCCAATAAGGTCATTGATATGTCCGAATCGAACCCGGCGGAAAATCCAGCAAGGCCCGCGTCGGCGGCCGGCTCGGCTTGGTCCGCCATCTTCGCCGCCGCCACCGGCTGCGCAGTTCTCGGCATCCTAACCCTCATGACCGAAATCTGGGGACCTGTCTCCCGATTGCTCACTTTCAACAAGGCCGCCGGCGACCTTAGCGGCGTGACAACGCTGAGCATCCTCGTCTGGCTATTCGTCTGGGCTGTCCTGCATGCCCGCTGGAAAAGCCGCGCCATGACCACGTCCGGCTGGATTCTGGCGGCGTCGTTGATGCTGATTCTCGTCGGATTGCTCGGCACGTTTCCACCGATTGCGGATTGGCTTGGCGGGCCATAATCGGCCGATCCGGGAATCGTCGGCGGAAGGCAGCGATTACCCCGGCGTATTTTCGCGCGCCGATGCGGACGGGGTCGTCCGCGCCAAGCCAGCCAAACAGCCGCGACATTGCGATTGCTCCCGGAAGACCGCGTGAGAGAGTGGAAACTGCTCAATCCAGACCAATCCCCTCGATCAAATCGCGCGCCAGCACGCTTCTTCGCCCCAACCGCTTTCCGGCCGATTCGCCGATTTTGCCGTGCAAATGCACGGCGGCGCAGGCGGCGTTGAAGGAGGCCATCCCCTGGCCGATTAAGGATGCCAATATTCCGCTCAGCACGTCGCCGGCGCCGGCTTTCGAAAGCGAACTGTCGCCGGTGTGGTTGACGTAAACCTTCTCGGCATCCGTCACCACCGTCCGGTGCCCCTTCAAGACGATCACCTGCCCGAACGCCTTGGCGGCCGCGGCGGCGAGGGCGATTCGGCCCTCTTCGTCATCGGGGACCTCGCTTCGCCCGATCAATTTCACCAGCCGTTTCATTTCGCCGGGATGGGGCGTCAGCACGGCCCGGGCCGCGAATGATTTCGGCCATTTTCCCAGCGACGACAGATAATTCAGGGCATCGGCATCCACCACCATGGGCTTGGCAAGGCGAAAGAGGGCATCCAATCTCTTGCTGGTCGTTGGCGACTGTCCCAATCCCGGCCCGAGAGCAAGGACATCCGCCTTCTCCGCCGCTTCCAGCAGTTTTTTCGTGGAGGCGATGCTTTCATCCAACGCCAATCCGATCAATTCCGGCACAACCGACAGCCCCGCGGCAAGGACCGCCGCCGGCATGGCCACCTGCACGAGTCCGCTGCCCATGCGAAGGGCCGCTTCCCCCGCCAGGACCGGGGCGCCGATCATCTCCATATTCCCGCCCACGATCAGCACGCGGCCGAACAATCCCTTGTGTCCGTCCAACGGCCGAGGCGGAAGTTTCGGTGGTTGGCTAATTCGTCGCATGGCTGAGGTCCGCGAGCTTGGTCAAATTGAATTGGGTGGCGGCGATCGCATCCAAATCCAAAGCGCTTTGCCGTCCGGCCGCCAGGAGCACGTGCCCCAGGCCGGCGGTCATGGCGGCGTTGTCGGTGCAATATTGCATCGGCGGGAAGAAAACGGGAAGTGAGAACTTTGACATCGCCGCCCGAAGTCCGCTGTTGGCCGAAACCCCCCCGCCGATAATCACGCTGCATGCCTTGATCTGCCGGGCCGCCCGGCGAACCTTTTCGACCAGCACGTCCACGCAAGCCGCCTGAAACGACGCCGCCACGTCGCGAATTTCCTCCGGGGCGGGAATCGTTTTGCGCTGGCGGCCCTGAAATCCGCGAACGTGGTAGAGGACGGACGTTTTCAGTCCGCTGAACGAAAAATCGAGCGATTGGCGATTCAACCGGCTGCGCGGAAACCGCACCGCCGCCGGATTCCCCTGCCGCGCCAGCGCATCGATCACCGGCCCACCGGGATATCCCAGGCCCAGAATGCCCGCCACCTTGTCGTATGCCTCACCCACGGCATCGTCGAGGGTCGAACCGATCATCTCCACGTCGAGAAAATCACCGACGCGATACAGCGCCGTATGCCCGCCGCTGCAAACCAGCCCGACGGCCGGCATGGGAATTTCAATTCCCGTGCCCAGGCGCACGCTGTAGAGATGTGCATGCACGTGATCCACCCCGACCAACGGCTTGCCCAGCGCCCACGCCAAGGTCTTGGCCGCCGTCACGCCGATCAGCAGCGACCCGATCAACCCCGGCCGATGCGCGACGGCCACCGCATCCACGTTCGGCAGTTCCAGCCCGGCTCCGGTCAAGGCCTCCATGACTACGGGGAGAATATTTTCGATATGAGCCCGGCTGGCGATTTCCGGCACCACCCCCCGATACCGCGCGTGCAATTCCACCTGGCTGGCGACGACGTTGCTGAGCACGAGGGCGCCGTCCGACACGATGGATGCGCCGGTTTCGTCGCAGGTGGATTCGATGCCGAGTATCAACATGGGCGCACAAAACAGAAATTCGAAACTCGAATCCCGGCGCGCCGGGATTCGAGTTTCGAATTTCCGCTACGGCCTTGTCGCCGGCAACTCGATGGCCTGCGTCGTCGCGGCGTGCTTGTTCGCATCCAGAATCACCAAGCCCACCATCGTGGTCAGCGCCTGCTGGAACTGCGGATCGGTCGGGGCGGTCGTCGGCTGCGTCGCGGGCATCGTCGAGGGGTGATACCGGATCGCCGCCTGTCTCTCCATCAATTCATCGATCACCTTTTCCCCATTCTCATCAACGGGGACAATGATCTGCGGCTCAACGCCCCAGTCGGTCGAATCCTTCTTGCGGCTGACCAGCCGACCGCTGGGCAAATACCAATGCGCCACCGTCATCTTCAACGTTCCATCGTCCTGACCCAGTTGAATCACGCGCTGGACCGATCCCTTGCCGAACGTCCGCTGACCCTCGACCAGCGCCCGGTGATTGTCTTTGAGACTTCCCGCCACGATCTCGGCCGCGCTGGCCGAGTGATCGTTCACCAATACGATCATGGGAAAATAAGGCAACGTGGCCGCCTGGGCGCCGGCGCGGTCCACTTCCTCCGGGGAATTCCGCCCGTGCGTGCTGACGATCACGCCATCTTTGATAAACAGGTTCACGACCTTGATCGCCTGCTGGAGCTGCCCGCCGGGATTGAACCGCAGGTCCATGATCAGGCCCTGCATCCCCTGGCTCATCAGGCCGGAGTGCCCGTCCGCGCCGGTCAGGACCCGCTTCATCTCGTCGAACGTATTCTCGTCGAACTGCGTCACCCGCAGATACGCGATCTTCGGGTTCTGCGATACGAAGTATTCCCACGACTCGTTTGAATTCCGCGAGAATCCGTACACCGTCGGCAAAACGATCTGCTGACGGTGCAGGGAGAAATCCAATTCCTTGCCGTAGCGGTCAATGGTCAGAGTCACCGGCGAGCCGAGCGGCCCAGACACCAGCTTCACGACGTCGTCAATCGGCATCTTGGCGACCGACTTGCCATCCACCTTCACGATCACGTCGCCGGCATCGATTCCCGCCCGGTCGGCCGGGCCGCCTTCGATCGGGGTGAGCACCACCATTTTCCCGCCCACGTCGCGCAGGGAAATCCCCACCCCACTGAACGTCCCGCCCAATTCCTTGTCGAATTGCGCCTGATGGTCCGGTGGGATGTACACCGTATACGGGTCTTCCAGCGCGCCCAGCATTCCCTCGATCGCCTTTTGTTTCAGTTGCGAATCGTCCACCGGATCGACGTAGCTTTGCAAAACCTGACGATGAATCTCCACGATGGTTCGCACCCACGAATATTCATCATCGCGCTGCGCCAGCGTCCCGGGCAATTGAAATGCCAGGATCGCCAGAAGAATGATGCTGACCAGCCATGCCAGCCGTTCTCGGTTCATGCCGTTGCCGCTCCGTTTGGCATAACGTGATATTCCTCAATTCCTCCGCCGCGTCAACGGCGAGGACGCTCCATTTGCCGTATCCGCAACTGGGGTTTGGAATCCCACTAATAGAGGGTTCAATTGGGCATTTGCACTACATTTTGTGGAAAACCCGTCGATAAGCTTACTTCAACTTGCATCAATCGGGGAACTTGCTAGGGTCAATTCAATCGGCGATGGTGCAGTTGTGAAGTACAAGATGATCGCTGTTGACCTTGATGGGACGCTGCTATCGCCGAGCGGCCAAGTAACGCCGCGAACCAAGGCCGCAATCCATAGGGCCTTGGACGCGGGATTGCTGATCTGCTTCGCGACCGGACGAAATTTCACGGAAAGCCAGGCCGTGCTCGACGCCGTGGCACATTATGACCCAGCCGTTTTCGTGGGCGGAGCCCACGTCATCGACACGCGAACGCGCCTGACGCTGCATCGCACGCTGATGGACGGGCAGCTCGCCGGCGATTTGTGCCGATTTTTTGAATCCCACGGCCATGCCGCCCTCGCCCTCCAGGACAGGACCACCGCCGGCGTCGATTACCTGGCGACGCGGGATTTCGATCTAAACGCGGCAACCGACCGTTGGCTGAAAATTAACCGTGCCACCGTTCAGCGAAGCGCCGATCTGGCGCAGCATCCTCACGATCACACGATCCGAGTCGGCATCGTCGCCCCCGCCAAAACCGCAAGGCACGTCTACGACGAATTGCGCCAGGCTTTCGGCGCCCGCGTCGTTGCCCACTGCCTGTTCACCCCGGACGGCCTCGGAATTGTCGAAGCCTTCGACCCAAGCGTCAACAAATGGCAGGGAATTCTGCACGTGGCCCGCCGCCACAACGTCGAGCCGCGGGAGATCATCGCCGTCGGGGACGACGTGAACGATCTGTCCATGATCCAAAACGCCGGCCTGGGCATCGCCATGGGCAACGCCTGCCCCGAACTTCTGCAATGCGCCGCCCAGGTCATCGGCCGCAATGACCACGACGGCCTGGCCGTTTTTCTGGAGGAACTGCTGGCGCCCGCGTCGGCATCGCCGGCGCGGAATTGACGCGAATCATGGAAGGATGCGAAAGGAGTCGCAGACTCTGCGGCCGGTACGCCTGGAGGCGCACCGGCCGTTTTTTACGCCGCCGCCCACAAAAATCCCCGCCGCATCAATTCCAGCACGGGCGGCATCTTCACGATGCTTGCGTTATGCCCCAGCGAATTGTAGAAAACCCGGCCTTTGCCGTACGTTTTCGTCCAAACCACGGGCATATCGACCGCCCCATTGCCGGCGTGCGGCCCGTCGGCCGTGGGAAATCGCGTCGTCGCCAACACCTTCACCGCCGGATCGACGTGCATGTAATACTGCTCGCTGGTCACGTCGAAATCCCGGATGCCTTCGGTGATCGGGCTTTTCGCCGGCCCCATCTTCACGCGATATTTGACGCCGTCATTCCCCGGATGCGCGACCCATTGCCCGCCGGTCATGAATTGCCATTCGGTCGTTTCGCGAAATGAATCACACATCCCGCCGTGGCATCCCGCGATCCCCACCCCGGCCTCCACCGCCGCCAGCACCGGCTTCAACTGCTCCGGCGAAATCTTCCCCATCGTCCACACCGGTACGATCAGATTCATTGATTTCACTCTCCCGGCATCCACAAACGCATCCAGCGTATCGGAGACCTCGACGTCGAATTTCTCCTTGGCCAGAAGATCGCGGAAAATCTCCGCCACTTCCTTCGGCTCATGCCCATCCCATCCGCCCCAGACGATTAATGCTTTCATGTTCACTGATCCTTCTGTATTTCCCCGGTCGGCGCATAGGTTGCCGTGGCTTTGGTTCCATCGGCGCGTGTGTACGCAATCTCATAGCTGGTCGAGCCATCGGCATTCGATTGCGTCGTCGAACGATCGATGTGCGCGTAGGGATGTTCGGAATAGAACGCCCCCTCGACCGCCGAGGAGGCCGAGGAACAGCCGGCCGCCACGACACCCAGAAGCGCCCAGAATGCAAACTTTTTTCGCATCGTAACCTCGCTGAAACGTCACAAATGTATGGCCCGACCATCGGCGACGCCGGCGGCTTCCATGATGGCCTCGCTGAACGTCGGATGGGGATGGATCGCCTCGATGATTTCGTCCTCCGTGGCCTCCAGTTTCTTGGCCATGACCAGTTCGGAAAGCATCTCCGTCACGCTCTCCCCGATCATGTGCACGCCGACCAATTCCCCATCCTGGTCGTCGAAGATCAGCTTCACAAATCCCTCCGGCTCTCCCGCCGCCAGGGCCCGGCCGCTGGCGCTGAACGGGAATTTGCCGATTTTCAGTTTCCGGCCCAGCGCCCGCGCGCGCTTTTCGGTGAGTCCCATGCTGGCGACCTGCGGATGGGTATAGGTGCAGCCCGGGATCGCCTTGTAATCCATCTGATGCTTCCGCAGGCCGGCGATGCGTTCGACGCAGAGCACGGCTTCGTGGTGGGCGACGTGCGCCAGGTCGGGATGCCGGTCGGCGCTGGCGCCGCCCTGCTCCGCCCAATTCACGCTCAGGCAATCTCCCACCGCCCAGACGTTTTCCAGATTCGTCTGGTACCAGGGATTCACGCGCACCCGGCCCTTGAACAAATCCAGGTCCACGCCCGGCGCCGCCAGACCCTCGGTGTTGGCCGTCACCCCGATGGCGACCAGCACCACGTCGGCCTCCACCACTCCCGCCTTGGCCCCCGAAAGCGTCAGCTTTACCCCGGCATCCGTGGTCTCGACTTTGTCCGTCCTGGTCTTGACGCGCACGTCGATCTGGCGCTTGGCGAACACGCGCTCCAGCAGGACCGACACGTCTTCATCCTCGTTGGGCAGCAGGTGATCCAGCATCTCGATAAGGACGACCTGGGTCCCCAGCGCGTTATAAAAATCCGCGAACTCGCACCCGATCGCCCCCGCCCCGATGATGGCGATTTTCTTCGGCTGTTTCGGCAGCGTCATCGCTTCGCGCGAGGTAATGATCTTCTTCCCATCAAACGGCACGCCCGGCAACGCGGTCGCCCGCGACCCCGTCGCGATGATGACGTGCTGGCCCGTCACTTGCTTGGTTCCCTGGGGCGAAGTGATCTTCACAATGTGCGGACCCAGCAGTTGTCCGAATCCCGACTCTTTCTTCACCTCATATTTGCGAAACAAATGCTCGATCCCCTTGCTCAGTCCCTCCGCGATGGCGCGGCTGCGCCCGACCAGCTTGGAAAAATCCACCGTCAAATCCTTGTACGTCACGCCATGCTCGGCCGCGTGAAGCCGCAGCTTGCGGATGAACGCCCCATCGTCCAGCAGCGCCTTGGTGGGAATGCAGCCCCAGTTCAAGCAGGTCCCCCCAAGGGTTTCCTTCTCGATGCACAGCACGCGCTTTTTGAGTTGCCCCGCGCGAATCGCCGCGGCATACCCCGCCGGCCCGCCGCCGATCAGGATGATGTCGTACTGATAGCTCGCCGGCTTGGCCGCCGGCTGGGCGCTCGCCTGGGGCATGGCGGCCGGCGACGGCGCCTTCGCAGCGCCGCCGGCATATTTCTTCTTCACCTCTTGGGCCTTTTCCGAGCCCGTCGCCACCACGCCGATCACCTGTCCCACCTTCACCTTCTGCCCTTCGGGCACCAAAATCACGGCCAATATCCCGGCGTCGAACGATTCCATCGGCATGGTGGCCTTGTCCGTCTCGATATCCGCGATTTCCTCCCCGCTTTTGATCGGGTCCCCCTCCTTCTTGTGCCATTTGACAACGGTCCCCTCGGTCATGGTATCCGACAACTGCGGCATCGTGATTTCTGCTGGCATCCGAAATGTCTCCAGTCAGGTAGATTTACAATGAATACGGATCATAGGGAAGGCCTGGGGCCTTGTCCCGTCGGGCGCTCATTCAGCATTGGCCACCCAATTCCGCCACATCTGCCGGTACGCCGCTTCGACGTTGCGGGCGAAGCGCGGGGCATCCATCAGCGGCGACGCCTGCATCCGCCCGCGCAACGTCCGGCGCAGCTCGGCTAGTCGCGGCAGATCCCCGGCAAGGTCCGTCGCGATCTGAACGTACTGCTCCGGCGTCTGGGCAATCAATTCCGGCAGGCCCAGATTGGTCAATTGCGACAGCCCGGCCCGGCCGACGACCGTCTTGCCCACCAGCGTGATGACGGGAACGCCCATCCAATATGAATCCAGGCTCGTGGTGTGGCCGTTGTACGGGAAGGTATCCATTCCCACGTCGATGCGGTGGTAAAGCTCCAGGTATTGCGGGCGCCGACGGTAGGTGATCAACTCGATACGATCGGGGTTGATTCCCTCCCGTTGCAGGATGTCCAGCACCCGCTGACGATGGCTCCCTTCGGGACAAAGCAGCATGAATTGCGACCGAGGAACGGTCTTGAGCACTTGCGCCCACAGTTGCACGACCCGCTGGTTAACTTTGCAGAAATTATTCAGGCATCCGAAGGTAACGTGGCCAGCCGTTTGCGCGGCCAGCGGGTTGACCGCCAATTCCTTGACCAGCGGATCGTAGCACCAGAACGTGTCAGGCAGACGGATGGTCGTTTCGGAATAGAACTGATCGTTCAATCCCGGCGGATCGAGGTGCGGGTCGGTCAATCGATAATCCATCGCCGACAGCCCCGTCGTTCCCGGATACGCCAGCCACGCCGTCTGCACCGGCGCCGGCTTGCGGGCAAAGACCAGTGGCCGGCCGTGGGCCATGTGCATGGTCAAATCCACAAGGATATCGATCCGATCCTCGCGGATTATTCGGGACACCTCCGCATCCGTCATCCCCACGATCGACCGCCAGACTTGGGCGTGGCGGCGAATCCGCTCGGTCACCCCATCCGGCCGGCGGACGTCGGCATAACAGAAGATTTCGAACGCTTCCCGATCGTGATTCGACAGTAGCGGAATCGTGAACAGCGCCTGGCAATGCTCGCGGAAATCCGGTGACAGGTAGCCAATCCGTAGGCGGCGGTCGGTGTCGCGGCTGTTGGCATGCGCCTCAATAAACTTTTTCAGCGGTTCGGCGTGCCGTTGGTTCCAGCAGCGGGCTTCCTCATGGATCAAGGTGCCGTCGTACCCGGGGTGATAATGGAGACCGAAGAGCAGATTGTGGTGCGCTTCGGTAAGATCAGGCTTGAGCCGAATGGCTTGCCGATAGGATGCGATCGCTTCGTCAAGTTGCCCAATGTCCTTCAATGCGTTGCCGAGATTGAGGTGCGCTTCGGCCAGGTCCGGCTTGAGCCGAATGGCCTGCCGACAGGAAGCGATGGCCTCGTCAAGTTGCCCTTTGTCCTCTAAAGCGATGCCGAGATTGCTGTGCGCCACCGCAAGATCAGGCTTGAGCCTAACGGCCTGCCGATAGGAAGCGATCGCCTCATCAAGTCGGCCAATGCTCTTAAGAACGTTGCCGAGATTCCCGTACGCTTCGGCATGATCGGGCTTGATCCGAATCGCTTGCCGATAGGCCGCGATGGCCTCCTCAAGTTGTCCCCCGCTCATTAAGGCATTCCCCAGCCCAAAGTATGCGTCGGCGAAATCAGGCTGAAGCCGAATGGCCTGCCGAAAGGAAGCGATTCCTTCGTCAAGCTGCCCCCTGTCCCTCAAAGCATTGCCGAGATTGCAGTGCGTCACTGCAAAATCAGGTTTGAGTCGAAGGGCCTGCCGATAGGAACCGATCGCTTCGTCAAGTTGCCCCGTTTCCTTCAATGCGTTGCCGAGATTGCAGTGAGCTTCGGTAAGATCAGGCTTGAGCCGGATGGCCCGCCGATAGGAAGCGACGGCCTCATCAAGTTGCCCGCTATCGCGTAAGGCGAGGCCCAGTTTGCCATGCACTTCAGCGTAATCCGGCTTTAGCCGAATGGCCTGGCGATATACGGCGATGGCCTCGTCGAGTCGTCCATTGTCCTTTAGGACCATGCCCAGATTTCCGTACGCTTCGGCGTAATCAGGCTTAAGGCGAATGGCCTGCTGGAAGGAACCGATCGCCTCGTCAACTCGCCCCATGTCCTTCAAAGCGATGCCGAGATTGAAGTGCGCTTCGGCAAATTCGGGCTGGAGCCGAATGGCCCGCCGGATCAATTCCACGGCCGCATCCAACCGGCCGCCCTGTGCAGCCAGCACCCCCAACAGATGCAGTGCATCCGCATGATTGGGCTGCTGGGCCAGGACTTGGCGGTAAACCCTCTCCGCCTCCGCCAGGCGGCCCGCCTGATGGTGTTGGATGGCCAATCGCAAATCCGGTTCGCCGGCTTCCGGCATCATTTTCCCTTGGATGGCTGGAATATATCCGCCATCGGTTCTGCAAACGACCCCCCAAACCCGCCTTACAGCGCCCGCCCCTGACACTTGCGCCGCATGATTTTGCATGCAGCCCGGCGGGCCGATATGGTTGCCGTCTTAATGCCGGTCAGGGGATGTCGGCTGATCGGACCGCGGGCAAGATCCCGCACACATTTTCGGTCCGTCACATGGAATTGTGAGGGTGAAGCCTTGCGGCAAACCTGTTTAATCTTCGGCGTGGCGATCCTGACGGCATTTTGCCATCCGCTTTTTGCCCAATCGGACACCGGGCGCGACGTACAACTCCAGCAACGATTGCAGGAGCTTCAGGAAATCCAGCTCGACACCCGGTTCCTGGCCAACACCGATATCCCACCCGGCCAACGCGCCCTGATCGACTTCGGCGGGTATTTCTCGCCCCAATACTACTCCGTGGACGATTCCAACAACGACAATCACGGCCTGCGCCAATACCAACTGGTCGCCTATCTCCGCGCCAATTTCGACGGCGCCAACGAGATCTTTCTTCGCGGCAGCACCGAATACAACGATTACAACGCCGGCGACAGCTTCGACGGATTCGGCAGCAGGCTTATCAACCCCGACTTCGACCGCGCGTATTATCGCTTCGATCTTCAACGCTATGAATCGGCCTACAACGGCAAGCAGGTCAATTACGACGTCAATTTCGAAGGCGGCCGCGATCTGGTTTACTGGGGAAACGGCCTGACGATGGCCGAGGTCGTGGACGGCGTGATGCCCACTTTTTCCTGGGGACCGCTCAGCCTGGCCACCGTTGCCGGCATCACCCCGCTGCGCACCGTCGATATCCAGCCGGACCGGCCCGATTTCGACGACAACACCAAACGGGGCTTCTACGGCGCGATGCTCAGCGTCGCCATCGGATCAAACCATCCGTACGTCTACGGCCTGGTCCAGCGCGATTACAACACCGATAACCTCTCCACCGCCGATGGAATCATCACCCGCTACGCCTACGACAGCGATTACATCGGCGCCGGCTCCACCGGGTCACTCACCGATCACCTCCACTACGGCGTCGAAGGAACGTTCGAGTGCGGGAACACCCTGTCCAACAGCTCCACCATCAGCGGATTCCAACTCGTCCAGGCCGTCCAGACCCGCGACAACATCGACGCGTGGGCCGCCGACGGCAAACTGGATTACATCCCGCAGGACGCGTACAAAAGCCGAATCACGGTGGAAGGCATCTTCGCCACCGGCGGCGTCAATCGCGGACTCACGAATACCACGTTCAACGGAAACGCGCCCTACACCCCCGATCGCGCTTTCAACGCCTTCGGCCTGGTCTCCACAGGCCTGGCTTTCGGCGCTCCGGTTTCCAATCTCGCCGTCTTCCGTTTCGGCGCTTCCACCTTCCCGTTCGTGCTACACGAGGGCTTTCGCCGACTGCAAGTCGGCATGGACGTCTATTGGTTCAACAAGGCCACCGCCGCCGCTCCGATCGACGAACCCACCAACCGCGCCACGTATCTCGGCTGGGAACCCGACTTTTACGTCAACTACGAGGTCCTCAGCGACCTGACCCTGACCTTCCGCTACGGCGTTTTCATGCCCAATTCCGGTGCTTTTAGCGACGACAAGGCCCGGCAATTCCTTTATACTGGAGCAATCATTGCGTTCTGATCCACCCATTGCGGCTAGGGCCATCGCCTGGGCATTTTGTGCGTTGACCACGATCTGCGCCGGCTGTCAAACCGCGCACGTAAATTCTCCTCTGACGGGAAAATTTTCCGGAAATGACGCAGATGCCCAGCTAAACTTCTGGCATGAGCTGGCCAACCGACACCTCACCAGCAACGACGAAGCGTTGCATGGCCTGCTCCTCTACGCCGACGGCCGCGACGATGCCATCAACTACGACAAGCGCGTCGCGACCCTCAAGTCGCGAGGACTCTTGCCGGCGTCATTCTCCGAGCCGGCAAACGATGCGATCAGGCGCGGCGATCTGGCCGTCGCCGTCGTCAATCTCCTCGGAATCAAGGGCGGATGGGTCATGCACATTTTCGGCCCAATCCCAAGATACGCCGTCCGCGAACTGGTCTATGCCGGAATTTTCCCGCCCAGCAGCCCCCAGCAAACCTTCAGCGGCGCCGAATTTGTCGGGGTCATCGGTAAGCTCGACGACTACCAGCAACCCGTTGCCGCCGACACCTCCGTTCGATGAAAGGACGTTTCCAATGCGATCCGCATCCGTTTATAACCATTTTTGCGCCCTTGGCCTGATATGCTTGGCATCGGTCTGTGCTTCAAGCGCGTTGGGTTCCAATGCCGCCGCCACCCGTCCGTCCGCTGCCGCCGCTTCCCAGCCCGGCTCCGGCACGTCCATGGTGATTCACGTCGTCGCCGTCAAAGGCCTGGTCCAGATTCGCACCGGAGACGAGCAACCCTGGGTTACCGCCATGCCCAACATGATCCTTTCCGAAGGGTCTGAATTGCGCACCGGGCCGCACAGTTCCATCACCTGCGTCATCCCCCCCGATCAAACTTTCACTCTCGACCGCCTCGGGACCGTCCGCGTGCAGGATGCCGTGCGCAATGGGAACAAGGTCAAGACCGATTTGATAATGAAGTACGGCCGCACGCATTACGACATTGAAGGCGCCGGCCTGGAACACGAAGCCACCATCACCAGCCCAAGCAGCACGCTGGCCGTGCGCGGCACCGACGTGGTGCTTTGTGACCAGGTCCCCTTCACCCCTTATGCCATCAGCAATACGGGCCGCGCCAGCTTCACCTACGGCCATTCCACGTACAGCGTGGGAAGCAAACACGGTTCCTACGCCAAGGCCACCGGCGGAACCGATGGCTCGGCGGGGACCGGTTTATCCGAGACCGTCGTCGATCCCCGATATGCCGCATCCCTTACCGCCACCGACGCCGCACTGCTTGCCACGGAAGTCGCCCGCGGCGCGGTCATCTCGTATAACCCAATTTCGGGCATCGAAACCGTCTCCGGCGGCAGGCCCTCCTACGACTCCGAGCTTGCCGCCACTGTTCCCGGGTCCCTCGATTTTGTGCTCCGCTGGACCGGCAATGCCAATCTGAATCTCGAAGTCGGCGTCGATCCCGGCGATCCCCTCACGAACATCGCCAACGGATTCCAGAAAGTCGAATTCCTCTATCCGGGTTACGGCATGCAGAATTCCCCCAGCGGCGGGCACATTCCCTACGACGACCTCGGCGGCCCCGCCGGCGGTGAAGAAATCGCCTACTGGCTCGGATCACACCCCACCGGTCTCTATGGAATCGGCGCGCAGTTCATCTCCGGCGTCCCCACCTCATATACCTTCAACGTCTTTGAAAACGGCCAGCCGGTGGAGATGTTCTACTTCGCCAGCGATGGCGTCACCCTCATCAAGAGCACTCAGGAAACGCGCACCCTCGGTCCGGGGCAGTTTTCCGGCTCCCTCGTCCTCATTCCGGACCAGCCGTTGATCGACCAGATCATCCCCGACGATCCGGCCGGAAATCCCAACCCCGGCATCAATCCACCCGGCGTAAATTCCGCCTCCTTTGCGCCCGCCGTTCATGCGCTGGCTATCGGCGCCAAAACAGCGCGACAGCATTAATCCGCAATAGGCACTCCCTCCGCGCGACCGGTTGGAACAAACATCCCCAAGCCTTCTCCAATGCGCAGAACTGCGGTCAGAGTCGTATATGATAACCAGCAATGTCGCATATCACGAAGCAAAATTCTTGAAATTCCGTCAAGATTTTCCTTGATTCGCGCCGATCCGCCTTTAGATTAACCCTTATATAAATTGGGCTTGTGTGGAATGTCCGGTAGGGAGAATACTATGTTCATGGCACGTCGGCTTTCGATAGTTTTGGTTGGTTCTTGCCTTTCGTTGGCTTCCGTCGCGCAAGCGGCTCTGGAGGTGAAACTCCACGAGGTCAACACCAGCGTCGGGCTTCAGCCTACCAGCAGCAGCAATATCTGGAAGCTGGAAACCGACCCGGTTACCCCAGACCCTACGCTCAGCGATTACATCCCCATCAGCGGTGTGCTGGACAATACCTACGATCCCACTCAATACAAGCTGGCCATCGATCCCTCAGTAGACACATCCTTGACCGATCCGGGATACCGTCTCGGCTATAGCGTCGAAAGCATCACCCCTTTTCAGGTCACCAGCTTTGAGGTCATGGACACAATTGGCTATTACCTTGTGCAGGCAACCTCGGACCCCACGGTGGACACAATTACGCCATCCACCGACCCCGCGCCCAACGGCGTCGAAGCCGGCGCAGTGGATGATATTACCTTTTCGCTTATTTCCAGCGACAAGAACCTAGCCCTGCCGATCACCGTAGATCAGGACTTCTTCCAACTCAATCTCGTTTCACTCTCGGGCAACCCAGTCATCGTCCCCGATCTCTACAGCGCATCCGGCGGCCCCGACGGTTCCATCACCATTGAGGACCCCGCGGGCGACATCGATACCACAAACCCTGGCGATGGCACGATCACCACCTCCTACCTTCCCGAACCCGCTGAGGCTTCCCTTTTGCTGATTGGGGTCATCGGCTTGATGGCGCGCCGCCGACGCCAATAGCCCGGATGTTTACATCTCCCGGTTCTCCGGCGAAGCTATGGACATCGCCTGACCCGATATGACCCGTCTCGAACGCCGGGTGTTCTCCCGAAGCCTCGTCATCGGCGCACTCCTTACGCTCATCGTGCTGGCCGTGCATGCATTCGGCCTGCTCGATTCCCTCGAATACTGGCTCTACGACCAGCGTGCCATTCACTGCCAGCTTGCCGAGCCGGCGCCTACCAACCGTTTCGTCCATCTCGACATCGACGATGCCTCCGTCTCCCCCGACGCCCTTGGCCGCTGGCCCTGGCCGCGGGAAGATCTGGCCCGGATTCTCGACGAAGTCCATCGCGCCGGGCCCAGCGCCGTCGGGCTGGACATCCTCTTCTCCGAACCTCAGGAGCCGCGGTTGATCCAGGAGCCGGGCGGCAAGTTGCGGACCATTGACGATGATGCCGACCTGGCCGAGGCCCTGCGCAAATGTGGAAACACCGTCCTGGCCGCTTCCTTCAAACTGGAATCCGGCGAAGCCCAATCGGCAAGTCCATCGGCGCCCGTCAATTGGCTCGCCGGCAATCTGGAAATGACGCCCGAGGAACTTAATAAGCGATTGAAGGATTCCGGCAAGGAACCGCTCGCCGGACAGGCGTTGAACGAGCTTTTTATCATTTCCAGACGCCAGGCAATGAAATCGAGAATCGACGGCGAGTTGGACAGGACTGGCGAGATTGCCAGGGACGCATTGTTCAAACGCCTCCTGCCCCACAGGGATCCCGACGAGAATTCACCCTTGCGAAACTTGTTTTTGGACCAATATCAGGTCGCAAGCGCCGAGCGCGCCGTCTATCGATTCGGCGCTCCCCGCCAGACTCTGGCGGCTCCACCGGCTGAGGGTATTTTCAACGTCGTGCCCCTTTCCATGTTCAGCAACGTCGCCGCCGGCTGCGCATTCGCCAATTACGACATCTTCGACAACGCAACCATTCGCGCCATCCCGCTGTTTGTCGAATACAACCAGCGTCTGTATCCCCAGATGGGGCTGGCCACCGCGTGCGTCATGCTGGGCGCCGATCCGGCGGCGGTTCGGTTCGACGGCTCCAACATCGTCATCCCCGCGCCCGCCGGAGCCATTTCAATCCCCACGTATACGTATCATTCCAAGGTGCTGGGCCGTGACGTTCCGCTGATCGCGGCCCTTCCCTGGTTCGGCGGCCGGGATTGGGAAACCATGTACGACTGGCCCGCCCATCTCAATCCCGCTGCCCATATCTCCATCGCCAGCATCTGGGACATTTGCACCTCCGAAAGGAAGATCGCCAAGGACAGCGCCGCCATCGATCTGGCGATTTCCAACATTCTCGCAAGCGTCGATCCTTCGCTTGCGAAAAAGTACGCCGCCGCCCTGCCCGATCCGCTAGACACCATCGCCCGCGAAAACAGGGCGGATGTAACACTCGACGATTTGAAAGGCTCCGGCTGGCTCGACTATTTCGCCCAGCATCCCGACAAGGATCTGAGTTCGGAAGACCGGGCCCAAAAGGTCAATTTGTACGATGCCCGGGACGCGCTCAAATACGCCGTCGCACAAAGTCATCAGCTTCGCACTCAGATCGACACCCAAAGGCGATGGCTCGCCTCCCAAATCGGCGGCAAAGGCGTGCTCATCGGCTTTACCGCCACCGGCTTTCAGGACCAGGTCAGCACCAGCCTTCACCTTCACTGCCCAGGCGTCGTCGTGCATGGCGTCATCGTCAATGCCGTCCTGACCGGCAATTGGTGGCGAATGGCGCCCGCCTGGGTAACGGTCCTGCTGACAATCCTATTCGGCATGGCCGCCGCCGCGGTGCAGGGACGCTTTCAACCTCTGCGCGCCTCGGTCCTGGTCCTTTTGCTTCTCCTCGGATACGCGCTGTTCAACGGATATATCCTGTTTGATTGGCACAAATGGATCGTCGGCCTGGCCGGTCCTTCCGTCGCCATGCTCACCGTGTGGGCCGGCTGTACGCTCGACCGCCTGATTATTGAGAGCATCGAGCGCCACCGCGTCGCGACAGAGGTTGCCGTCATCAGCAAGGAAATGGACCTCGCCCGCCAGGTCCAAGTCGCGCTCATCCCCACGAAAGCCCCCAAGATCGTCGGCCTCGAAGCCGAGGGCTGGGCGCTCACCGCCAGCGTCACTGGCGGCGACTGCTACGACCTCTGGCAATTGAAGGACGGCCGACTCGCCATCCTTCTGGCCGATGCTTCCGGTCACGGCCTGGCTCCCGCCATGGTCGTCTCCCAGGTCCGCACGCTTTGCCGATCGCTTTGCGAATTTGAATCGCATCCCCAGGGCTTGCTCGACCGCGTCAACCGCCGGCTCGCCGACGATCTCGAGCCCAACCGTTTCGTCACCGCGTTTCTCGGCTTCCTTGGCCCGGATGGAACTCTCGATTGGTCGAGCGCCGGTCACGGCCCCATGTACTGGAGCCCCGGCCCCGGCTCCGAAATGCTCGCAATCGACTCCACCGGCCTGCCCCTGGGCATTCAACCCGACTGCTTCTTCGATCCGCCCAGCCCCTCCCTGCTGCTCGCGCCCGGCGGCTCGCTGGTCGTTTTCAGCGATGGAATCTTCGAAGCCCACGCCCCCGACGGCCAAATGTTCGGCGTCGAACGCGTCAAGGAAATCCTGGAAAAAACCGCCGGCCAACCGCTCCCCGCGATCATCGCCACCCTTCGCAGCGCCGTTCAGAAGTGGCAGGCGAAACTCGAACCGGACGACGATCAAACTATCGTGGTCGTCCGGCGTGAATGCTGAGCGTTGCGCTCAAGTCAGAATTAGAGCATGTTCTAGTTCCTCGAACACGCACTGGTCCGTTACGCCATTTTCAATCATAATGCCTCCGTTGTTTTCGGAGGAATATATGGACAAGCGATCTCACCCGGCAGGAATCCTTTCCGCGATTTTTGCGATCGCGGCGACGGCGTCCTGGCCGCGCGGCGCAGCGGCGCAGTATTCGGCGTGGCCGGCCTCGCCATCACCAGCAACGCCATCGCAGACGAATCCAAATGCGCTGCCATGGATACACGAAGGACTGCGCATCACCACCACCTGGGAAGTCTGGTTCATGCCGGGATCCCAATGGCAATACACGCAGGACCCCGATGGGAATTGGGTCGACCAAAACGGGAACCGCTTTTCGCGCGACCGGCGCCCGGAAGCCACCAGTGCGTCGGGTCTGAGCGTGAGCGTTATTTCAAGTATCGACGGCGATCATGCGCTGCTCAACAATCAGGGCTTCGCGTTTTCCCAGGCAGCCGGTTATGCCGCGCCTGTCCCGCTTGCGGGGTACGGCGCGCAGAGCGTTTCGACGATTGACGAAAACGAACGATGGAAACCCCCGGCGAAATTGGCGGCGATGCAGAGCGATCCCGCCCATGGATTGTTGGTTCGGCGCATCCAGTGGCATAACGCCAATGCGGCCTTCGATGCGGTTCGATTGGATTGGCAGGGCAACGATGTTTACAAGTGTCAGATTTTTGATTTGCACACGGGAGGCCTGCTGCACTTTGCGACGGTTTCCCACGGAGCGCCGCCGCAGCAATCTGCGCTGGGAGCGGGAAATGCCGAAGATACGACTCTGACCCAGAGCGATTTTGTTGAGGCGAGGGACATTTCCGTGCCGTGGGCGCACGAGCCGATGCCCGATTCCATCACGTCCATTCGCTCGCTGCATTACCGGGGCGTACAGAAGATGATTGGCGCTCCCAGCGGAACTCCCCTGCAGATCGACCTCGACATCGAAGGGCACGGCGCCGGTTGGTACAAGGTGGGCATCGCCAGCGCCATCCAGACGCCGGGGTTTGCGCCTCGCCCTTCCCATTCAGAGACGGAATTCGGGCGCTATTCCTTCGTGGGCCTTTGGATTCCGCCATCGGCCCTGGACGGGATGAAACAAGGCGATGTATTCGACACCGACAAACCGACGCAAATGAAGACTTACGTGCTTCGCTCGGACGGAGATTCCGTCATCATCGAGGCGGCCAACAGCAGCGGAGGATCGGACGACCGATACGATAAGCGCACCGGGATTCTTACCGGCCAACGCATTTTCACCAACCCCGCAGGCGCGGCGCCCGGAATGGAAACGGTAGTGCAGTTGGCGGGTAAGCAATGAACTTGCGGTTGTCTTCATAAGACCGGTGGTGGCCCCCTACTTCGCCGCAACCGTCACTTTCATCCCGGGCAGCCATTGCTTGAACTCGTCGGTGTAATACAGGTAAGTTCGGCTGGCCGGGCCGGTGTATTCGCCGGGGATCGCGGCCATCAGGCTTAGCGGAACTTCGATCGTCTGATTGGGCTGAATGTCGCGCCAATAGAGGACCACCTCGCGGCCACGTACTTCGTAGGCGGCGATGCGGCCGGCTTTGACCAGTTCCTTGAGCTGATCGTGCCGGACCTCCAGACCGCCGGGCAGGCCGACGATCGCGATCGGCGTCGGGAGCGTATCGGCCGCGCGGCTGGTGAGCGTCACGCGGGCTTCCGTCGCGTCGCCCTCGGTCACATGGTCCTCAGCCAGCGCCGTGGTCATCGTCAGCTTGCACTGATCCGACGACGCCGGCGTAACGCTGTTGAATGAAACCGTGACGGCATAAGGGAGATCGGAGCCATCGGTCATCCTCAGTTCGACCGAATGCTCGCCGGGGGTCAGCTTCTGCGAGAAATCGGGCAGCTTGATCGCGCCGGTGGTGGTTGCATCGAACGCCATCGCATCCCCAACGCTTTGGTTATCGACAAAGAGCTGAACCTTGCCAGCCGCCGTCGGATGCGCGCGGGCTTTGTCATATGCGACAATCGCGCGCAACGCCAGCACGGTCGATTGCGTGGACCCATAACGGCCGGCCTGGCAGGAGTCGGCCAGGTAGCGGATGCTCTGCTCGACGTTTCCCGCGTAGGCCGGATCGCGCAGCCATGCCAACGTCGCCAGCGAAGTGGTTTCGATCTCCAAACTTTCTCCGCCGCTGCCGACGACGGTGGTGGTGGCGCCGCGCACGTGACCGTCCTTGTCCTGCAAGTTGGCCAGTTGATCCATGAATTGCTTGGCGCCCGCCCTGTCGCCGGCCAGGAACAGCGCGTTGGCGGCCAATGCTTTGACATAGCTGTTGGAATCGGCTTGCGCGTGCTCCGCCAACCATTTCACTTCCGCGTCCAGGCCCGTCTGGCCCGTCTCGAGCAGTGCCCAGGTGCAATACCCATTGGCGCAGCCGGGGTCGGCGATCCAGGTGTGCAAGGCGCGGCGTTCATGGGTGAATCCGCCCTTGCCGTCGCGCCGTGCCAGCAGCCATTTCCGCGTGTTTTGCAGCATCACCGGGTCCACGGTTCGCACCGCCGACATGTCCGTGAATTCCAACAGGCCGTAAGCGGTCAGGCATTCGTGTCCCGGATCTTCGCCAAACCATTCGTACCCTTTGTTCTGGCACTCAAAACCCCTCAGGCGGGCGTAACCCTTGTCCAGCAACTCGTTGCTGCGGGAAATCAGCGCCGGGTCGATGCCGCTATGCGTCGTGAAATACTGATCCGCCATGACCAGCGGATAGGTCGTCGAACTGGTCTGCTCGAAGCACCCATAAGGCTCCTGGAGCAGCCGCTGCAGGGCCTCGGTGAGATTGGCCAGCGGCGTCGGATATAGCGCCGCGGAGGTCTTCACGCTCCCGCTGACCAATGAATCGGGAACGCGTATCACGTGCACGACGCGGCTGCCGGCATTGAGCAGCCCGCCCTTGGCGATCTCCGTCGGAAATCCCAGCGGCTTCACAACCAGGGTTCGCGTCACCCGATCGGAGAACGAACCGGCTTGTGCCTGCAATACAAAATCCCATGTTCCCGGAACCTCGCCGATGTGAACATCGACCAACCGCCGAATGCGCAGGCCCGCGGGCAAGCTGAACGTATCGACCGGCGAGATGCTCATGCCCTGTCCGCCGGTGAGGGTGAACGTGACGTTGTCCAGAGTGTTTTGCGTGCCGTTGACGGCCGCGATCGGCAGATGAATCACGTCGCCGCTGCTGACTTCCAGCGGCAGTTTCGGCTCGACGTAGAACGGCTGGGACGCGGTGATCGTCGCGTTCCCATCGCCCAATTCGCCCGATGCGTCGAATGCGTCGGCCGTAACGTCGAAGCTGGTGACGGAATCATTCAGATGAAACGTGACCGTGGCCGTCCCGGTTTTTTCGTCGGTCTTGACCCCCGCAGACCAATAGACCGTCTCGGCAAAATCGATGCGATCGTCACTGGCCCGGTCCGGACGCAGATCGTGGGCGTAGACTCGCATCACCTCTGCGGGCAGCACGTTCTGGCCCAATTTGGATCTGGCGGCGAAGGGGAGGAGCCGCTTATCGTCCAGTTGAACCTGAGCATCCATCGGCACGTTGGCGGGTGGTTGCACCTCTGGTCGACCAATTGCGGCCGCCCGCGGGGCCGCCAGGGCAAAAACCGCGTCTCCCGGCGCTATCCGGCCCAAACGGTTTTCATCCATCACTCCGCCGCCAAAGCCGCCAACCGCGCGGTAAGTCTGAATGACTGGCTGAACGTCCCCCAGTACCCGTCGCGCCGCGTCGCCGTACGCTTCGAGGAATTTGGGCGAATCGACCGTGGCAAACCGCCGCCATCCCTGCGTGCCCAATAGCAGATCGGTCGCTAAATTCGCCTTGGGATCGTTCGGGTCGAGATAAATCTCGGCATCGGCTAGTTCTCTTACGTCATCTTCCAACAAAACCATCGCGCCCAGCCGTGGAGCGCGGTCTCGCTTTTCCGGCATGCGCAGCACGGCCTGGTCCGTCGCCGTCACACCCACGACGGCCGCGACCGGCCTGCCCGCATCGTCCGTGGTGGAGAGCGTAACCGTCACGGCATCGGCCGGCGTGTATGCGGATCGATCGGTGGTGACTTTGACGTGCAGCGCTTTGGCGCTGTTGCGGAAAATCAGCCGCTCGGCAACCGGTGTGCCCTGGGCATCTTTCACTGTCGCCACCAGCACGCCGTCGGCCCAGCCCGGCGGCGTAAGAGCAACCTGCGCCGTCTGGCCGGGAATGATCTTGACTCCCGTGGAGGCCACTTCGGTCTGGCGTTTGGACAAGGTGACGGTATACGACCCAGCCGCCGTTGCGGCGATTTCAAGCTTGACGGCGTCGGCCCCGCCGGTCACGTCCGTCGTGGACCGCAGCACGACGCCGCTCGCTTTGACGTTCGGCAGCGGGAACGAGCGCGTGATTCCCGAGGGCTGGGATAGCTTGATGGCGTAGGTCTGGCCTTCCTCTGGGGTCAGGAGAAATCGGCCGCGTCCTTCGTGTTCGGTGGTGACGTTCGCGACGGCGTTGCCCCGCGAGTCGATGACCTCGCCCACCAGATCGGCCGGCTTCTGGGCGGGGGTGCGAGCTTCAACATAAACCCGGCAAGGCAAACCGGCCACCAGGTCTCCCCCCTCGGGGTAGATCGAGATGTCGACCGTGTTGAGCAGGATTGGAATCGTCTTTGCGATCGGCTCGATCACTCCGCCGTCGGCCACCGCCAACGAAAGCGTTCCGTCGCCGCGCTCGATACGAGTGGGGAGCGCGAATTCAACTGCACAATTCCCCGCCGAATCAACCGTGGTTTGGCCGCTGTACGCATTTTTCCCGTCGACGATGGCGCTGGCCGACACCTTGGCGCCGGCCGGTAATCCTCCTTCGGCTCGCTCCACGTGGAGAGATGCTCTGACCGTATCGCCGGGTCCGAATCCATCGCGCAAGAATACGATCTCTCCCTTGAGCCGCGGAGCGCGAAACGCCCGGACCTCAAATTCGCGTTTCGTCGGCGGAAATCCGTTGGCGGGGAAACTCATGGTGGCCGTATACCGGCCGCCGCTGGCGTCGGCGGGCACGTCCCAGTTGAATCCCGCCACGCTGTCCTGGACTTGAGTGCCCTGGCTGAAGAGTTGCTCGCCTTTGGGCCCGGTAATCTGGAGCATTGCGTAGCCCGAGCCGTCGGCCGCCAGCGGCACGTGATCCAGCGCCCCAAGTATGACTCCGCGGAGGTACACGCGCTCCCCCGCCCGATAGATCGGTTTGTCCGTCGATAGATGTCCGAGATAGCGGCCGTCGGCAACGCCCTGCGCGTTGTTCTGGCCCGCCACAACGAACGCCGCAACGACCATCGCCCCAATCGCCCCCGCCGCGACCGCTCGAAATGCCGACATGAGAGTCCTCCGTCAACTGTGCTCGTGCTTCCACGCCAGGCGTACCTGGGGATCAGACGCGCGAGATGGAAATTAGTTCCGCGCAATTCCCGAAATGCGCGGGACTATTTGCAAGGCTTCGCACAATGTCGCATTTATTTGGGTGATTGGACACGGCGATAAAGCGATTCGTACATCGGTACGATCACGTCGGCCGAGAAATACCGCCGAGCGCGGATTTGCGCGGCCCGGCCCATTTCTTGGCGGCGAGGAGCGTCCTGAATAAGACTTTGGAGAGCTTGGGTTAAGCCGTCGGCGTCGCCCGGCGGGGTTAGAAGGCCGGTGACGTTGTCTTCCACCACTTCCGGGATTCCGCCCACGCGCGTGGAAACGCTCGGACAGCCAAAGCACATGGATTCCAAAATTCCCAGGCAAAAACTCTCCATATCGGAGGTGTACAATGCCAGATCGGCCACTTGCAGATAGTCCTCGATTTCGCTGACTTTATGGCGGACGACGATGCGATCCACAAGCCCAAGCCGCTGCACCTCGTACTGGAACGGCGAAAAATCCTCGCCCGCCAGAATCACCAGCTTGAAAGATTCGCGCGGCCGGATGCGGGCGACCGTTTCCAGAAGCAGATCGATTCTCTTTACCGGCCGAAGATTCGAGCAGTGCAGCAGCAATACTTCGTCGCGTAAACCCAATTCCTGGCGAACTTGCTGGGGCGATCGCCTGGCCGGGCGCGGCGAAAAGAAATTGTGAATCATCTCAATAGGCCGGTCGATGGCAAAAAGGCCGAGCGTTTCGCGGCGCAGATAGCTTGAAACGGCGGTGATCGCATCGGAGCATTCCAGGGCATGACGAATGGCCGGTCCGTAATCCGCGTCGCGGCCCAGCAGCGTCGTATCCGTGCCGTGGAGCGTCGTCACCAAGCGCGGCCGACTATCGGCCGGAAGCATCGAGCGCGCCAGGATCGCCGCGGTGGCGTGCGGAACGGCGTAATGAACGTGCAGAACGTCCAGATGAAAATCGCGGCTCACCTCCGCCATCTTCACCGACAACGGCAGCGTGTAATCCGGGTATTTGAACAGGCCATAGTCCGTGATTCCCACCCGATGAAACCGGATGGGCGAATCTCCGGCGGGAAGGCGAAAAGGGCGCTGATAGCTGATGAAATGCACCTCGTGTCCGCGGCGAGCCAATTCTTCACCCAAGGCCGATGCCAATACCCCGCTCCCGCCCACGGTGGGATGACAAGTGATTCCGATCTTGAGGGGGTTTTCGCTCGGCATGTCAGAAGCTTCTGGCCCCCCTGCCAAGCCGTGCCAGCGAATCCAAGACAATCGGATCGCTGGAAAAGAGGGGAATCGCGTACTCGACGCCCGCGCTCAAGCCATGCAATTTGGCGCGAGTCAACTGAAGCTGCTGATAATCGCGAGTGGCGGACTGTGAGGCATGCGCCGCCATCGCCGCGGTCCATGCAGCCAGAACTTCCGCTTCGGAGACGTCGATCAGCAGCGGCGTCACGTCTTTCGGCTCCACCTCGGCCGTAATCGCATAGTGAAGCAGGAGATCGATCGGGTGGGCCGCGTGTCCGCGCAATTCCTCGAATCCACCATAGCGCGCCAAGCGCGCGGCATCGCGCACGAGACGACCCAGCTTGGGGTGGTCGGGATGCTGATTCTCGATCAGGCTTGGGGCCAGAACAATTCCCGGGCGGACGGCGCGGATGATTTGCGCCAGCGCGATCGCGTGCCGGGTGCGGATTTCCAGCCGGGCATCTCCGTCGAGTTCAATGAACTGGAGGGTCGCGCCGAGAATCTTCGCGGATTTTTCCGCTTCAATCGCGCGCAGCTCGGGCGTTCCATGGCTGGCGGCTTCGCCGCGCGAGCAGACCACGAAATGCGCCGCCCGGCCCGCGCGGGTTTCCTTGGCGACGACGCCCCCGCAGGCGAATTCGATGTCGTCCGGGTGGGCGCCGAAGGCCAGCAACGGCGCAAGCTCAGGCGAGTTCGGTGTAGGCTTCATTGGGACGATCTATGGTATCACGATTCACGTAAGCGATCTCCGGCGCCTCGTCTTTTTTCATGTAAAGCTGTTCGCCGGCCCCGGAGACGTAATGCGTGCAGTGAATCACCGATTGCATCCATCGCAGCCGGGCGTCGCGCGTGGGGCTGATTTGCCTCTTGTCGAACGGGACCGGTGGAAGCGTAAGGTAAGCGTCGCCGCCCTCATGAAGCTTGAGTTCGCCGCGGACACAGCGGGCGCGCACGATTTCCGCTTGGTAGGGCACATCGACAAAGAAATCGCTGATTTCGCACGCGGCCGCTCGGAAATCCGGATCGCTGGATCGCTCCACGCGCATCCCCTGGAGCAATCCCATGCGGCGATACATTTCCAGGCAAAAACCCGCAACGTCGCGTTCCTGGCATGCCGCAAAGGCTTCAACCAATCGCCGATCGACAAACGCGGGCAATTGTAGCGCCGTTTTGGCCTTCCAATCCGCCATAACCCGCTTGAGGAACAGCGGCGAGAATTTCCGTTGGAGCTTGTTTTCGAAGGTAAAGTTGGTGTCGAACGGCTCGCCGTTTTTTCGATGGCGCAGACGGGTCTTCGTTTCGCGCGGATCGTGATCGCTGTCGTGGTAGAAGAAGACGATCTGGCCGCCGATCTGGTCCCGCAGCCGCCGGGCGGCTTGCATCTTCGCGAACAAAAATCGCTTGGGAAATATTCCGCAGGGTTGCTGGCCAAAGCAGATGACGGGAGAGACGGTCATATTGACGTGGACAGCGCCTGGGACGAAGAGTTACGGCCACCAAACAACAGCCGAAGAACAATGCTGAGAAGCACGCAAACTGCGCACCCGATCAAATTGTACCAGAGATAGCTGATGTTCAGTCTAAAGTAGAGGAAGATCACGAGCGCCTGGGATAAGATCGCCGAGAAGAACACCTCGTCACCGCCGACGAAAGGGATGAAGAACGCGACGAGGAACAAGGCCAGGGGCACGCCGTAGAACACCGAGCCGACGATGTTCGCAGCCTGGATCAGGTTCTCCACCATGTTGGCGAAGAGCGCAAACGACAGGGCCACCAACCCCCAAAAGACGGTGAAGCATTTGGAAGCGACGACGTAATGGGCATCGCTGGCCTGGCGGTGGATGACGTGGCGGTAGAAATCGACGGTCGTTGTCGATGCCAGGGCATTGAGTTCCGCCGCCTTGGACGACAGCGCCGCGGCGAAGAACGCCGCAACCAGCAGGCCGATCAGCCCATGGGGCAGATACTTCAGGATAAACGTGATGAATACGTAATCCGCCTCGTTGGCTTTGCCGCCGATCGCCTGTTTCGCGTCTTCGTGGAGTTTTTCGGCCGCGGCGCCGGCCGCCAGCACTTTGTCGCGCGCCGGCGCTTCGGCGGCGGTGTGCTTTGCCTTCAGCCAGGCGCGGACGAGTTGCTGCTTCTGGGCCTGAATCTCCATGAACTGCCCCTGGAGAGCTTGAAGATGATGATCCGCATCATGCTGCAATTGGCCCTTCCAGGCCGATTCATTGAAAACGATCGGCGGCGGCTGAATCTGATAGAAAACGAAAAGCATCACCCCCAACAGCAAGATGGACAATTGCATGGGGATTTTGCACATCGCGTTGAACATCAGCCCTAGTCGGCTATCCCGCAAGCTGGCGCCGGATACGTACCGCTGAACCTGTGATTGATCGGTGCCGAAATATGAAAGCGCCAGGAACGTCCCCCCGATCAGCCCCGACCAAAAGGTATATCGCGGCTTGAGACTGACCGAGAAATCAACCGCGTTCAGCTTGTGCATTCCACCGGCGACGGTCAGCGCATCGGAGAAGGAAAGCCACGGCGGGAGCTTGGCGAGCAACACGCAAAACGCCGCGAGCATTCCCGCGAAGATGACGCCGAGCTGATATTTTTGCGTCAGGGTCACCGCGTCGCTGCCGCCGGCAACGGTATAGACGATCACCACCAGCCCGCTGAGCAGGATCGTCAAATCCAACCGCCAGGAGAATACTGCCGAAAGCACGATGGCCGGCGCATAGATGGTGATTCCGGCGCCTATTCCGCGCTGCAACAGAAACAGCGCCGCTCCCAGCAGGCGGGTTTTTTTGTCGAATCGCCGCCCGAGAAACTCGTAGGCGGTATAGACGTTCAGTCTGCGATAAATCGGCAAAAAGAACATGGAAATAACGATCAGGGCGAACGGCGCTCCGAAATAGTTCTGGACGAATCCGAGCCCATCCTGATATCCCTGCCCCGGCGTGGAAAGAAACGTGACGGCGCTGGCCTGCGTGGCCATGACGGACAGCCCGATCACGAACCATTTTGTGTTCCCCGCGCCTTTGAGATACCCACTGAGGTCGCGCCGGCCGCGGGTGCGCCAGATTCCAAACGCGGCAATACCGAGCATCGTGCTCAGAAGGACCGCGTAATCGAGCGCGTTCACGAATACGTCCTTTCCAGGATAACCAGCGCTACGACCCAGACGATGAACGCCAACACGACCAGGAGATAGACTCTGGGCCAGGTGCCGACGATCGGCAAACCGGTCGAATCGTCAGCAGGCTCGGACTCGGACATTGGAGCCTCTATTTCCCCAGCGACACGATATTGGCCAGCAGCCGATATGCCCCGGGCACGCCAGCCGGGAGTTGGCGGAAGAACGTCAGCGCGGTGTAGACGAAATATCCCTTGCCGCTACGAGCGACCAGCAACGCGCCCTTGAGCGGCGCTTCGCCGGCATCGCTGCACGCCAGGATCGGGACAAAATGATCGTCCCAGCGGTTTGGAAAATAGGTTCCGCGCTCCTGCACCCAGCCGGCGAAATCGGCTTGGGTGATTTTGTTGGGCGAGTTCAAAACCGGGTGATCGGGCGCCAAAAACGTCATCGCGGCGTTCGGATCGGTCACGCGCTGCTGGGATATCGCCAGATCAAATGGGGCGATCTTGCCCGCTTTCAATCCATCAGGCCGGTTGTACTGACAAACCACCGTCCCGCCGGCTGCGACGTATGCGAAAATGTCCGGCAAATGCGCCGCCAGGTCGGTCCTGACGTTGAACGCACGAACGCCGATCACGATGGCGTCCAGATCGTGCAGCTTGGCCGGAGTCAGATCATTGGCCTGAAGTTCGGTGACGGCATATCCCATTTGCCGCAAGGCGTCCGCGGTGTTGTCGCCCGCGCCAGCGATATATCCGACCGAATGGCCGCGAATGGCTAAATCGAGCGCGACCGCCGTGAGGCGGGCCGGCGGCTGAAGCAGGATGAAGGGGAGATGGTTGTACTGAATCTCAATGCGTTGATTGTTGAAATGGGATCCGCCGATCGTCGCGTCGGCCACGATCGTTGCGACGGCCGGCTGGGCCGATGCCGTGACGGTGAAGGTGAGACTGGCTTGCTCGCCGAGCGACCAGAGGCGGAATGATTGACTGGCCGGGATAATCTGCCAGCCGGGAGGCGCGATCAGTTTCAGAGTCCCGCTGCATTGGGGACGATAGGCGGTGAGGAGAATCGTCACCGTGCGCCGCGAACCCGGCGCGAAAAGCTGAACGTCCGAAACAAACTTCAGCGAAACCGGCGGAATCACGTCCAACCGTCGGCGGGTCTGCTTCCCGGTCGAGTCGCTGGCGACCGCCACCGGCTCGTTCGGCACAACCAACGTCTGCCCGCCGACTTCGAAATCGTATTGAACGGGAAAAGCCGGTGGATTTTCCGGCCGGCCGATGAGGTTCGCATCATCCACGCGGAACATCCCGGCCGTCCCTTGTTCACGAAGCCAATAGGGCTGGCTCACGGGAGTGGTGACGGGAATTGCAATAGCCGAATCGCTTGTCGCCGGCCGGCTCGCGCCCGATGCAATCGACAGATCGCGCACCTCAGATTTGTCAATGCCTGGAAATCGAACATCCACCCATTTCACTGGAAAAGCCGAATCCAACGTAACCCTCTGATGCAATTTAACGACCTCCCCTGGCACGATTTCCGCCTGAGGCGCCGTGGTTTCCACTTCGAGTCCCAGACATTCGGCGATGAGGTGATCGAGAAGCGAACGCTTCTCGTCGATGATCGGATCAGCCGGCACTACGGCCAATTGCTTCTTGATCTCCAGAAGCGCCGGTACGTTGGCCGACAAATCCTGACTGTTGAATTTAGCGATCAGATCATCGGCCAGTTCTCCGATCGCGCCCAGGGAAAGACGCTTCCAGGAGGTGTCGATCCCATCCATGATGTCCTGCACGGCCGGCTCACCGTCGAGGAGTTGAAAGGCCTCGACTCTTGTCGGACCACCGCGGCCCGGGCCGCCGACGAAATTGCCGAAACCCTGGGATTTGTGCATCGATCGGCTGCGTGCCGCCAGTTCAGCGAACGACATGCCCGTAACCGGATCGGTTCCCGAGACATTGATTCGCACGATATTTGCCTGCGGCCGAGTGGTCGCCCCTCCGCCTCCACCCCGCAGGCCAATTCCGAATCCGTTGGTGAAAATACGTTTTGGCTGCCAGGCGGTCAGATCGGTCAATTGCTCCGGAAACGCCTTGGGATCGCCGGCGAGCTTAAACGCTTCAAGCCCCAGAATCGCAGAAGCCGTGTGGTGCCCGTGCGTGTTGCCGGGAATAGTGGAAAAGCGCGTCACCATCACGTCCGGGCGAAAAGTGCGAATGACGCGGACAATGTCAGCCAGAACCTGCTGCTTGTCCCAGACCTGAAGGGTCTGGCGATAGTCCTTGGAAAAACCGAAGTCGATCGCGCGGGTGAAGAATTGTCTGCCGCCATCAACGCTTCGGGCGGCCAGCAATTCCTGGGTGCGGATGACGCCCAGTTCCACGCCGAGTTCCGGCCCCAGCACGTTCTGGCCCCCATCGCCGCGCGTGAGGGAAAGATAGGCTGTGCGGTAGTTCCGGCCGCGCGCCAGGTAGGCGATCAGTTGTGTGTTTTCATCATCAGGATGGGCCGCGACGTACAGCACGCTGCCCAACTGGTCAAAACTGCGCAGCTCCTGCAAAACGGCGGCGGGAGCGGGCTGCGCGCCGCGCGCCATGCCGCACACGAGCAGAAGAATGCACGCGCTGGCGAGGAGCACATGCCAGCGGCTGCTGCCAAGACGCCGAATACGGATGGCGGTTTTCATGCAGTCGTATTAGCTGGCGAGAGCGAAGGCGACCGCGTATTGCGTCTTCTCCCACTTCAATTTGATCAATCCGCCGCCTTTGACGTCGGGATCCTTTTCAATCGATATGGTGAATTGATCGACCGATGCGTCCATATCCGACTTCTTCAGGTCGACCCGCGCGACGTCATTGGCCTCGTCGTATACATTTTTGGGATTGCCCCTATCCTCGCCCCACTGGCCGATCTGCTTGTTGATGATGAGCTTTGCGGTGCCGTCGTCGTTGGGCAACGTCCAAACGCTGTAGCATCCTGCCGGAATGGTGGCTGAGCCCAGAACGATCGGCTTCTGGGTGATCAATAATGTCGCTTCGTCCGCTCCGGTGCGCCAAACCTGCCCGTACGGAACCAATCCGCCCCAGATTTTGCGGATTTCTCCGGTGCGGGGACTTTTCGTGTACGGGCGGCCATAGACGATCATCACGCGATTGCCGCTGATGGCGTTGCTGATGGTATCGTGGGGGCTAAGTTTATGTAGCTGGGCCAATGCAGGCAGTCCAGCGGCGAACACGACCACGACGGCGACGAGAGTGGAAGCGAAGCGATTCATGGCGTCTCCTCAAAAAAATGAATTGACGGGGAGTTTACCATCACCATCAAATCCGGGGAAGAGCTTCCGGTGGCCGCGCCAATGGCGTTCCCTGCCCTTGGAGGCATTTCCACTTAATGCGAACCGCCGGCGTTGGCCGCGGCGGCGGCTAGGTCGCCGGCACGCATTCCGTTGGCGGACATGCCGGCGAGGATGTTGTACTGGAACGCCACCTGGGCCTCCTTGTAGCTGAGACCCAGCGTACCAAGCTGCTCTCTCAGTCCGTGGAGTTGGCGAAGATCGGCCTGAGCGTTGCTCGCCGAGGGCGTGGACGCGCAGAATTGGGCGAATCCCGAACCGCTCACGGCCCCAGCAACGTTCTGGCTCACGTAGGCATCCCACGCCGCTTGGAAATCGGTAGACATCTGGACCTTGCGGTTTTGCGGGTTGCTTCCGAATACTTCGGTATATTTCGTGAGGAACGCCTGAACGCTCCTGGGATCGAGGCGGTTGGCGGCCGCGCGGTAATCCGCAGCCTTGGGACGGGGGCCTGGGGGCAGATCATTGTAGATGGCGCCGGTGTCGACTTCGCCGAGAATCTCGTCAATGGTCGGATCGCGGGTCAAGACGCCTGTGTCTTTCAGGTCCTGCTGGACCACGGGTCCCGGATAGGCGGGCTGGAAGGCCTCCTTGAAATCGAGAGGCAGCGTGCCGGCCACGAGCATCTCGCGCGGCGCGGCGCCGAAGATCGGGAAGTCATACACGTTGGGTATCGGCGGCACGAAGGTCGGGATGGTCGCCGACAGCGTCGAGGGCGTCAGATCCAAAAGCAGATTGTCGCCGCCAAATAACACGGACGGGGAAATCTGGGACACGATGGAGAAAGCGGTGCCGAGCTGTCCGGCGATCCGGGCGATGTCCGAGGACGGATCGAATGCAGTCGCGATAAAGCCCGGGACGTCGAACGATCCGGTGCCGTTGGATCCCTTGACGGCGACATATGTCGCGCCGCCCGGCAAGGAAATTTCGCCGCCGGAAATCAGGTCCATGCCGGTGTCCACTTCGGTTTTGGAGCTCGTGGTGGGTCCGCGGAGCACGAACTCAACGGTTGAGGCGTCGATCGTAAGGTTCCCCGAGACATTGCTGATATCCCCGGTCTTCACGGTTCCGCCGTTGGCATTGATCGTCACGGCTCCGTAGACGGAGAGTTTTTCGTTCTCGCCGACGGCGTAAAGATTGGATTTGTTGGGGGCGGCTGGCGCGCCGATATTGATGGTCAGTGGCCCGTAGGAATCGATCGTCGCGTTAAGCGAGGAGAAAGTCCTGGGGGATGGGCTGACGTCATCGTCTTCAAAGTTCCCTCCCGAGGCGATGTTGATCGTCGTCAACGGCTGCTGTTCGAGGACACCCGGCGGAAGAAGGCCGCTTCCCCAGCGGAAGGCGACAAGGCCAAGGTCGCCGGGGCCGAGTTCCAGAAACGCCAGCGGCGTCTGGTCGCCGATATTATTGTTGAAGCGGATTTCATCACCGGACGCCCCGTTGTCGGCAACAACCAGTCCGCCAGGCCCTTGAATCGTGCCGTCAAATTCCAGTGTTTGGGCGGAAGAACTGGCCCCGGCGACTTCAACGCTCGTCGGGACCACGACGGTGCCGGTAAAGTCAACATTGCCGGAAGAGATAATATTGCCATTGAGCGTGGTGACGGGCGGCGCGGAATTATTGCCCGTGACGGTCAGGCTACCGATTGGATTGGTGTTGCCGCCCATAGTCTGAAGGCTGACTGTTCCCGCGGATTGAATGACCAGCGACCCCGCACCGGAGGTAATGCCGTTGACCACCTGGCCCAAGGTGATGTTTCCGCCGGTGAGGGTGGCCGATCCGGTGAGGGCGATGAACGTGTTGGCGAAGTCGAGGGGTTCGGCATCATTGACGGTGATGCTGCTGTCCAATGCGACGCCATAATTTGTGGCGTAGCTGAGGGTGATGGGGCTGTGGCTGGCCGCCCAGGAAATGGGACCCTCGATGTAGATGGCGCCGGCGGTCGAGGTGATGGTGAGACCTGCGGAATTGGAATCGTTCACCCCGCCGTCAGAAATCTCGGCCGTATTAGTGAAAATTGGCGCAGTCGCGCTGAAATTTCCGCCGCCGGTGTTCACGATCGCGCCGATCGAGATTCCGTTGGTGGTGTCGGCCGCCTGGATCGTGACGGCGCCGCCCCCGGTGTTGATGGTTCCCGACCCGCTGCTGGTGAACGCAACAGCGCTGTTGACGTTGAATGCTCCGCCGCCGGTGATGACGGGGCTTTCGAGCGTGATGGAGCCGGCGGAACTGTCCGTGGTGGTCAGGCTAACCACGCCGCCGTTGGTGGTGATGGCGCCCGTGGAGGCGCTTTCGCTGAAACTGGGGCTGTCCACGGTGAAGCTGCCGTGGGTGACGATCGGGCCGTTGATGGTCACTGCGCCGGCCGTGACGCTCTGCCCGTCCGGGGTAGTCGAATTGGTCTCCAATGCGACGGTCTGCGCGGTCACGGAACCGCCCGATGCCACCGTGAAACCTCCGCCGTCGCTGACGAACGCGCCGGAAATGTTGACGGCGGAATTGATGTTGACCGTGCTGGACGCGTTCGTGGAGTCAATCACGACTTTCAACGGCACGGTGCCGGTCGACGTGATGGCGGCGTTGACGTCAATGGTATAGGGGCCCTCGATGGTCACCGAGCGTCCGGTCCCTCCGGCCCAGGCGATCGCCTCGCCGAACGTGAGGTAGTCGATTTGATTGCCGGCGCTGGTGCTCACCAGAAAGGCGCCGTTCGGGGTGGCAACGCCGCCATCCGTGATGGTCCCCGAGCCCGTGGCGGAGAAGCTTTCACAGGTCGCCGAGAATCCACCGCCGCCGGTGTTAATGCTCGCCCCAATGTTGATTCCATCCGCGGTGTTGGTTGCAATGGTGACGCTTCCGCCCGCGGTGGTAATGCTCCCAAATGTCCCAGTGGTGAAACCGCTGCCGTCAACCGAGGAGAAATTTCCGCCGCCGGTGGTGATCGGCTGGCCAATGGTCACCAGTCCGACATTGGTGATCGTGTACGCCCCACCGTTAGTGGTAACCGAGCCCCCCTCGTTATCGAGGAATTCAACCGTGCCGCCGGCAAGGAAGGCGCCATGCGTGACGACCGGCCCACTGATGAAGACGGTGCCATTGTTGAGAGTCATATCGTCAGGCGTGACTGTGGCGGTATTAATGGTGACGGTGGCAGCGGTCAATACGGTGGGAGCCGGAGAGCCGGAGGGGTCCGTTATGGTGAAGCTTCCCCCGGCGCTGACAAAATCGCCGGTGGTGTTGACGATCCCACTGACGGTGACCGCGGCGCTGGTTCCGGTGCTGTATAGCGAAACCGGCAATGCCAACGTATCCGTCGCGGTGATGCTTCCCGAGGAGGTAATGTCGACGCTACCGGCGCCCTCGAGCAAGACCGAGCGTCCGGCGCCGGCGCCGCCCGCCCAACTGATTGGGCCACTGATCGTGATGGCCCCCGTACCGGAAGTCGTGTTGACGGAAAAACCGTTGCTGCCGGTGCTCACTCCGCCATCGCTGATGGCGGCGGATTGGCTAAAACTTGGACCGGTGGCCGTGAAAGCGCCGCCCTGGGTGTTGATAGCCGCTCCGATTGAAATTCCATCACCGCCGGCGGTGGTTGTGATGACCACGTTTCCGGTGTCGGTGGTGATGGTTCCACTGCCCGAGCTGGTAAACGACGAGCCGAGGGTTGAGGTGAAGATCCCCCCGCCGGTGGTGATCGCGGCGCCGAAAATAACGAGGCCGGTATTGGCGATGGTAAAGCTCCCGCCGCTGGTGCTGACAGTGCCGTTCTGGTTGTCGGTAAAAGAAACCGTACCGGCGGCGTAGAAAGCGCTGGTGGTAGCCACGGGGCCACGGATGGTAACGGCGCCATTGAACACGGGCGCATTATCGCCATTGACGGCCGTTGCCACCTGGTCGATGGTGACGGTGCCGGCGGTCAAGACAGCGGGCGTGGCGGGCGCGGTAGGCGATCCCACGATGAGATTCCCGCCATCGGCGACGAAAGCACCGGTCGTACTGACGGATCCATTGAAGGTAATAAAGTTGGGGCCGGTGCCGGTTGTGAGGGTGGCGGTGGTATAAACCGAGATGGGCAATGCCCCAGTGCTCGTTATGCTTCCGGTAGTAGCTTCGACGGTAACGTCGCCTCCGCCCTCGATCACAACCGCACGCCCGGTTCCGGCGGTCCAGGTCAACGCACCATTGATATTAATCGTGTCCAGGACACCCGAGCTGGACGTCGTGTTGATGTAAAGTCTGTTGCTGCCCGTGCTGACGCTGTCGTCAGAAATGGCGGCGTTGTTCACGAAGCTGCGGCCGGTCGCCGTGAAGGCTCCGCCGCTGGTATCTACGGTCGCACCAATCGAAATGTCGGTGGAAGGCGCGACCGTCACGTTGCCGCCGCTGGTGGCAATCGTTCCGCCCGTGGTGGTGGTGAAAGTGGTCCCCCCGGCAAAGAAGCTGCCGCCGCCGGTGGCGATGGCCGCGCTGATTGCGATGGCTCCATTGGCCACCGGCGCCGGGCTGGCGGACGTGCCGAAATCAAGGTAGATGCCGCCGCCGCCAGTAGTGACGGCCGCGTCAATGGTAATGCCAGTGGAGGGCTCGATCGTCACTTTGCCGCCGCTGGTGGTAATCGTTCCCCCCGCGTTGGCGGTAAAAGTGGTTCCGCCGGCAAAGAGGCCTCCGCCGCCGGTGGCGATGGCCGCGCTGATGCCGATGGTTCCATTGGCCGCAGGCGCGGCGCTGCCGGAGTGGCCGTATTCAAGGTAGATGCCGCCGCCACTGCTCGATCCGGTGGTGATTGTGTCGCCGATGCTAACTGCACCGACGGGGTCAATATCCACTTCGCCATTGGTCGTGCCGGTGGTGTTGATGGTTCCGCCAGTGTTGCTGGTAAACGATGTTCCAGTGGAGCTGAAGACACCGCCGCCGGTAGTAACGGCCGCGTCAAGGATAATGGCGGTCGAGGGCTGGATCGTGACGTTGCCGTCGCTGGTGGCAATCGTTCCGCCCGTGTTGGCGGTGAAAGTGGTTCCGCCGGCAAAGAAGCCTCCGCCGCCGGTGGTGATGGCCGCGCTGATTGCGATGGCTCCGTTGGCCACCGGCGCCGGGCTGGCGGACGTGCCGAAATCAAGGTAGATGCCGCCGCCGCCAGTAGTGACGACCGCGTCAATGGTAATGCCAGTGGAGGGCTCGATCGTCACTTTGCCGCCGGTGGTGGTGATCGTTCCGCCCGTGTTGGCGGTGAGGGTGGTTCCCCCGGCAAAGAAGCTCCCGCCGCCGGTGGCGATGGCCGCACTGATGCCGATGGTTCCATTAGCCGCAGGCGCGGCGCTGCCGGAGTTGCCGTATTCAATGTAGATGCCGCCGCCGCTGCTCGATCCGGTGGTGATTGTGTCGCCGATGCTAACTGCACCGACGGGGTCGATGTCGACTTCGCCGTTGGTCGTGCCGGTGGTGTTGATGGTTCCGCCAGTGTTGCTGGTAAACGATGTTCCAGTGGAGCTGAAGACACCGCCGCCGGTAGTAACGGCCGCGTCAACGACAATGGCGGTCGAGGGCTGGATCGTCACTTTTCCGCCGCTGGTGGTAATCGTTCCGCCCGTGTTGGCGGTGAAGGTAGTTCCGCCGGCAAAGAAGCCTCCGCCGCCGGTGGCGATGGCCGCGCTGATGCCGATGGTTCCGTTGGCCGCCGCCAACGGGCTGCTGGAGGAGCCGTAATCAATGTAGATTCCGCCCCCGCCGCTGGCGCCCGATCCGGTGGTGATCGTAGCGCCGATGCTCACCGCGCCGGAGGGGTTTATGTCCACTTCGCCATTGGTGCTTGTGCCGGTGGTATTGATGGTTCCGCCGGTGGTGCTGGTGAATGAAGTTCCGGCGGCGATGAAGGCGCCGCCGGTGGTCACGACGCCGTTGGTCGCAATGGGGCCGGCGATGCTAATGGCTCCCGTCGTCAGGGATTGGCTGGTCACGGCAGTGCCCGAACTGATCTGAACGCTGGCCGCAGTGATGCCGATGCCTGAGGCAAGCGAAACATTACCGCCGAAAATTTTCAGGCTTCCGTTGATGTTGATGGGATTGGTGTTGATGATGACGTTGTTGCCTGCGTTGTTGAGTTGGTCGAGTTCAACGTTGAGTGCTAAAGAACCGGTGCCGGTGGAAATTCCTCCGGAAAGAGTCATGTCCCCGGTACCTGCCTGAAGTACCAGCGTGGAAGCGCCAGTCGACGTCACCGCAATTGGGGCATTGCTGTCTTGACTGAGCGTCCCCGTTGCGGTGAGGGTTACACTTGTGCCGCCGTCGAGAGAAGTTGCAATATCGCTGGCATTGACTGTACTGGTGCCGATGCCGGTGCCGCCGCTGAGCACGATTTCAACGGTCGCCGGATCGAGAACCCACGACCCGGCCTTGCCATGCGGCGACGATGCATCGGGTGAACTGTTGATCTGAAGCGATGGCGCGGACGTCTCGATATATCCGCCATCGCCGCCAACGGGCCCCCCACGCGCAGTGAGAGCGGCGGAACTGGTGAGGCCGGAATTAGCCCAGAGCGCGATTGAGCCGCCCGTGCCGTTGTTGGTTGCATCCGCATTGACGACGGTGCCGGAACCGAGGGAGACAAAATCGGCGTGAGCCAAATCGCCGCTGCCGTGCGGCCCGCCGCCGATGTCCACCGTTCCGCCGCCGGCCGGGCCGCTGGCGTTGATGTCCGCCGATACCAGATCGACCTGCCCACCGGTGATGGCGACCGTTCCGCCGGTGCTTGCGGCGATGTTGGACGAGGCGTCGATCGAGCCGGATACCTGCACCTGGCCTCTTCCGCCGTTGATCAGCACGTTGGCGGCCTGAATGGCGCCCGTGTGGCGGATGGCCAGCGAATAGACGTCACCGGCGGCCATGCTGGAAGTGCGAAGATCGGTCTGCGATGAATTGGCGTTGGCCGAAGCCGCGGCGACTACCGGAACGACCTTGGCGGTCACGTGGCTTCCCTGCTGGCTCACAAACACGTCCGAACCGGCCAGCATCGCCACCATGCCGTTTGGCGCAACGATAGATCCCTGATTGATCACCTGCGAGCCGATCAGATACACCTGGTTGGCGTGGATCTGTCCGCTGTTGGAGACTACTCCCGAGATGCCGCTGAAATGATCGGCTTTGTTGAGGAAATCCTGGTCGGCCATGTGGGAACCGGCGACGTAGATGCCGTTGACGTTCACGACGGCGCCCGGCCCAAAGATCACACCGGCGGGATTCACCAGGTAAACGGTGCCATTGGAGACGATCGAACCGTTGACCAGCGATGGCGTGCCGGAGTTGACGTGATCGAGCTCGCGGCTGGCCGCCGAGGGCTGGAGAAAATTGACGGTGGAACCCAGGGCGATGTCGAACTGGGAGAAGTTGAGGATGGCGTTGTTGCTGGTGCGAATGGTGGTGATGGCCCCGTTTTGCGAAATCGACGCGGTTCCGCTGACGACGCCGCTGAGATGCACCGCCGCCCTCGCCGTCGGCGCCAGGGTGGCCGCGATCGGAGCGATGGCGCAAAGAACCATCATCCTGGCGCGGCGGCGTTTGCTCCGGGAAGTCCGAACCATGTCCTCGGCTGGAGTATTTATGAAGTTCACGACATACCTCAATAAAGAAGCGTGACGATCAAGGTGAAACGACTGCTCCCGACTTTAACCCGTGTTCCGAGACCCGACAGGACCAATCCCCAATCCCCGCGAAGGTCAATGTTCTGCCTGACTTGCAGCTCCGCCCCGGCGCCGGCGCTGGCCAGGGTGTTGTCGAACTCGCCCGCGACCTTGCGGCTTTGCAGCACCTGTCCCGCGTCCACAAAGGCGCGGAGGATCAGGTCCCAATCGGGACGTTGGTACGGCTGTTCGGGAGTCAGACGGAACGGTTCGCCAAACAGCTTGAAATTCGAGGGGTTTGGCGCCACGCTGAGGAATCGGGAGAGATGAAAGCGGTATTCCGCGGTGCCGAAGAAAACGGTATCGCCGGCAAGTTCGGCTTCGGGATATCCTCGAACGCTGTAGAACCCCCCCGCCGCCTGCTCGAATTGCGGAATCAGGCGCGAGTTGAACGCCCATTGGCCGCGGGCCGACAGATAAATTTCATGCGCCAGCGTACCCCGCCCGGCGCCAAAATCCGAAGGATCGATCAGCGGCTCAAGGAAAAATGAGCCTTGGGCGTTGGGCTGGAGAAGCACCCAGTCCGAATCGGGATCGGCGCGGCCCAACTCCGCCAGAACGGCCTTGTTCGTGGTAGTGATCCCGCCCTCCACGTTCACGGCGACGACGTAATAATAGGTGTCCCGATAATCCTGCACGCGAACGCCGGCATAAGGGAGGATGTATTCGCCGGTCGCGTTGGTCTGCTCAAAGGTCGACTTCACTGTCGAGCTTTGATAGCGCGCCCCGCCAATCACGTCCCAGAACATGTTGTGATTCTGGAAAAAGTTGTAAATCAACTCGCCGCCGCCCGAATAGTCGGTGCCGGTAAACGAACTGCCGGCCAGACCCAGGTCCGAGGCGGTGTACTGGTCCCATATCCCGTAAACCCTGGCCCGGAGCCGATCCGTCCCCAGCCAGGGAACGTCCGCGCCGATCGGAAACTCGTAGGACGCGGTGGCGTCGGTGGATTGATCGAAATCGGTGACGGCGTCGATATTGAGAATGTCGTCGTTCCCGCTTAGTTGATTGTCAACCAAGCCAAACCGCTCGCGCCACGTGTTCGTGAGCGCGGTTCCGGTGTTCGAGGCCTGGGCATAGACGTACCAGGGCTTAATCTCGTTGACGAGATAGTCCAGGGTGTACTGGTCCGGTTGGTCGGCGGCGGAAATCGCCACGTCCACCCGACGGCCCGGCTGGCGGTTCAGGCGATCGACGTAATCGTTGACTCGCTTCTCGTCGAAAAAAGGCGTGGCGTTGGCGGTGGGCCGTGTCGTGGCCTGGACGGGAGAATTGTGAATGATCCGTGCTTGTTTGGAATTATTGACGCGAGGCTGCGAAGAGGGAATGCGGTCGCCGGAGGCCACCGTCCTGACCTGCGCGGCGGTGGGAACGGAAACCAGGAGGTGCAGCGTTCCCTTGTGTCTGGGGCGCAAGTCGGCCAGGTCCTGCGGATCGATGTCGCTCGGGCTGGGAACCGCCAGCACGGCGCCATAGCCTTGCTTGTTGAGTTCGCGCACGATGGCCTTATCGATCGCCAGAATCGCGCCCTGCGAATACTCGGTCGATCCTTCAAGATTCAATTCGGCAATGCGTCTGTGGGCCGTTGAGATGTCGGGTGAAGCGGCGACGTAGCCCGTGTTGGTTTGTCCCAATTCAACATCCGTGTTCCCGATGATTGCGTTGAGATTGGCCTGGAACGCGGCATCCGCGGTCGCCTGGCCGGCGCGGGTCTGGAAAATCGGGGAAAAATAGTCGATCCAATAGGCTTTTTCCGGCGCAGACGCAGGCTTGGAGGTCGGCGCGTCCGCCGCGGCCAGATTTGGCATCGACAGGACGAGAAAAAACGCCAGCGTCGTCGAGAAGCCGAGCGTCAAACGAAGAACTTGGCCGATAGTTTGTTTGCAGGGAGCCGAGAGACTTCGCATGGCATCAGACCCTATAAGACCGTTGGAATCACTGGATGCGAACCGCCGTAGTGAATTAAGTCGCGCCATTACACGGTAAGCCATTTCGCCGGTCAAGGTCTCACGTTCGCGAAGTTATTTCAACATTTTATCAAGCAGTGGAACCATGGCATCGGCCCAAATCTGGTATCCCGCGGCGGTCGGATGGAGGAAGTCCGGCATGATGGGGCGCGGCAATGAGCCGTCATCGTTCAAAAACTTGCTGCCAATGTCCAGGAAGCAAGTCTTATCGCCATCGTCCAGAGTCGCCAGGCCGGCGTTGACGGTCTTGATCTTGGCCCGCATCTCGGCAGTTTTCGGATCCTTGGGGTCGGCGCCGCGGGGGAATATCCCCAGAAGCAGCAGCTTGGCATCCGGAAGCTTCTCGTGAATCCTCTGCACGATCAGCTCGTCAGCCTTCAGGATATCTTCAGCCGGATAGCCGATGTTGTTGGTGCCGATCAGCAGAACCACGACCTTGGGGCTGATTCCATCCAGTTCACCGTTATCGATTCGCCACAGAACGTGCTGGGTCCGATCACCACCGATGCCGAAGTTGGCGGCATCAAGGTTGGCATAATACTGGTCCCAGACGCGCTTGCCCCTGCCGCTCCAGCCCTCGGTGATTGAGTCGCCCAGAAAAAGCACGCCAATGGGACCTTGCGTGCGGCGAAGGAGAAACGATTCGTGCATTTTTTTGAAGTGGGCATCCATCTGCCCGCTGGGGCCCAGCTTGGGGGCCGAGACATCCGCCGGTTGCATTGCCGGCTGCGTGGCCGGAGGCGCCGTGGGCGCATCGGCGCCGGCGCGCGCCGCCAATGCCAAAACCATTCCAATCCCGACAACTACTACCCATGCGTGCCGCAATTTCAGCATCTGGTTCTCCTCGATAAGGTTGGACGTTCGTGCAACTCGAATGAATATAGTTGAAAGAACGTTGCGGGCAATTCCCGCGGCGTTGGATAACATATCCGCCGATGACCGCCGTCAGCGAGGCCACCGGAAAACCTGACGTCTCGGCCGGCCGCCTCGGCTCGGCCCGGACTGCGACAGCGCTGCTCTGGGGATCGCTCGCCGCCGGCGCAATCCTGCGCCTGGCGCGGTGGATTCATTGGCGAGCCCTCTGGCTCGACGAGATATACCTGGCCAACAGCCTTCGGAACCGGTCGCTGCACGATCTGCTCTTCAAGCCGCTGGACGATTGGCAGGCCGCCCCGCCCGGATTCCTTGTGCTGGTTCACTCGGCCGTCCGCGCTCTCGGTACGGGCGAGCGGCCGCTCCGGCTTGTTTCACTCGCGTTCGGGTTGGCATCGCTTCCCCTCATGCTGGCCGTAGCGCGGCGTGCTCTCGGCGCCGGCGGCGCGGTCCTGGCCATGGCATCGTTCAGCTTCCTCGGGCCTCTCATTTACTACGGCAACGAACTCAAGCCGTACTCCTGCGACGTGGCCATCTCGCTGGCGGTGACCTTGGCAACCTTGCGTTGGATGGATCGGCCCAGCTTCCGCCGGTCGGCGATTGCCGCGGCCGTGGGCGCGACGGGGATATTTTTCTCCTATCCGGCCGTCTTCGTGTTGGCCGGGGCGGGAATCTGGATGCTGTGGAACCATCGCCGGTCCAGCGATTTGGGGTCCGGTGGCACGACACTTGGCGCAGAACACTCCCCCCTCCCCTGGTACTCCGGGGGAGGGATGGGGTGGGGGATTCGTCTGCTAGGCGGTAAGACCCCCACCCTGGCCCTCCCCCGGAGTACCAGGGGAGGGAAAGAGAGGGGATTCGCCCTGGCCATCTGCCTCGTCTGGGGCGTGGTCTTCGCGACCGACTACCTGATTTTCCTGCGGCCATTGACACACGGCGAAGCCCATCCTCACCTGGTGCAATACTGGGCCGCGCAAGACGCCTTCATGCCGCGGTCTCCCTTCGATGCCGGGAGTTGGATGATCCGATGTCTCACTTCGATCGCCCGCAGCCCCGGCGCGATGTGGCTGGACTATCCGGACGCCGCGCTCATCGGCTTGATCGTCGGCATCGCCGTCGCCCTGCGAAACCGCGGCAACCTGCTGCTTGTGCTCGCCCCCCTTCCACTGGTTCTGGCGGCCTCGGCGAGCCGGCAATATCCCTTCGCCGATCGCCTGGCGCTATTCTTCGTGCCGCAATATCTGCTGCTATTGGCCGCGGCGACGGAGTCGCTGTGGACCAATCTTGCCGGAAAGACCGCCGCGATTGCCATCGCCGCACTGGTGGCGATCCCCTCGGCGAGCCGTGCCGTCGGCTTCCTCTTTTCGCCGCCGGGGCGAGAGGAATCGCTGCCGGCCTACCGCTGGGTCGCCCAACAATGGCAACCAGGCGACGTGGTTTATCTGACTCACTTCGCCGAGCCGTCATTTCGCTATTACCAGTCGCTCGTGCATTGGCCGAGCGATCTCGAATCATCGAAGGCACTTTACGTTCAGCCCTCGATCACCGAACCCCGGCAAATCCTGGACGACGTGAAACCACTGGCCGGCCGGCATCGCATTTGGCTGATTCTGATCCACGCCGAGGGCGGCGAGCTTGACGTACACCAGTTCACCGTGGCGGCGTTCAACGACATCGGCCATCCGGTGCGCGAGCACGACGAACCCGGGGCGTGCGCTTGTCTTTATGATTGTTCCGCCCTGGAAGACGCTCGCCGGTAAGCGGGATGAGAACTCATCACCGTCCCGATTCGCTGCGGCGGAACATCAGGCGGAACGTGATGCTGGCGGTGGCATAAATGATGCCGGCAAGGACCGCGCCCAGAACGACGCCGCCGACGATCCACGAGATGAGAAATGAATTGAACACCGCGACGGACATCTGCGGCAATTGGATGTTGCGCCAATGGCTCAGGTCGGGCAGCTTGCCCGATATCAACACGTGGCCCAGCACCAGCGAGACAAACGAGAGCACCGGTCCAAGCGGAGGAGCGGATAATTGTGAACCGGCCACGACCGAAAGGGGATGCAACGCCAATCGGCGGGCGGCATAAAGACTCAGGACGGTTTGCAGGCCGTAGATGGGCAGGCAGGCGATGAAAGCGCCGATGGCTAGGCCGGCGGCGAAATCCCTGCGCGCCGCCTGGCCCACCCGCAATTCTCGCCAAGCCCGAAACGGGCTGAGCCAATGGAAGAAACGGCGAAATGCCCGCCCAACGGCTCCGCCCGAAACGCCGGAGTGTTCCCGCTCCAAAGCCGCTGTTGACTCGTTTTGCTTCGACTGCATAATCCTCGATCGAATGACCAGCCAGGTCTGGCGAAACATTACCGCGCTGGTGGCGCTCGTCAACGCCGGCGGTCCCGGCCGTCAATTCCGGGGCGTGGCCAAAGATTTTTGCAAGCTCGGAAGAACCCCCACCCCAACCCTCCCCCTGAGTACAGGGGGAGGGGGAAAAGGTCGGGTTCCGCAAAAAATCATGGCCGTACCCCAATTCCGCTCGTGGGGGCTTGTGGGTCTGGCGATATTCCTGTTTGCCTCGCCCGTTCGGGCGGACGAGCAACCTCCGGCGACCGCCGTGTCGACCACCCTATCCAGCGATGTCGTCACCGGCGAGCCCTTCCCACGCGGACTGCGAGTCATCACGCTCTACGGCGGATACGAACAGCAACCCAACGGCACACGCGCGCAAATCGGATTCTGCAACGTCGGCCTGAACTATTACTTTGCGAACAATTGGGCCTTCGGATTCGAGGCCACCGGCCTGGGCTGTTCCCAACCGCAGGACAACGTCGGCGCCGGCGGCGCGGACATTATATTGCGCACCCATCTATGGAACTATCGGCGGTTTTCGTTCTACGGCGATGTCGCGGTCGGAATCCTGGAAGCCAACAATCGAATTCCACCCTCCGGGACCGACTTTAACTTCACGATTCAAAGCGGCGTGGGAGCCGCTTATCGGCTCGACGAACATACGGAAATCATGTTCGGCATACGGGATTTCCATCTGTCCAATGCCCGCCAGGACGGTCCCAACCGCAACCCTTCGCTGAACGGCATACAGGGTTACATGGGGCTCATGTTCCGCAGGTGAGCGGCATCAAGTAGAGAATTTTTGGAATTCCGGACAACGCGGATATACTGTCACCCGTTGGCTGACAACTCTGGATTTCCGGATCGCCAGGAGCGATCGGAACGGTCAAGGAGGATGCTGCTTGGAAGCCGCACAGGCGAACAACATTGGAGTTTGGGGCAATGAATGGGAAGTGGGAGACCGCTTCGAAGTGCGGGTTCATTCGACCGCTGATGGATCAGTGCAATTGGACATTCCGCCGGAGATGCACGATCCGACGGTAGCTTTGAAGACATTGGAAAACGATGCCGGGCGCCCGGTCCCATTCGTCCTGATGACCGGCAGGAACGCCATCGAGCTTACCGGCGCGTTGGGCGGAAGCGCCTCGGAGGCGGGGGTTGAAGCGATCTGGCTGGAATATCTTTCCACCAATCGATACCGGCTCATCGTCGAGCGGGCTTCCGCAAGCTTAATGACCGCCGGTCAGAGCGGGGAAATCGAGATTGAATCATCAGACTTTGATTTGCTGCACCGCCCCGCGGCCCCCATGACGCCGCTGGATTTCGACCTGGGGCTGCGCGCCGCCCGATTGGCAAGCCATCCCGGCTTCGATCGGCTCATCGCCCTGCCGATGGTGCGCGAGATGGAATTGCTGGAACATCAGACGCGCACGGCGATGACGGTGCTGCGGCGGCTGCGCGGCCGGGCGATGCTCTGCGACGAAGTGGGCCTCGGCAAAACCGTTGAGGCCGGCCTGGTGCTGTCCGAACTGCTGATGCGCGGTCTGGTGCGCTCGGTGCTGGTGCTGACTCCGCCATCGCTGATTACGCAGTGGCAGGGCGAAATGCGGCGGAAGTTCGGCATCGAGCTTATCAGCCAGGACAGTCCCGCGTTCCGGGAGGGCGGGACGGGCGGATGGGCCAACCACGACCGGGTCATCGTCTCGCAGCACACCGCAAAGCGGGAGCCGCATCGCTCGGCGATTCTGGGCCGCAAATGGGACATGGTGATCGTGGATGAGGCTCATCACCTGCGGAACCGATCGACGGCAATCTGGAAATTCGCAAGCGAGATTCAAAAGCAATTCATTCTTCTGCTGACGGCAACCCCGGTTCAGAACAATCTGGAGGAATTGTTCAACCTGGTGACGCTGCTTGAGCCGGGCCTGCTGAGCACGCAGCGGGATTTTTCCCGGCGGTTTATTTCCAAAGGAGACAAACTGACTCCGAAAAACGTGGACGAGCTTCACTCGCTTTTAAGTGAAGTGATGATCCGCAATCGCCGGAGCACCGTGGGACTCCAATTCACGCGGCGATTCGCCCGCACCGAGTCGGTCGCGCTGACGCCGGGCGAGCGCGCCCTCTATGACGCCGTCGCCGCGATGGTTCGCGAAGAATTGAACGTGGAAAGAAAGGGATTGGCCATCCACCGCATGACGCTGATCACGCTGCAAATGGCCCTGGGCAGTTCCGCCGCCGCGGCGGGTTCGATGCTCGAAAACCTGCTCGACAAACCGATCCTGCCGATGGCGCGGAGGCAATCGCTCCTGGAGCTGTCGCATCAGGCCTCGCAGCAAGGCCAAAACGCCAAGGCGGATCGCTTGCTCGGGCTGCTCGATGAATTTCCCGATAAACTCGTGATATTCACCCAATTCCGCGCGACCCAGGAGACGTTGCGGCGGCGTCTGGCCGAGGCCGGTCACGACGTGGCGGTGTTCCACGGCAGTTTGTCGCGACTGGAAAAGGAATCGGCCATCGAGCATTTCCGCGAATCGGCGAGGCTGCTGATCTGCACGGAATCCGGCAGCGAAGGCAGGAATCTTCAATTCGCACATGGCCTTTGCAACTTCGATTTGCCGTGGAATCCGATGAAGATCGAACAACGGATCGGCCGCCTGAGCCGAATCGGACAGAAAAGCGACGTCCACGTCTTCAATTTCGTGGCCGCGGGCACCGTTGAGGCGGCGATCCTGCACCTGCTGGAGGCCAAGCTCAACATGTTTGAATTGGTCATCGGGGAAGTGGACATGATCCTGGGGAACATCGAGGATGAAAAGGAATTCGAGGACATGATCGCGGACGAGTGGGCCGCCGCCGCCAACGCAGATGAGTTCGCGGCACGGATGGAGGTGCTGGGCAACCGGCTGCTGGCGGCCAAGGCGGCGTACTTCCGGCAGCGGACGCAGGACGAAAAGCTGTTCGGAAATCGTTTCGCTCCGGAAGGATGAGAAGATGGCTCGACTTTTTCAAGAGTCCGTTTCGCCCCTCGAACAGTTCGTTCGAGACTACGTGGAAGCGCGCAACGGAGCCTGGGACGAAATTGAGCCGCAGGTCTATGACCTTCTCATCGAACCGGACATGATCCAAGTGGCTTTCGACCCCGAAGCCCTGCCGGAGCATCCCAACGCCCAACTTGCCAGTTTGGGATCGCCCCTATTGGATCGCCTGCTGGGCGACGCCGCGGAACGATGGAGCTCCTCCCGGTTCTATCGCATCGGGCTAAACCTTCAACCGTACGGTTTGGAATCGCGGCTGCGGCGGGCGATCTCCCTGCCGCCGGCCGCATCCATGGCAATCGAAAGGGTACGGGCAATGAACTGCCCGCAGGCCCTTTTCTGGTTCAAGGCAACCTTTGCCAGCGATCAGAAGGAGGAGGAGATTCTGCCGATCGGGATCGACCTGCACTATTTGAGGGAGGTCAGGCACTTGGAGTCTCTGCTGGAATCCAACCGTCTGTCCGAAGAGCCCGAGGCGCAGCTTGCGGAAGCGCCGCATGGCAGTCTGACCGCCGGGTACCGGGCGGCGCGGAGGCAGGCGGCGCCCACCGTGGCATCGCTGGCCAACACCCGCCGCCGGGAATGGACCAGCCGCGTTGAAAAACAGATCGCGCGGATGTCCGCATACTATGCCCAGCTCCGCCGCGAAGCCGACGAGCAGGCTGCCCGCACCGAGGATTGGGCCCGCGCCGCGGCGCGACGTGAAGCGATCGATCGCGAGGAACGGCTGCGCATCGCCGAGTTGCGGCAGAAATCGGCGATTCACGTGCGGGTTAAGCTTGCAAGCGTAATGCTCGTCCAGCAGCCAAAATTGCTCATATCCACGGCTGTTTTCGATAAGAATCGCCGGGTTGGCCGGCGGGAGATCGTATGGGATCCACTGTCCGAAGCAGTCGAAGCGGTTCCATGTCCCGCGTGCGGCCAACCGACTTTCGCCCTGCGAATTGATCGCAATGGATTAGGATGCGCGACTTGCGCCGGCCGCTTTGCCCGCAAAGGTGAATGAAGACGGGGACGTGTGACGGGGCCGGCGCTCATGGCCAGGCTCTTCCTCGATGACCTGTTTTTCGCGGTTCATTCTCCCCGTCATCGTGGCGTTCGGGGCAAATCCTGTGGACCGGCATCTCCCGCGCCAACGACGTTTGGCAACTCGCGCGTGTTGGCAGCGATTCTACTCCGGGATCACCAAATCCGAAGTATCGTCCGCGTGCGCACTCAGGCCGGTGTTCATCGCGTCGGTGCCAGCAGGGGTGTCTTTTACGGCCCAGGAGTGACCGGGACCGGGCGTTTTAACTTCCACGCCGGTAGAATTTAGTTCTCGATCAGTGAACAGCCCGACGGACGAAGGGGGCTTGCCGGCGCTGGCGGCCTTGGCAATGGCATCATCGAGACGTTTTTTTGCGTCAGCAGTATATCTGGTCAGATATGCACAGAACGTCTTGTTGCCGTGGTCATAGCTGTAGATCATGGCCCTGACCGCCGTCTTTCCGTTGTGATCGAATGGAGGGGTCAGGTAAACAGAATCCAGGAACCAGGTTTGACCATCGTCATCGGTGAAAAAGGTCTTGTCTCCCTTGATACGATGAGCGGGCAGCATGCTGTAGGCAAGAATGATAACCGCAACGATCAAAAATAGGATCGAAATGCCAATGCCGACGGATTTTTTGCTGTTGATCGCCTCTCTGACGCTCATACTGGTCGCTCCAGCAGACTCACAGAAGCCCAGGAAACGACGTCGCTCTTGGGAAACAGTGGCGATGGTTCATCAGTCTGTTGCGCCGGCGGGCCAATTCACATTAGTGCAAAGCATTTTTGCCGTGACAGTACCGATCACATAGGGTGAAACATGGCCATCGAGGAACAGGATGTTACAGGTGGTATTATTGATATGCCGGAAACGCATTTCGCATTGGTATTGACCGCCTTGGTCCGACGAACCCCAGTTGGAATCTGTAAAATCCACGTTGTCATATTTTTCTCCGGCGAGCGATGCGCCGGTAAGTGCTGAACTGCATAGATTTCCGTCGGTGGGATTCCCACCACCGAGCAAAATGCGTCGTCCGTATCCGCTGTACGCGTGGTAATAAGGGATTGGGAATGCAAATCCAGAGGAAGTACCTTGCGGATAATCGTTTGTCCAGTCCTCCATCGCAAAGTTAACGGGATAGAGATTATCGCCGATAACGCCCCCGCCTTGCAGGTTTACACTAGTATCCCAAACGGCCGCAACTTCGGCCGATCGTTGGATCGACGCGGCCGCGCGAGCCGCCCCATAGGTTCCCTTATAAGCGGGAATTGGCGGCGGAGGGCTGCCCCAATTCGTGTCCATCGCGCCATCAGCCAGAACCCGGCTGTTGGCAATATAGTCGCAAGTATGTGCGGCGCGCGTTCCGTAAATGCTAACTTCCGGATCGTACAAGATCGATGAGGTGGTCAGGCACGCATTGGGATGGTTCGGATCGGGCGGTTGCCCCAACATGAGACTAATCGTGTCGTCCCATTCCCAGTAGGCCCACGTTCCTGGCGAGCTCTGAACCTCCTCGGTGCCAAAGGGCAAATAGCCCTTGTTTTCAGCGGTGTATTCGCTAACCCATTGCCCGATGTTTCGCAAGTTAGACGCACACGCAGCCAGATTCGCCTGCGCTCTGGCCTTTCCCAGCGCCGGCAAAAGGATTGAGATCAACAGGGCGATGATCCCAATCACGACCAGCAACTCAACTAACGTAAATCCCTTCAGAAATCGTTTGCCGTACATGGTCCTTTTCCTCGGCGGTGCGGCGCCACGTCTCATTTAACCTTACGATGCCACTGACCACCCGATCACGGATTTTTTCACTCAACAAAACCGGGCTTTCCCGCTTCACTGGACATATCTGTGCGGAAGAGCCCGATATCTTTTCTTCAACATTACTGAACTGACTCCGCATCCGCGATTTCCCAAGATCAGTGCTTATTCAACCGACGACCGCGCCGGCTGAGCAGTCCGACACCTGCGGCGATCATAAGTCCCATCGACGCCGGCTCCGGCACGCTCGCCGGTATGGACAATCCATAGGCCGCCGCGAAGGCGTCCAAGGCCGCAACGTCGCCCGCCGATACGTCGGCGCCGCTGTCGCTCTGGTTGAAGTTCGCCGCCAGGTCGGTGAAGTCGGCGGCGTTGACCAGGCCGTCGTAGTTGAAGTCGCCCTGGTCCCAGCTGGTGACCGGCTGGTTGAAGTTCGCGGCCAGGATGGTGAAGTCGGCGGCATTGACTATGCCGTCCAGATTGGCGTCGCCCAGCAG
>JBEKEC010000006.1:0-136512 GCA_050014015.1 Tepidisphaeraceae bacterium
CGCAGGACCGGCTCGTTGACTTTGCAGAAGTTGTTCAGACATCCGAAGGTGACGTGGCCAGATGTTTGCGCCGGCAGCGGGTTGACCGCCGGTTCCGTAACCAGCGGATCGTAGCACCAGAACGTGTCAGGCAGACGGATGGTCGTTTCGGAATAGAACTGATCGTTCAATCCCGGTGGATCGAGGTACGGGTCGGTCAATCGGTAATCCATTGCCGACAGCCCCGTCGTTCCCGGATACGCCAGCCACGCCGCCTGCACCGGCGGCGGCTTGCGGGCGAACAGGAGCATGCGGTTCTTGGCCATGTGCATCGTCAAATCCACAAGGATATCGATCCGATCCTCGCGGATTCTCCGCGCCACCTCCGCATCCGTCATCCCCAGGATCGACCGCCAGACGTGGGAGTATCCGCGAATCCGCTCGGTCACCGCATCCGGCCGGCCCACGTCGGCATAACAGAAGATTTCGAACCCTTCCCGATCGTGATTCGACAGTAGCGGAATCGTGAACAGCGCCTGGCAATGCTGGCGAAAATCCGGTGACACGTACCCGATGCGCAGCCGACGGTCGGGGTCGCGATCATTGGTGTGCGGCTCAATGAGTTTCTTGAGCGGCTCGGCGTGCTGTTGGTTCCATCGGCGGGCTTCCTCACAGATCATCCCCGCGTCGTACCCGGGGTGATAATGGAGGGCGAAGACGAGGTTGCTGTGAGCCATGGCACCATCGGGCTTGAGCCGAATGGCCTGCCGATAGATGGCGATGGCCTCGTCAAGTTGGCCGATGTCCTCTAAGGCGTTGCCCAAATTGTTGTGCGCCGCGGCGTAATCAGGCGTGAGTCGAATCGCCTGACGATAGAGGCCGATGGCCTCGTCAAATTGTCCTATGTCCTTCAATGCGTTGCCGAGATTGAAATATGCCGCGGCGTATTCAGGCTTGAGCTGAATGGCCCGCCGATGGGCCGCGATCGCCTCGTCAAGTTGTCCCATCTCCCTCAATGCGGCGCCCAGATTATTGTGCGCTTGGGCAAGATCGGGCTTAAGCCCAATGGCCTGCCGAAAGGAAGCGATGGCTTCATCAAGTTGCCCCTTGCCTTGCAAAGCGATGCCCAGATTGTTGAACGCCTCGAACATGTCGGGCTTCAACCGGATGATCGTTTGAAACGCCGCGACCGCGCCGTCGAAATTCTCCAACGTTTGCAGGCACTGGCCAATCATGTCCAGGGCTTCGATGAAATCGGGTTTGAGGGCCACGGCCTGTTGAAACGCTTCCAGGGCCTCGGCGGTTTTCCCCCCGGCCGATAGTGCCTTGCCCCATTCGAAATAGGCCCCCGCCAGGTTCGATTTCGCCACCGGAAAGTCGCCCTTGAGCCGGATCGCCGTCTTGAACGCGGCGATGGCATCGACCATTCGTCCGTTTCGTTGCAGGCATCCACCCAGATTGTTGTGGGCTTCCGGGAGGCTGGGATTCAGCGCGGCGATCCGTTGGTAAACTTCAATCGCTTCATTCAGCTTTCCGGTCTGATAGAGACATCCGCCAAGCACGTTGAGCGCGTCCACGTTGTTCGGCTCACGCGAGAGGACCTGACGGCAGAGCTTTTCCGCGGCACGGGGGCTCCCCGCCTGATATTGGGCGATGGCGGCCTGGAGGGCTTGGCGAACGGTATGATCCGGCATAGATCGTTGGTTGGATGATACCGCATTTACGTCTTGCGTTTCGGCCGCTTTATCAGAATTGGAAGCGCCGCCAAGACAAGGGCGAAACTGGCCGGCTCGGGAAGTACGATGTTTCCGGCGAGATATTGAACCAGGACGTTGGCCTGGGGCGATCCCAGACCGGTGCACTCATCGTAACCGGGACCGGCGGAATAGACGCCGTTGGTGCCGGCCGTGATGTCGTTAAACGCCTGGCTGTAGAGCGGAGTTCCGACCAGGGCGTACAACATGGGCAAAGTCTGAGTGGCGCCGTCGAGGGTTCCCAGACCGTTGAGAGCGCGGCCCTGATCCGCGATGGCGAACAGGGCGGCCCACTGGGGCGCGCCGGCGCTGGTGCCGCCGATGACCTGGGGTGTGCTTACTCCATTGACGTAAATGTCGAAGCCGGTCAGCGGATCGGCGTCGTAGGCCACGTCGGGCGTGGTGCGAAATCCGGTGTTTTGCACCGCCGATTGATAAGCGGGCTCAGGCTCATATTGGCTGGTTCCCCCGCCGGTGGTCCCGTATTGGTTGTTCCAGACGGTTTCGCTCTGGTAGGCGTTGTTGGCTCCAAGGGTCAGGGACGTGCCGCCGACGCCGACGACGTTACTCGACGCGGAGGGATGGGTCGTCTCGGCGGAGTCGCCAGCAGCGGCGACGAACGTGACGCCGTTATGGCCTGCAACCGTCGTGTAGAGATGATCCAGAGAGGAATCGGTGCTGAATTCGACTCGCGTGTAACTTATCGAGACCACCGACACGCCGCTGCCGCGCTTGGCCACGGCGACGGTGTCGTCGAGGTCTGGGTCCGAGGCGGAATTGGCCTCGAATACGATGATGTTGGCGGCGGGAGCAATGGCGTGAGTCCATTCCACGTCGAGCGCGGTTTCAATGGTTTCCGTGCCGGTCGTCGGGGTCGAAGGCGGAGCTCCGCCTTGTTCTCCCTCGACGGAAAGCGACCAGCCTGACCCTGGATTGGGCAGTCCATAAGCCGCGTCGAAGTTGTTCAGGTCCGTGTTGAGGGTGAGGTCGTTATCGACCTCGATGAGGGCGATGGTTTGCCCCGCGCCGTTTCCCGCAACGGCGCCGCCATCGAACGTGATTTGATTGAACCCGTATGCGGTCTCGATTTGCGCGGGCGTGTATCCCTGAAGCAACCTTCGCCCCTCCAGGGCCTCAATCAAAACAAGCGTTCTGGACATACGGTTGATTATTGTTCACGTCCGCCCTTCGGGCCAATGGAAATCCGCGCCAAAGCCGGGGCGCCTCGCTCATCCGCCGCGTCCGACCTATTCAGTATGGGACGTTGATGGTGAAGTTTGGCAGAGTTGGGGGTTTGGGCTGAGGAACTAAGCGAAAACTCGGTTAAGTTCCCAACAGTCGCCGGTGATTTGAGTGCCCAACGGTGTTTTCGGACAGCTTCTAAACACCCCAACGAAGCGCTCCGATGCTATTCAAAGATTGCCATGCGAATTCTGATCGTCGATGACGATGACCTATCGTTGCAGATTCTCGACGGGGTCCTGGACGAAATGGGCTATGAGGTGGACCGCGCCCGCGATGGCCAGGAGGCGATGGAGAAGCTGCAGGGAGGCGAAATCCACATCGTCATCACGGACTGGGAGATGCCGACGATGAACGGCATGGACCTTTGCCGCGCGATTCGTGCCAGCGATCTCATCGGATACGTCTACGTCATCATGCTGACCAGCCGGGACGAGGGTCAGCAGAAGATCGACGGCCTCAATGCGGGCGCCGACGCCTTTCTGGTCAAGCCGCTGAATTCGGAGGAACTGGTTGTCAGCCTGAAAACGGCCGAGCGGATTTTGAGCCTGGAGACGCGAGACCTGACGATGTTCGCGCTGGCGAAGCTGTCGGAAAGCCGCGACCCGGAAACCGGCGCGCACGTCGATCGCGTGCAGAGCTATGCGCGGGCGGTGGCGCAACAACTGTCGACTACCGACAAATACCGGGGGATCGTGGACGGGGAGTTCATCCGCCTGATCCATCAGACCAGCCCGTTGCACGACATCGGAAAGGTCGCCATCCCCGATAGCATCCTGCTGAAGCCGGGCAAGCTTTCGCCCGAGGAAATGGCGATCATGCGCACGCATGCGGCGATCGGTTCCCAGACGTTGGACGCCTCGCACAAGCGATTCCCCAACGTCCGCTTTCTCCAGATGGCGCGCGACATCGCCCTGTCGCATCACGAGCGATGGGACGGCAAGGGATACCCGGATGGTTTGAAGGGCGAGCAGATTCCGCTGGCGGCGCGGATCGTGACCATCGCCGACGTTTACGACGCCCTGACCAGCCGGCGCATTTACCGCGAGGCCATGAGTCACGCCATGGCCAGGCAATACATTCTTCGGGAGCGCGGATTACATTTCGATCCGGACGTGGTGGAAGCGTTCCTTCAGATCGAAAAGCAATTCATCACGATCCACGCCAGGTTCAGGGACGACGAGCGCAAGCGTTCAAACGAGGCTCAACAAGCGGCGGTATTGTTCGCCGCCAAACAGGCCGCGGTTCCGCAGGCGCGGGATCGCGTGGTGGTGGTTGACGACGATGCGGTGACGCGGTCGATGATCGCGGATTTCCTCACCGCCCACGGCTTCGCGCCGGCCAGCTTTGAGGACCCGGCCAAGGCGATGGAATCGATCAAGCAGCAGCGTCCGCGGCTGATCATTTCCGACTGGGAGATGCCCCGCATGGACGGCCTGGAACTCTGCCGCCGGGTGCGCGCCCAAACCCGCGGCGATTACGTGCATTTCATCTTGCTGACGGTTCACGCCGGCAACGAAGAACTGGCCCAGGCCTTCGACGCCGGCGTCGATGATTTCCTGGCCAAGCCGTTCGAGGAAACGGAGTTGATGGCGCGGATTCGTTCCGGATTACGCTCCGCCGCGTTCCACGAGGAGGTCTTGCGCCAGACTCAGGGCTCCAGGCAGATGAACGAGCAGTTGATAAGCCTGAACAGCCGGCTGGAAAGCCTGGCGACCACGGATGATCTGACCGGGCTGTATAACCGTCGGGAAGCGATACGGCGCCTGGAAGAGCAGTGGACGACGGACGAGGGGCGTCAGCGGCCGCTGGAGGTGGTGATTTTGGATATCGATCACTTCAAGCGCATCAACGACGAATACGGACATCTGGCGGGAGACCAGGTGCTGCGTGAAGTGGCCCAGACGTTGAGGAAATGCGTTCGCAGCACCGATGCCGTCTGTCGCATCGGGGGCGAAGAGTTCCTGATTATCCTTCCCTTCCAGACGACGTTGGAGGCGGAGTTGTGCGCCGACCGCTGCCGCGAGGCGGTGGCGGCGAAGGAATTCGAATATCGCGGGCAGCTTCTGAAGACCACGCTGAGCGCCGGCGTCGCCGGCCGCCGGGCCGAAATGCCCTCTTGCGACGATCTGCTGTCCGAAGCGGACACCGCGTTGTACAAGGCCAAGCGCGGCGGCCGAAACACCGTGCAGCGCGGGCGAAGAGCGCCCCAGGCGAATCCCCCGCCCAAAACAAGCGCCGCCTGAACTGCTCCTGGAAATACTTTTGCAAGCTCCCTCACTGCCCCACGCCCTCAATTGGTTATCGGCCATCGGCGCCGCATATCCGTCATAAACGGTGCTCTCCGCTTTACCGATACCTTCAACAGTTCCCCCTGCAATCGGGTGACATCGAGCCTTTATGCCTGAAGAGCACACCAAAGCCAGGCCATCCTCGTGGATTTTGCTGCCGGGCATCGTCCTGCTTCTTGCCGCCTTGCCCAGGGCACGGGCGGACGTGGTGATCGTCAAGTCCTCGGATGCTCCGCCGTACCAACAGGCCGAGGCGACGTTCCGCCAGCGATTGTCTGCCGTCAACGTGCGAAGCGTGCTGGTGAAGCAACTGGCCGACGCCGGCATCGGCAGCACCATCTCGACGACCGACACGGTGGTGGCGATCGGAACTCCGGCGGCGACGTGGCTGCACGCCCAACTGCCCGCCGGAATCGAATTGGTTTACTGCATGGTCGCCAACGCCGAGGACGCAGGCCTGCTGAAGGGCTCGCCGTGCTGGGGCGTGACGATGGAAGTGGCCCTGTCGGAGCAGTTCAAGCTGATTGCCGAAGCGCTGCCCTCGGCGCGGACGGTGGGAACGCTGTACCGCTCGGACACCGCGGCGGGGCGAGCGGGCCTGCAAGCGATGAAGGACAATCTTCCCGCCGGCTGGCGGCTCCAGGCCGTTGCCATCGACGATTATTCCTCTGTCGCCGATGCCATTGACGCCCTGACGCACAAGAGCGTTGACGTGATCTGGACCAGCGCGGACCAGAAAGTCTACGACACCGCCGCGGTGCGGACGCTGCTCCTGGCGGCGCTGCGGGAAAAAATTCCGGTGTGGGGGTTTTCGCCGGCGTTCGTGCGCGCCGGGGCGCTGCTGGGGCTGGGGGTCGATCCCGCTTCCCAGGCCAATCAGGCCGCCGAACTCATCGAACAACTCAAGCAGACCAACCCTAACGCGGAAAAATCCGGGCGCCCCAGGGAATACCAGATCGCGATCAATCTGGTGGTGGCGGACCAACTGAACGTCCATCTCCCCGATGAGCTGGTGAAGCGGGCAACGTTCGTCTTTAGCGCGGAGAAATAAATGCTGCGAAGATTGTATTCACGGCTGGGCCTTCGGACGAAAGTGATCGGCGTCTCCCTGGCGATCACGACGCTGGCGCTGACGCTGGCGGCAACGGCAAGCATCCTCCAGATGCGCTATCAGCTCAAAGCCGAGGAGGGACGTTCCGCCGATTCCGTCGCCCTGGGCGTCGCCCGTGCCAGCGAACTGCCCATGAACGTCGCGGACAAAGCGGAGATTTCCCGCCTGGCCAACAGCTTTCTGCGCGATCCCGACATCCTGTTCATCGCCGCTTACGGCACGGCACCCGATCCGCTGGTGGTCGCGGTGCGCGACCGGCTGGCGTGGGATGGATACCTCGCGGGCACGCTCAACCCCGACCGCTGCGTCCTTGGCGAGCATGCGGTCGACGCGGTCGCGGGCAACCAGTTCAGCGGCGGGCTGGAACCGGAATCCCCCGATGCCCGGCCCAATGGCAAACCAGCGACGCCGATCGGCAAAATCGTGGTCGGCCTTTCCACGGACCTGATGCGGCAGGCGCAATGGCAGCAAAGCCGGTTCACGCTCGCCGTCACCCTGGGATCGGTTGGCTTCGGCGCATTCGTGCTGTTCATCACGCTGGGCAGCGGGCTTCGGCGGCTGCAACACCTGGTCCATGCCAGCCTGTCCATGGCCCGCGGCGATTTCAGCAGCTCCATCGATGACCGTCACAACGACGAGATCGGGCGCCTTGCCCACGCCTATGAAGGCATGCGCCTGGCGCTGCTGGAGCGGGATCGAAAGCTGCGCGGTTTCACCGACACCCTTCAGGACCAGGTCAAGCAGCGCACCAGCGACCTGGAGCGGGCCGTCCTTGCCGCCGAGGAGGCCAACCGCGCCAAGAGCATGTTCCTGGCCAACATGTCCCACGAGCTGCGAACGCCGCTGAACGGCGTGATCGGAATGGTGGACCTGCTGCTCACCACGCCGATGAACTCACAGCAGCGCCGATATGGCGATATCGCCAGCGTTTCGGCGCACTCCCTGCTCGATCTCATCAACGACATCCTGGATTTCTCGAAAATCGAGGCCGGCAAGCTGGAACTGGACTCGACCGATTTCGACCTGTGGGAGGCGATTGAAGGGGTGACGCAAATGCTCGGCAACCGGGCGGAGAAGAAGCAACTGGAGCTGATCTGCGCCATCGATGCCCAGGTTCCGCGGCGGGTGACCGGCGACCTCGTGCGCTTCCGCCAGGTCCTGGTCAATCTCATCAGCAATGCCATCAAGTTCACGGAGCGCGGCGAGGTTGCGGTGAGCGTCACCGCGGCGCGGCAACAGGAAAAGGATTGTCTCGTCAAAGTCCAAGTCCGCGATACCGGACCGGGGATTCCCAAGGACCGGCTCGACAGACTTTTCAAATCGTTCTCGCAGGTGGACGCCTCGACCACCCGCCGGTTCGGCGGGACGGGGCTGGGACTGGCGATTTCCCATCGCATCGTCGAACTCATGGGCGGCCAAACCGGCGTCCAGAGCGAGGAGGGAAAGGGATCGACGTTCTGGTTCACGGCGCTTTTGCAAAAATCCGCGGCGGCGCCGGCCGTCAAACGTGAATCCTCCGCGTTGCGCGGGCTGCGGGCGCTGGTCGTCGATCACAACGCCGCCAGTCGCCAGAGCCTTCATGCCCAGCTTTCAAGCTGGACCGTACGCGCCGACAGCGCCTCCAGCCCCAGCGAAGCGATGCAGATGCTGCGCGCTTCGGCGGATGGCGATGCGTACCGGATCGTCATCGCCGACCTCCACGTGCCCGACAACGCCGGAGCGCGCCTGGTGCGCCAAATCAAGTCCGATCCGCGGACGCGCGGAACGATCGTGATCGGACTCGGTCCCCCCATCGATCCGGCCAATCTTCTGGAACTGCACCAGACAGACCTGGCGGCGTGCCTGGTAAGGCCGGTGCTCCCGTCGAATCTTTTCAACACGATCATCGGCGTGCTGGTGGACGGCTCGCCGCCGGACCCGACGCCCCAAGCCGTTCCACACCCTTCCGTGCGACTGCCGGGACTAAGAATCCTTGTGGTGGAAGACAACCAGGTCAACCAAATGGTGGCCCAGGAGATTCTGCAAATGGTTGGCTGCAACGTCACGGTGGCGGCGAACGGCCGGGTGGCGGCGGACCTGGCCATGCGGGAACAGTTCGACGTGGTCCTCATGGACTGCCAGATGCCGGAAATGGACGGATTCGAATCCACCCGGCTCATCCGCAAGCTGGAAAGCGAATTGAAACCGCCCCGCCACCTGCCCATCATCGCCCTGACCGCCAGCGCCATCAAAGGAGACCGGGAACTGTGCCTGGCGGCGGGAATGGACGACTACGTCACCAAGCCGATCGAGGCCGAGGAGATGCTGGCGGCGATCCAGGCGGTCATTCCAAAGGACACGCTGAAGCCGGCCGAACCGCAAGCGCCGGTGCAATCGCAAGACGCGCAACCATCGCCCGTCGCGGCGGAGGGGCTGCCGGTGAATTGGCAGGACCTGCGCCGCCGCTGCATGGGAAATGGAAATCTGGCCGCCAGGGCGCTGAAGACCTTCGGCGCCTCCATCGGTTCCTACTCCGACGAGCTGGCGCGGTGCGTGCAGGCCGGGGACGCCAAATCCCTCCGCGCCTCGGCGCACAAGATCAAGGGCGCGGCCGGCAACGTGTCGGCGGAGCAACTCTGCCGGCTGGCGGGGGAATTGGAGCAACTCGGCAAAAACGATGCGCTCGCCCAGGCGCAAGACTCGCTCGCAGAACTTCTCCAGGAGGTCCAGCGCGTCCGCCAATTCATTGACACGAGCATGAAAGACCTGATCGATGCGTAAACGTCGGATGCAACAACTCGTGGTGATAATGCTGTCGTGCGTGGCTAGCGCGGCGGCCTGGGGCGGCGCCACGTCCATGCCATCCAAGCCTCCCACCACGCTCCCCGTCGACACGGAGTTCGCCGAGCCGGAATCACAGACCCTTCCCTCCACGGCGCAGCCGAGCAAGGAATCGCCGGAATTGGAATTTTACACCGACCTGCCGGTGGTGGTCGTGGCGGCCGCCAAGCACGAGCAGGCCGTCGAGCAGGCGCCGGCGTCGGTCACCGTCGTCAGCGCCAGCGACATCGACCTCTTCGGCTATGAAAACCTTGCCGACGTCCTCCGCGATCAACGCAGCTTTTACCTGCAAACCGACGGACTGAATTGGTTTGTCGGCGTGCGAGGCTTTTCCCGCGCCGGGGAATGGAATTCCCGCGTCTCCGTGCTGGTTGATGACCGGCCAACCAACGAATTGATCTACGGCCAGTCCCATCTGGATACCGATTTTGTGGTGCCGATGGAGGCGATCAAGCAGGTGGAGATCGTCCGCGGGCCGGGGTCGGCGATCTATGGAACCAATGCCGTCTTTGGCGTGATCAACGTCGTCACCAAGAACGGATCGGACGTCAACGGCGTCCAAACCACTCTCACCGGCGGAACCCAACAGACCGGGCAGGCCAACGTGCTGATTGGTAAACTCGTCGATGGCTGGGACGTCCTGGCCGATTTCAACGTCTACAACACCGCTGGTGACAAGCACCAGAGTTTCCCCGGCGTCGATTCCGCGACGGATAATTTCGGCAACATCGACGATTCGGCCCACCAAGCCGCCTACGAAGGATTCGTCAAAATCAAGAAAGGCGAATTCACCGCCGAAGTGGATTCTGAAAACCGCCATAAAGACGACGAATTCGCCACCTACGACACTTCCTTCTTCGATCCGGGCTCGATGGATGAGCAACGTCAAAACGTCATGCTCCGCATCGACCACGAATTCGACGCCGACAAAAGTCTCCACGCCATGGCCTATTTCGGCCGCTACAGCTTCTTCCAGACGCTGCCCTATGCGACCGACGAGACGGGGTTCCCGACCTACACCTACACGCAAACGGCCAACGACGATTGGCTGGGACAGACCATCTATTACGACGACCAGCTAACCAAGAAATTGCGCGTCCTCGCCGGCGCGCAGGGAACTGAATCGCTCTACATCCGCCAGCAGGATTTTGAGTCGATCCCCGGCGCCGTGCCCAACATTCCCTCCAGCTATAGCGAAATCGCGTTGTTTGCCGAGGCGGAGTACCAGTTCAACGAACAACTGAACCTGACGGCCGGCGTGCGCGGGGACGACGTGCAGCGCCTGCCCACCAGCATCAGCCCGCGTCTGGCCGCCATTTACACCCCCGACAAACCGGATGCCTTCAAAGCCCTTTACGGCCGCGCGTTCCGCGATCCCAATTTGAACGAATTGGATTATTTCTCCCCCGGCTCCAATACGCCCAATCCCGGGCTCAAACCCGAAATCGTCGACACCTGTGAGTTGGTGTGGGAGCGGCAATACGTCGATGGCTGGAGCAGTTCACTCGACGGCTATTACTGGGTACTGCACAACGCGATGGACGACGTGACATTGCCCGACGGTTCGTCGCAGACGCAGAACGTCGGCAGCACGACGGCCAAGGGGATCGAAGCAGAGATCGACCGCAGATGGGACAAGCGGGCGACGTTCCGCCTCTTCGGGACCTACACCTGGGCGGATAGCTACGAAGGCCTGCCCCCGCAGTCTCCCAAATGGATCCTTGGAACGGCTTTGGCAATGCCCATCTGGAAGCACGCGACGTTTCTGTCTCTTGAGCCGCAGATCGTCGGGCCGATGAAGAATGCCAACGGCCAATTCACGCATACCAGCTATATCACCAACGTGGTTTTGACCAGTGACGACCTGATCAAAGGTTGGACTTTCCAGGCGGGCGTTTACAACCTTTTTTCACGTGCCTCGCTGCTTCCCGGCGGGACCGAGCAAGTCCAGCCGTACCTGGATTATCCCGGCACGCAGTTTCGCCTGAGCCTCACCTGCCGGTTTTGATGAGATTGGTTTCGCGCTGTAGCCGCCATTTCAGGAGCGGGCGAAGGACCGTGAGCGTCGCCAGGTAGATGCAGGCGACCCCCAACGCCATGACCAGGCCGAGGCTCTTCAGACCCCGGTGTTGCGCCAGGAGCCAGAAAAATCCGAAGCTGCTCGAGGTGATGAACGCGCACAACAGCAGCGCGCGGTCGCTGACGTCCCAGCGCCGCCAGGATCGGCGGGGATGCATCTTCGCTTCGAGGTATCGGTGCACCATGAAAACGCCGTACTCATGGCCGGCGCCGATCAGGATCGGCAATCCGAAGAAGTTGGCGAAATTCCAACTCGCGTCGAACAACCCCATCAGGGCGACCAGCATCGGCAAACCCATGCCCAGGACGCTGATGGCCGCCAGCGTCGGACCCAGCCGGCGAAAATCCAGCAGCACCAGCACGAAAATCAGCCCCAGGGCGTAGAGCGTGGAATGGAAAAACGCCGAATGAATCGCCTCCACCGTATGATGAACGTTGGATGCGATGCCCGTGACGTGGGGAGCCCCGGGCGTCTTGGCGACGGCGGCCTCGACCGCGCCCACGAACTCGTTGAGATTGGAGTCGTCCCAAAGGTCTTTGGCGGGATAAATGTACAGGGCATACTCGCCGTCATCGCTGAGGTAATGGCTCCGCAGTTGCCGGGGCACGGCGGCTAGGTCCAGCGATCCGGGTTGAAACCCGTCGATCAGCTCATGGACCTCCGCGACGAAGATTCGCTGCCAGTCCGACAATTGCCCCGCCGCCGCAGCGGCGCCGTCGCCGGACAGATGATCCAGATCATCCGCGAACTGACGCAACACCCCGGCCGCGCCGGAATCCGTTTGCTGGAAAATCCCCGCCAAATCACGCGACTTTTTGGAAATCGCGGCCAAATCGGCTGCGCCGACCGGGGTGGGGTTCGACCACTCGATGGACGGGACCTGCGCGGCGTGTTGCCTGAGCCAGGCCGCGTTGTCCTGGGTTTTCAGAATGCTGTCGGTCGAGGCGACAACCGGCAAACCGGCAACGGCGGCGCGGACCTGCCGAAGTTGATCCAGGTCTTTCGACAGCACCACCGAGACCCACGTTTGCAGGGTGCGGACGAGCTTGACCGATGGCAGCTCCGGGACCTGGAGCTTGATCAGATCGGGATCGAAAGAAACGCGCGGCATGTAGCGGGTGCCCGCCAGCAGCAGAGCGCCCCAGACCGCCGGCAGCGCTAGCCACTTCGCTCCCGATTTTCGCATGGGCTTGTAGCGCTTGGAGACGTCCAAGGGCCTCAACTTCGGCGGGAAGAGGGTCAACAGGGCGGGAAGCACGACGTATCCGGCCAGGAGGCACAGCAGCAATCCACCGCCGGCGATGATGCCCAGTTCGGCGGCGCCCTGGAAATCGGTGAAGACGGCGACGAAGAACGCCCCGGCGGCGCCGAGGCAGGCGGTGTTGATGGGCGGGCCGACGTGCTTGAACACCCGGACCCAGACGGCATCGGCTCGCTCGTATCGCCGCGCTTCCAGCCGATAGCGCGACAGAATCTGCACCAGATAATCCATCCCGATGCCGATGAGCGCGATGAGAAAAACCAGGGACAGGAGATTGAGCTGTCCGATGGTTGCCGTCGCCCAGCCGAAGGTCCAGGCGATGCCGACCCCCAGCGCGATTTCCGCCGCCAACGCCAGCCAGATCGAGCGCCACATCACAACCATGCCGATGAACACCACGATCAGCGCGATGATTTCCGCATGGTGGGTATCCTGGTTGGTGGTGCGCATCTCCTCCGCTTCCAGCGCGGGCCGGCCCGTGATTCCGATCTGAAATTCCGGAAAATCCTTCCCGGCGTCGATGGCGGCGTCGCGGATGGCGTAAACGGTGCGGCTGACGCTGGTGAGCGAATTAAATTCGCGCTGGGGGAAGACCTGGACGAGAATTCGATAATGTGAGTGGTCGGTTTCGTCGCGGACGTAGGAATAGCCCAACTCCAACGGATTGGCCGCCATGATGGCGCGGAAATCGGTGACCCCGTCGCCGACGCTCAGCTTTTTGCCCGGCTGACGGATGGCCTGGTCCCATGAATCGGCAAGATGAGCGATGAAGTTCGCGGTCTGGTCATCCGCCTTCAAGGCGGCGCCGGATAGCGAGCGCTCGATGGGAGTTGAGCCCAACGCGGAGGTAATCGGGTTGGGCTTGGCTCCCCAGATCGCCGCCAGTCGTCCCAGCTCTTGCACTTCGGCGAAGCTCTGCGGCAGTTTCCTGGGATCTTCAAACAGGATCGCCTGCTTTCCAAGCTGCTCCAGGGGGATCCGGCAATAGGCGTCGATGACCTGGGGCATTCCCCTCAGCCGCTCGGTGACGTGATCGGCGGCGGCGGTCCACCGCGCGATCGGCACGTTGGCGCCAGGGGCGGAGGCAAAGCCTACCGCATCGCGCGGTTCGATCACGATGTAAACCGCTTCGTTCTCCCGGAAATGACTGATGAACTGAAGATAATCGTGGAAGAACCAGGGCTTGGACGAGAAAAGCTGGTTCTGGTCCGTCGAGACCGTCAACCACCCGATCGCCGCCCCGGCGCTCACCGCTGCCGTCAGGAAGACCACCGCCAACGTGGCCCAGGGATGAGAGACGATGGCGAGGACCGCGATGAGAATCCGGCGATAAAGGAAATCCATGTCAGGCGAGCATGGCGCGTTTGGCCAACCCGGAAACCGTGTCCCAGGCCGCGCCCGGGATGCGCTGAACGTCGACCAGCACGTCGTCGATCGCCGTCAGGAACCAGTCCATGTCCTCTTTGGTGGCGATCATCGGCGGAAGGAATTTGATCACCTCCGTGTGATATCCCGCGACCTGGGTGAGGACCCGATGCCGATCCATCAGGGGGATGATAATCATCTGTCCGAAGACCCCGAAGTTCAGCTTGTGAAGCATGTCCCAAGCCATCTTGAGCTTCAGCGACGATTGCGGGCGGGCAAAATCCAGGCCGAACATCAATCCCTTGCCGCGAACGTCCGAGACGAACGGGCAGGCCTCGGCAATGGGGCGCAGCTTCTCCATGACGTAATCCCCCATGGCGGCGGCGTTTTCGACGAGGTGGTCCTCCTCGATGACGTGAAGGCTCGCCAGGGCCGCGGCCATGGCCATGTCGTTCTGCCCGAACGTGTTGGAATGGACGACGCACCGCTCCATGGAACTGAAGACGCTGTCCATGATCCTCGGCGTGGTGATGACCGCTCCCACCGGCACGTATCCGCCGGACAGGGCCTTGGCACAACAGATGATGTCCGGCTCCACGTCCGGCCAGTGCTGGAAGGCAAACCATTTGCCGGTCCGGCCCAGGCCGCATTGCACCTCGTCGGCGATCAGCAGGCTGCCGTATTTATGGCATAGCCGCTGCGCCTCGATCAGGAAATCATCCGAGGCCACCTCGCAGCTCTTGCCTTGCACGGCCTCGACGATGAAGGCGGCCGCCCGGCGGCTGCTCAGCTCTCTTTCCAGGGCCGGCAAATCGTTGAAGGGGATTTTCCGCCCGCCGGGGATCATTTCTCCGAACTGTTCGCGGAAAAATTGATCGCCGTTGACCGAGAGCGATCCGAGCGTCAACCCGTGGAACGCATGGTCGCAAAAGATAACGTTCTGCCGTCCGGTGGCGCAGCGGGCGAATTTCAGGGCGCCCTCGACCGCTTCCGTCCCGCTGTTGGTGAAAAACACCCGCGACAGGCCGTCCGGAACGTGCCGAACCAGCGCCTGCGCCGCCAGGCCCGAAAGGATGCTGCAATCCATGCGCACCAGATTGGGGCGGTCCATTTCGAGCAGTTGCTTCAGGACTGATTTGATCTTGGGATGGTTTCGCCCCAGGGCGAAGACGCCCCAACCGGTGAGAAGATCGAGATATTTGTTTCCGTCTTCATCCCACAGATAACACCCCTCGCCCCGGACGTAGCGCTTCTCGAAGTTGATGGCCCGCAACATCTTCACAAATGCGGGATTGAGATGCCGCTGATGCAGATCGAACGCTTGACCGTCAAACTGCTCCAGCCATGCGGCAAAGTCAATATCCATGATTCAGACGTATCCTTACTGAATCGGTCGATCATACCGGCAAAGCGGGCGGATAGCCATTGGAGGGGATTTAGGATAATCTACGTATTATGGTGGCAATCACCCACCGCACTCGTACCAGGTTTCGATGAATGATAGACCCTTGTCCCCCGGCGGCGCGGCGAGTAATTTTCCCCCGCGTGAACGTGTCGCTGAATCTTTCAGCCCCCCCGCCTCCACCGCAAGCTCAGGCCCAACCGTCAGATCGGCTGGAAATCGCCTGGCAAAACGCCAGGGATGCGCTGCTTCGATTGCAAAACCCCAAGGGATATTGGGTCGGTGAACTCCAGGGCGACAGCATACTCGAGTCGGAATACCTATTGCTCAAGTTCATCCTTGGCCATGAAACTGACCCGGACCTTCCCAAGATCGCCAACTATTTGCGTGGCCTGCAAAATCCCCAGGGGGGCTGGAGCCTGTTTCCCGGCGGTCCGTCCGACCTGTCCGCCACCGCCAAGGCGTATTACGCGCTGAAGCTCATGGGCGACGATCCCCGCGCCGCCCACCTGGCTGGCGCCCGCCAAGTCGTCTTGTCCATGGGGGGCGCGGAAAAGTGCAATAGTTACAGCAGGTTTTTCTTCGCCGCCCTCGGCCAGATCAGTTACGACGCCTGCCCCAGCATCCCGCCGGAGATCGTGTTTGTCCCCAATTGGTTTTATTTCAGTATTTATCACGTGGCGGCTTGGACGCGAACCATGATCCTGCCGCTGTCGCTGGTGACGACGTTGCGATACACCCGGCCCATGCCCGAGTCGAAGGGGATCGCCGAGTTGTACCTCGACCATGCCGCCGCCAATCGCATCGCCAAGCCGCGGCCGAACTTTCCACGATCCTGGCGCGATTGGTTTCTCCGCGCCGATCAATTCCTCAAGATGTACGACCAATTCCCCATCGCCGGCCTGCGCGCCAGCGCCATCAAGGCGGCGGAAAAATGGCTGCTCGATCGCATGGAAAACTCCGACGGCCTGGGCGCGATCTTTCCCCCGATGGTTTACATGCTGGTTGTTTTCCGCACGTTGGGATACCCGGATGACGATCCGCGCGTCGTCAAGGCGCACAAGGATTTGCGGGACTTTTACATCGAGGAAGGCGACACGATCCGCCTTCAGCCGTGCGTCTCGCCGGTGTGGGATACCAGCCTGGCCATGCACGCGCTGGCCGAGGCGGGGCTTAGCCCCGAATCCGAACCGGCGCGCCGAGGCATCGCCTGGCTTCTGGAAAAGGAATGCCGGGTCGCGGCGGATTGGCAGAAGAATTGCCCGCCCGTCGAGCCGTCCGGATGGTTCTTCGAATTCTCCAATCCGCATTACCCCGACGTGGACGACACGGCGATCGTGCTGGCGACGCTCAGCCAACTCGGCGGCGACGCCGCCCGCCACGCCAAGGCCCGCGGCCTCAAATGGCTGCTCAACATGCAAAACGCCGACGGCGGCTGGGCCGCCTTCGACCGCACCCGCGATCGCCGAATCCTCGAACAAATCCCCTTCTCCGACCACAACGCCATGCAGGACCCTAGCTGCCCCGACATCGCCGGACGCGTCTTGGAAGGACTGGGACATTGCGGAATCCGCCTGGATCATCCCGCCGTCGCCCCGGCCATCTCGTTCATCCGAAAGCATCAAGACCCCTGCGGCGCCTGGTGGGGCCGATGGGGCGTCAATTACGTCTACGGGACCTGGCAGGTGTTGACCGGCCTGCGGGCCATCGGCGAGGACATGACCAAGCCCTACGTCCAACGCGCCGCCGACTGGCTGCGGAGCGTGCAAAAACCGGATGGCAGCTTCGGCGAAACCTGCCTGAGCTATCACGACACGTCGCTCAAGGGCCAGGGCCAAAGCACCGCGTCGCAGACCGCCTGGGGCGCCATGGGCCTGCTGGCCGCCGCCGGGCCAAACGATCCCGCCGCGCGAAGGGCCATCGACTGGCTCGTCGAACGTCAATCCCCCGACGGCAACTGGGAGGAGAATTTCTATACCGGAACAGGCTTTCCAAAAGTCTTTTACCTCAAGTACCATCTCTATCGCCTCTACTTTCCGTTGACCGCGCTGTCGCGCTATCGCCGAATGCTCGCTGCGCAGCGGGCCGGTTGATCGGCGCGCCTCGCCTGGGTTGGAGGAAGCCCCACATGTTCACGATGCGAAACCCCTGGATCGCGTTGACTTCGATCGTTCTGATGACGGCCCCAAGCCTCGTTTTGGCCGATAGCTTCTTCAACGTCACCGCCGTCGGATCGGGAGGCACGACCGTTTCCAACTCCGGCGGGAACATCCTCAAGCTGACCGATAACCTGATCAGCCTCAACGGAAACTTCTTCCCCCTGCTCGGTCAGAACGTCCTGTCGTCGGTGAGTTGGGGCGGCGTGCCCAACGCGGTCATCCTCACCGAAAATTCGACCCAGACCGAGGCGACGCTCATCTTCCCTTCCACCGGCTTCGCCAGGACCTTCGTTGGAACCAGCGCTTCCAATCTGCAACACCAAATCCACGATTTCATCCAGCAGGACGGCGAACGCGCCTACGCCCAATTCCTGCAATCGATGAACCAGCTTTCGGCGGTCGCGTCGCTGGACGGCAATCCGCAGGCTTCCACGGCCCTGATCTCCAACGACGTCTTCTCCCGCTTCGGAATCGAAAACCAGCAGCCCACGCAAACCCGCTCGCAATCCGGCGGGGCATATTTCGGAATATCGGCCACCGGCGGCGAAACCCGGGCCGACAATCTCAACGGAAACTGGGTCGATCTGAACTTCGACACCGGGGCGCGCTTCGGCAGCAACCTGGCCCTCGATTTCGGAACCACCCTCGCCTACCGCCAGGTCGGCCGCAGCGCCGCCTACACCGTCGCCGAGGAACTGGCACTTCCCGTCACCCTCATCAACAACCACGGCAACGGAATCAGTTGGCAGGTCGCGCCCTGGGCCTTCGCCGGCCTCTCCGCCAGTTACGACCAGGCCGCCGGCGGCGTCCTCATCGGCGGCGGCGGAACCAGCAGCCTCGCCCTCCATCTCGGCGGGTTCACCCTCACCCTCGGCGATCAGATCAGCTACACCGGCGATTGTTCCGTCACCGTTGACGGATATGGATTCGACACCGACATCGATCAATGGATTCTGATGAACGGACTCGATGCCAGATACCAGTTCCCCGGCACCCCGATCTTCGTGGATGGCAGCATCGCATACGACAATTTCCTCCGCAAAGCCGCCATCCCAAACTATTGGGCCCCCTCGCTAGGCATCGGCATCGCCTTCGGCCCGAATTCCAGCCTGAGAATCAGCTACGACGGCGACTTCGCCAAAGGCTACAACGACAGCGGCGGAGACATCTCGCTGGTGTTCACGTATTAGGAGCGAGTGCCGGCAGTAGTGCTATGCTCCTCTCCAATCAAGGTTTTCCAATTGGCCTAACCATTGGTCAACGTGGGGGCATTTGGCACGAATCGCTGCCAAACCAATAAACTCGGCAATGTCCGGCCCTGCGGACACTTTGAGACCTTCGTAAGCCCGAAGCACACTGATGATTTGTTTGGATGGAGCTGTCTCAACTCCGTCGTCGATGTGTTCAACGCTAGGGAAGGACGCCGCAATTTGTTTCAATGACTCGATTGCCAAATCGCAGCCATCGAAAGAAATGCGGAATGCATCGGGATCACTGAACAACATCGTCTCAAATTCGTGAAGCTGGAGGTAAGGGGTAAAGCGGACGTCGTTGATATCTGCGCCAAACGCCGCCTCAAGAGCCACGGCGTATGCGGAAGGGTTTCCGGGGTCACGGACGCAGTTCGTTTTGCCGGGAAAATCCGCCGGTAGACCGTAGAGATCTACTAAAGACGTGAAGAAGACGGCGGCTTCATGCCTGTTCTTCAAAGTGTTTTGTATATCTCGTTTCAGAGGCAGATACGCGCGGATACCGCCACGACTAACCACTCCGCGGCTTTTGCTATTGGCTACCCTAATTGTGTGTATGCGGCCGTTGCCCTGCGGGAATAGATGCGGTGCGAGTACCTGATTACAGAAGCCTTGCTCGGTGGGGCCCTCGCAAAAAACATATAATTCTCTCATTGGAGAGGGCTCCCGCCGAGGATGTTCTTCTCCCAGAGCTCGCCAATACTGTAATCCACAAGCCACTCCTTGAGATGCTCGGCATTCAAACGCCGCAGGTCCGAGCTTCCCGCAGTTGCCTCCACCACTACGATTTCCGAGGGTTCGAATTGCCCAAGAAAAGTCAGCGACTGTGTGGCGACAATTACTTGGGACTTAACGGATGCCGCCCGAATCAAACCCGCAATGATCTCGATGGCGTGTGGATGCAGCCCCAACTCAGGCTCATCCAGGATGATCACATCAGGCAAGTCGGCATCGGGTTGTAGAAAGAGCGTGATGATCGCCATCGCGCGAAGAGTGCCATCGGAAACCTGGTGCGGCCCGAACAGATAATCTTGTCCTGCCTTTCGCCAATTTAATTGGATGTCCCTCGGATTGACTCGATCAGGCTCGAGGTCGAAATCCGCAAAATCGGGCATGACCTTTTTGATTGTTGATACAATTCGGCGATAAACCGGTTCATCCTTTTGGCGGTAGGAATACAATAAAGCGGCCAGGTTCCCGGCGTCCGGCATCAGCCAGCGGTTGTCCCCGACGTACCCAAACTGGCGAACCCGCGCCGTTGGCGAAGTATCGTGAAAGTGATATACCCTACAGTTGTTTAGGATGTGCCGAAAAACCTTGGCCGCGCTATTGCCTTGCGCCGCCAAGTCTTCTATCCGAGTTTCCTGGTGACCCGCCCCAAGCGATTGCCTATTTAATGTTTGCCAGTCCTCTTTCTTGTATTCCAGCACTTCATCCGCGAAAACGAGAGAATCATTTGCCGCGTGAAACAGTCGCATGCGATAGACGTCGACCATGTTCTCACCGGCCAAATTCTCGCCTTCAAATTCGAGCGTCGATTCTAATTGCGGAGTGACCTTGGGCCCAAAGTGCAATATCGACTGAGCACGCCCGCTCATTGCCACGAACTGTTGTAGCCGGCCGGCCATCATCTCATTCAGCATCTTGAAGAACGATACAAAGTTGCTTTTGCCAGCGCCGTTCGCGCCGATCAGTATGTTCAGCGGGCACAGATCGAAATCGACGTCTTTAATCGATCGATAACCCTTGATCGAAACTTTCTTGAGGAACGCCATTGTTACAGCTCCCTCCCCCTCTCGGGTATTTTGCAAGTTCAGTTTCAAAGGGGCCGGAAATCGGAACGGATTATTTCGGTTCGCGGCGACCCTAATCCAATCTTCAGTCCAGCTTTTCCGGCTCCAGCCGTATATTCTTCTCACCCGCCGCTTTTTTCTCGCGGTACTTTTTCACCCAGGTCTCGAAGCTCTTGCCCGCCGCGGTGTCCCGGCCCGTGAAAACCAGCCGGGCGATGTCGGCGTACGACACGCAGATCTTCTTGTCGCCGTCCTTGGGAAACAGCCGGACGAAACAATCGGCTAAAGATTTTGCGCTGTCCCGTCGGTCGAACACGTATCCCTCGACGCTGCTCCCGTCCTTGCGCGTGATCGTCACGTCCCCGCGATAGTCGAACGCTTTTTCCAGGGCGGCCCGGATTTCATCCTCGGTGGCCAGCGACGGAATCTGCCCTTCAAGGTTCTCGTGCGAGAAGCCCGGAACGGTTTCCGCGTCGTCCGCGTTGAAGGGATGGGATTTGGTTTCCTGCGGCATCGCGTCAAACCCGAAACTCGAAATTCGAATGACGAATCAAATTCGAAATTCAAAACTCGAAATTCGAAACAAGAACCAATATCGTTTTGTCATTCGAATTTCGAATTTGTCCCGGCGCGCCGGGATTCGAATTTTGAATTTTCCCCTCACACCCTCTCCATCTCCCGCTTAGAACTCTTCACCGTCAGCGGCACAATCTGTTCGCTCGCCGCGGGGAACGGCTGCTTGAGCATCTCCCCGGCCTGTTCATCCGCATACGCGCCGCCGAACAAACTCGCCTTGGCCGCGCGGAAGATGCCCGCGATGGACCCGAACGTGTCGTCCACCGCGCTGGCTTCGTAGCCGCTGTGGACCATGCAGTTGGCGCACTTGCGGTTGCCGCTTTCCGTGCCGTAGCGCTCCCACCCGGTGGTTTCGATCAGTTCCCGGAACGTGTCGCAATATCCGTCCTGCAGGAGATAGCAGGGCTTTTGCCAGCCGAAGACGTTGTACGTCGGCATTCCCCAGGGCGTGCACGGGTAATGCCGCCGGCCCATGAGGAATTCCAGGAACAGCGGGCTTTGGTTGAATTTCCAGCGTGTTTCGCGGTTGCTGAGGATGGCCCGGAAGAGCTTGCGCGTTCGCGCCCGGCCGAGGAAATGACTCTGGTCCGGGGCCTTGTCGTAGCTGTAGCCGGGCGAGAGCATCATCCCTTCCACGCCCAGGTCCATCATTTCACCGAAGAACGCCCGGACGCTGGTGGGATCCGCCCCGTCGAAGAGCGTCGTGTTCGTGGTCACGCGGAAACCGCGCTTGACGGCTTGGCGGATGCCCTCGATGGCGATGTCAAAACCGCCGTCGCGGCAAACGGAAAAATCGTGGTGCTCGCGCTGGCCGTCCATGTGAACGCTGAAGGTGAGGTACTTGCTCGGCTTGAACAACTCGAGCTTCTGCTTCAGCAGCAGCGCGTTGGTGCACAGATAGATGTATTTTTTGCGCTGGACCAATCCGGCGACGATCTGGTCGATCTGCGGATGCAGCAGCGGCTCACCGCCGGGAATACTGACCATGGGCGCTCCACATTCCTCCACCGCCTTGAAGCACTGTTCGGGAGTCAAATTCTTCTTCAGAACGTGCGCCGGGTATTGAATCTTGCCGCACCCCGCGCACGCCAGGTTGCAGCGAAACAGCGGTTCCAGCATCAGAACCAGCGGATACCGCTTTCGCCCCGACAGTTTTTGCCGCAGCACGTAGCTTGCCACCGTCCACATCTGAGAAACTGGTACACCCATAACGCTTGCGAAGCATAACCGGAGGAGGCATTTGGTTACAATGCCCGCGTGAGCCGACACAACTGGTTAATCCTGACGGCCTTAGCGATGGAGGCCAAGGCCATCACGGCTGAGCTTGGTGAGATGATGGCGTTGCAGCAGGTTTCTTTACAAGTGATCGGGATTCGCGCAAAGAAATTGAACCGCGATCTGCTGGCGGGATCGAGCGGGATCATTCTGGCGGGCTTGGCCGGCGCATTGGACCCCGCCCTGGCAGTTGGCGACATCGTCGTCGATTCGGCTTCTTCCCCCCTTCCCCTCTGTCACTTTCCCCGCGGAAAGTTCTACGCAACCGACCACTTGGCCGCCACGGCAGCCGAGAAGCATCGCCTCTTCCGCGAAACCGGCTGCGCAGCCGTGGACATGGAGAGCGACATCGTGCGGGCAATGGCGGAATCATTGACCCTGCCCATGCTCCACGTTCGCGCCATCAGTGATGCCGCCGACGAGGCCCTTCCCGAGCGAATGATGGATTGGATTGATCACGTCGGCCGGCTGCGGACCCCAAAAGTCCTCGCGGATTTGGCGCTTCATCCCCACCAGATTCCCGCGATGATCCGTCTGGGAAAAAATTCCCGCTTGGCCCTGCGGCGGCTGACGCAGGCCGTCGGCGTTATTCTGGGTACGTGACACATTCTGCAAGCCCTCTTCTTCCCCTCCCCTGGTACTCCGGGGGAGGGTCAGGGTGGGGGTTCGTTGGGTCAATCGATGTTCGACCCCCACCCCAACCCTCCCCCTGAGTACATGGGGAGGGGGAAATTCCCTGCCCCATGTGTCACGCGCCCCGCCATTCTTCAACAGTGACATTGCGGCTGGCCGCACCGATTCCTAAGATTGCGGATCAAATTGGGAAACAAAACCCATGTCCACCCAACCCGAACGCTCCCTGGCCGGTTCGCAAAACGCCTTTGAAGAAGCATGCCGGCTGATGCCCGGCGGGGTGTCGTCGCCGGTGCGAGCTTTCAAAGCCGTCGGTGGAACGCCCATCTTCATCAAGGAGGGCCAGGGCTGCCTCGTCAAGGACGTGGATGGGAATTCCTATATTGATTACGTCGCCAGCTATGGTCCGCTGATCGTCGGTCACGCCCATGAGCGCGTCGTCGCCAGCCTGGCCAAGGCCATCGGCCATGGAACCAGCTTTGGCGCTCCGACCGAATTGGAAACCCGCCTTGCCGCCGAGATCGTCGCCGCCATGCCGTCCATCGAGATGGTGCGCTTCGTGAATAGCGGCACGGAAGCGGTGATGAGCGCGATCCGCCTGGCCCGCGCCGCCACCGGCCGCGACAAAATCGTCAAGTGCATCGGCTGTTATCACGGACATGCCGATTCGTTGCTCGTGCAGGCCGGCAGCGGCGCGCTGACCTTGGGCGTGCCCAGCAGCCCGGGAGTTCCCAAGTCGATCACCGAAAATACCCTGCTTGCTCCTTACAACGATTTGGATGCGGCCGACAAACTCTTTTCCCAACACGGTCAAGAACTGGCCTGCTTCGTGGTCGAGCCGGTGGCGGGAAACATGGGCGTCGTTCCCCCGGCCGCGGGATATCTGCTCGGATTGCGCGAGCTTTGCACCAAACACGGCGCCCTGCTTTTGTTCGATGAAGTCATGACCGGATTTCGCGTCGCCCTCGGCGGAGCGCAGCAGATTTGCAACGTCAAACCCGACCTGACTTGTCTGGGCAAAGTGATCGGCGGTGGATTGCCGGTCGGCGCCTACGGCGGACGACGCGACCTCATGCAGCAAATCAGCCCCTCCGGCCCCGTCTATCAGGCCGGCACCCTCAGCGGAAATCCCCTGGCCATGAGCGCCGGATTGGCCACGCTGGAAATCCTCAAGGAGCCGGGCGCTTACGAAACCCTCGAACAACGCGGCGCCGCCTTTGAGGCCGGCCTGAAAGACGCCGCTCAGTCCGCCGGCGTGCCGCTGGTGGTCAATCGCGTCGGATCCATGCTCACCCCATTCTTCGTCAAAACTGGCGATCACGTGGAGGCGAAGCCTTCCACCGTCGCCAATTTCGACCAGGCCCTCGCCTGCGACACCGCCGCATACGCCAAATTCTTTCACGCCATGCTCAACCAGGGCGTCTTCCTGGCCCCCAGTCAGTTCGAGGCCATGTTCATCGGTCTGGCCCACGGCCAGCAGCACATCGCCCAAACCATCGCCGCCGCCAAAAAGGCGATGAAGACCATCCAGGCGCCGCGTCCCAGAAAAAAATGAGCGGCCGAGAAAAGCATCGACGAAAGCCCGCTGACATGACGCAGCGGTCCAAAGTTCGCCGAGCCGCGCGGGCCTTGCGAAACTTCCCGCGCACGCCGCTTCCCAAGGGGGTGAGCATTCGAAGTCTCATCGAGAAGGGCCGGCGTTGAGCATCATCGCCGACATTCCCGATGCGCTCGCATGGTTCTTCGAAGCACAAGCTGGCGCGATGATACGATTCGACGCATGTCGAGTTGGCTCTTAGTAGCCCTTGGCCGGTTGTGTAGGGATGCGATCTTTCAGATGCGCGTGAACCAATTCGTTAGGCTCGGTGCCTTGAACTTCATGCAATACAACTACTGCCGGATTCACCAGACGTCGCGGGTAACACCAGCGATGGCAGCGGGTCTTTCCAAGACTGTCTGGGAGATAGAAGGTTTATTGAAGCTGATCGACTGAGGCGCGGTACAATCTGCTGCAATGAAGCGATTTAACCGATGGCTTTTTCGCGGATTGGGTGGATTCTCCCTGATTCTTTGCATCGTTATCATTGGGTTCTGCATCAGAAGCCATTGGGCCACGGATTCTGCCATCGTTTGGGGCAATCCGTACGCTGGAGGAAAAGTCGATGAAGGATGCACCGTTAAAATTGTCTCTTTTCAAGGGAGCATCGAGATTATTCAGGCGTATGTGGTATGGGTAAGGAGTGCTTACTTGAATGATCCGCTGCCGGACCAATCACGATCCTTTGGATTTCCTGGATTCCATTGGCAAACGTCTTGGTTTAGCCCGTCATTGCTAGAATATCCTGGCAAATATGATGGGACGACACGAACACTCTATATGAGCGATTGGTTGCTAATGCCTATCACTGCGATCTTGCCGACTGTTTGCCTGTTACGATGGCTCAAACGCAATCGTTATACCCCGGACCGCTGTCAGAATTGCGGCTACGATCTCCGCGCCACGCCAGACCGCTGCCCGGAATGCGGAAAAATCGTCGAAAAAGTCATTTGATTTCAAACTGACCCACTACCGAAAATTCCTTTTTCTTGCAACCCGCCGCGCCTTTTGGCACAATTCCGTACCGAATTGCGGTAGTTTTAGATAGATTCGCTTTTCACGACAAGGCTGCGGAATAAGCCGATGTACAAGACGACCACCAAACCGACGCGAGCGAAGTAACGGTCCCCTTCAGCCAGGACTGTTCCGCTCCCGTGGTTTTTGGCGGTTTGCTCGTAAAATCGGCTGGTGTTCCGTGGCTGATTTTGTTTTGGAGAACGTCATGGCGGTAAACGTGGCAATCGTCGGCGCAACCGGGGCGGTGGGACAGGAATTCCTGACCGTCCTGGCCGAACGGAAATTTCCCATCAAAAATCTCCTCCTGCTGGCCAGCGCTCGCAGCGCGGGCAAGCAATTGGAGTTTGCGGGCAAGACGTACGCGGTTCAGGAGTTGACTAAGGACAGTTTCAAGGACGTGAACATCGCGTTTTTCTCGGCCGGCGGAAACATCAGCCGGGAATTCGCCCCAGCGGCGGTGGCGGCCGGGGCCGTCGTGGTGGACAACACCTCCGCCTTCCGCATGAAGCAGGGCGTGCCGCTGGTCGTGCCGGAGGTCAATCCCGAGCAGATCGCCAAGCACAACGGCCTGATCGCCAATCCCAATTGCAGCACGATCATCATGAACGTGCCCGTCTGGCCCTTGCATCGCGCCAATCGCGTCCGGCGGATCATCGTCAGCACCTACCAGGCCGTGAGCGGCGCCGGGGCGGCGGGATTGCGCGAGTTGGAGCAGCAGATCAAGGCCTACGCCGGCGGCGCCGCCATCGAGCGGCATTTGTTTCCCCACCAGATCGTCCACAACCTCTTCAGCCATAACACCAAAATCGCCGAGAACGGCTATAACGAAGAGGAGAACAAGATGGTGAACGAGACGCGGAAGATTTTCGGCGATCCGCGGATCATGGTGTCGGCGACCTGCGTTCGCGTGCCGATCCCGCGCGCCCACAGCGAGTCGATCAACCTGGAATTCGACCGCCCCATCACTCCGGACCAGGTCCGGCAAATTCTTTCGCACGCTCCGGGGGTGAAGATCGTGGACGACCGGGAGAAAAATTATTTCCCCATGCCGATGGACGCCAGCGGGCAGGACGACGTTCTGGTCGGCCGCATCCGCCAGGACATCAGCCGCGACGACGGCCGGGGAATCGAGTTGTTCGTCAGCGGCGACCAGGTCCGCAAAGGCGCCGCCACCAACGCGGTGCAGATAGCGGAGAAATTAGTGGCAAGTAGTTAGCGGCAAGTTGCCGGCGGCAAAACGTGACGCGCAACTGGTAACTCATTGCCAATGGAGTTGATCGGACGAATCTTCCCTCGACGGGTTATTTCGGGGCGGATAAGCTATCTATTGATGTCATTGGCTCCTTCCAATACCGCTTCCGATGGCCTGCTTCAGCAGGAGGTGGTTAGGCGCATTCTTACCGTAAGGCATCCGGCGGCGATCGTGTTATTCGGCTCGATGGCTCGCGGTCAATCGCATGCCGGCAGCGATCTGGACATACTGATTATCGAGCGGGAAGACGCATTGCCTCCGCATAGACACACCGGCGACTATCGAATGGCCCTGTTGGGGATCGATTGCGATATTGATATTGTCGTTTACACACCCCAGGAAATTGAAGATTGGGCAACGGTGCCCAACGCGTTTGTCACAACCGCATTGCGCGAAGGCAAGGTTCTATATGAAAACGGTCGCGGACTTGGTCAAGGGCTGGCCGGCCAAGGGTGACAGCGATCTGGCCGAAGCGAAACGCTGTGTCGGCAGCATGGGGCCTTATGATACGGGTTGTTTCCCTTGCCAACAGGCGGTTGAAAAATATTTCAAGGCTGTTTTGTGTTTCCATGGGCAGACTCCGACTCCCACGCATGATCTTCGCCGACTGATTGTGGCGATCGAGCAGAATGAACCTTCACTCAAACTCGCTCGCCCCGAAGTGCTGGTCCTGACCGACTACGCCGTCAGATTGCGGTACGACAGCGACTTTTGGCCAACCCAGATTGAGGCGGCCGAGGCACAAACCGTCCGGCTCGAAGTCGTTGCGGTCATTCCTCAAAATATGCATCCCGCACCCCCCGGTCCTTGATGAAAATCGTCCACATCATCACCCGCCTGATCATCGGGGGCGCGCAGGAGAATACGCTCCTCTCCTGCCAGGGCCAGCATCGGCTGGGGCATGACGTGACGCTGATCGCCGGTCCGGCCATCGGACCGGAAGGCTCGCTCCTGGATCGGGCTCAAAGCCACGGCTATCGCGTCATCGTCCTTGACGAGATGCGGCGGGCGATCCATCCCATCCGGGATTTTCACACCTATCGCCATCTGCTCCGCCTCCTGGGAGAACTCAAGCCCGACATCGTCCACACCCATTCCAGCAAGGCCGGCATCCTCGGCCGATGGGCCGCCAATCGAGCGCGGATTCCCGCCGTCGTTCACACCATCCACGGCCTGGCTTTCACGGCCTCCACCAATCCGGCGATCAATTGGGCTTACCAAATGCTGGAAAAACGCGCCGCCCCGTTGACCACGCGGATCGTTTGCGTCGCCGATGCCATGCGCGAGCAATCGCTGGCGGCCGGCATCGGCCGCGCCCGGCAGTACCTCACCATCTACAGCGGCATGGAGACCGAGCCGTTTCTCCATCCCCCCGCGCCGCGCGAACAGGTCCGTTCGTCCCTGGGCATCGCCAAGGAAACTATCGTCGTCGGAACCATCGCCAGATTATTCGATCTGAAAGGTCACGACGATCTTCTGCAAATCGCCCCCGAATTGTGCGGCCAATTTCCCAACCTGCGATTTCTCTGGGTGGGCGATGGCCTGCTTCGCCCCCGGCTGGAGGCGGAAATGAACCGCCTGGGTCTGCGCGATCGCTTCATCCTGACCGGCATGGTCCCCCCGCAGCGCGTGCCGGAATTGACCGCGGCGATGGACCTTCTGGTTCATCCCTCCCGCCGCGAAGGCCTGGCCCGCGCCCTGCCCCAGGCCGCCCTGGCCGCCATTCCGGCCATCGCCTACGACATCGACGGCAACCGCGAAGGCCTCCGCGACGGCATCACGGGCACGGTGCTTCCGCCGCTCGACCTGCGAAAATTATCCGACGCGATTGCCACGCTTGCCGGGAATGAATCGCTGCGAAAGAGCATGGGACAAGCCGGACGCCAATTCGCGCTCGGCAGGTTTGATGCCAAGGGGATGGTGGAGGCGCTGGATCGGCTGTATGGGGAAATCCGAAATCCGAAATCCGAATGACGAATCAAATTCGAATGACGAAATCCGAAACGGTTTTCATTGGATCATTCGGATTTCGGATTTGATTCGTCATTCGGATTTCGGATTTCGGATTCATCATGCCACCCGCCGCTGTGTCTCCGCACGAGTTGAGCGATGCCGCGCGTGCCGAGAATGAGCCATAAGCCCAGACCGCATGAAACAACCGAAGTAAGCACGTATCGGTCAATTTGTGGCATCCCCGGCGGTCGATTGCGCGGGATGGTGATTACAAGATACAGCGGCCATGCGAGGCTCGGGATTCCAGTCGTCAAGAGGTATATGCCAATGCCGATCAGGACGACGTGGAGCAATTCATTGGAAGCGATTCCGCGCTGAGATGAGCCATGGTCCGACCCCGCCGCCATCCGCCTCGCCAGGGCTGGAGCTTTTCTCCAGCAATACCAAGCCATCAGGAGAAAAACCGCACAAGGCAATATTGACGAAAACATCATCGCACTGGCAATATCATCCTGGTACTGAAGTCTGCTCCTGATCAAGCGCGACGCCACATATCCGACGAAGCCGACTCCGGCAATTAGCCCATTGGCAAGCAACCACAGTGCGAAGATGCGGCACCAAACCACCGCAACCATCGGGGCTGGCGGTAATTCCGCATATCCGAGAACCGGAGCAGGTGCGGGCGCTTCATCTCGCGCGGGCTCAATCTGCGACATGCTCATCAAGTATCGCCTCGCGCCCAACCTGTCGCAACACAAGGGAATTGGTTTCGAGTTTCGTCAATCGGATTTCGGATTTGATTCGTCATTCGGATTTCAGATTTCGGGTTTCCCGCTAAAATGCCGCCCATGTCTTCGTATCTCATCATCGGCCCTCACCCCGACGATCAGGAGCTGGGCATGGGCGGCACGATCGCCCGGCTGGTCGAGCAGGGCCATCGCGTTCATCTGGTGGACATGACCAGCGGCGAGCCGACGCCGCTGGGATCGCCCGAAATCCGCCAGCGCGAATCCGCCGCCGCCGCCAAAATCCTCGGCGTCCAGCGAACGCAACTGGGTCTGGTCAATCGCCAAGTGATTCACGATTTGGCCAGCCGGCATCAATTGGCCGCGGTTATCCGCGCTCATCGCCCGGACGTGCTTTTTCTGCCCTATCCGGTGGACGCCCATCCCGATCACGTCGCGGTCACCCGCATCGGCGAGGACGCCCGCTTCGACGCCAAGCTCACCAACAGCCCCATTCCCGGCGATCCCTGCTATCCCAGACGAATCCTCTATTACTTCTGCACTCATTTGCGCCTCTCCTTTCAGCCGACCTTCTGCCTCGACGTCAGCGCTCAGATCGAGAAGAAAATGGCCGCCGTCCTGGCGTATGAATCGCAGTTCCTCTGGAACCACAGCCCCGTGCCGGAGATGGTCAAGACCCTCACCGCCTATTTCGGCGGCCGCATCGGCGTCGCCCATGCCGAGCCGTTCTTCAGCCACGAAACCCTGGGGCTGAATGGGTTGGATCAGGTGACGTGAAAGGGCGAAAAGAATGCCGAATGCCGATTGCCAAATGGAGGAGAAGCGCACTAGATTTGGAGATTCCCGAATTTCAATCTTTTACCAGTTCTCTCACTTACTTGGCGGCTAGGGTCTTTTGGTATTCGTCGATGGCATGATGAAGCTGGGGGTTTGCCAGAAGCTCGGCCATTTCCCGAACCGTCCAGTTTTTTATTCCTCTCACGGGACCGAGCTTACTCAATAAGTCGCTGATCTCGTCGTCAATGGCGATTTGCTGGCTCTCGAACCCGCCATGCGACATGCCGTGGACGTGATCCATAAGTTTGACGATTTTTTGGTAGATCGGCGGCTTGGGATTGCCAGGCGCCGTAAAGACCAGTTGCGAGCTGACTTCATCGGCCACTCTGTCTCGAAGGGCAATAAACTTATCTTTGGGAAGATCCTGACATTTACCCAGCGCATCGCTGAGCAGCGCGTGGCAATCGACAATTTCGTCGGCATTCCACGCGATGTATCCCGCCAGTTGGTGCGGAGTCAGAAGTTGTAACGCGTCGTTCGCCCGCTTTGACGCGGCATCCGTCAGATCGGGGGTCGGCCGATCGATGTCCAGTTTGTACTCCAGTTTGGAGACTCGATCCTTGGCCGCTTTGATCGCGTCTTCATCGCCGCTCAATATCGCGTCATGCAGCGATTTCAAGGCGGCGTCATAGTCTGGATCGACGTCGCCGGAAGCGCTCGGCAGTTCGCCGGCAGGATTTTCCGTCATCTCTCGCAGTTTTTTGAGCTGATCGGCCGATAGTTTAAGTTCGCTAATCTTCCTCAGGGCATCGACTTCCAATTGAGTCTTGACGAGTTCTTCCGGCGTCGTTGCAGCAGGCTCGGTCGTGGGCGGCGCGGCGAAGACCAGGCCGCCGAACATTAGCATCGCCCCACACAGAAACGCGGCGATGTGTCGCATGGAAACTCCTCTCTCTGAGATGGCCAAACCCTCTGCTCAATATAGACGCCTAGAGCATGTGCAGCAATAACTGCGCATTTTCCCCCTCGCCCGGTACTCCGGGAGAGGGTTGGGGTGAGGGCAGTCCGGAGAGTTGTTCTTGCACAACTGCCTAGTGTGCCGCATCACGCTCCGGAGGCGGCGGCGGCCGGAGCCGGCAGCACGATCGGGATCAACTCGGAAACGTGCCGGATGACGTGGTCCGCTCTCGAATGGGTTCGCCCCGGCGGCCATGGCTGCTTGAGGGCGGTCTGCATTCCCAGCCGGGCGGCGCCCACGACGTCGGTTTTCACCCCGTCGCCGACGAACAGCGTTTCGGCGGGCGCCGCGCCGAGGGCGGCCAGGGCGTGTTTGAAGATGGACGGATGCGGCTTGCGCTTGCCGAATTCGCTGGAATAAATCCGAACGGGGAAATATTCCAGCAGACCCAATTCCTCCAGATGCCGGTCCAGCAGCATCGACGTGAACCAGGTATTGGAGACGATGCCCATCCTGACGCCGGCGTCGCGGAAGCGCTGGAGGGTGGGGATGAGGTCCGGTTCGATGCTGCCGTATTCGACGATGCCCTTGTACCAGAGCCAGGCCAGCTCGCGCATGAACTGGTCGGTATCCGGGGCGCCCAGGCGTCGGGATCTGCGGCGCATGAGTGCGACGATGTTGAACTCGCGGCGTCGCAGCCGCGACAGGATGATGCCAAGACGGACGGCCGCGAGGTTGCCGTAGCGGTATCGCGACAGCGATGGAAGCCGGCAACCGATCTCTGTCAACCGCTGATAGCTCGCCCGCACTCCCCTGTCGATGATGGAGTTGACGTCCAGTGGACGGAAGTCCACCAGCGTATCCCCAAGATCGAACAGCACCGCTCGGATCATAAGAAATTGCCGAATGCCGATTGCCAATTGCCGGTTGGAACGCTCGGGAGCCCGCAATCGTCGTTTCTTTCAATTGGCAATCGGCAATCTACCAAGGCCCGCCACAGTTACGCGTCTCCCCCGCGGTTAATTTACTCTTGATCTCTTTGCCCGGCAAAGGTCCAATCCGGAGGTGATTGATATAGCTCTGCCAAGGTTTCCGGGCGAGTACGAATTGAACCGCCAAGGTCATTGGTCATTGGTCATTGGTCATTTGCAACACAATTCGGGATCGGTGATACCAATGACGAATGACAAGTGACCAATGACAAGTGACAAATGACATGGCATTTTTCGTGATTATTTCCCGTTGGCTGCACCTGATTTCCGCCTGCCTGGCCATCGGCGGGGTGTTGTTCATTCGCTTCGTTCTGCCCGGCGGATTGAAGCTCCTGGACGACGCCCAGCACGAGCAAGTCCTGCTGACGGTCCGGCGGAGATTCAAAAGGGTCGTTCACGCGGCGATCTTTCTTTTGCTGGTCACGGGCATTTACAACACCTGTCTGGCATGGGACAAATACCAATTGGATACAGCGGTGCTCCACGCGTTGTGGGGCACTCACGTTCTTCTGGCGGCGTGTGCGTTCGCGATCTCGCTGTACGTGCTGGCCGGGCCACGGCCGCCCCGGTCGCACCGCAAACTGATGGCGTTGAACTTCGCGATCCTCCTGCTGGTGGTTGCGGCGGCATCCACGCTCAAATGGGCTCGCGAACGCGCCGTCGCGGAGCATCGCGCGACAGTCGCGGAACATCCGCCGGCGGTTCCGGTTTCGGACAAGCAATGACCACTTATTTCCTCTACATGCTGATATTCCTCTTCGCCCGGTACCTCCACATCGTTTGCGCGACCGTGCTGATCGGCGGAACGCTCTTTTATGAGATGGTCGTTCCCCCGGCCATCGACGAACTGAAGCAAGAGCAGCAGTTGTTCATTTTCGCCCGGGCGCGGTGGTTCTTTAAGTGGATCGTCTGGGTCTGCGCGGCGACGATCCTCATCAGCGGAGTGGTCAGCACCTACGGCCACTGGGCGGAATACAACCAGGAATCCGTCTACCAATTGGCGCGACCGGGATGGTGGTGGGCCGCCCATGCCAGTTGCGGCATCCTCGCCGTCCTCATCTCGGTCAGCCTGACGATCGGCAAGGTGCCCCCCAGCCAGCCGATCCGCTGGATGCGATTGAATCTCGTCATCCTGCTGCTGGTGATGTTCCTGGCGACGGCGACCCGGCAAACGCGTCTGGAGTCCGGCTCCGTGGGCCGCGCGCTCGGACCGGCGGAACCGTCCGAAATAGTTCCGCGATGAACGCGGCTGCCGATCCATCTTCCCCTCGCCCGCTTTTGGAAGAACCGGACCAATCACTCGCCCCAGGCGTGAGCCTCGCCCCAGGCGGGCTTCGGATGAGTTTCTCTCGCGGCGGCGGGCCGGGCGGTCAGAACGTCAACAAGCTCAACACCAAGGCCGAGGCGTGGATCGCGCTCGCTCGGATTTCCGGGCTGTCGGCCGCGGCGCTCGACCGGCTCCGGGCGCTGGGCGGGCGGCGAATCACGGCGGCGGATGAATTGCACCTTGTCAGCGACGTCCACCGCTCGCAGGAAGGAAACCGGCGCGAGATTTTCACCCGGCTGCGGAACCTGATCCTTCTGGCCCAGAAGGAGCCCAAGCGCCGCCGCAAGACCCGCCCCACCGCCGCCTCGCGCCGCCGACGCCTGGAATCCAAACGCCGCCAATCCCAAGCCAAGTCCGCTCGCAGCGGACGAGGCTGGGATTGAACACCCCAAAAAACAAAAACCCACGGCGGCGCCGTGGGCGTTGCTTCAATCCGGCCACGAGTCTAATCACGTATCCTCGCCGAAGTCCTCTTCGTCGTCGTCGTCATCGTCGTAATCGTCGTCATCGTCATCGGGATTGTCGAACTCGTCCTCCTCTTCATCCTCCTCGTCTTCGTCCTCTTCCTCTTCGTCTTCCTCGTCTTCCTCATCCTCGAAGTCGTCCTCGTCGAGGTCCTCTTCAAGCTCTTCTTCCTCTTCCTCCTCCTCTTCTTCTTCCTCCTCCTCTTCCTCAATCTCTTCGTCTTCGCCGTCTTCCTTCTCCTCGTCGTCTTCCTTCTCTTCGTCTTCGTCCTTTTCGCCAGGCTCGTGGCGGGGCTTGCGCTTGGCGGCCTGCGGGACCGGCCCCATCAATTCCAGCCACCACAAATCGGACGTCTCCACGCGCGGGGCGATCAAACCCATTCTCGTCAACGCCGTTAAAACCACCGATTCCTGACCACCCTGATTTGATTCGCGACTCATAAACAATCCCAATTCACTTGCGGATACTTCTCCGAACGCCAAACGGCCCAAGATTGGCCAATTGGGCGGTATTGGAACGAGCCGGTCCGGTCGCGTCAAGGGACAAAATCACCTTCGCGACAACTGCCTTGGGGAGCTATTTGGTTCGATGGCGGCGAAGCCGCAAAGCGTTGCCAATCACGGTGATATCGGATAGCGCCATTGCGGCGGCGGCGATGAGGGGATTGAGTAATCCAAACGCCGCCAGCGGGATCGCCAGCACGTTGTACGCGAAGGCCAGGAAGAAATTCTGACGGATGACGCGCATGGTGTCGCGGGACAGCCGGATCGTGGCGGCGACGCCGAGCAGACTGCCCCCCACCAGCACGATTCCGCCGGTTTCCTTGGCGACATCCGCGCCGGAGCCGATGGCGATGCCCAGATCCGCCGCCGCCAGCGCCGGGGCGTCGTTGATCCCATCGCCGACCATGGCGACCACCGCCCTGCGGCCGTTCGGCCGCGATTCCCGCATTTGCCGGATGATGTCCGCTTTCTCTCCCGGCTTGATGCCGGCGCGAACCTGGTCGATTCCAACCTCCCGGGCCACCGCCTCGGCAGACCCCGCAGTGTCTCCCGTCAACATCAGCGTCCGCAGATTCATGCGGTGCAGTTCGGCGATGGCCGCCTTCGATTCCGCTTTGACCGCGTCGGTAAAAGAGATCGATCCCAAATCGCGAATCGTACCGTCGATCGCCTGCCCCACGTGAACCGCCGTGCCGGTATCGGGCGAATTCCCGGCGACGGCCAACCCGTGCTCAACCAACAGCGCCCGGCTGCCGACCACGAATTTCTTCCCCTCGATTTCGGCGACCACGCCCAGACCCGGAACGCTGTTGAATGATTCGGGTTCGGAAATCGCCGCCCCGTCGGCGCGGGCTTTGGCGACGATGGCCTTGGCCAGAGGATGGGCGCTGAACTGCTCGGCCGATGCCGCCAGGGCCAGCAGCGTTTGCGTTGAGACGCCATCCACGGCGGCGATGGCGCGGACGGTTGGGCGGCCCTCGGTGACGGTGCCCGTCTTGTCCAGCACGACGGTGTCGATGCGCTCCGCCGCTTGCAGGGCGTCGATGTCGCGGATGAGAATCCCGCGCTTCGCCCCCACGCCGGCGCCGACCATGATCGCGGCCGGCAACGCCAGCCCCAGCGCGCACGGGCAGGCGATGATCAATACGCTGCAAACGGCGTTGGCGAGCATCCCCAGCGTTCGACCCACGGGCCAGTGATGCCAAACGCCATATCCGTACCACCCCGCCGCCGTCAGCAATGCGACGATCAGAACCGCCGGCACAAAAACGGCGGCGATCCGATCGGCAAGACGCTGCACGGGCGGCTTGGCGTTTTGGGCCGATTCCACCATTCGCACGATCTGCGCCAACGCCGATTCCTGACCCACCCCGCTCGCCCGGACCGTCAGCCGGCCATCCGTGTTCATCGTACCCCCCAACACTTCATCGCCGACGTCGCGCAGCACCGGCAGCGGTTCGCCGGTGATCATTGATTCATCCACGCCCGACCGCCCGGCGATGATGACGCCGTCCACCGGAACACGGTCGCCCGGGCGGACCAGGATGCGATCGCCGCGACGAATCTCCGCCAGCGGAACCTCGCGCGGCGTCTGAGAATCGTCCAGGCGCAGTGCCGTCGGCGGCGAAAGGACCATCAATTCGCGGATGGCATGCCCGGCCAAATCGCGGGCCCGGGCTTCCAGCCAATGGCCCAGGCTGATCAGCGCCAGCAGACCCGTCGATTCCATCAGATAGATCGCCTGGGGCGGGCCCCACAGCCCGATCCAATTCCCCGCCAGGGCGATCACGCTGTATCCGTACGCCACCGTCGCCCCCATCGCGATCAGCGTATCCATGTTGCTCGTGCCGTGGCGAAGAGCGCGAAAGGCGCTGGCGTAAAATCCGCGGCCGACGTACGCGATCGCAATCGTGCTGGTCAGAAGCGCCGCCCACGTCATCCACGCCTGTTCGCTTCCCGACATCAGCCGCATGATCCAATGCAGCAATTCCAGCGGGAACCACAGCACGATCCCCGCCACCGCACGGCGAAACCAAATCCCGGAATGATCCTGATGCCGATGGTCATCGGCTCGCTCGGCGCTGGCGGGATATCCGGATTCGGTGATGGCCGCGGCGACCGCTTGGGCCGTGGTTTTGCCCGAATCGAGCTTCACCGCGGCCGTCCCCATCGCCAGATTCACCCGGCAATCCTCCACCCCGGCCACCCTGAGCGCCGCCTTCTGAACGTGCGAAACGCAACTGGCGCAGTTCATTCCCTCGACTTGAAGAATGATTTCATCGGAATTCATCGCCCGCGATTATAGGCGGAAATGCCCGCCAAGGCCGGATGGACGGCCGCCGCCGTTTCCCAATCGTCTTGGACTATTTCTTGAAATAGGCCGTGTTCTTTGCGATGAACGACGCCCATTCCGCGGGGAGGTCTTCCTGCGGGAAAATGGCGGTTACGGGGCATTCATCGACGCACAGCCCGCAATCGATGCAGGTGTCGGGGTCGATGAAGAGCTGATCGGCGGTGGCAAAATCGGCCTCGTCCTTCGTCGGATGAATGCAGTCAACGGGGCAAACCGCCACGCAGGCGGTGTCTTTCGTGCCGATGCACGGCTCGGCAATTATGTGCGCCATGTCACAAACTCCTTGAGCCGGGGATTATAGTGACAAACTATGAGCGTGCAAACGCTGTCAGAACGCCCACGGCGCTGCCGTGGGGATCTCCTCCCGAACTTTCACCCCGCCGGCGCAATCAACGACTTCCCCGTCATCTCCTTCGGCTGAGCCAGCCCCATCATCTGTAATGCCGTCGGAGCCACGTCCGCCAGCCGGCCGCCCATGAGCAGTTTTCGGCCCTTGAATTCGTCGTCCACCACGATGAGTTCGACGTCGTAGGTCGTATGGGCGGTATGCGGGCCGCCGGTGGTCGGGTCGATCATCTGCTCGCAGTTGCCGTGGTCGGCCAGCACCAGCACGGCGCCGCCCCGCTTCTTCACCGCATCGAGAATCTTCCCGACGCATTCATCGACCACCTCGACGGCCTTGATGGCCGCGGCCAGCACGCCGGTGTGGCCCACCATGTCGCCGTTGGCGAAGTTCACCACGATCAGATCGTACACCCCGCTTTCGATTCGCCGCACCACCTCGTCGCACACGCCGTAGGCGCTCATCTGCGGCTTCTGGTCGTAGGTGGCAACGTCCTTGGGCGACGGGATGATCTGCCGATCTTCGCCCTCAAACGGTTCCTCGCGGTAATCGTTGAAAAAAAATGTGACGTGCGGAAATTTCTCCGTTTCGGCGCACCGGAATTGTTTCAGTCCCAGCGAGCTGACGTATTGGCCGAGGATGTTGTCCATCTTCGGCGGCTTGGGATAGGCGACGTGAACGGGCAGGCCCTTCTCGTATGCGGTCATCGTGCAATAAAAAAGATCGAGCTGGGGACCTCGGTCGAAACCGTTGAAATCCGGCAGCACGAACGCCTTGGTGATTTCGCGCGGCCGGTCGCCGCGGTAGTTGTAGAAAATGATCGAATCCCCGCTCTTGATGACCGCGCGCGGAGTTTTTCCGTCGTCGCAAATGACCGAGGGCGTCACAAACTCGTCGCCGGACATGTTCGGCTCCGTGGGATGGTCGTAATAATTCTGCACCGCCAGTTCAGCCGAGGTGAATTTCGGCCCGGCGCCAAAGACCATTGCGCGATACGCCTTCTCCACGCGCGGCCAGCGGTTGTCCCGGTCCATCGCCCAGTATCGGCCGCTCACCGTGGCGATTTTCCCCACCCCCAACTCGCGCATTTTCGCCTCGATTTGCCGGATAAATCCGATCCCGCTGTTGGGCGGAGTGTCCCGGCCATCGGTGAAGGCGTGAAGGAAAACCCGCCCCAGCCCGCGCCGCCGGCATAGCTCCAGGCAGCCGTACAAATGTTCCAGCAGCGCATGCACCCCCGCGTCGCTCACCAGCCCGAACAGATGCAACGTCCCCTTCGTTTCCATCGCCCGGCCGATCGCCTGGTTCAGCATCGCGTTCTGGTAGAACTCGCCCGAGCGGATTTGCTTGGTGATGGCCACCGATTCCTGATCGACGATCCGCCCCGCGCCGATGTTCTGATGTCCCACTTCGCTGTTGCCCATCGTCCCCTCGGGCAGGCCCACGTCGAACCCGCTCGTGTGGATCAGCGTGGTCGGATATTCCGCCATGATCCGATCCGCCACGGGATGCTTGGCGAGATAGACGGCGTTGGCGTTGTTCCATTTCGGATAGGGATTTTTCCCCCATCCGTCGCGCACGATGACGACGCATGGACGTTTTTTCACGTTCGGCATAATGTCCTTTCACAAAACCTTACCGACGATCTTACTCGACGAATCTGAAAAAAACCGTTGACTCGAAATTTTTACCAGCGTACATTTGTATCTCAGTGAAGAGAGGAGGTGATACCGTTATGAAAAAGAAGGCCGCTAAGAAGTCCAAGAAGAAGACGACCAAGAAGAAGTAGCGCGGCACGATCCGCGACCGGGCGCGTGGCTCCAAGCGAATCGCCCGCCGACTTGGTTTGTTCGCACGACACACAAATTTACCTCTGCGGCCTCGGCTCCAAAACAGAGGCCTCGGAACAACGAAGAAAGCTTCCTCGCCACGGCGGAAGCTTTCTTCATTTGGGGAGGAAGTTGCAAGTTGCGAGTGCAAGTGCAAGTTGCAAGTGCAAGTGCAAGTGAACGCGGGGCTTTTTTACTTGTACTTGCAACTCGCCACTTGCAACTTCCCCCTTGTTTTGCCCCTCCACTGTCCGATAATAACGCACGAGGCTGGCCTATGCGGATCATCGCGTTCATGAATCAGAAGGGAGGCGTTGGCAAAACGACCACCACCGCCAACCTCGCCGCCGCACTGGCCGAGCAGGGGAAAAAGGTCTGCATGATCGATCTCGATCCGCAGGCCCATCTGACCATCAATTACGGATTGAATCCGTCGCCGGAACTGACCAGCCTGTATCAGGTGCTGGTCGAGGGCCAGGGCTTGCTGGCCGCACTTCAAAACGTCGGGCAGAATCTCGCGCTCGTTCCGGGCAGCATCGACCTCGCCGCCGCCGAGGTGGAATTGGTCAACGTCCCCGGCCGCCAGACTCTGCTGAAAAATCGCCTGGAGGCCGCCAAGCTGGAGTTCGATTTCATTCTGATGGATTGCCCGCCCAGCCTGGGGTTGTTGACGGTCAATGCCCTGGCCGTGGCGCAGGAGGTCATCATTCCCATGCAGCCGCATTTCCTGGCTCTACAGGGCGTCGGCAAGCTGCTGGAAACGGTGGCGCTCGTCAGCCATCGGGTAAACCCCGGCCTGAAGGTTTCGGGGATCGTGCTGACGATGTTCGATTCGCAGACCAAGTTGTCCAACGAGGTGGTGAACGATCTGAACGGTTTCATCCAGGAGGCGGCCGGCAAGAACCTGCCCTGGTCCAACACGCGGATATTCGCCAGCCGGATTCGCCGGAACATCAAGCTCGCCGAAAGTCCCAGCTTTGGCCAAACGATATTGCAATACGACTCCTCGAGCCACGGCGCCAACGATTACCGGGCGCTGGCGAGGGAAGTCCTCGAGATGTCGCCGCCGTCCGTCGCCGTGAGCCTAGGCCCCGTAGTGATGGCCGCCAAGGCGGCGGCGATGGCGGGATGAAGGGAAAATTCGAAACCCGAAATCCGAATGACGAATCAAATCCGAATGACCAAATGACGAAACAAGATATTCGGACATTCGTCATTCGGGCTTGATTCGTCATTCGGATTTCGGGCTTCGGGTTTCGGTATTCACCTTTTGGCCTTCGGATTTGCAAAATGACCACTCCTCCCCTCTTTGCTCCCTGGCGAATGCCATACATCAAAACTCTTGGCAAGGGCGGGGGCTGCTTTTTGTGTGAAGCCGCCGCCGCTGACAATCCGCAGCGCCACCGCGACCTGCTGGTGCTGTGGGGAACCGGCCAGACCATCGTTCTGCTCAATCGCTTTCCCTATGCCAACGGCCATCTGCTGATCGCCCCGCGGGCGCACAAATGCGAGCTGGAGGAATTGAGCGAAGCCGAGCAGCTCGATCTGTCCGTGCAGACCGTCAGGGCCGTTCGGCTGCTGAAGCGCGCGGTGTCGGCGCAGGGATTCAACGTCGGCATCAATCTGGGGACCGCCGCCGGCGCCGGGTTGCCGGGGCACGTCCATCAACATCTCGTTCCCCGCTGGGGCGGAGACACGAATTTCATGTCCGTCGTCGGCGAAACCCGCGTGGTGCCGGAAGCCCTGAGCCAGATGTACGTCGAGTTAGTGAGACTCGCCGGAGAAGCCCAAGGGTAAATCCGAAGCCCGAAACTCGAAATTCGAAACGAAACCCGTTTTGGTCATTTGAATTTCGAATTTAATTCGTCATTCGAATTTCGAGTTTCGGGTTTCCGCGCAGCGGCCGGTTCGTCATTCGAATTTCGAGTTTCGGGCTTCGCCCTTCTCTTGCCGTTTCCCAATTCCCCGCTTACCCTTCTCGCTCCTATGGACGAATCGATCCGCAAACAACTGGTTCCCGGCGCCAAGGTGAAGGTGGTTCAGCAGATCGCCGCCCGCGATCATTCGTGGTCCAGCGAAGTTTCCGGGACCATCGTTGAATTCGAGCAGAAACAGACGGGAAGCTGGTACGCCCACAGCAAGGACGACAAGCTATGGCTGGACCGGCTGACGCTTGTCAAGCCCGACGGCGAAATCACCACGCTGAACCTTGATGAATTCAGTGACGTGAAGGTCGAGCGCCGGCGGGCCTGAAAAAACTTAACCGCGAAGAAGCGAAGGAGCGAAGCTACGCGAAGAAGAAATGGGATTTGAATTTCTTCGCCTACCTTCGCTCCTTCGCTTCTTCGCGGTAAAGCTTTTCCAGAGAGAGTGCAATAAGATAGGAATGTCATGGTTCCCCAAGACTCTCCCCGCCAAGTGACGATTCTGGGGGTCGGCCTGCTCGGCGGTTCGATCGGGCTGGCGCTGCGCTCGGCGGCGCCGGGATGCCGCATCATCGGATATGGCCATCGCCGCCAATCGCTGGACAAGGCCCGCGAAATCGGCGCCGTGGATGCGATCGAACTGGACCCGGCCGCCGCCGTCGCCGGGTCTGATCTGGTTGTCCTCTGCACTCCGGTTGGAAGCTTCGAACAAATTCTCCGCCGGATCGCGCCGGCCCTGGCGCCCGGCGCGCTGGTGACGGATGTGGGCAGCACCAAGCGTTCCGTGGTTCGATCGGCTGAATCGATTCTTCTCCACGAGGGCGTGGAATTCGTCGGCAGCCATCCGATCGCCGGCAGCGAAAAACGCGGCGTTGACTTTTCCCGGGCCGATCTCTTTTCCAATCAATTGTGCATCGTGACCCCCACCGCCAAAACCTCCCGGCCGGCGCTGGGGCGCATCGAACAGTTCTGGAAAATGCTGGGCATGCGCATCGCCCGCCTCAGCCCGCGCGACCACGACCGCCTGCTGGCGGACGTCAGCCATCTGCCGCATCTCCTCGCCGCCGCCCTGGTGGCCATGCAGGAGGAAACCGCCCTGGACCTTTGCGGCAAGGGGTTTTTGGATACCACCCGCATCGCCGGCGGCGACGGCGGACTCTGGCGCGACATCCTTCTGGACAACGCCGACAACCTGAAAACCGGCCTGCGCCGCCTTCGATCTCAACTATCCGCAGTCGAAAAAATGTTGAACGCCAAATCCGGCGACCCCCTTCGCAAATGGCTCGACGACGCCGCCCAGCGCCGGCAAAAACTTCTGGAACAAAAACTGCGGGAAATCAATCCGGATTAATGAAGAAGGGCTCACGCAGAGGCGCAAAGGCGCAGAGAAGAAACTTCCTGTCTCTTCTCTGCGCCTTTGCGCCTCTGCGTGAGCCCGTATTTTCTTCTATTCAGCAATCTCAATTTATGGCAACAACCCCGGCGGCAATCCCAAATCCCCCATCGTCTTCTGCATTTCCGCCTTCATGATCTCCGCCGCCTTGGCCTGGGCGGCCTGCACGGCCGAGACGATCATCGCTTCCAACATCTCCGTATCGTTCACGTCGATCTTTTGCCGGTCGATGCTCAGCTTCACCAATTCCATCTTGCCGTTGACGGTCGCCTGCACCATGCCTGCCCCGGCGTCGGCGCTTGTCTGCTTGCGCGCCAACTCCTCCTGCATCGCCGCCATCTTTTCCTTTATACGCCCGGCGCCCTTGAGCAATTCACCGAGATTTCCCAAATTCTTCAACGCATCAAACATTTTCTCATTCCACTCTGGTAAGTCGTCCGCCGAATTCCTTCAACACAAACTCCACGATCGGGCCGGCATCCGCTTCGGCAACCGGCGCCTTGGGACCCGGCGCTTCCGGCTCATCGCCGATTTCAAACCTCACCCCCGTCGGCCGGCCGAGAACCTCGCTCAGCGCGCGGGCAATCTGTTCCCGCTTGCCGTTGGCGGACCACTGTTTGACGAAACTGTCGGAATGACGAGGAATGCTAATGGTCGCAACCCCGTCTTCGATGCCGTTCAACTTCCCCTTGCCCAGAACACCGGCAACCGCCGGCGCTTGCCCCTGGAGCATCTTCAAAAAGTCAGCCCAGAAATTCGGCGAATCCGCATCGGCGATCGGCTGGGGAGGCTCGATCGCCTCTACCTTCTGGGGAATTCGAGCCGGTTCAGGCTTTTTTTTTTCCGCCGGCGGCGCCGCCGCCCCGCCCTGCCCCAGCATTGGCCCGATGGATGAGAACTGCTCGGCCAGCGCGATGCGGACCAGCGTCGCATCGAGCATCGCCCGCCCGGTTTGGTTCTGCCGCATGTTTCGCCGCAATTCTTCCAGAATCGCGATGTCCTGCGCCAGCGTGGCGGCGTCAAATTTGCCGGCCTGACCGGCCAGATCGGTTTCCTCCAGGCCGGGAACGTCCAATAGCCCGCTCTCCTTCCCGCACGTCAGGACGATCAGTAGGCTCCGCAAGTGATCCGACAGCGCGGCGATCAACCCGTCCGGCGAAAGCCCCGCCGCGATCAACGCGCCCGAGCGCTCCAGCGCCTGTTTCACGTCCCCACCGCCGATCGATTCCACCAGCTCGAAAACAAGCTGCGCCTTCGGCAAGCCCAGCATCTCCTCCACGTCCTTGACGCTCAGCTTCTTCTCACCATGGCTCAGCAGCCGATCCAACAGCGACAACGCATCCCTCATCGATCCCGCTCCGGCCTTGGCCACCAGCGCCAACGCATCCTCCTCGGCCCCAATCTTCTCCGCCTTGCAAATCCCCTTCAGATGCGCCGCGATCTCCTTGGACGAAATGTTGCGGAAATCATACCGCTGGCAACGCGATAAAATCGTCGGCAGGACCTTCTCCGGCTCCGTCGTCGCCAGGATGAATTTCACGTGGCTCGGCGGCTCCTCCAGCGTCTTCAGCAGCGCGTTGAACGCCGACTTACTGAGCATGTGAACTTCGTCGATGATGTAAACCTTGAACCGGCTCCGCGCCGGGCGATATGCCGAGTTCTCGATGATCTCCCGCACGTTATCCACGCCGGTGTTGCTGGCGGCGTCGATCTCGATGACGTCGATGTCCTCCCCCCGCGCGATCGCCTGGCACGAATCGCATTTCCCGCAGGGATCGGGCGTCGGTGAGTCGGCCTTTTGGCAATTCAGCGCCTTGGCCAGAATCCGCGCCGTGCTGGTCTTGCCCGTCCCGCGCGTGCCGCAGAAAAGATACGCATGCGCGATCCGCCCGGATTCGATCGCCCGCTTCAGCGTCTTGGCGATCTGTTCCTGACCGACCAACTCGTCGAAAATCCCCGACCGATATTTTCGCGCCAGCACGGTATAAGACATAGGAGCGGAGCAGTGTAGCAATGCCGAACGCCGTTTGCCAAATGGAAATGGTCATTTGTCATTTGTCATTGGCAAGACAATTCGAAATCGGCGATACCAATGACAAAGGACCAATGACCAATGACAAACTCCCATACACGCACCGGATCGTTTCCCATCGGATTTCGACGGGGTTGGAGCGATTGGCAGAAGAACCTGCCGAACCTCATTTCATTCGCCAAGAGCAACGGATTCCAATGCATTGACGTGGGCGATCTGCCGGCCGATCAGATCAAGCCCATCCTGTCGGCCGGGCTGGGCGTCGGATCGGTGGACCTGAAGCAGCCATGGTCGGCCCTGGCCTCGGCGGACGCGGGCAAACGCAAAGACGCCGTCGCCATCGCCGCCCAGCACGTCCAATCCGTCGCCGCCCTCGGCATCCGCAATTTCTTCACCGTCGTCTTTCCGGAGAGCGATTCCCGCGACCGCCGCGAGAGCTTCCGCTTTGCCGTCGAGGGATACGCCACGCTGTCCCACGCCATCTCCCCCACCGGCGCTCGCATCGTGATCGAGGGTTATCCCGGCGGCTACCCCTATTTCCCCGCCTTCTGCTGCACCCCCGAAAGCCTCCGCGTCTTCTTCAAGGAAACCGCCGCCGATTCTCTGGCCATCAATTTCGATCCGTCGCACCTGATCCGCATGGGAATCGATCCCGTCCGTTTCCTCGGCGAATTCGCATCGCGCATCGGCCACGTGCACGCCAAGGACACCGAGATCATCCCGGACCGCCTGTACGATTTCGGCAATCTCCAGCCCGCCACGCAAGCCGAGCCCATTCCCTTCGGCGGAAATTCCTGGCGTTACTGCATCCCCGGCGACGGCATCGCCCCTTGGGGCAAGATGCTGGCCACGCTGAAAGACGCCGGCTATCGCGGCCACATCAGCATCGAATTGGAGGACGCAAATTTCAACGGCACCGAGCCCGGCGAAAAACGCGGATTGCTCGCCAGCCGGGATTTCCTGCTGAATGCATGAACGACGAAAGCCGCGGGATGGCTATCCCGCGGAGTACAGCCGTGACAATCAAGTCTCTCGTTTATTTTTGCAACCTTTTGTCCCGATGGCTATGATTTTTCTTCCGGGCGAATCTCGCGCCGGTCAGTTTCTTTCTGTACCCGCTTTTGGCAGTTTTCAATTCGCGCGGGCTTGACGGGCGCGTTCTTGGCCGGAGGCGTTTATGCTCAAAGCAGCGATTTTCGCGGGCGCCTGGTCCATTCCTCTGATCATTCTGGCCAGTTTCCCCGGTGGGCTTGTCTATGCCCAGGAACCTGCGACGCAACCCAACGGAACTCCCCTGACTGCTGCGGAAAAGCAAGCGCTGAACGACCAGGCCGATGAACTCGATGCGCAAGGGATGAGCTATTACCGCTCTGGCGAGTTTTCGAGCGCCGTGGGGACTTTTCAAAGCGAGCTCGCACTGCGATTGAAGGCCTCGGAGGGTCAGGACACAGAGGAATTGGCTGCAAGCCTTAACAACGTGGCCTATTGCCTTATGTCACTGCACCACGGCGCCGAGGCTTTGCCCATGTACCAGGCGGCGCTGGAGATGCGAAAGAGGATTTACAAGGATGAAGACCACCCGTACGTGGCGCAGAGCCTGAACAACCTCGCCGATTGCCTTTGTTCACGGGGCCGCACTGCCGAGGCTTTGCCGATATTCCAAGCGGCGCTGGAGATGCGACAGAGGATTTACGTGGATCCGGACGACCCGGATGTGGCGCGAAGCCTGAACAACGTCGGCGGGTGCCTTTTTTCACTGGGCCGCAGCACCGAGGCTCTGCCATTGTTCCAGAGGGCGCTGGAAATGCTAAAGAGGTCTTACAAGGATCAGGACGACCGCGATGTCGCGCGAACCCTGAACAATTTCGCCAATTGCCTTATGTCACTAGGCCGCAGCGCCGAAGCTTTGCCAGTGTCCCAGAGGGCGCTGGAGATGGGAAGGAGGATTTGCAAGGATCAGGACGACCCGGATGTGGCCACAAGCCTGAGCAACGTTGCCGATTGCTTTGATTCACTGAGCCGCAGCACCGAGGCATTGCCGATCTACCAGGCGGCGCTGGAAATGCGAAAGAGGATTTCCGAGGATCAGGACGACCCGGATGTGGCTACAAGCCTGGGCAACGTCGCCTATTGCCTTCAATCACTGGGCCGCAGCGCCGATGCTTTGCCGATGTTCCAGGCGGCGCTGGAAATGGTAAAGAGGATTTACAAGGGTCAGGACCACCGGGATGTGGCGACAGGGCTGAACAACGTCGCCTATTGCCTTCAATCACTGGGCCGCAGCGCCGACGCTTTGCCGATGTATCAGGCGGCGCTGGAAATGGTAAAGAGGATTTACAAGGATCAGGACCACCCGGATGTCGCCATTAGTCTGAACAACGTCGCCTATTGCCTTAATTCACTGGGCCGCAGCACAGAGGCGTTGCCGATGTCCCAGGCGGCGCTGGAAATGCGAAAGAGGATTTACAAGGGTCAGGACCACCCGGATGTGGCTAAAAGCCTGATCAATGTCGCCGGGTGCCTTGATTCCATGGGCCGCAGCGCCGAGGCGATGCCGATGTCCCAGGCGGCGATGGAAATGGTAAAGAGGATTTACAAGGGTCAGGACCACGCGGATGTGGCTACAAGCCTGAACAATGTCGCGTATTGCCTTCAATCATTAGGCCGCAGCGCCGAGGCTTTGCCGATGTTCCAGGCGGCGCTGGAAATGGTAAAGAGGATTTACAAGGATCAGGACCACCCGGATGTGGCGCAAAGCCTGAACAATGTCGCCTATTGCCTTCAATCACTGGGCCGCAGCGCCGAGGCGTTGCCGATGTACCGGGCGGCGCTGGAAATGCAAACGAGGATTTACAAGGATCAGGACCACCCGGACGTGGCGCTAAGCCTGAACAACGTCGCCGTGTGCCTTGGTTCACTGGGCCGCAGCGCCGAGGCTTTGCCGACGTACCAAGCGGCGCTGGAGATGAAGAGGAGGATTTACAAGGATCAGGACCACCCGGACTTGGCGCTAAGCCTGAACAACGTCGCCTATTGCCTTAATTCACTGGGCCGCAGCGCCGACGCCTTGCCGATGTACCAGGCGGCGCTGGAGATGCAAAAGAGGATTTACAAGAATCGGGATCACCCGGATGTGGCTACTAGCCTGAACAATGTCGCCGGATGCCTTGATTCCATGGGCAGCAGCGCCGACGCTTTGCCGATGTACCAGGCGGCGCTGGAGATGCGAAAGTGGATTTACAAGGGTCAGGACCACCCCGACGTGGCGCAAAGCCTGAACAATGTCGCGTATTGCCTTCAATCACTGGGCCGCAACGCCGACGCTTTGCCGAGGTATCAGGCGGCGCTGGAAATGGTAAAGAGGATTTACAAGGGTCAGGACCACCCGGATGTGGTGACAAGCCTGAACAACCTCGCCGGGTGCCATAATTCACTGGGCCGCGGCGCCGACGCTTTGCCGATGTTCCAGGCGGCGGTGTCGATGGCCGAACGACTGAGCGACCCGAACCTTTTTCGTTCCAGCTGCAATCTGGCCAGTCTGTATTTGAAGAACAAAGATTTTTCCGCCGCTGCCCGCGCGTTTCAGACCTCCATCGACGCATTGGAAAAAGCCCGCCAAGCCTTGGGTGGAGACGACGCGGACCGGCTCGGGTTCATGAGCACCGCGGCGGCGTGGGACCCGTTTGGCGGAATGGTGCGAGCGCAGCTTGAGCTTAATCAGCCGCAGAAGGCCGCGGAGTATCTGGATCAGAGCAAAGGACGCGGTCTGCTGGACATCCTTGAGCGCGCCGAGCATCAGAGCGGGGGAGACGTGCTCAAGCCGGCGGAAGAGCGCGCCAGCGAGAGCCGCGATGGTGCGGCGGTTGAACGGATTCATAAAGCCCGCGAGGCGTTGGCGGCGGCGGATGACGAGTTGCGCCGGCTCACGGCGGCGATCGGGCAGGCGCGTTCGATGAACAATGATCAGGGGATTTCGCTCATGAAGGGATTGGAACCGAAGCTGGCCGCGGCGCAACAGCGGTTTGCCGATGCGCATCGGGAGGTCTACAACGTCGCGGGGGATCTGTTGTTCGCCAAGCCGATCCGTTTTTCGCGGATGCAGTCGCTGTTGCATGGCAAAGAGCATCTGCTGATGTATTCGGTCACGGCTGAGGACGCCCTGGTGCTGGTGATTGGTCCGGCCGGAGAGCCAATCGCGTGGTCATATCTTAAAGGGTCCGACGGAAGCAATGTATCCGGCGAGACGCTGGCCCAACAGATCGTTGACTATCGCAAGGGCATCCTCGCGCTGCGCTACGCGGCCCGGCCTGGACGTGGACTTCGACGCGCGGGGGCATCCACTCAACTGACAAGTCAGGCACTCGGAGCGATGGGGCGCACGTTATTTCAGAACCTGATGCCTTTATCCATTTGGAACGAGATTCAGGGCGATGATCGTGTGTATGTCGTGCCCGATGCGGCGATGAGCGGGCTGCCGCTGGAGGCGCTGGTGGTCTCGAACAGCGGGACGGAGCCAGTGTATTGGCTCGACGGCGGCCCGCCGATCGCCTATGGGCCCTCAGCGGGCGTACTGGTAGACCGTGCCGCTATTCGCAGCACGGAGATTCACGCCAAGGGATCGTTCCTGCATCAGGCCATCCTGCTGGGCGACCCGATCCTGCACCCCGGTCAAGACCTGTCGCCCACGCCAGTGGCGACCACCCAGCCGCAACTCGCCAGCGCGGCGATGGTCGTGCACGACCGCAGTCTTAGCGACTTCGGAAACCTCTCGGATCTTCCCGGCACAAAAACGGAAATCGAGGCGATTTTCAAGATATTCACCGGGGAGGAATATAACGGGCAGAGCGATAGCCGAGCCGTGGTATTACTCGGCAAGGATGCCACGGTGTCGAAACTGATGGACGCAGTTCAAGGAGCACGCTGTATCCACTTGGCCACGCATGGACTGGTCGAATCGGGCGATCAGGCGATGTACAGCAGCGTGGTGCTATCGCAGCCGCAGGTTGTCACCCCGCAGGATACGGGGTTGATCACTCTCCAGGACCTGTTCGATCACTGGTGGGGCAAGCTGAGCGGGACGGAGCTGGTCGTGCTCAGCGCCTGCGATTCGCAGGGATTGGACGAGAACCGCGCCAACGCCATCGGCAGCGAAGGCGTCTTTGGACTGCCCTGGGGTTTCATGTACGCCGGAACGCCCGCGGTCATTGCCAGCACCTGGGAGGTGCAAGACAACAGCACCGCCGAACTGATGAAACAGTTTTACGCCAAGTTGCACGATTCTCCCGATGCCGACAAACTCAAGCCGTTTGTGAAGGCCAGGCAGGAATTGAAAAAGGAGTACCCGCAGCCGTTTTACTGGGCGCCGTTTATCTATCTGGGTGATCCGCGCTGATAAATGTTAAACTACCACGCCCTCCGGTATCTCCGCGTTGTGGCTCACGCTCTGCACGTCGTCGTTATCTTCCAGGACTTCGATCAGCTTCAGCAGCTTATGAGCCCGGTCGGCGTCGATGGGGATCGTCGTCGTCGGAAGGTTGGTGATCTCCGAAGCCTCGATGGGAATTTTGGCGGCGGATATGGCGTCCCTGACGTGCAGAAAATTAGCCGGGGACGTGATCACTTCGATCACTTCCCCTTCGTTCTTCACGTCGTCGGCGCCGGCTTCCAGGCCCAGTTCCAACAGCTTGTCTTCGATCTCGGCCGACCATTTCACGGTCACGATCCCCTGCTTGACGAACTGAAACCCGACGGCCCCGGTCGCGGCGAGGTGGCCGCCGTGCTTTTCGAAGATGCTGCGCAGCTCCGGCGCCGTGCGGGAGCGGTTATTGGTCAACACCTCGATCATCATGGCCACGCCGCCGGGCGCGTAGGCCTCGTACACCACCGATTCGTAATTCTCGCCCCCAAGTTCCCCGGTCCCCTTCAAGATCGCTTTTTCGATGGTATCCTTGGGCATGTTGGCGCCCTTGGCCTCGTCGATGGTATATCTCAGCGTGAGATTGTCGCGCGGATCGCCCCCGTTTTTCGCCGCGATGATGATCTTACGCGCGATCTTGCTCCAGATCTTTCCGCGCTTGGCATCCGTCGCTCCCTTGGCCCGCTTGATCTTTGCCCAGTGACTATGTCCTGACATGGCTCACCTATGGTATGACCTTGTTCAGGGGATAAGTAATGATTCCCGTGGCCCCAGCCCGCTTGAGGCGGGGGATCAGTTCCCGTTCCTGCCGCTCTTCCAGAATAACCTCGACCGCCACCCACGCCGAATCCGCCAGCCGGCTGACGGTCGGGCTTTTCTCCGCCGGCAAAAACGAGACGATCTCCGCCAGGCGGTCTTCCGGAACGTTCATTTTCAACCCAACCTTGGCCCTGGCCTCGATGGCGCCTCTCAGCAGCATCGCGATGTTCTCGATCTTCTCGCGCTTCCACTGGTCCTTCCACGCGGCGGCGTTGGCGACGAATCGCGTGGTGCTGCTCAGCAGCGTATCCACCACCCGAAGATTGTTGGCACGCAGCGACGAGCCGGTCTCCGTGCATTCGACGATCCCGTCCAGCAGCCGGGCCTTGATCTCCGTGGTGCCCCAGGAGAACTCCACCGTGACGTTCACTTTCTTTGCCGCGAAATACTTGCGCGTGGTGTTGACCAGTTCCGTGGCGATGATTTTCCCGTCCAGGTCTTCGGGCCGGCGCACCGGGCTTTCCTCCGGCACCGCCAGCACCCATCGGATCGGGTTGCTGCTGGCGCGCGAGTAGCACAGCTCGCAGATTTCGATCACGTCCTTTTCATTGCCGTTTTCCACGATCCAGTCGTACCCCGTCAGACCGCAATCGACGATGCCGTCGGCCACGTACCGGCTGATTTCCTGGGCCCGGAACAGCACCGCCGACAGCTTGTCGTCGTCGATCCGCGGAAAAACGCTGCGCTCGGCGATGTTGATGCGGTAGCCGGCCCGGCCAAACAGCTCGATCGTCGATTGCTGGAGGCTTCCGCTGGGAAGGCCAAGGCGCAGGGTGTCGGCGGGCAGGCGGTCGGTCATGGCTTGGCCTTCCTTCTCGATCCATCGGACAGCGCCGCCTTGCGGAGCAAGACGTAAAAATCGTAAATCTCCTCGCCCTTGACGTGGTTTTCCACGAATTTCTGGGCGTCCTGGATCGACGTCTCCTCGTCGAAGACCTCCTCCTCGCGCAGATACGCCAGCATCTCCTGGTCCATGGGAAACGCGTTGCCCTCGAACGCCATGAGCATGATGAACGCCTCCACGAACGGCTGCATGCCGGGCAATTCACGCAGGAACTGCCGGGCGTCGCGCTTGCTGACCGTCTTGAGCCGGTCCAGGCTCATCGTGTGCTCGCGCTCGAAAATACTGTTGAGCGATTGCGTGATCATGGCCACGCGCTCCTCGATCGCCGGATAGCGCACGCCCAGCATCTCCTGGATTTCCAGGTCCGTCGCCACGCGCAGCTCGTTGAGATCGACGAATTCCCTGCCGATGGCCCTGGCGGCATCCTCGGCGCGGTTGTCGGAAACGTCGTACGTCATCGCGGCGCGCACCAGCGCGTCCAGCGGCTCGATCGCCTGGCGCGGATCGGGCTTGCCGTCGCGCAACAGACGCTTGTGCAGTTGCTTCAATCCCTCGGCGTATTTGGCAGCATTTTTCATTCGGATTCTTGTCGCTTTTCTTTTAGCGAGCGGAGACGGTCCAGCTCGGCGTTTTCCTCGGATACTTTCCGGAGCGTTTCCAGCAACTCCAGTTCCTTCGCCAACTCCTCGTCCAGATGGAACTTCAGGAACGGCGCCACGCGCAGCGTCATTTCGCGGGTCAACCGCGTCCGCATCAGCCCCGCCGCGTGACGCAGGGCATTCAGCGCCGCCGCCTTCTGCCCCTCCGTGCCCATCACCGTGACGAACACGTCCGCCTGCGATAGATCGGGGCTGACCTTCACCCGCGTGATGGTCGGCAGGCCCGTCAGACGCGGATCGTTCAACTCGCGCAGGATGATCAGCGCCAACTCCTGCTGGATCATGCTGGCGACACGCTCGGTTCGACGGGACATCGGCTTTCGCTCGCTACAACAATTCAATCCGATAATCCAAAAGCGACACCTGCGGCACCGCCCGGATGAAATCCACCAGCTTGCTCAACGCGCCCTCGACGTACCGCCCGTCGTTGCCGACCATGGCAATCCCCAGGATCGAGCGGCGATGCTCGTCCAGCGCCCCGACCTCGGCGATGGAGACGTTGTGCCCGTGCGCGATCCGGTCCTTGATGCTCTTGATCACCCGCCGCTTGTCCTTCAGGCTCATGGCGTCGATGACCGTCAACTCGATTTGCAGCGCGCCGATCGTCATTTCTTAGGAAGTACAAGTTACAAGTTGCAAGTGCAAGTTAAGAGTTGCAAGTAACGCCACTCCCTCCCAACTTGCACTTGCAACTTGCAACTTGCACTTCTTCTCACAACGTCCTCTGGAACGTTTCGCGGACGTACGCCTCCAGTATGTCGCCGGTCTTGATGTCGTCGTACCCGGCGATCTTGATGCCGCACTCGAACCCGCTCTTGACTTCCTTCACGTCGTCCTTGAGGCGCTTGAGCGATTCCAGGCTCAGGTCCTCCACGACCACCACGCCGTCGCGGGTGAGGCGGATTTTGCTTCCACGCTGGATGTGGCCGTCGGTGACGAAGCAGCCGGCGACGTTGCCGATCCGCGAAACCTTGTACACCTTGCGGATTTCCGCGTGCCCGTGCAGCTTCTCGCGGATTTCCGGCTCCAGCAGTCCGGACAGCGCCTTCTTCAGATCGTCCAGAATGTCGTAGATCACCCGATACAGGCGGATTTCGACGCGGCGCTGCTCGGCCATCTGCCGCGCCGCCTCGTCGGGAACCACGTGGAACCCGATGATGACCGCGTTGGACGCATCCGCCAACTCCACGTCGCTTTCGTTGATCCCGCCCACCGCGCCGTGGATCACCCGCACCCGGACCTCGTCCGTGTTGGATTCGGTGACCGTCTTGACCAGCGTTTCGATCGAGCCTTGAACGTCGCCCTTGATGATCAGGTTGATCGTCTTGACGTCCTCGGCCTTCATGGACGCGAACAGCGTGTCGAGCGTCACGCGGTTGGCGCCGCCCAGATCGGTTTGGCGCTCCTGTGCCTGCCGTTCCTCGGCGATCGCGCGGGCTCGCTCGTTGTCGTCCAGCGCGTAGAACTTGTCGCCGGACGTCGGCAACCGGCTCAGCCCGCTGACGATGACCGGGGTGCTGGGGCCGGCCTCGCGGATCATTTCCCCGCGGTCGTTCACCAGGCTGCGAATTCGCCCGAAGCCCGGCCCCGCCAAGCCGATGTCCCCCACTTTCAGCGTCCCATTCTGCACCAGGACCGTCGTCACCGGCCCCAGGCCTTCGTCCATCCGGCTTTCGATCACGCTGCCGCGCGCGGGGGCTGTCGGATCCGCCTTCAACTCCATGATCTCGCTTTGCAAATCCAAAAGCTCGATCAACTGCGCAATCCCATCCCCGGTCGTCGCGCTGGTCCGGACCACTTCCGTATCACCGCCGTACTCGATCGGGTTGAGCCCTTCCTTGGCAAGCTGGCCCAGGACCATGTCGGGATTGGCGTCGGCGCGGTCCATCTTGTTCAGCGCCACGACGATCGGGACCCCGGCGGCCCGGGCGTGGTTGATGGATTCAACGGTTTGCGGCTGAACGCCCTCGGCGGCGGAGACCACCAGCACCACCACGTCCGTCATGTTCGCGCCGCGGGCGCGCATGGCCGTGAACGCCTGGTGCCCGGGCGTGTCGATGAACGTCACGCGCTTCTCGCCAAGCTGCACCATCCACGCCGCCGTGTGCTGCGTGATGCCCCCCGCTTCACCCGCCGCCACGTGCGCGTTGCGAATCTTGTCCAGCAACGACGTCTTGCCGTGATCCACGTGACCCAGGATCGTCACGACCGGCGGCCGCGTCACCAGCTTGGCCGGATCCACCTCCCGGGCTTCGATTTCGCTCAGCAGCATCTCTTCCAATGTCGCCTGCTTGGCGATCCTCAGCTCGATCCCGAATTCCATCGCCATCGTCTGGGCAACCTCGTGGTCCAGGGTCTGGTTGATCGCGGCGTTCACGCCGCTCTTCATCAGCCGCGCTTGAACCTCGTTGGTCTTCACCCCCAGCGCCGCCGACAGGGATCGAACGGTGATCGGTTCCTCCACCGTCACCGGCTCGCCGCGCTGGGTGATGGGCTTGGCGATCGCGTGCGTGCCGCGCCTTTCGATCTGCCGAAGATGCGTGTCGAAGACGTTTCGGGAACTGGCGGCGGCGTTGAGCGCGTCGCGGCGCGCGATCAGGTCGGCGTCGGTGAATTCCTTGAGCTTCTCCATCGCTTCGCCGCGGCGGCCATCGACGCCCCTGCGACGGCTGGAGAGACTGCCGCCTTTCTTTCCCGCGGCTTTCTTCTTCGTCTCTTCCTCGTCCTCGTCTGCGGTCTTGACGCCGCGCCCGGCGCGGGGGCCGGCGGGCGTGACTCCGGTCGTCTCCGTCGGCCGCTGCGGACGCGGGGCACGCTGCTCCACCGCTTCCTGTTTTTCGATCCGAACCACGCGCGGGCCTTGAATCTTGGCCGGCTCAAGGGACACAAGCTGCGGGGCCTGCACGACGGGCTTGCGCACCTCCGGCGCCAGATGTGAGGCGGCCCGGCTGGCGAGCGTGACCGTCGGCCGGGGCGGACGAATGTGCTCGGTGACGCCGGGTGATCCCGGCGGCGCGGGCGGCGGGGCAGCGGCCGCGGGTTTGGCCACGGCAGGCGCCGCCGCGGGCGCCGCGGGCGGCGCAACCGGGGCTGGCGGCGGCTCCACCACGGGCTCAGGCGCCGGTCGAGCCGGCGCCGCCGGCGCTCGAACGCGCGGCGGATGCTTTTTCGCCGGGGCTGGCGGTTCCGCCACCGTCGCAGCGGCGGGCGGCGGAGCTTCCGGCAAGACCACCACTTCGCGCCTCACCACTTCGATTAACGTCGAATCCAAAGCGTGTTCCGCCGCAGGCGCGCCCGGCTCCGCGGGGGCCGCGGTCTCCTTCTTCTTTTTGCTTCGAACCGTCTTGGGCTTCGTGGCGACGTCGACGTGCGGCGCCGTCTCCACCGCCGTGCCGCCCCCGGCGCCCCCGAACCATTCCCGCACCGATTCCGCCAATCCCAGCGGCAGCGTGCTCATGTGATTCGGCGCCTTGTCGCCGAGACCTTCATCCTTCAGTTTCTGAAGAATGAGCTTGCTCTCGATGCCAAGTTCCTTGGCCAGCAGATTGACTCGAATGCCCTTTGCCAAAACAACTCTCCAAAAAACAGATCGACCAAAATCACAACTTGCCGGCATCATCCGCTGGAGGCGCGTCCAGACCTTCGGCCAGGGCCGCGGTGCCGTTCTCCTCTTCATCCAACGGCTTTGCCTTTGCTTCCGAGCTCGATGTCTCGGGAAGCCCGCCGATCGCCTGCTCCTCCACGCTCAAATCCTCACCCTTCGACAGGGCGGATTCCTGGTGAACGACGACTTCCGCGGCGGCGCCGGGGACGGCCTCCATGGCGCCGGGAAGCTTGCCCTCCGCCGCCGAATCCGCCGGCGAATCCCCCAACGCCAGCAACGCCGCCTTGTCGGCGGCCACGGCGGCGGCCTCCTTGGCCTTGGCCGAGGCGTCGGCGATCTTCTTCGCCTCCTGCTCCACCGCCACGATCTTCGCCTCCGCCGCGCATCTCTCCACCACCTTTTGCGCCGTCACTTCATCCAGCCCAAGCTCTTCCATCAGCGGACCCGTCCCCACTTCCTCCATGTCGCGAACGTCGATCAGACCAAGCACGATCACCTTGTCGATCATCTCCTTGGTGATCCCCTCAATGCTCTTCAGCGTTTCATCCAGCCGCTTCACGCCCTTCTGGAATTCCGTCGGCGTGAGAATGTCGATGTCCCAACCCGTCAGCCGCGCCGCCAGCCGAACGTTCTGCCCACGCTTGCCGATCGCCAGCGAGAGCTGGTCTTCATTCACCACCACCGTGGCGCGGCCCAGCTCGAAACAGAGCGCAACCTCCGCCACCTCCGCCGGCTTCAGCGCGTTGCTGATCAGCACCTGGCTCGATTCGTTCCACCGCACGATGTCGATCTTCTCGCCCCCCAACTCATCGACGATGTTCTTGATCCGGCTGCCGCGCACGCCCACGCACGCCCCCACCGCGTCCACCTTGCTGTCGATCGAACTGACCGCGATCTTCGTCCGATGCCCGGGCTCTCTGGCCAACGCCTTGATCTCGATCGTCCGCTCACCCACCTCCGGCACTTCACGCTCGAACAATCGCCGGATGAGTTCCGGGTGGCTGCGGCTCAGGATGATCTTCACCGAACTGGGCGTGTCGCGCACTTCCAGGATCAGCGCCTGCACCCGCTCGGACACCTCGTGCGCCTCGCCGGGGATCTGCTCGCTCCGCGGCATGATCCCCTCGATGCTCCGCAGCAGCGTCACGATCATCGTGTCTTTTTCGAACCGCGCCACCGTGCCCGTGATGATCGTCCCCACCCGGTCCTTGTATTCCTCGTAAATGCTGCCCCGCTCGTCCTGCCGGATCAACTGGATCATCACCTGCTTCACCGTCTGCGCGCCGATCCGCCCCACCACCGACAACGGCACCTCCACGCCCTGCCTCTGCGCCGAAATCTGCCCCGATTGCCGATCCAGTTTCACCGTGAATTCGCTCGTGTCCTCCGTGTTGAACTGCTTCCGCAATCCCGAGGCCACCGCCTGTTCGATGTCGTTGTAAATCTGGTCCCGCTCGATGTTCTTGTCTCGAGCGATTCCATCAACGATTCGGATCAGTTCCTGCTGATTCATGGCATCTCACCAACAAAAAATCCCATACCGACGAAAAATCTCATACCGACAAAACACCAATAAAAAAGGCCAACCGAATTCGGCGGCCCGCAGCCTCGTGCGCGAGTGTCGCTGCCAAAGCACCTCGCCGCCTATCCGGCCCAAATCCGGACGCTCGGCGGCAACGCCGAAAAGCTCGGTACGTGCATTTGCTTAAGCAAGTGCATGGGCCGGCTCGTTAGTAGGAGACGTTGTCTCCAGACTCAGGTTCATCCCGGTCTCTCCGGGTTCAAAAAAATGCGCCTTCCGAAGATCGACGTACACCGTCGAATCGGTGCCGGCCTGCAAGCCCATCCGGGCCTCCAGCCGGCCCACTACCTGCTCGTGCAAGGCCGTGCTCATATAAACGTCCATATCGTTGCCCAGCGGTTCGATCACGTTCAGCCGAACCTTCATGCTCGCCGCCGAATCCGCGATCGGACTCAGGTGCAAATGCTCGGGACGAATCCCCAGCACCGTGTGCGCGCCGGCACGACCGCTCAGGCGATTCTTCACCGCCTGCGACAACTGGTCCAAACCAAGCGTAAACCCGTTCGGCGGGAAGGTCAACTCGCCGGCCATCACCTGCGCCTTTTCGTGGCCCCCCCCGTTGCCCGCTGCCGAGCCCGCTCCCGACGCCGCCGCAGCCACCAATCGCCCTTCCTCGAACGTCAGCCGACCCCCGGCGTTGCGGATCGCCCCATTGAAAAAATTCATCGGCGGCATGCCGATGAACCCCGCCACAAACCGATTTACCGGACCATTATACGTGTGCAGCGGCGAATCGGATTGCTGGATCAGCCCGTCCTTCATCACCACGATCCGGTCCCCCAGCGTCATCGCCTCTTCCTGATCGTGCGTCACGTAAATCGTCGTCGTCCGCAAACGCTGATGAAGCCGCTTGAGCTCGGCACGCGTCGTCACCCGCAGCTTGGCATCAAGATTGGACAACGGCTCATCGAACAAAAACGCCGCCGGCTCCCGCACGATCGCCCGCCCCACCGCCACGCGCTGCCGCTGCCCGCCCGAAAGTTGCTTGGGCTTGCGGTCCAGCAAATGTTCGATTTCAAGGATCTTGGCCGCTTCCGAAACCCGCCGGTTGATCTCCGCCCGCCTCATCCCCCGAAGCTTCAGCGCGAACGCCATGTTCTTATAAACCGTCATGTGCGGATACAGCGCGTAGTTCTGGAAAACCATCGCGATGTCCCGGCTCTTGGGCGGCACCCCGTTCACGATCCGGTCCCCGATGCGGATGATTCCCTCGGTGATTTCCTCCAGCCCGGCGATCATGCGCAGCGTGGTTGATTTCCCACATCCGGACGGCCCGACCAGGACGATGAATTCCCGGTCGCCGATGCGAAGGTCCACCGAATCGACCGCCTTGACGCCGCCGGGATAGACTTTACTGACGTTTTCCAGATCGACGCGAGCCATAAATCCTCTATCCGCCGTGAACTGGCCAAAACCGGGCATTATACGGATTCGCGGGAATTGGTCAATTTCGAGGGAAAACGGGTACTGGGTCGGTTTGAATAAATAAATCTTTTTCGGCAGATTTTGGTAGTATGGCCCAATAGATGGAATCCAAGACGCGACCTCTCACCGACGACGAAGCCCGGATTCTGAGATTACTGCGCAACCTCTACGGACCGCAAAATGACGTGGATTCGGTTTTCTTTACTAATCAGGACCAAGCCGCGATCCTCGTGCGGGATAAAAATGGAGTAGATGGAATATTGGTCGTTCTCACGAATGTGGCGTTGACTCAGAAAACGGAAGGAATGTCAGACGAGGAGGTTTCTAAAAAATGTCTTCTGCCGCCCTTCGCGATTGCAGTAAACAAGATTCAGCCGAATTAATAAGGGGACATTCAAGATTTCCGAATTATTTCCCGTTTCGGCGGGATGCTTCCGCATTCCGGGCATCTATCGGGCGTGGCGCGGAGATCGTAGCCGCACGAAACACATCGTCCTTGCCGCACGTCTCGGCGCCGTTTGGCCGCGCGAGACGCCGCCATCGCCGGCATCGCCAGCCCGACGATCAGAAACAGCCACCAGGGAACGGCGACTTCCCATCTGAATGCGTTGCCAACGATGCGAAACGTCCAGAATTCCGGCATCAGCGGAACACGCTTGTCGTGCGGAAAAACTTCAATCAGCCGCCCTCGATAATTCGCGGCCCGGTAGTAAATGAGATCAAAGTGGTTCGGGAACGAACCCGCAATGATCAAATGCGAATGAAGATTGAAATAGATTTCGTCATTGACGGACCGCCCCCGCGCCCACAGCGCCATTGCGCCGATGGACACCACCAGCGACAGCGCCGCAATTCCGTTGAACGGCCCTCGACCAAATCGCGCCATTGAACCGCATTGTACCCCCGATCAGTCCCGCAATCGCGCACTCTTCCCCTCTTCCATTCGGCATTTGGCAATCGGCAATCGGCAATTCACCCATTTCCCCATCACTGATCTGGCTGACTGGTCGGCAGCGCGCCGTTAAAATCCCACGGATCCATCAAGTCCTCGGCATCCGCGGCCGTGATGATTTTCGTGTCCACGTGCATGTCGACAAACAGGTAATTCGATCCGACGTGCAGACCATGTCGGAATTCGTCCACCTTGCCCAGCGCATAATCGCCATCGTTCATATAGTAATCCCCCCAGGCCGAAATCTTCTCCCCCATCAAAATCACGTTCGACGGCGAAAGATGATTCGGCAGCGGATGGCCGTATTTCTCCCCCAGATCGCTCAGGTGGGCGTTGAGGATGTAAGTATGCCGGGCGTTGGGCGGCGGGTCCGTGTTATCCGTCGGGCAAAGCATGATCGGCGGATTCCACACGCCAAAGACCATCACTGTCCAAACGTTGTAGTGATAAGAATTCCATTGATCCGGATACTCGAGCACCGAATCGGTGCCGTCAAACACCATGCTGCCGTCGTTGGGCGAATTGAGATACACGTTTGCATTGCCCCATCCCATATTGTCGGGGAACATGTATCCGCTGTTTTGATCGATATACATCAGCATCGCGGCCCCCACTTGCCGCAGGTTGCTGGCGCATTGCACCGTCATCGCCTGTGCCCGGGCCCGGCTCAGCGCCGGCAGGAGAATCGCGATCAGCACCGCGATAATCCCGATCACCACCAGAAGCTCCACGAGCGTAAACGCCCCTCGGCTCCCATTCCCGTTGCGCCTGAACATAAAAAATGACCTCTGGTCTCGAAACCGGGACAGGCCCAATATTGCGCTGGCGTTCGTGATTGGACCGTTTTCGCGTTTCGCGCGCGCCAGCCTTTAGTTGGGTTGAACGTCCAACGTGAACTTCACGGCCTTCTCCGCGCCTGCCGGCAATTCCAGCCAGACGGCACGGGAATCATTCCAATTATGTACAACGTCGAGATCCGGGCCCTTTTGCCGGACCACCTCCGGGCCGACCTTTTCGACGTGCGAAATTTGCGCCAGCACCGAACCATCTCCCGCCAGCAATTCCAAATCAAGCTTCGCACCATCAACTTCCCGGGAAGAAAAGCGGATACCGATGCAAATCCTGGACGAGTCTGGATGCGTCTTAAGTTTGAGCGACAAAACATCCAAATAGGACGTCGACGCCCCCATGGGAATAGTGGTATCGGGCGTGATCGTACCACTCATGGCCAGTTCGGTGGGTAACGTCGTTGGAGCCGCCGGCTCCGTAGCCACTGGCTCCGAAGTGGGCAACCCCGCAAACGTTCCTGAAGCCCGCGGCAACAGACCCACCGGAGGCGCTGAAGGGGACGTGACGTTCACTCCCTCGGCCGCGGCGATCGGTTCGACATACACCGTCAATCCATTGAACCGGAACGACCGCCCGTAGGGCTTAAGATTGTGTATGTCGATTTTGTTGGGCTTTTTGTTGAAAGGCTCGATATTGACAAACGGCATGGCCCGCCCGTCAAACCGGAACTGCGGCAACGACCGGAGTTGGCCGAGCTGTGATTCCATCTCGCGAAGCTTCTGCTCCAGTTGTCCGTCCTGCCTGGCGAAATCGAAGAATTGCCCTTGGCCAGCGGATAGGGCTTCGCCCTCCGCAGCGGCCACACTCGGTTGAGTCGTCGGCGTCGGCGAAGCGAAATCCGATGCCACCGCGACGGCGGTCAGGGTTACCAGAGACATGGCCAGCCAGCGGATCATAAGAGCCTCCTGGCCAAAACGAGGTGCAATCCACTACCGATTATGTAATAGATGCCCCACCGGCGCGAAAGTTTCAAGTCGCGGCGGGGGAAATCTTCGCCAGAGTCTTAATCATTTCACAACTCACCAGGCCATGAACGTGCTCGAACGACCCGGGCAGTTTCAACCCCGCTGCCCGCGCGTGCCCGCCGCCGCCGAACTGCTCGGCGAATCGCGCCGCGTCCACCTGACCCTTGCTGCGCAGGCTCACGCGGATCGCCGAGCCGTCCGGCGGTTCGATCATCAGGATCGACACCTCGACCGAGCGAATTTGCAGCGGCACGTTGATCAGGTTCTCCGTGTCCGACAACCCGGCGCCCGTCCGCTCGAAATCGCTGTTTCGCACCGACATGACCGCCAACCGGCCCCCATCCAAAAGCTCCAACGAATCCTGGGCCCGGGTTTGCAGCGCCAATCGCTCCGCCCGTTCGTTTTGATAAAGATGCTGATACATCTTGTCCGTATCGACGCCCGCCTCCATCAGGTCGGCCGCCAGACGCAGCGTGGCCGGGCGGGTGTTGCTGAACTGGAACCAGCCGGTGTCGCTGGCAATCGCCAGGAACAGCGCCGTGGCGATCGGCAGATCGATGGGAACATTCCATTCTGCCAGCAGTTCGGCGGCGATTTCACCGGCGGCGGCGGCATCGGTTTCGACCAGCTTCACGTCCGCCCAGTCTTCCTGCGTCAGATGGTGATCCAGCACGAGCCGCGGCTTTTTCCAGCCGTCGAGCCGGTCGCGCAATCCCGGCAATTGCGACCACGTCCCCGTGTCCACCACCAGCAGCGCATCGTACTGCTCCGGCGAAAAGTCCCTTGGCCAGCCGCCATCCACTTCGTCATAGCCGATCGCGTTTTCCTTCAGCACGAAGGCGTATTTCGCCGGCAGCCGGCTGAAAAGCAGGACCCGGCTGTCGATCTGCCGCCGACGCAATCCCAGCGCCATCGCCGCCGCCGTCCCCAGTGCATCCCCGTCCGGACGAACGTGCGTCGTGACCAGCACGCGCCGGCAGGCAGAAAGTGAATCGAGCATCCGCCGTTGGGATTCGTTCATGGTCGTGCGTCGGTTGATGCCTGTGTGGAGCCGGCCCCGGTCGCCGGTTCAAGCACGGAAAATTCCCGGTTCCAATAGTCCTCGGCCATTTGATTGCGGCTTTGATTCCAGGCGTAAAAGTTGTTCCTGTTCAGTTCGATGGGAAGAAAATCCACGACCACCGCGACGCTGATCGGCCGGCCAAGACGCAGAACTTTCAGATGCAGCACGTCTCCCGGCCACATGCGCTGCACGACCTGCACAAGCTCGGCGTTGCCGTGCAACTGCACCCCGGGACAGTCAAGGATCTGGACAATAACGTCGTCGCGCTGAATCACCCGATACGCCGCAAACCCGGGGATTCGCTCGACGGCGACGTCGTCGACGACGATGCCTTCGGCGGATGGGTTGATTGGGACGTCCGTCCAGTGCAGGCCGAGGAATCCGCCGGGACCCTCCGGGGCCACGCGGTATCTCTCACCGGCGATGAATATCTGCCTGACGGCCTGGCGGAGGGCGGCAATCTGGCCGGGAAGCAGCGGGCTTTGCGCCAGTGCCGCCGCCCGAAGCGCCGGAAGGTCTTGTTTTTTCAACTCCATCAGTTGGCTCAGCGCCTCCTGCCGGAGCTGCGGATTATCGCTGCCGAGCTGAACGATCAGCGATTGCACCCGCGGCGGATTGGCCCGTCCGGCCGACGCCAGCGCCAAAATTAGCGCAACCGCGAACGCCCACGGCGCCGCCGTGGGGCCGCTCAACTTTCGGCGATGAGACAAAAACAAATTACTCACGAGGATTAACCATCGGCTAATTCGACGAGCCGGTCGTAACTCTTTTGAATCCAGCCGATCTTTCGTTGCACCATCTGTAGAAACGGCATCCCATCGACCTTTCCGAACGACCCGGTCTGCGCGATCGGGAAAACCGCCTCCGCGATCAGCGCCTCGATCATCAAAAACGGAATCGCCCGAATCTCCGCCTGCGAAATCAGCATCACCTCGTCGTATCCGCGCAGGAACCTCTTGAATCGCGATTCGTCCAGATAATCCGGCCATTTGGAAACGTCGTCGTCCCCCCCGATGATCGAAAACTGCAATGCGCCGTTGGCGACGTCGATGATCCGCGGCAGCAGCCGCGCGCTGTCATAGTCGATCACCGCCACCACCCGGTTGTCCCGGAACAGCATGTTTCCCGGATGCCAGTCCGCATGCACGATCTGCTTGGGCCAGTTGTCGATTCCCAGCGAATTCACTCTTTCCGTGCTCTTCCGATACGCCTCCAGAAGGAACCGCAGCAATTGGATGACGTCGCGGTTTTCCTCGGTGTCCGCGACGCCCGCCGCGATCGCGCGCAAGCCCGAATCCACCGCCGACGCCGCGTGGTAGCTGCCGCTCGGCGGCTGCCATTCGGATTTGAATTCCTCCAGCAGCTTGTGATACAGCGCCAGGATTCGTCCCGAATCGAACGTCGATTCCAGCGTCTGCGGATAGGGTTGCCCCGGAATGTACTCGAACATCTCGTACACCCCGTTGCGCCATTGCAGCATCGAATTGTTTTCCTTCCGCGTGCCGATCAGATGCGGCAGCGGGAACTGCTTGTTCGCCAGGTGAAGCTGAAGCGCATGGGTGAACGCCACCTTGAACGGATCGTCCTTCCCGCGCGCCCGGCGCTTGAGGAGGAACTTGCCCTGCTCGCTGACGATCAGAAGTTTCGGCGCCTTGCGCGAGCCGCGCGGAAATTCCACGATCGAGTCGATCACCCCCACGTCGAAATGCGACAGGATGATGGCCAGCTCCTCGGCGGAGAACTGTTCGCGTTGTCCGGAAACGCGGTTCTGCCCCGTGCCCGAAGTGAGGTTCTGCGATCGCTCGGAGGCCATCTCAACCGTGAAGTCTAAATCAAAGCCGCACCGGGAAAAAGAACAAAGTGAAAACCGATCTTCCCGCTCTCGCCCCGCCAGGCCGTCCATCCGCCGGTTAAATGCGGGAAAAATGGAGGGTTTGGAGGATATATTCGTACGCCGCCGGGCCGCTCAGATCGCCGGGCGCCAGCGTCAGAACCGGCTCACCCCCCTCTTCCCGCCCTCCCCGGGACACCGGCTCGCTGAAACCGGCGACGCGGGACAGCCCCACTTTCCCCCGGATCACCCCCACCGTGTAATCCACCGTGAACAGATATTGATGCCGGTTGTCCGCCGTCCGGTACAGAAGATCGCGCACGCTGATGCTGGCCGCGCCGGGCACCGGAAAGTGCCCCACGATCCGCCGCGCCAACGCCAGCCGGTCCCCGGGCGCGAAGTGCATGTTCCATCTCCCGGCGCACGCGCGCAGCTTTCTCCGGCAACGAAACTGCGAAACCCCGCCCGCCAACACCCCAACCAGCAGAATCCCCAGCAGCAAAATCAGGTACAATTGCGGCGTCACACGACCGAATAGGTAATTGTCCATTATCAATTATCCATTGTTTTCTTGATTCCATAATCCGGAACGATCGCGTTCAACGACTCGATCCAACGGGAGATCGCTTCATAGTTGGGATCATCCGGGCTGCCGAACATCGGCCTGAAACCCATCGCCTTGGGATGAGGCGCCCAAGCCTGCGAAGATGGAAGCGTATATTGCAGCAGCAGGGATGATTGGACGTGCAGACGGTCGATCATCGGCCGGTACACAGGCCCATTGCCGATCGTGTCGCCGCCGGCCAGTTTCAGCCCGGTCTGCTGAAGAATGTAGAAATTGGTGTAAGCGGGCAGGGTTTCCCTGGCATCCGGATAGAGCACGAACCCGCCCGCCCCCGCCCCGCCGTGACAACCCGCCGCGGCGCAGCCCGCCAGAACGCGCCGCTGAACCAAGACCCGGAACTGCCCCATCACACGCGGGTCCGAAACGATGTGCACGTCCTTCGCCAGATTCGCGTCTCCGCTTTGGATGATGTCCATCGCCTGCTGCGTTTCGGTTTCCGCATCGAAAGCCGCGCTATCCCCGCTGACACCCAGATAACGCTTGCGCACGTTGTTGAAAAATTCAACCCGGACCTGTTCATCCGGCAGCAACTCCGCACGCCGAATCGCGTAAACGTCATCCATCGTCAGATATTTCCCCGACGACGCCCTCGTGGCCGGCGCGGCCGCCGCCCCGCCCGCCGAAACCGCCGCGGGCCTGGCTTCCAACGCCCGCTCGCTCTGGATCGTATCCAGCAATATCACCGCGTCCGGATTGTGCGGATCCAGTCGCTCCGCGTCCTTCGCCGCCTGGGCCGCCAAATCATATTGCCGCGCATTCAATTCCAACCGGCTCAGATCGATCCGCCCTTTAATGTCATTGGGATCGAGACTGCTCAGCTTCTTTTGGAAATCCTCCGCCGCATCATCCGGATAGCTGATCGACGCCACGCTGCTCCGGTCGATCGTCAGCGTTGACCCATGCGCCGTAATGTTCACCGTTTGCCCATCCGGGCTGATCTGAATATCCCCCTGCATCACCCGCCCATCGCTGGTGCTCAGGATTCCCTGCCGCCCCAGCACCGCCGAGGCCGGCAAACAGATCGCCAAAACGCCCAGCCACCACCTGCGCCTCATGAACCATCTCCTCGCCGGCTCTCGCCGAGAAACGCATCGTAAATGCCGCCGGCAAAAGAGGCAAATTTGATCTTGGCCGCCGGATTGGTCACGCTCACGATCCAAAGCCCAGGGAGCTTGCTCCCTTGGGCCCGCCCCAATCCACCCCAAGTTTGCGCCAGGTTCAGCACCTCATTTTGTAAAAAATCTCGCGCCTGCGACAAAATACCGCAGGCGCCGTTTTTCGACAAATATCGCCATTCCTCCATGTGCAACATCGAGAATCATAACCCATGAACTCTACAAGACTTTTTTTCGGAATGTAGTCGTTTATTCTGATCGCTGGACTCAGCACAAAATCACCAGAATAGACCTTCCTGTCCTATTTTCTGCCCTCAATGTCGCAAAGCCCGCAAATTTCTCTTGCGTCTGGCCAATGATGCTCTACATTTGACTTATTAGTTGCTGGCCGACAGGCCAGTTTGGAGGAGGGAGAACACATAAATGGGATAGTCCGTTTCTGACGGTTGTCCCACATTTCACAGGAGGATTTATGCGGAGAAAAAGCTTCTGGATGTCCACAGTCCTGCTCGGCGCGGCGGCCCTTTCCGCTCGCACGGCCCAGGCTCAAACTCAGGACCTGTTTGTCATCAACGTCGATGAGAACGGGAATGGGAGCTATGTTGAATACACGCCCCCGTATCCCGGTGGAACGGTGATTGGAGCGGGGAATTTGACGCCGGCGCTGATCAACGGCGTGCCGGGAGATGGACTTTCTTACGTCCTGCCCTACCCCATCAACATTAATACAAATTCCAACCAGTGGTTGAGCATATCTGATCTGGACGGGGCCCAATCCGACCTGATCCATTTTGCGAACACCGGGCCGGGCGGCGCCGGCGTTTTGAACTTCTACAGCAACGACACTGATGGCGACTTGGCTGACGTCAGCCCCGCGTTTTGGTCCACCATCGCCGGGAATTGGAGTACCCAGTTTGCCACCTCGGAGGACGCCAATGGTATTGCGTTCTACAGCACCTATATCGACACCGGCGGCGTCCCAGGCGACCCCGCTCCCCATCCCACCGTCGAGGCTTTCTATTATTTCAACTCTGGACCGGTTCCAGAGCCCACGGCCATGGGACTGTTCCTGGGCGGTAGCGCCCTGTTGCTGAAGCGCCGCAATCATCGCAACTGAAACCGCAAACTTCCAATTCGACAACCCCCGAAGCCCCGGATGCACGTCCGGGGCTTTTCTCTTCTCCACAAATCAAGCTCGCCGCATCAAGACGGACCCTGGCCCGGATTATTCACCACGGATGACACGGATATCACGGATATTCAATGCTGGAAATTACTTATGATCGATTCCATGCTTTTCCACGGCGCGCAGACTGCGCGCATCGCGGTTTCGGAACTGTCCTGATTCATCCGTGTTATCCGTGAAATCCGTGGTTCCTCTGAATTATCCGGGCTGGTCCCCCCCCGCCGTACGGTCGAAAACAACATTGGCGATGTGGGCGCTCGCTTTTCGCACTTCATTCCAATCGTGCCAACGCGCGTTCAAGTTTTTGTATTCGGATAGGTTCATCTGATCCAGGTCATACGGCAGAGGATTGGCAAGCTGAATCTGCAATTGCTGCAAAGCCGACTCGCCATTGGGCTGAGGATATAATTCATCCATTCGCTCCAACGCGCGCGCCGCCTGCGCTTCACCCATGCGGTCCGCCAATGCCACAAAATCCAAATAGTCCCGCGTCGCATTTCTCTTGAGAATGAGCGCCGCTTTAATGCGCAGAATCTCCGCCTCCGTCGGCACCGTGATTTTCTGTCCGCGGTAATCCATCACCGTTGTTTCCAGCGGCTCGTCTCGGATCAGTTGCCGGATGCCCGTTTCGATTCCATCGAGACTGCCCAGGATTTGCACCGGCCGGTTGACGCGCGCCGTCTTCCACCCAGCCACCGATTCCAACTCCGCCAGTACGGCATCGAAACGTTTCGAAAGGTCAGTCAAAACGTGGTCCGCGTCCTGAGAGAGGCGATGTTGGGCATGCAGAGCCGACGCCGTGCCGCCGACCAATACCGCATCGGGCAATATTTGCTGCAAGCGGGCCGCGGAGGAGAGGACTTTCTCCCAATCAGGCAAGTCGCTCGTTGACATAATTCATCCAGAAATGATGCCGCTGGGCGTATGGGTCTTGAACGTGTGCCTGACAAACTTGCCGTATCTTTTCCAACACGGACGCATCCGCCAGCAGCGCCTCCCGCAGCCGCTCCCAATCCGCACGCCGGCCGCGCGCGATCACGTCATCAATCGCCGCAAGCGTCAATCCGTCTTGGTTCAAATGCCGATGAAGCATTGGAGTCAGGATAACACACCCGCCAATCCCGTCGAGCCATTTCCGCCTTTTTTCCCCTCCCGCCCTCCCCCATTCGGCAATTGGCAATTGGCAATCGGCATTCTCTTCACCCCTCCCCTCCCGCCCTCCGCTGATTCAGCCGCAGAAGGTTCGCCAGCACCAGCCCATCGACGCGCCCCCGCTCCGCCGCCAGCCGATGCCCCTCCGCCAACTTCTGCCCCGCCCCGCTGTCCACCCACACGACCGCCCAATCTTCCCTCCATCCGCCTACTGGATCGACCGCAGCGTAGGCCTAAGGATGTCGTCGTCTGGTTTTTCACGCGCCAGTTGCAGCCATTAGGCACGCTCGGCACGTCTACCGTTTCTTGCGCAAGAATTCTCTCAAACTCCGTCGGAGCCTCATAATGTCATGGGCCTCGCATTCCCAAACCACCAAAACGCGCCATCCCAGCGACCGAAGCTGCCGTATGGTCCGGCGATCACGTTCGCGGTTACGGTTGAGTTTGGGCAGCCAATACTCGGTCCGGCTCTTAGGGATGTGGGCTAGCGGACAGCCATGCATGTGCCAAAAACAACCACGCACCTCCACAACCGCGTGGTATTTCCGTAATACGATGTCGGGCGTGCCGGGTAGTGGCGTAACATGCAGGCGAAAGCGGTAACCCATTGCGTGTAAGGCACGGCGCACGTTAATCTCGGGCTTGGTGTCAACGGATCGAATGCGCGACATCGTTCTACTTCGGCGGGATGGCGATATGTGGTCCATACCTTGTGAATTACGCCCACCTCAATACAATCGACTTCGTAACATGAGAATGGCGTGCCGGCAATGGGATTAGAATTCACAACAATTGACCTTTTTGCCGGAGCCGGAGGCCTCTCAGAGGCTTTCCGCCAAGCGGGATTCCGTGTCCTCGCGGCGAATGACTTTGACGAACCCGCATCGGAGACCTTCAAGCTAAATTTCCCCGAAGCGGTTTTTGTTCCTGGAAAAGTCGAGGATATCTCGTCCGCGCAACTACTGGAAGTGGCAGGGATTTCGCGCGGGGAGCTTGACGTGCTTGTAGGCGGGCCGCCGTGTCAAGCGTTCAGCGTATACAACCATCAGCGTGGAATGCATGATCAACGGTCCGGGCTTTTCCGGGAATATCTGCGGATCGTTAAGGATTTGATGCCCGCGTTTGTGGTGATGGAGAATGTCACCGGAATAACGAGTATCGACGACGGGCGGGCCGTAGATGAGATTCACCGGCGACTGCGCAGCCTCGGTTACCACGTTGAGCATCAAGTTTTGCGAGCAGAAGATTATGGCGTGCCGCAAGAGCGACGCCGCATCTTTTTTATTGGCGCGAGGGATAAAGCTTCGATCCGATGGCCAGAACCGACACATTTTGTAGCTCAAAAGCCAGCTTTATTTAATCTCCCAAAATCCCGCAAGCCCTTCGTCTCTGTGAATGATGCAATTGGCGACCTCCCCGCACTTTCGATTTGCGAGGGCGATGAGGAAAGCCGTTATACCCAGCCGCCAATATGCGATTATCAAAGGTTGATGCGACGCGGTTCCCGGGTGTTATTCAACCATGTTGCGCCCTTCCTAGAAGAAATCAACCTGCGGAGGCTAAAGCATATTCCGCAGGGCGGTAGTTGGCGGGACATCCCCCGTGAATTGCTGCCGGCGGGCATGAAGCTTGCTCGCCGTAGCGATCACACAAAGCGGTATGGCCGGCTTCACCCCGAGGGACTTTGTTGCACGATTTTGACCAAATGCGACCTGCATTGGGGATCGTTTATCCATCCCACCCAAGAGAGGGCATTGACCGTGCGCGAAGCGGCACGCTTCCAATCATTTCCGGACCGAATGAGATTTCTTGGCTCCCGGGGAGAGCAATTCCGCCAAGTTGGGAACGCAGTGCCCCCACTTTTGGGCCGTGCTATTGCCACGGAGATTGTAAAGATGCTACTCGCCGCTGATATCAAAGGGACGTTCGGAGACTCATGTAGGCCCAAGGCAAACACGATCGCAGTCTAACGGCTACTTGGGGCCGATGAATCGCGACAGACCTACCTCAGACTTCATGACCGGTCACTATTCTCCTGTTCCCAGCTTTGCCCTTATTTTGGCTTCAAATTCGGCCAGAGTGACAGGCTCACCGCCCGTAAGTCCTTCAACAGCTCTTTCAAGCGTCTGTTTTTCTGGTTCGCCGATTTTCAAGGTCGCAGGGTCAGTCCCTTCGTCAAATTGCACGACAAACCAAGCGATGTCGCAATTGGATAGGTCCTTTACGGTGTCCATTCGGCCCATATTTCGGAAAAACGCGCCGTCAACCACAACGGCCATCTTCTTACCCCAACGACGTAGCGTCGGAACTTTAATCTGAAGCTGCGGCATCAGGCGTTTGGGACCAGAACTGCGATAGTCGGGCCGTCTAGTGCGGTCCGGAAAAGGCAAATCATCCGTGGGAAAATCGTGGAGGTGTTCGAAAAGGAGGCCCATTCTCTCCCCGGAGAAATAGACGGCCTGTATCTCGAGGGCGCACCATTTGAGTGGATCTGTTTCTGGTGCCAAGAGGACCATGTCAATATTGCCGACATCTTCACGCGCGGTCTCCTCTTCGGCCTGCTCAGCCGCCGCTGAAGTTGACGGCTCATTGCGTACCCGCTGTAAGAAACGCACCTCGCCGACTGTTTTGGCACTATCCGTACCCAGGACAGTTAGGGCTACCTTTCGAAAAACAATTTCGTTCTGCTGAAATCGCGTTGGGCAGACAATACGAAGGTCGCCCTCTTGACCTACGACCGGGGTGGCACTCCACTCACCGGTCGGCAAGGACGCTTTTGCCTCATATAGCCGAAGCGAGCAAACGCCTCCCTTCTTATGACAGGCGCCTCCATCAGCTTTGAACGGGCAGAGCGGAGTTGTATCAGAACCGTGATTGATCGCCTTAACTGCAAGGTCCCTTCTTTGTATTGCGGAGAGTTTTATGAATGACCGACCATACCATTCGCCGATCCCGAAACGAGGCGCTGGCTGTCGTTGCGTAGCTGGAGCGGGCATGATGCGCCCAATTGAAGCAAAGAATGTCACCGCTGTCCATCGGCTGGCGCGGGCTGGCCGATCAGGCGGCAAAGATCGATGAAGTGTTCGTGAGAGGCCGCCCGCTCGGGGAGTTCTACATTGGCCCACATCTCAACGAATTGTTCCGCGGTCATTCACGGATATTCTGAGCGGACAAGCCGGGAATGCCAAGAGCGCCGGCATTGAGGCGCCTGATTTACGTGGATGCAAAGCTCGGCGCTCCAGGCCGAAGTAAACGACACGAATCCCCCCTGCACCCTCTGGCATTCGGCATTTGGCATTCGGCAATCGGCAATCTCCTCAATACCCCGCCTCCGCTTTCAGATTCTCCATGAAAAGGCTTTCCCGATCTCGCTTCAGCGCGATCTTCTTTTTCTTTCGCTCGATTTCCATTGTTTGGCGGACCTGCTCCGGGTCCGTCGGGCCGACTTCGCGCTGGCGGAACATTCCCATCCCCTTGAGCAATTGCAGAGCCGCCCGGGCGTTGCCGGCCTCCAGGGCTTTTTCCAGCGCATCCATCGCTTTTTCCGTCATCATCAGTAGCCGGGATTGGGCGCCCTTCTCCATCTCATCGTGCCATCGGTTGTACGCCGCCCCGAACACCGGGTCGTGCCGCAGCCAGTTATAGATCGTTTGCCGCGTGATCCCGGTCGTGCGGGCCGTCTCCGCAACGGAATTTCCAATCCGCAGCAGGTCCAGCGCCGCCTGCTGCTTCTCCTCCAATTTCTCGCCATTGTCCGTTCGCTCTCCCGTAACCGCCAATTGTCCCGATGCTCCCGACCCGATGTCCGACATGAATACCCCATTTCAGGTGAAATTACCCGTATATTATCCTAACATATACCGAACAAATGTCAAGCGAATTCCCCAAAAAGTCAATATATTGACAAATTTGGCGCTTCTTCGCGCGCCAAATCGGGTCATTGGAAGCGATATACATACAACTAACTGCAAATAAACGACTTGCGACAATTACGCAGATCGCGTTTTACACTCAAAACAATGAAAAAGCGCCAAATGTGTAAAACGGCTTCCCGACTCAACCCCCTCTTCCATTCGGCATTTGGCACTCGGCATTCGGCATTCCCCGTCCTCATACCAGCGGCCGCACGCGCCCGTCCCCGTGCCCGCCGCGCTTGCCCCAGACGCCGGGAATCGGCGTCGAACAGTTCGGGCATTTGCCATCCGCCCCGATGCGGTTCTCCCGCACCAGGAACCCGTGCCGGCGGATCAACGTCGTCTTGCAGTTATGGCAGCGGGTGTTCTCCCATTCCCCGACCTGGCCCGGCAGGTTGCCGGGATAGATGTAGCGGATGCCCGCCCGTTGGCCATACTCCACGATTCGCATCAGATCGTCGGCGGTGGTTTGGCGGTAGCCATCGGTCATTTTGTAATCGGGATGGAAGGCCGTGACGTGCCAGGGCATGAGGAGATCGACAGATACCAGAAAATCGGCCATGCGCTTCAGTTCCTCGGGATCGTCGCTGAAGCCGGGCACTACGAGCGTCACGATCTCCACCCAGAACCCGCGCTCCTTGAGCATGCGGATCGTCCCCGTCACGTTTTCCAAAATTCCGCCAAGTTGGCGGTAGTGTTGCGGGTTGAACGTCTTGAGATCGACCTTGTACGCATCGACGTGGGGGCGAAGGAAATCGAGCACCTGTTCCGTGCCGTTGCCGTTGGAGATGTACGCGCATTTCAGCCCGCGCGTGCGGGCTTCCCGAAAGACCGCGACCGCCCATTCGCTGGTGATGAGCGGCTCGTTGTAGCTCGACGCGATCACCGGCGCGCCGTGCTGGATCGCCAGGTCCACCAGTTGTTTCGGATTGGTCAACCGCGGCGGCGCGGCGGCCTTGGGATCGCGCAGCATCTGGCTCGTCACCCAGTTCTGGCAATATCCGCAGTGATAATCGCAACCGAGCATCCCGAACGTGAGCGCGTCGCTGCCGGCCAGGCAATGGAAGAACGGCTTCTTCTCGATCGGGTCGCAAGCCAGCGCTCCGACGTATCCGAACGGAACCTTCAGGACTCCGTTGTCGTTGAAGCGAACCCGGCAGACTCCATCGCGCCCGGGTTTGACCAGGCACCGGTGGCCGCAGGCGAAGCAGCGGACCGCGCCGTCGGCCTCGTGCCGGATCAACTCCTCCGCCGCCGGGGCCACGTGCTGATGCAGCATGTCCTTCAGCGATTTCAGCCGGCTTTGTTCGTCGAGGATTCCCAAGCTCGCCATGGTCGCGCCTTCCAATCCCATTTTAGTCACTCCAAAGCCGTAGAAACAGCCAATTCTTCTCCACTGCTCCTCGTTCCGTTATAGTTTCGCCCTTGAGATTCAACGCCTTTTTTCTACTGCTGATTGAGGTGATCGCCATGTTGAACCAGGGATGCGCATCGGTGTCGGAGCAGCCCGAAACCGTCCATTGGCCGAAGATCGCCGGAATCGACCGGGCCATGCAGGCCTTCGTCGATCGCGGCGAGCTTTCGGGGGCCGTGACGCTGGTGGCGGATCGGCAACGCATCCTTCATCTCTCGGCCGTGGGCCAGCGCGACGTCAAACACCATTTGCCCATGCGCACCGACACGATCTTCTGGATCGCCTCGATGACCAAGCTCATGACTTCCACGGCGGTCATGATGCTTCAGGATGAGGGCAAGCTTTCGATTGACGATCCGGCGTCAAAATACATTCCGGAGTTCGACGGGCTGAAGACTCCCTCCGGCAAGCCGGCGAACCTGACGCTGCGCCAGCTCCTGACGCACACCAGCGGTTTGGCGGAAGCGCCGCGGGACGTGATGTTCAAGGCCCGCACGCTGGCAGAACTGATCCCGTTTTATCTGGATCGGCCGACGTCCTTCGAGCCGGGGAAGAAATGGGATTATTGCCAATCCGGCATCAACACGCTGGGCCGGATCATCGAGATCGTCTCGGGCGAGTCCTACGCGGATTTCCTGCAACACCGGCTGTTCGATCCGATGGGTTTGAAGGACGCGACGTTTTATCCGAGCGACGAGCAACTCCAACGGCTGGCGCAGAGTTACGTCTTGAAGAGAGGCCGGCTGGAACGGATTCAGATCGATCGCCCGGTCGGCATTCGCAAACATTTTCCCGCCGCCAACGGCGGATTGTTCTGCACCGCCGGGGAATATTGCCGGTTCTGCCAAATGCTGCTGAACGGCGGGACGCTGGATGGCCGGCGGTATCTGAGTGCGGAAAGCATCCACGAGATGACGAGCGTGCAGACGGACGGGCTGAAGGCGGGTTTTGTGCCGGGAAGCGGATGGGGGCTGGCGTTCGGCATCGTGCGGGAACCGCAGGGGATCGCCGCGACGCTCTCGCCCGGCACGTACGGGCATGGCGGAGCTTACGGAACCCAGGCGTGGATCGATCCGGTCAAGGGGCGGATTTACATTCTGTTGATCCAGCGCGGCGATCTGGATAACGCGGATAATTGTAAATTCCGGCAGGCGTTTCAAGAGGCCGCGGCGCAATAGGCGCCGCCGCACGCTTCGCCGAAATAGTAACCACCAACCTTTGGATCGAATGCCGCGGATCGGACCGGCCGATGGATTCCTTCTGCTCCGGGGCCAGAAATCGCAGCCATTCCTTGCGGTTTGTCACGTCGCTATGGCCGGCGTCCTGACCGATGAGCAGCGGATCGGGAGCATACATCTTGAAATGGCGCATCAGGGAGGAAATCACCAGGTCGCAGTGATCGTTCGTGGTACTCCGCCAGAATTGGGAAAGAACCCCCATCAGCCGGCCGCGAACGGCGTAGGCATGGCTGCGATTGGAGGCCACGCAGCGCACCACGCCGGGACAGACCATCTCGGGCGGCCGCAAGTGCTCGGCGCCGAGCATCAACCCATCCCAATCGTCCGGAACCTTCCCCATGAATTCCCGGGCAAGGGTTGAAAAATTCTCAACGGGATAGGCATCGTCCTCCAGCACCAGCAGCGCGCGCACGCCATCGTTGATGGCCGAATCGAGAACCGCGCGATGGGATAGAAGACATCCCCAGGCGCCGGGGCCTTTGTCCCATCCAGCCGGTGTCCCCACCACCTCTCCGTCAACGGCTTCAAAGCGCCGGGGCGTTTTGAACGGCCAGGCACCGAGCGTTTGCCAGAACCGCTCCAGCCGGTCGCGCCGGCGGGCAAGGTTCACAACCACCACTCGGTCGAATGTCTCGGAAAAATCGGCAACGCCGTCCATGGCCAACCCTTTTTTGTTATCAAACCTATCGACATTGCCGGCTGGCATGCATTAAAAACACGCAACTTCACCATTGATCCGCCTAATATTACCCTGAAAGGAAACCGTGGAGAACAAATTCCAGGATTGGCAGGATGAACTCAAGTTCGTCGTCGAATTCATGCGCGAGATGAGTCTCCAGACCGATCCCCAGATCGCCGCGAATCTGTACGGCGAGCGGTTGCGCCAGGGCGGCTTCGTCACATCCGATGGATACTTGGCGGTAAGCCGCCGCGATCTCACCCATCCGGCCTACCGCATCACCCGCAGCTCGACTTGGAAGGAAAACATCAACCCGTGGACGGAAAAACACCGCCTGCCGGTCTTCACCACCGGGCTGCTCTGCGAGTTGGTCTACTCCAATAAGTCCACGGTTATCGAGGACCTTCCCGCGGCGTTCGCAGCCGACGATCCCGCGGCGGAGTATTTTCGCGGCATGAACTTCCTGTTGGCCATGCCGCAGTTCGACCGCGGCGAGGCGATCAATATGGGCGTGGTTTTGACCCGTCATTCCGAGGGGATACCGCGCGAGCGGATTCCGATGATGGTCATGCAGTCCAATCTGTGGGGATTCGCCGTCCTCAGCGGGGTGTTGCGGCTCGAGTTGAAGACGGCCTACGACGCTCTCGACCACGAGCTCAAAGCGGTTGGCGACATCCAACGCTCGCTCTTGCCGCATACGCTGCCCACCATCCCCGGTCTGGATCTGGCCGCTCACTACGAAACTTCGCAGCGCGCCGGCGGCGACTATTACGATTTGTTCCCATTGCCCCGCGACCGCTGGGGAATCATCATCGCGGACGTGAGCGGACACGGCATTCCCGCGGCGGTGAGGATGGCGATCACCCACGCGATCGTCCACACCCGTCCCGACTTCGCCATGCCCCCCGGCGAAATGCTTGGTTATCTCAACACCATCCTCGAGGAACGCTACATCGGACGAACCGGATCGTTCATCACCGCTCTGTATGCCATTTATGACCCAGGAACTCGTGAACTGAGTTACTCCTCCGCCGGGCATCCGCCACCGCGTTTCGTTCGCGGCGACCGCGCGACCGCGCTTGACGGCCGCGGCGGTCTGCCGTTAGGCATCGACCAAACCGTGCGCTACCCGGTGAACCACCTGTTTCTGCACCCCGGCGATCGCCTGCTTTTGTACACCGATGGCGTATCCGAGGCTCTCAATCCAGCGCGAGAACCCTTCGGAACCGATTCCCTGGACGCAGCGTGCCTGGCAAGCGAAAGCAACGCGCCATCCCTCTTGCGCTCCGTGCTCGCCGCCCTTGAGCGACATTGCGGCGACGCCCCGCCTGCCGATGACAGAACGCTGTTGGCCGTCTGTGTGCGGTGATGATCCGATTATCGTGCTTGCAGGCGTTGGCGCCCAAAATGATTTGCGGTTCGCGGAGGTGCTTTCACGCGGTCGACGCCGATTGGGTCCCCGGTCTCTCGCACGTGACGACGAGCTTTGCGGCGTACTATGATAGAATGATGCGGAGGTGAATTATGGCCGTGACATTTCAACTACCCGCCGATGTCGAACAGAAACTCCGAGCGGAAAGCCCCGATCTTGAGGGTGAGGCGAAGGAGGCGTACGCCGTGGAACTATTCCGGCGCGGGAAGCTCACACATTACGAGTTGTCGAAGGTCCTCGGCCTGGATCGCGTCGAAACGGATGCCTTCCTCAAGCGGCATAACGTGTACGAGGGATCTCTCACGCCCGATGATCTTGAAGCCGACCGAAAGACGCTGGAACACATGCTTGGTCCAGCGCGTCACTGATGCTCGTTATCGCCGACAGTTCTCCGCTTATCGTGCTGGCAAATATTGGCGCTATGCATGTTCTGCCATCGCTTTTTGGCCAAGTGACGATTCCGCCGCAAGTGGCCGCGGAGTTAGCGCAATCGAACCGGCCGAAGATCATTCGGGACTTTATTGCCAATCGGCCGTCCTGGCTTAACGTCCAAAGCCCTTCGTTGAATGAACAGATTCCATTGCTCCAAGCGGGGGAAATAGCAGCCATCAATCTCGCCAGAGAACTGAAGGCCGACCTGCTTCTGATCGACGAGGTTCAAGGACGACGGGCGGCCGCAGTGAGAAAAATACCGCTAACCGGAACAATCGGTGTACTTGAAATGGCGGCAAAGACGAATCTACTGGACCTCAAAGAAGCCTTCGATCAAGTGAAACAGACTGACTTTTGGATATCGCCAAAGTTGCTTGACGAACGACTAAAAATGCACAAAAGGCAAGCCGAAGAAGGGATTTGAACCCTTAACCCCCGCTTTACGAAAGCGGTGCTCTGCCGTTGAGCTACTTCGGCGGAATTCGCTTTGGGGCGGAGAGTTTAACCGGATTTCGTATGAGCGGCAATGTGACCGGAATACTCCGAATTTTCGTCTTCTGAAATGGAAAAACCATCGAAAACCCCGTCCCATAGCTCGTCCCCGGCAGTAACGATTTCCAAGAAATCGATTTTCCCTTCCTTGAAGAACAAGATCGCAACTAAACCGTGTTTTATACCAGGAATCGCGATCAACCGTTTGAGAACCAAAAACCTCGTCGGGGCCTCAAGCACTGGAGCAGGCTTGAAATTGGTGTAACTACCGACCCCGGTAAACTCGCGGCTCAGAACGTGAAGTCTGGGAACGACGGCAAGAAGTCCGGGTAGTTTCGAAGTAAAATGCTCGAGGATTGTCACCTCAAGTTCGTTCGGCGTGGTTTGGCCGGGCCGGATCGAGCTCTGCCGCGAGATCCTTTCCATTACTGCGGATTATAGTGAGCATATCCAGACAAATCGATTGCGTCAGTCCACCAACTCCATTCGCTTCCCCGGAATCTCGGACCTCGACCCGGAACCATGGCTTTACGAAAGCGGTGCTCTGCCGTTGAGCTACTTCGGCGGATTTCTGGGATCGCAGGATATACGACACGGATACGCCGTTTCAAGGGCGAGAGCATCAGGGCGAGGATCGGGAATCGGTCGGAATCATTCGGCAGGCGTTGCCGGCCGTGGTGGAGATCAGCAGTTGCCCGCGCCAGCCGGGCAATAGATCGGGGCCTTGGATTTCGCGGTGGGGGCCGATGAGCCAGAGACATCGGCGGGAATGGAGTTGGCCGAGAATGGCGGGGTCGGGCGGTGCGGTGAGGATCAGCCAGGGATGATGCGAGGCCGGGGCGTAATATTTCAGGCCCATGTACCACGTTCCGGGAGAGACCCAGGGATCGGGGTTGGCGAAAACAAGCAGATCGTCGGGGGCGGCGTTGGCTTCGAGGTCGTGGGAGAGCTTGCGCCAATCCTCCAGTGGAGTGGCGCCGCTTTTGATTCGGTCGATGGCGGCGATGGCGGCCGCGGCGATGAAGGCGATGGCCAGGACGTCGCGCAGGCCTTTGCGGCGGGGCCAATCGAACGCGGCGATGACGGCATAGATCGCCGGACTGGCGAGAATGGTGTAGCGAGGATATCCAATCAGGGTGGTTTGGCGGGCCAGATCAAGAACGGCCACGAAACCGATGACGCCGATCATCCAGAGGGACCAGAGGAGCAAATCGCGGCGATGGGCAAGGCGCAGAATTGGCAATGCCATCGTCAGCAGGAAAACCGCCAGGACGAGATTGGGCGCGCGGCGGGCGAGCGATTCACCGCCGCTTTCACCGAGCAGAAATTCGATCGGCAAGCCGATGATGCGAAAGAGCGTCAACTTGGCATGATCGGAAACACGGTATTCCCGAAGAAACGTTGGGGCGAGCGACGGGAGCGTATGGGATTGCGTGATGAACAGGGGAATCCAGGCGGCGAGAGTGAGGATCGCGCCGGCGGCGAGGGCGGTGAGAGTTTGCCGGCGCGCTCGGGATGGGAGACGAATCGCGGCGTAAGCGACCAGGGCGGGCAGCGCCCCGGCGGCAAGGTAATGGGTCAGCGCGGCGGCGGCGAAACAAATCGCCAGCCCCGCGAGGCGGAAGATAGCGACGCCTTGCAATTCGATCCGTAAAAGCAGGTCGATGGCGCATAGTCCCAGGAGAATTAGCAGCGTGTAGCCGCGCGCATCCTGCGCGAAGTCGATCTGGGCGACGGCCAGGGCCATCAGGATTGCGGCCAGCAGTGCAATCCTGGGTCCATGGAGAAATCGGCAGACGTTGAAAAAGACGAGAATGGCCGCCAAAGAAAAGATCGCCGAAAGCGATCGTGTGGCCGCCGCCCCGTTGCTGAAAAGATCGATCCACCATCGGAGCACGACAAAATACAATGGCGGATGCGTCACGCCGCCGAGATGTGTGCAGACGTTCCACCACGGCGCGGCCCCGGGCAGCCCGGTCAGGTCCGGCTGATCCGTGCGAATCACGTTGGGGGGCAGTTGATCGTGAACGGACCCGCGGCCCATGGCCATTTCGACGGACCAGATCTCGTCTTTCCACAGGCTGGGGCCGCCGATTTGATAAAAGCGCAAGAACGCCGCGGCCGCCAGGACAACACAGAGGATCACCCGATGACTTCGGGAAATGGGTCCAGGATTCGCGGGAGCATCGCTCATCAATTCGGTTCCATGAGGCAAAACGCGCCGGCGGAGGTTGTTTCCTCCAGTCCAAGCAGATGCCAGCCCGGCAACACCAGCGGGCCGTCGGCACCGGGGAATTTTCCTATGAGCCAGACGGATTTTTTCGTTCGGAGTTGACGAAGGAGATTCACGTCGACCGGCCGGTTGAGGACGAGCCAGGGGTGACGTGACTTGGGGAAATAGTAATTGAAGGCCATGTACCAGGTTCCCGGAGAAATCCAGGGATCGTCGCCGTAGAAGACGAGGAGGTCGTCAGAATCGGCGGCTCGGTTGAGGTCGCCGGTGAGTCGGCGCCAATCTTCCTTGGATTCGACGCCGCCAGCCAGGCGTTGGCCGGCCAGGACGGCCAAGAGAGCGATCGCCAGAAGCGGGACGGCGTAGGTGAGGATTGGGCGTCCAGGCCAATTGACGGCGAGGACGGCGTAGATGGCGGGGCTGGCGAGGATGGTGTAGCGCAGGTAATCCATGAGAATCGATCCACGGACCAGATCGGTGGCGGCGGCCGATCCGATGGTCCCGATCATCCAGAGTAGCCAAAAGAGCGATAGCCGATCGCGGAACGTTCGCACCAGCGGCAGAACGTATGTCAGGAATGCGGCGATGAGGAGAACGGCGGCGGGCATATTTGCGGCGAGCGATTCGCCGAAGAGGCATTTGCCCGGAAGGCCGATGATGCGAAGGAACGTGGATCGGACGTGGTGATCGGCGGGTTCGGAAAGATAGCCGGGATGAGCGGAGGGGAGGGAAATGATTTGCCCGCGCAGCCAGTAACCCCAGACGGCCAGGACGACAACTCCGGCGGCGACGAAAACGCCAATCGCCGCCAGGCGGGCGCCCTTGCGCAGGCGAATCAGCGCATATCCGCCAAGGGCGGCGATCGCGCCGGCAGCGAGATAATGGGTCAGAATCGCCGCCGATGAAAGCAAGAGCAGACCGATCACCCTGGCTGGTTTGATCCCGAACAACTCGATTCGAACGAGCAGGTCGGCGGCGCCGAGACCGAGGAGAATCAACATCGGATAATTCCTGGCGTCCTGTGCGAAATCGAGCTGGCCGATGGCCAGCGCCATGATGGCGGCGGCGAGAAGCGCGATCCTCGTCGGGCCGAGGAGCCGGCAAAGATCAAAGAGCACGGCAATCGCGGCGATGGAAAAGATCGCCGACAACGAGCGGATGGCGAGGGGGCTGGTTCCAAACAGGTCCATCCACCAGCGGAGCGCGATGAGGTACAGCGGAGGATGGGGGTAGCCGTTGAGATGGGTCCAGATTTTCGGCCACGCCGCGGCGGTGGAAACGTCCGTCAGATTCAATGGAGCGGTTTGAATGACGCCAGTGGGGAGATGATCGTGGACCGAGCCTCGGCCGACGGACATCTCGATGGACCAGAGTTCGTCCATCCACAGGCTGGGTCCGGCGATGTGATAAAAGCGAAGGCAACCGGCGAGGAAAAGAATGGCGGCAAGGATGGCCAACTCGGCGCGGGAGGGTGAGCGGACGATGGAAGTTTGAATCATCACCAATCCGGCGTGTTTCGGGGATCCATGATACAAGGGCCGGGGATCAACGGACAGAATCCGGCTGTGCGGTGTTTCGCATGAGACAGACGCCGCCGGCCGTGGTGTGCCAAACGACGTCGGGTTGCCAGCCCGGGAAAAGAGCAGCGCCGAAAAGTTCCGGCGCTGGCCCGACGAGCCAGAACGTCCCGCGTGCCGGAAGCTGACCGAGCAGTTTCGAATCCGGAGCATGGTGAAGCGTTACCCAGGGATGGACCGAATCGGGGGAATAATATTTGTATCCCACGTACCAGACGCCGGGAGAAACCCACCCGCTGTCGTTGTAGAAGATCAGCAATTCATGGGGGTCCGCGTAGGCATCGATGATCTGGGAAAGCCGCTGAAAATCCTGTTTGGGGGGAACGCCGCGTTGCACCCGGAAGCCGGCCGCGAGGGCCAAAGACACGACGACGCCGAGCGGGAAAAAATCAGATACGTATTTGAGCCTGGGCCAATGGACGCCGGCGAGGATCGCATAGAGCGCGGGGCTGGCCAGCACGGTGTAGCGGGCGTACTGCAAGAACAGGAAATGATGCGTCAAGTCCGACGCGGCAACAAAAAGAACGATTCCCGCGCCCCACAAGACCCACAAAAGCAGGTCGGGGCGGTGGCGCAGGCGAAGCATCAACGCGACGACAACGCCCGCGGCGACGACATGAACGACCAGGGGCAGACCCTCCGCGAGAACCTCGCCAAAGCAGTACTTCAGCGGCAATTCGGCGATGCGAAGCAGTATATGAATCGCATGGTTGGGGCTTGATTCGCGAAGATAGCTGGGATCGAAATTGGGAAGGGTGCGCATCTGGCCATAAAACTGGCATCCCCAGGCGGCGACGGAAATGGCGGCGGCGGCGAAAAAAGCGGCGAGCGTCCTGCGGCGGTCGCGGCGGCGAAGCCGGATCACCGAGTAAACCCCCATCGCGGCAAATGCGCCCGCGGCGAAATAGTGCGTCAGGAGCATCGAGGCCAGCAGGAAAACCAGGAAAATCAAGCGTTGGAGCGTCGCCCCGGAAAAAACGATCCGCACCAGCACGTCACAGCAACTCATACCCTGAAGAATCAGAAGCGGGTAGCTGCGCGCTTCCTGGGCGAAATCGAGCTGGCCGATGGCCAGCGCCATCATGCAGGCCGCGAGCAAGCCGACTCGCGGGCCGTGCAGAAGCCTGCATACGTCGAAGAAGACCGCGATCCCCGCGAGGGACAGAATCGCCGAGAGGCATCGTGTGGCGGCGGGACCGGCGCCGAGAAGATTCATCCACCATCGAAGGAGCACGAAATAAAGGGGAGGATGGGTTGTGATTTGAACGCGGTTCCAGATGTCCCACCATGGCGCGGCCGCGGCGAGGTTAAGGGGGTCGGGCTGATCGGTTCGGATGACGGAGTCGGGGAAAAAATCGTGCGCCGAGCGATGGCCCATCGCCAGTTCGATGGAGACCATTTCGTCCATCCACAGGCTGGGATTTCCGATCCGGTAAAAGCGCAGGAATGCCCCGGCGATAAGGACGAAGATCAGGGCGATTATCTGGATGCGATTCGGGCGAGAGTGATGCCAGGTGGAGGCAGCGATAGGCGGCGGCTCGGTCATCGACGGCGACGCCGAAGCGCCGCGAGATCAGATGATACTCTGCCCCGCCGAAGGCACAACCGCAACCGTCAGGCGGTCAGCCGATGGATGCCGCGATCGTGCAAGTGGCCGGTGAGCATGCGAACGAGCTGCCTGGCGGCATCTCGCCAATCGGTCTGGCGGGAACGGAAAGCGATCACCCCGTTGCCATCGGCCACGTCGGCGCGGACTTCCACCAGCCGACCGACGCGATGCAGGGTGATGGAAATCGCCAGATTGCCCATTCGCTCGCCAAATCGGATGGCCCGTTTGAGCCAAGACATCAACTGGCGACGATGTGACGGTTTGAGAAGCACGTTTCCGGCATCGAGCTTAAGCATTGTGCAACCTCGCTGTAAAAATCCCAGCAGTTGGCGCTCGTGTGGAGATACGAGCAATTATCGTGCCGGAAGCTACAATCCCGGCGCAATGACGAGCTATCGAAACCTCTCCGATGAACACCTCCTGGCAGATTGTAGGCTCGATACGTTCCGCGGGTCAGGGCCAGGCGGCCAAAAACGCAATAAAACCAGTTCGGCGGTGCGGCTGACCCATGGACCGACCAGGCTGTCGGCCGTGGCGGGCGAATCACGTTCGCAACACCGCAATCGTCAAGCCGCGCTGGATCGACTGCGACGTAAAATCGCACTGCGAGTGCGGGAGCCGATCAAACTGTCATCCCTGCCCGATCCCGCCATTGTGGCAGTGTCAGGCCGATCCGCCGGTTATCCGGCGGCGATGGGCAAGGCGCTGGACGTGCTGGAGCATGCCGGGTGGAGCGTGTCGGACGGGGCGAAGCTTTTGGGTGTTTCGACGGGCCGGTTGATCGGCTTCCTGCGGACCGATGCACAACTTTGGATGGAAGTGAATCAGCGGCGGCAGGAGGCCGGGCTGCGGGGACTGAACGCATGACCGATTCATCGCGCGGGGATTCACTGTCGAGGCTGGCGGGCCAGATCGTTCGATGCCGGCGTTGCCCGCGATTGCGGGAATACTGCCGCCAGATCGCACTCAAAAAGCGCCGGGCGTTCGCCGATTGGGATTATTGGGCCAAGCCGGTTGCGGGTTTCGGCGATCCGGATGCCGGGATATGGATCGTCGGCCTGGCGCCCGGGGCGCATGGAGCCAATCGCACGGGACGGGTTTTCACCGGCGACCGCAGCGGGGATTTCCTTTTTGCGGCGCTTCATCGCGCGGGCCTGGCCAATCAGCCTAAGTCGGTTCATCGCGAGGATGGATTGGCGCTTCGCGGCGTGTACATCAGCGCGGCCGTGCGATGCGCCCCGCCGGGGAACAAACCGCTGCCCGATGAGATCGCCAACTGCCGCGAATATCTCGATCGGGAATGGATGACGTTGAAGCGCGTCCGCGTCATGTTGGGGCTGGGGAAAATCGGCTGGGATGCGATCGTCGCCCTGGCAAAACGTCACGGCTGCGATTTTCCCGCGGGGAAAATGCCCTTCGCCCATGGCGCGGAACTGCGGCTGGCGCAAAACCGCTGGCTGATCGGTTCGTATCATGTCAGCCAGCAGAACACGTTTACCGGAAAGCTGACGCCGGAAATGTTCGACCGGGTGCTTGAGCGCGTCGCAAGGCGAGCCAGAAGCTAAACTGGCGTCAAAGGGGTGGTAGAATCGCGTGAGGAGACAGCATGAAGCTGTGTTGTATCATCCTGTCGGCGGCACTCGTGGCTGGGGCGTCAATCGCCCTATCCCAAACCACCGAGCCCGGGGCCACCCGGCCATCGGACAGAATCGCCTTGCTGATTGCCCAGTTGGACGACCCCAATTTCAGCGTTCGGGAACAGGCGGAGAAAAAGCTCACGGACATGGGGCCGTCGATCGAGCCGGAGCTGCGCGACGCCCAGCGCGGCAATCTTTCGGATGAGGCGCGAGCCCGGATCGAGGTTCTGCTGGCGCGGTTTCAGGACGCCATGGCGCTGCATGCCTCGGTGACGATGCACTACACCGATGCGCCGTTGATGAAGGTTCTGGACGATTTCGCCCGTCAGGCTGGGGGAAACCTGGGGATCGACGATCCCTCCGTCGTCAAATTCGCCGCGGGCCGCGTCGCCACCATCAATCTCGACAATGCTGATTTCTGGCAGGCGATGCGCGCCGTGAAGGACGCCAGCGGGCTTTCCCCCTGGATCGGGCAATCCGGACTCACCCTCGCCCCGCCCGAGGGCCGCGGCATCATGCCGGTCGATTTTTCCAACAAACATGCCCGTTCCAGCGGCGGCCTATTCATCGTTCCCAAACGTGGCATGGAGCAGCAAAACATTGACTACGATACGGATCAAACCTCCGGGGGGATGGTGCTGCTGCTCAACGTGATCCCCGAGCCCAAGCTGCACGTGATCGGCGCGATCAACTTCGACTGGCTCAAGGATTGCGTGGACGATAAAGGCCATTCGCTCATGCCGCCCGAGCCCAATCGCCGATTCTTCAATCCCGGATACATGATGCGGGGAGGCACGCGGCAACCGTTGTGGTCCCTTCAGACCAATCTCCACGAAGTCCCCGGCATGGGAAGCAAAATCGCGCGCCTCCACGGCGAGCTAAACCTTCTCGTGCAAACCCGCAGTCAAGCCGTTGAAATCGACGACATCACCCACGCACGCAATGGCGCCGCGCAGGACGGCCCGGCATCCTTCACCGTCACGGGTTGTTCGAAAACCAACATGAATTTTCAATTGACCCTGATGATCCGCGGCGTCACGATGAACGACGCCCAATTTCAGGATTTTGCCGGCTCCGCCGAACTGGTCGATGACAAGGGCCAAGTCGTTTTGCGTCAAAACTATATTCCCAGGCAATCGCCCGAGGGCGTGATGGTCGTCCTCGCTTTTCAGCCGACGCAAAACACCCCCGCCAAGCTCCGATGGGAAAGGACCCTCGAGCAGAAAAAATTCTCGATCCCGTTTGAGCTGGACGATCTGCCCTTGCCCGCGGTGCGCTAACGGCCCCGCGAGACGTGCTCCTCCAACGCCGCGACGATGCTTTCGACGGTCGGGCCCCATTGGCCGCCCGAGGGCTGTCGAAACAGCCGCATCGTCGGATACCACGGGCTGTCCAGATGATTCAGCATCCATCGCCACTCGCACATGACGGGCAGAAGAACCCAGGTTGGCTTGCCCATCGCCCCAGCCAGATGCGCGACGGCAGTGTCAACGCTGATGACAAGATCGAGGTTGGCGATCAGCCCGGCAGTGTCGTCGAAACTTCGCAACTCATCGGTGAAATCCAGCAGCTTAAATCCGGCCGGCGGCGACGCGGCTTGTATTGCGGCCTCCCCTTTCTGCAGGCTGACGAAGCGGACGCGTTCCCGGATCGCCGTCGGCAGCGGCGCCGCAAATTCGTCGAAGCGGATCGACCGGTAGCGCATCCTGTTTTTCGGATTGCCCGACCAAGCCAATCCAACGCGCGGAAATCCGCCCGCGGCGGCATCCAGGCGCTGACGCCAGAATTCGATTTGTCCCGCGTCGGCTTTCACGTAGGGGATCGACGCCGGTATCGTCGCGACGCGCGTGCCGAAGGCAAACGGCAGACTCAGCATGGGGACGTGCCAGTCGTAAGGCGGAATGTCCTCGCCCGGCGCCATGGCCCGCTCCACGCCTTGGCATCTTCCCAGCAGAGTCTGGAGCGACGCCGGGCATTGCAGCCAAACCCGCGCGCCCCTGGCCGCAAGCATGGGCAAATACCGGGCGAATTGAATCGAATCTCCCAGTCCTTGCTCGCTGTAAACCAGTATCGTCCGCCCCGTCACGTCCGCGTTGCCGACGCCTTCCGGGCAGGCCCATTGCCTTTTCGGATCGAGGCGAACGTTCTGGCTGAAAGACTGACACCGCCATCGCCATTCATATTCCTCCAGCCCGCGCTCGTAATCGCCGGACAGGAGCAGAGCGGATCCCAGATTCCAATGCGCAAGCGCGAAATTCCCGTCGAGTGCGACGGCCTTCTGGTAGGACGCGATCACTTCCGCCAGGGCATTGTTTCCTTGCGACCCCGCATTTTGCAGCGCAACCTCCTGCAAAGAAACGCCCAGATTGCAATATGCGTCGGCGAAATCCGGCTTGAGCTGGACGGCCCGGCGATAGCAGTCGATCGCCTCTTGCCAACGGCCGGCTGCGCGAAGCTCATTGCCCAGGTTGCTCCAGAGCGCCGCTTCGGCGGGTTGCAGCTCGAGCGCCTTGCGGTATATCTCGATCGCCTCGTCGATCCGCCCTAATCCCGGCGCTCCGACCGCCACGGCCAGATTCGCATAATATTTCGCGGCCCCCGGGTTCACCTCGATGGCCCGATGGAAAACTTCCGCCGCCTCCGCAAACCTCTTGGTCGCATTGAGAATCAATCCCAATAGAAACAGCGCATCCGGATGCCTCGGAACGGCGGCCAAAACCCGCCGGTAAATCGCCTCCGCTTCGGGTAATTTTCCGGCGCGCTGAAGGGCGACGGCCGATTCCAGAGAAATCTGAAGTTGATTGCGGTTTGACGACGTCATCCCATTCACCCGCTTCTGCCCGCAGCCAGACCGCGCAGAGAGTCGGCCATCTCCGCGATCGGCGCATTCCAATCGTCGAGTGTGGGCTGGCGGAACAGCCGCATCGTCGGATACCAGGGGCTGTCCTGGCGATCCAGCAGCCATCTCCAATCCGGCACAAACGGCAGCAGAACCCACGTCGGCTTGGCCAACGCTCCCGCCAAATGCGCCACGGCGGTGTCCACCGTCACCACCAGATCGAGATTGGCAATCAATGCCGCCGTATCGGCAAAATCCGACAGTTCCGAGGTGAAGTCGATCAGCTTCATGGCCGGCGGCGGGGATTGGTTCGCCGCCTTTCCTTTTTGCAGACTGTAAAGAGCCACGTGGCTCAACTCCGTCAGCGGGAAAAGCTGTTGCGGTTGAATCGAGCGATTCCGATCGTTCTGATGCGCGGGATTTCCGCCCCAGGCCAGCCCCGCCCTCAACCGCCCATCGGTTGGTCCAAGCCTCTGGCTCCACTTCTCCACGAGTGCGGGATCGGCCGTCAGATAGGGGGTCGCGGCGGGAATCGAATTCAAATCGGTGGCGAAGACTCGTGGAAGACCGACTAGGGAGCATTGCACGTCGAACGGTGGGATCGGCTGTCCGTTGACGACGATCTTGGCGCCGCCGGGCAATCGCTGAAAAAGCCGGGCAAGCTCCGGTTGGCAAGTCAGAATGACCCGTCCGCCGCGCCGCGCCACCAGCGGAACATAGCGTGCGAACTGGATCGCATCCCCCAACCCCTGCTCGGGGAAAAGCAGAATCGTTCGCCCGCCGAGATCCTCGCCGCTCCATTGGGGCTGCGAAAAGGCCGGCGCGGTCCACATCGACTTGATCTTCCGTCGCCATTCGTATTCCGCCAGGCCATGCGCGAAATCCCCGCCCATGAGCAACACCAGGGCCAGGTTCCAATGCGCGTCGGCAAAATCGGGTTTGATCTGGATGGCTCGGGAGTAACAAGCCGTCGCTTCCCGCAGTTTCAGCTTGTCCTTCCAGGCGATGCCAAGGTTGTTGTGCGCCTCGGCGAAATCGGGCCTGATCTGGATCGCGCGATTAAACTCCGCGATCGCATCGTCCACCGAGCCGTTGATTCTCAGCGCGAAAGCCAGGTTGTGATGCGCCTGCGCGGAGAGGGGCTGAAGCTGCACCGCTTGCCGCAGGAGTTGCACGGATTCGGCGGTTCGTCCGAGACGTCCCACCACGATGCCCAGCAGATGCACCGCGGCCGGATGGTCGGGATGGCGGTTGAGGACATCCCGGCAAGCGGTCTGGGCCTCGGCCAGCCGCCCTGCCTTGTGCAGCGCCGCCGCCGATTGCAGCATCCGTTGAATTTGATCTCCGTTTGACAAGACGCCGGGATTCTATCGGCTGCCCCCGCGCGGGACGAAAAATTCGGCGGGGAATTGTCCCAGCCGCGGCCAAAGGTTTTTGCAGGCTCGGAAGAACCCCCACCCCAACCCTCCCCTGAGTACAGGGGGAGGGGGAAAAGGTCAGGTAGCCACTTTTATCCTCTGTCCCGTTTGGGCCGACTCGATGGCGGCGAAAACCATCGCCAGGCTCTTGATGTTGTCGTGGCATTCGCCCTGCGGGGTTTGGCCGGTGGACAGCGCGTGCAAAAACTCGCGCAGCGATCCGGCGATTCCGACCGGAACGTTCTCATCCACCGTTACCGCGGCCTTTTCGGCGGCATGCACAAACCCTTCATGGCCGGTGACTCGCTCGGCGACGGGATCGTGTTCCCCGTCCCACGTCGCCGCGCCGCCCGGGCCGAATGCGCGCCATTGCGAATTCCAGCTCGTGTTCAGTCCCTGCGCGCACCAGCTTCCGTTGTAGGTGTATTGCAGTCCGCCGGTCATCTCGAAGACCGCCGTGGCGCTGGAGGCCCCGGCATACCAGCTCCAGGCCGGGTTGAATTGCCGGCAATACACCGCGACGGGATCGCGGCGGCTGATCTGGCGGGCGTTGTCGAAGGTGTGGATCGCCATGTCCAGCAACAGGGGGCTGGGCATTTGTTCGCGAAACCCGCCGAAATGCGGACCCAGGTAAAAATCACTGGTGAGGATTCCCAACTCTCCGAGGTATTTTTCGATCGCCTCGCGAAACGCCAGGACGCGCGCGTCGTATCGGCGGCTTTGGCTGACCACGTAAAGTTTTCCCGCTCGTTCCGATGCCGCAACCATCGCGCGTGCCGACGCCATCGAATCGGCCATCGGTTTTTCCCCCAGCACGGGCACGCCCGCGGCCAGCGCCGCCAACGTGACGTCCCGATGCGCCTCGGGAACCGTCACGTCCACCACAAAATCCGGGCGCGTCTCAGCCAAGGCATTGCCCAGATCGTCGTAGGGCTTGATGGCGCTCAGTTGCAGCTTGTCGATGGCTTCGCCCGCCGCCCCGGCGCGAACGTCCATCCACCCGACGGTCTGAACGTCCCGGCAATCCCGCAGGTTCCTGGCCCACGCCTGGCCCATGCCCCCGGCGCCGACCAGCAGTGCTTTGAAAGCGGCGGTTGGCACTCTTAGGGCCTCGTGCTCGGCTCGGTCACGGGCTGCGTCGCCAGTTCCCGCAGTTCCTTTTCCGAGGGACGCGTCGTCGATTGCAGCGACGCATAACTCAGCATCCCCGCCGTCCGCAGCAGGTTGAAATACGCGGTCTTCTGCGCGAACTGTTCGGTCGTGAGTTCAAGCTGCGTGGTGAGCAGCGTCGCCTGGGCCTGCTGGACGTTCAGGTACGTTCCGCCGCCATTCTTGTACAGCATCAGAGCCAGAAGATATTCGTCCCGCGCCGCGACCACCTGCTTTTCCAGTTCGGCCAATTCGGCATGCGCCAAATCCAGGTTCACGTAGGCGATCTGCACGTTCTGATCGATCTGGCGCTTGAGTTGTGCCTGGGTGAGCGCCGCCGAACGGTATTGCGACCACGCCTGGCGCACTTGGGCCTGGATCAATCCGCCGGTGAAAATCGGCAGGTTGAAGCTGAGCAGCGTGTCCCACATGGTGCCCGGCTGGAACGGGCGGTTGTATAGGTCATATCCGAGGTTGAAGGCGACGGTCGGATAATACTGTCCGAAGGCAACCTCGACGTTGTATCTGGCCGCACGAACGGCGGCGTCGGCGGCGCGCAGGTCCTGACGGCCGGCCTCGGCGTCGGCGATCCACCGCTCCTGCGGCCCAATCGCCGTCGGCGCCACAAAATCATCCCGCAGCGGATTGGTGAGGATCGGCGCATCCACCAGATAGACGAGCATCGCCCGGCCATTCTTCACGTCCGCCTGCGACTGAAGCAGCGACACGCGAGTCTGCGATGCCTGGGCCTCCGCCTGCGCCACGTCCAGCCGCCGGGCGGCGCCCACGCGAAACTGTTCCTGGAGCGTCTTGACGTTCGCCTCCTGCGCCGTCAGCGAGTTGCTCAGCACGTCCACCGATTGCTCGCCGGTCAGGACCGAGAAATACGTCTGCGCCACGTCCAGCAGAACGGTTTGCTCCGCGTCGAAAATCAATTGCTTCTGCTGCTCGATTGTCTGATCCGCAGCCTTCACGTTGTAGTAGTCGCGAAATCCGTTGAACAGGTTCCATTGCCCCGGAATCGACGCATCGGCGCTCTGGGAATGGCGCGGCGAAACGGCGCCGTTGCTCTGGTAGCTCCACCCGGCCGAAAGACTGACCGTCGGCAGGAAATTGACGAAGGCCTTGTCCTTGCTGATCAGGGCCTGAAGATAATTCTCGCCCTGAAGCGAGAGTTGCTCCTCGTTCTGCACCGCCAACTTCACCGCATCCGTCAGCGTCACCACCTGGTCGGGCGCAATCCGTACCGCGGCGGGCTGGTTGCCGTCGATGACCTTGCGATAAGTCGCGATCTCCTGGTTCTGGTCAGTCGCGCAGCCCGCCGCCAGGAGCACGGCACAGACGATCACGAGTCGTAGCGGCCAATTCGAATCATTCATATCGAAGCGCCTCAATCGGGTCCAGTTTGGCCGCGCGGGTCGCCGGATAAAAGCCGAAGAATATCCCCACCGCCGCCGAAAATGCCAGCGCCATCACGATGCTGTAAGGCCGAACCACGGTCGGGAACGATGGGACGAAGTACCCCACCAGCCAGGAGGTCCCGATCCCCAATCCCACCCCCGTCAATCCGCCGACACCGCTCATGAGCATGGCTTCGATAAGGAACTGGCTGAGGATGTCGAACTCCCGCGCCCCGATGGCCTTTCGGATTCCGATCTCGCGGGTGCGTTCGGTGACGGTGACCAGCATGATGTTCATGATTCCGATGCCGCCCACGAGAAGCGAAATCCCCCCAACCGTCGCCAGCAGAATGGTAAACGTCGTCGCGGTGGCGCTGAATGCCGCGATAAACTCGCCCTGGTTCATGATCATGATGTCATCGGGCATTCCCATCTGAATCCTGTGGCGCTGGCGCATGAGGGAATAGATGTCGCTCTGGACGGCGTCGAGGTCCGATCCCTGATCGCATTGCACGTCGATTTCGCGCAGGAAATCCACGCCCATGAGGATGTGCATGTCCACCGTATAGGGAACGATCACCTGATCGTCGGGATTGGACCATCCCTGGTCTCCCTTGCTCTGGAGCACGCCGACCACCGTAAAGTTGATCCCATTGATCTTGATCGTCTGTCCGACCGCATCGGAGAACCCGAAGAGGTTGGACGCGGTGACCGATCCGAGGACCGCCACGCGGTTCCAGCGGTCCACGTCGAAATCCGTGAACATCTTCCCGGAGTCGATTTGGAAATCGCGGATCGCCAGATAAGTCGGCGTGGTCCCCTGCACCTGGGTGTTGGTGTTCTGGTCGAGGTATTTCACCTGATAGTTTCGCCCCACGACCGGCGAGAGCGCATGGACGTGGTCCACTTTCTGAAGGATCGTGCGGGCATCATCCTCGGTGAGATTCAACTGCGTGCCGGAGATCACGCCGGCCGTTCCCCGCGGCGAGGGGCGCACGAACAGCAGATTCGTCCCCATGGCGCTGAGCCGGTCCAGCACCTGCTGCTTGGCGCCCGTCCCGATCGCCAGCATCGCGATCACCGCCGCCACCCCGATGATGATCCCCAGCATCGCCAGCACCGATCGCAGCTTGTTGGCCCTGAGGCTCTTGAAGGCGACTTTGACGATCATCCAAAACAGCATGGCGGTTTTTCACTTGCCTTTTCGCCGGCTATTTGAGAATCGAAGCAAGGACTGGATCGCCGATGTCCCGCTCCTCGGCCTCATCAGTTGGGGGCACGGCAATGCGACCATCGTGCAGGTAAATCTCCCGTTGACAATGAGCGGCGACCTGGGCGTCGTGGGTGACGACCAGAATCGTGCGGCCCTGCGCGTTCAGCGATTTGAACAGCGCCAGAATCTCCTCGCCCGTCTTGCTGTCCAGAGATCCCGTCGGTTCGTCGCACAGCAGGATCGCCGGATCGGTCACCAGCGCCCGCGCCACGGCGACGCGCTGGCGTTGGCCGCCGGAAAGCTGGTTCGGTTCATGGTGCCAGCGGTCCCCCAGTCCCACGACGTCCAACGACTTCCTGGCGGCGTGCGCCGCATCCCGCCAGCCCGCGTAATGCAGCGGCAACTCCACGTTCTGCAAAGCGGTCATCCGCGGAAGAAGGTTGAAGTTCTGGAAGATAAACCCGATCCGCCGATTGCGGATTTCCGCCAGGGCATTCTTCGACAGCCCCGAAACGTTCTGGCCTGCAATGAAATATTGGCCCGAATCCGCATGGTCGAGGCAACCGAGAATGTTCATCAGCGTGGATTTCCCGCTGCCCGACGGGCCGCGGATCGCCACCATCTCCCCTTGCTCGATCGTCACGCTCACGTCGTCCAGCGCATGCACTTCCTGGCCGCCCAGCAGGTACGTCTTGATAAGGTGCTCCGCCCGGATCATCAGCGTCTGCCTCCTCCTCCGGGCATTCCCGCCCCGGGCATTCTTCGGACCATCGACGCCGCCGACCACACGCTGTTCGATTCGTTCTTGTGCACGAGGACCTGCTCGCCGGCGGCAAGGCCGGACACGATCTCCTGGTTTTCTCCGTCGTCGATTCCCAGTTCCACCTCGCGGTCCTCCAAGCTGTTATCCGGCTTCACCAGCGTCACCAACGTCTTGTGCTGTTTTCTCACCACCGCCAGGATCGGAACCGTCACCACGTCCTTCTTGCTGGCCTCGATGATCTGCACGTTGGCGGTCATCTGCGGCTTGAGCAGGTCCTTGTTGTCGTCGGTCACTTCGATCTTCACTTCAAAAGTCACCACGTTGCTCGTATTGACGCCCGTCGTGGCGATCCGAACCACCTTCCCGGAAAAATGTTTGCCCGGATACGCATCAGCCGTGATGTCCACCGTCTGTCCCTTTTTTACCCCGCCGATCTGGCTTTCATCCACGCTGGCCAGCACGAAAATGTGAGACAGGTCCGACAGCGTCATCACGCTGGTCCCGCCGCTGACGTTGCTCATCGCCGACGCAATGAACGTCCCCATCTGAATCTCCAGGTCCGACAACACTCCGTCCATCGGCGCCAAAACCTTCGTGTAATCGCACTGCTGCTGGGCGTTCTTCAGGCCAATCTGGTCGAGACTGACCTGCTCGTTGGCCAATTCCACGTCCTCCTTTTTCACGTCCAGCGCCACCGCCTGGCTCTTGAGCTGCTCCTTGGCGATACGGGCGTTTTTCAGATCGGCCTCGGCCTGGGTGGCATCGGTCTCGGCGGTCTCGAAGTCCTCGGGCGAGGCCAGGTTCTGCGACAGCAACTGCTTCTGGCGATCCGCTTTCCTGCGCAGGTTTTGGGCCTTGGTCTGGGCGGAAATGATGTTGGCATCGGCCTGTTCCGTCGCCGTTGTCAGGTCCTGCTCGGCGATCCGCTCGTTCTCCTGGGCTTCCGTCAACTTCGACTGCGATAATGCCACCGTCACCTTCGCCTGGTCCCGCGCAACCAACTCGTCCTGCTCGTCGAGCTTCACCAGCAGATCGCCTTTCTTCACCTTGTCGCTGACGTCAAACGGCAGCTCGATGACTTGGCCGTAGGCGCGGCATTTGATCTGCACGTCGAGGTTGGAGGCGACCGGTCCGGTCGCCGCCACGCTCTGCGTGACGTCGCCGCGAGCGGCTGGGGTGGTGTACGAATCGACCGGCAGCGTGGTCGCGACCTTGGCCCCGCGATCATGGAAAAAAACCCCCGCCCCCGCGGTGGCTCCCGCCGCCACCACGGCCAGCACTATGACCCACGTCTTCGTCATGGCCCTTTCCTGCCGATGCCCCGCAGCAACACGCTTGTGATGTGCTCGGTCAAGTCGCCTTTGTCTTGCACCTTCGCACGATATAACATCACCGCCCGCACCATCGCCATCAGATACAACCCCGTGCGTTCGGGATGGTTGTCGCTGAATTCACCGGAGGCGATCCCTTCGCGAATCACCTGCTCAATCAAATCGGCGCATTCCTTTCGCTTGTGGTCCCAGGAGGAATTCGCGTCGGGAACGCCCACCGTCCGCAATACTTCAAAGAACTGCGGATGCAATATGAAATGCTCGACCATCTCGGCGACGATGGTCCGCATCTTCGCCGCAGCGTTCAAACCCGGCTGATTCACCTCCGCATGGAGATGATCCACCATGCCCGCAAATCCCTCGTAAACCAGGTTGTAATACAACTCCTCCTTGTTCTTGAAATAGATATAGACGGTTCCCTTTCCGACTCCAGCCGCTTCCGCAACGTCATCAAGACGCACTTTGTGGAACGGCTGTTCGGAAAAGAGCTTGACGGCCGTCTCGATGATATGTCGCCGCTTGTTTTCGTCTCGTAGTCTCATAGTTTTGGGTTAGAAAGTTGCGCCGTTAGGCAAACTAACACTTCGGTCGGTCATTTTAGAGAATTGCGATCCAACTTCAATGAGGGGCGATCCTAACCCCCTTATGAGAGAAGGCCCCAATTCACCTACGGTCGATCAAAATTATAAATATTGCCGCTGTCGATGAATGCTTGCTGTAACTTATTTTCCGGCAATGGATTATCGTAGTTATTCGGATCGACCATGCTGCAAAACCCGCCGTTGCTCCGTTCCGGCCCGCCCGGACCGGCGGAAATCAGGATGTATGGGCCGTCATAGCTCAGTTTCTCACCGGCCAAAATCTCATTGTTGAAATTGCCGGCAGGATCCGGCTCTCCGAGCATCCACTGGATAGCCAACTCCGGTCGAAAATCGCTCCCCATTGTCTGGGTCGGGTTTGGCCATGGCTTGGCATAGTCCAGGTTTCCAGTTACGGGGTTGGGAGCGTTCCATGCGATGTTGCTGGAACTGACGCTGAAGAACGTCGCGCCGTCCCGCCAGTCCCAAATGGCGTTCTGTCCATTTGTGCCGTCAACGGACCTTGGCTGCGAGTAACCAAAAAGCGGACCAGCCTGAACGGCAGCATTCACCGCGTACGTCGAATCATTGGTGCGATTGTTCGCCGGGCCATAACGCGGGAAATACTGAATCACCTGTCCCCAACGATCCAGCAAAACCGGCTGGCCATAGCCTGCCAAGGCGGGAAGGGCGCTGCCGCCCTGGCCGGTCGGCGCGGAGGGAATAAACGCGACGTTGAAGGCTTGGGCGGAAATATACGGTCCCCATACCTTGTCCTGGACCCCGGAAATATTGGCTCGGATGTGCGAGTAAAGCGGAGGAGCCGTCAATGTTATTTGAAGCGAAAGACCCGACCCGCTCACGGCCTGGATGCCGATCGTTTCCGAGTACGGCTGTGCCGGATTTCCCGCGATCGGCAAAAGAATTAGCGAAGCGGGCGTTGGGATCGCGCCGGCCTTAGCCGCGAAAGCGGCGTCAACCTTGAACGTCACCTGATTCGAGCCGGGGGTTATGCCGGCATCTCCCGGGATAACATTTGCGGCCTGACAGCGAAATCCCGGCCCATCGTTGCCGTCGCCGAGTTCGAGATAGTTGGCATTGCCGTTGATTTCCTGCGTGAGCGCCGGCCCCGGCCCCAAAAGGGCCGATGCCAGCGTCAGATATATCGGGGCAGGCACGGCGCTATCCTGCGTGTTCCACTTCGGCAGTTCGATATTCCTGGGATAATCCCCGAAATCTTGTTTATACGCCTGGAGCCCGGCCGCGATCGTTTGAAAATCCGCTTTCTGCTGCTCGACCACCGACCCATGCCGCAAACGCCCGGTCATAATGGCGACGATCCCCGCCAGGACCACGATGATCCCGAGCACGGCGACAAGCTCCGTCCGCGTAAAGGCCCGTCGTTGGCACGTGAGATGACCGCTGACTGGATTCACGTTGCCAGGCGGCCGTCCAGGCGGAGTGTCGCATTCCGGGAATTTGGACCATGCGATTTTGGACATCATAAGACTACAAAGCACTACTAAAAACCACGTGGGGGCGCTGACAATGACGCGGTTTTTGATGGCGGCAGGGCCGTCATTGTCGATGTCAATGCGCCTTTCCGCGCGGAACTTGGGGGGGTTGCCAATTGGCCTCGCGGCGAGGCGTCGGAAAATGGGAAACAGCCCCGATTCGGACGGAAAGAAATAGCTCGCGCAGAGGCGCAAAGGCGCAGAGAATAGGGAGAAGCAAAGGCCTTTGTTTTATTCATGCCTCCGCGCCTTTGCCACGGAGGCGAAGCCTTCCGTGCCTCTGCGTGAGAACTTTCTTCAATGGATTTCGAGTCGAGCCGGGCCACAAATAGGCTTTGTACCTATTCGGATGCCGGAAAAACACTGTCCCTCTATATTTATAGCGGATAGGTGAAGGTTTTGGTCGTGTTTTTCCGGAATTTTTGCCGATGCTGAAAAAAATTTCGGGCGGGCAACCGGAGATCGCCGGGGCTGTTGTCTTATTGCGCTTTTGCGAAAGGATGAACCGCGAAGGCGCGAAGAACGCGAAGGGGCGCGAAGCGGAGCGAGGATGCGTGATGTCGTAAATTCTCGACATGGAGACAAGGAATTGCGGGATATCAACGAAGGGCGCGAAGGAATATCAAATTCCTTTCGCGCCCGCGGTTCAATTACGCCCTGGGAATAAAGGGATTGCGGCATGGCACGCACGTGCTACGGACGGTCGAAATTGTAAATGTTGCCGCTGCCCGGGAATATCTGCAGCAATTGAGAGTTGCCGTTGCCGGTGAATATCTGTAGCAATTCAGCGGAGGTGAGCTTGTTGCCGCTGCTATCGGTCAAACTGCCGTCTTTCGGATTGACAAAACTGCAGTACCCGCCGTTGTTGCGCTCCGGTCCATCCGGGCCTGCAGAAATCAAGATAAAGGGGCCGTCGTAATTCAGTTTTTCGCCGGGCAAAACCCCGGCGGGCAAACTACCCGACATAATCTCATTCTGAAATAGTCCGCCGGCTGAGGGATCAACCTGTTCGCCGAGCATCCACTGAATCGTCAACTCGGGTTGGAAAGCGTTGGTAACGCCGGTGTCCTTCGGCCATGGTACGAGTTGGTCGAGAATTCCGGTGACTGGATTCTGCCACGATCCTAGAATCTTCCACGATTGGCCCGCGGCGAAAAACGGCGCACCGTCTCGATAATCCCACATGGCGTTCTCGCCGGCCACGGAATCAACAGAGTGTGGCTGCGAATAGCCAAAAAGCGGACCTGCTTGAACGGCGGGGTTGGGAGGATACCGCGAGGCCAGCGAATCATTGGTGCGATTGTTCGCTGGGCCGTAACGGGGAAAATATTGGATCACCTGTCCCCAGCGGTCGAGCAAAACCGGCTGGCCGGCGGAGCCCCAGGCGCTTATTCCCGGCCCTCCCGGCCCATAGCTCGGATCTTGGCTTGGCGGCACAGGTACAAACGCCACCTTAAACGTATCCGCCGAAATATAGGGTCCCCAAACCTTGCCTGATGCAGTTGATATAGTGCCCCTGCTATGCGCGTAAATTGGGGCGTATGGAAGCGTCAATGTAAGAGCACCACTGGGTGGACTCACTGCGCTAATGCCGATGGTTTCCTGATACGGCTGACCGGAAGCTGGAAATAGAATGAGTGAAGCTTCCGTCGTTCCCGAAATGAAGTTGTTCGCGAAAGCCGTCGACTGGGCAGTGTATGCACCGTCTGCGGTAAAGGTCACTGAGGTGCCGCTGATGGTAACAACTCCTGGGATTACAGTCGCCTGACACCGAAAACCAAGTCCGTCGGCGCCATCACCGATCTCCGTGCTATTCGTAACTGCCGGTCCCGGCCCCATCAGGGCCGAGGCGAGGGTCAGAAATACTGGGGCATGACCGGTCTGCTCATTCCACGTTGGCAGTGGCGCATTCCTCGGATAATCGCCAAAATCCGCCTTGTATGATTCCAGAGCCGCGGCGATGGTTTGGAAATCGGCTTTTTGGCCGGTGATTTGGGCGCTGCGGCGCATGTGGTTGACGGCCGGCAGCAACAGGCCGGCCAGGACGGCAATGATGCCGATCACCACTAATAACTCCACCAGCGTAAAGGCCTTGCGGTTGTTCACGGAAGGTTCCTGCTAGAGCCAAAGCCGTTCAATGGCGGTAGTCGCCGCTTTCCGTTGGCCCCCGGCTCTGCCGGGGGTTTGCGCGAGAATGGGTTGGGATCTTTGCTTAACATGGGTTGCACGGCGCTCATCGCGGAAAACCCCGGCAAAGCCGGGGGCTAATGGAAAAAAGCTGCTCCGGTCGTTGAACGGTATTGCTGCTAGACGACCTCATCCTCATATCTTTCCTTCGCGTTTCTTCGCGTCCTTGGCGCCTTGGCGGTAATCCGTATTCAATGACCCATATAAAGATTCGCCTTGTCCGGCGGGTTCGTCAATGGATCATACGATATTGCTCGATGGTCAGGTTGGCGGCGGCCTGGGCGGCGGCCTGGACGGCCGGGTCGGGATCGTGCTGAAATCGGCGCAAAAACCGCGGGGCGGCGAGCTGGTCGGCCGCCCGAGCGGCGTCGAAACGGTATCGGCCCAGTTTCAATATCGCCTCCACGCGGAACATTTTTTCCTTCGATTTGGCGGCAAACCGAAAGATGTCCCCGGCATGTTCGGCGATGCTCTGTTGATCGGCCTTGGAAATCACGTCGTCATAGATGGGCCTTACGTTGCTGTCGTAGAAATCCAGGATTTGCTGCTGTTGCGTCTGCAACAGCTTTTGCCGCGATGAATCGGCCGGCTCCATCTCCGCCATGGCCGTGACCGCTCCGTTCATGAGTCCCATGCCCTGGGAGAATTCATCGTAATCGACCCGCTCGCGGTAAAGGTTCGCGCCCAGGGCGTAGGCCGCTCGCAACAGACTTCTGGCCTCGTCGGGGTGGTCCTTGCGGCATAGCAGAGCCGCGGATTCCAAGTCCTGGCCGATCTTTGAAAGATCATCCAAAGCCGGATGATCAGACTGATAATCCACGATCGTCTGCGGATTCTTGGCGAACAGGTTCATCCGCGACAGATTCGTCGCATCCAACACCAACTGAATGGGCGGCGGCGGCGGGCCAACGGGGTTTTTGGCGAATTCATCGCACGCATCTTCGTTCTCGCCATAGGCGGCGATGGCGGCGGAATATTTCTCCCCGGCGTCTGCGGGCTGGTTCTGGTCCACGATCGGCTGGGCCGGCGCCGGCGGCGAAAGCGCGGCCAGATTCTTCTCATCCAGGGACAGGGCCGTTGGAGCGGTGATCTGCATTTGGTTATGCAGCCAGGCTCCGATCGCCACGGCCAGAAGGAAAATGACGGCTGAGATTTTCCAGCCAAGTGTGTTGCCCCACATGGGAGACTCCACGCGCGAATCGCGAAATTCGAAACTCGAAATTCGAATGACGAATCAAATTCGAAGGTCAGAAATTCGAATTTCGAGTTTCGAGTTTGATTCGAGTTTCGAATTTCGAGTTTCGAATTTTCCGGTTCATTTCTTCCCCACCAATTCCGCGCTTCTCATCGTGTTTTTCAGCAGCATGGCGACGGTCATCGGCCCGACGCCGCCGGGAACCGGGGTGATGTATGCCGCCTTGGGGCTGACGGCGTCGAAATCCACGTCGCCGACGGTTTTCTTCGATCCATCGGGCAGGGTGACGCGGTTGATTCCGACGTCGATGACGATGGCGCCGGGCTTGACGTGGTCGGCTCCGATCAGCCCCGGCTTCCCGGCCGCCACCACCAGCACGTCCGCGCGGCGCGTGTGGGATTTCAGGTCGCGGGTGGCGATGTGGCAAAGCGTCACGGTCGCCAATCGCTGAGTCAGCAGCAGGGCGATCGGCTTGCCGGCGATCTCGCTGGCTCCGACCACGACCGCCTCGACGCCGCACAGGTTCACGCCGGTGGTTTCGATCAATTCGATCACCGCCATCGCGGTGCACGGGGCGATCAGCGTATGGCCATAGACGACGTAGCCGATGTTGGCGGGATTGACGCCCTCCACGTCCTTGACCGGATCGATCTTGTACTGCAATTCGGTCGCGTCCAGATGGGGCGGCGTCGGAAGGTGGAGCATGATGCCGGTGACGGCCGGATCGGCGCTGAGGGATTTCAGTTCGCGTTCGGCGGCCGCCTGGGTGGTATCCGCGTCCAGTTTGTGAAGGTGATAGGTGATGCCGACGTTTTGGCAGGCCTGGGCCTGGCGGTCGGCGTAAAGTTCGCCGGCGGGCGTGGAGCCGATCAGCACGGCCGCGAGAGCCGGCCGCCGGCCCTGGGACGCCAATTGCTCGGCGCGACGTTTGACGTCGAGCTTCACGCGATCGGCCAGGGCCGCGCCGTCGATCACTTTTGCGGACATGGGAGGGATTATAGGGGCAAAGTCCGAAACTCGAAATTCGAATGACGAATCAAATTCGAAATTCAAAACTCGAAACGAAGGCTGATTTGGTCCTTCGAATTTCGAATTTGATTCGAATTTCGAGTTTCGGATTTCGAATTTGTAGTCTCATCCTACTCTTGCGTCCCCGGCCGGGCTTCCAGGCTTTGCTTCAATCGCTGCACGATCTCCTTCACCACGGCGCGGTCCACCTGGGCGCCCGGCGTTCGGATCGCTTTGCCCAGGAGCGACGGGCACAGGATCAGCGTCAGCGGATACTCGATCTCCTGCTCGTCGGCGAGCAATTTCAGTTGCTTCATTTCCACCGGCCGGAGGCTGATTCTGCGGCAGACTTCACGCGACAGGCGGCCGGGACTATTCAATTTCCCCGGCGTCGTGCGGCGTTTGCGGTGATGGTTGTACAGCCCCCACATGATCGCCAGGCTGATGCCCGCCAGCAGGTATGGCACCGCCTTGCTGATGTCGACGGTGGAATCCATGTTCTGCTTGGTGCTCTGGAACACTTCTTCCTGCGTCGGCATTGCGCCGGCAGTGGCGGCGATGCCGCAAACAAGGCAGGCGATGACGGCTGTGGTTGTTCTGATCCGCTTTGAGTGGGAAGCCAACCGGAAATATTCACCGCGAAGAAGCGAAGCAGCGAAGGTACGCGAAGGAATATCAATTGATCTTGATTCCATTTCGCGTTCCTTCGCTCCTTCGCGTCTTCGCGGTGATCTGTACAGAAGAGCATCGCAACGGATATCGGATGAAAAGGTCGTTGCGGCTTTCATTATGCGGCTCCCATTGACGGTGGAGGCGAAGTTTGTTGCGCCTGCACCATTTCGGCCACGCCCTTGAGGACGGCCAACGCGTACCGGCGCGCGCGCAGGTTGGGGTCCGACTTGGCGATCCGGCCAACCTCGTTCAGGAGTTTCCACCAGCCGATCTGCTTCAGCGCCCACATCGCCGAGATGCGATGCTCCGGACGCGCATCCTGGAGCATGGCGATCAGGGCCGGCCCGACGTTGCCCACCCGCATCCGGTGCAGCGCCTTGATGGCGTTGGCTCGCTCGCGGCTGTTGGTGGTCCTGGAGCGCTCGGCGAGCAGCGCGATGAACTCGGGAGTCTGGTGATTCTCCAGCACCTCGATCGCATTGGCGCGGACGCGCGAATCCGTGTCCCGCACGATGCGCTCCATGAGCAGTTCCACCGAAGCCTCCGGCGTTTCGCCCAGGACGCTGACGGCCTTGCTGCGCACCTTGGGATGCGGGTGCGACGCCAGCGTCGTCACCGCTTCCCGCAGGGTTACCGCCAGTCCCAGTTCCTGCGTCATTTGAAGCGCTTTGAGGCGTTGTTCCATCGGTCCCGACGCCAACCTTCGGCCCAGGCGCTGCGCCGCATCCGGCAAGAGCTTGAGCATCGCCCGGCCGCCTTGCTTGCGCGTGGGACGGTCCAGATGGTCAAACCGCTGCCAGAACTGCTCGAACCCCTCATGGCCGATGGAGCGGCTCACGACTCGCCGGACCGACGCGGGGGCGTTGGTCATCAATTGCAACAGGATGTTCTCGAAATCGGGCGGCCGGCGGCGGACGATTTCCCGCGCCGCCATGCGCATCAGGCGCTCATCGGTATCGGCCAGCATGAAGCGGAGGAACTGCACGCCGTCGGTTTTCTTGCGCCGCATCGCCACGCACAACAGCCGCAGGCGCCCTCCCGGATTGGTCGCGGCCTGTCTGGCCAGGACGGTCATCCGCTCATCCTGGACCAGATCGTGCATCCCCGACGCGGCCAGCCATTCGGCAATCTTGCAGGCGTCGGCGGCATCGCGCCGGCCGATGTCGCGCAGCAGTTCGCCTTCCTGCCACCACGTTCCGCGCGTGACCTGGCGCATGCAGAGTTGGAGCTGATGGTCTTTGAGCCAGTGCGTTTTGCGCAAAATTCCGTCCAGCACCGGGGCTTCGTCGATGTGGGCAAAGACGCTGCCGAAATGGAGCCGAAGCTGCCCGTGCGTGGCGCCGAGGAGAAAGGCCTCGACGTGCTCGGCCTCCGGCGGCTGCTGGAGCCGCCGAACCATTGAGTTCTGGCCGCCGTGCTTGGTCGTCTGCAAAATCGCCAGGGTTTTGCTCAGGGGCCAATCGCAGAGCAGGAGGGCGGCGCGAAGCAAATCCTGCGAATGCCGGCCCCGATGCACGTCCATCGCCCGGGCCACCACGGTTTCGATTTCCGTCCTCTGCTCCATCACGTCCTGATACAGGGCCTGGAAATCCTCCTTCGGCTGGGCATTTTCGGGGGCGGGTTGTTGCGGCTCGTCGGTTGGCGGCTGATAGTGCCGCTGCAAGCGGCGCGTGCCGGTGGAGACCCATCGCGCCAGGGCCACGATCGCTTCGGCCGCCGACTTGCTCAGGGATTCATCCGCATCGTGCAGGTTTTCGGTCAGGACGTAGGCCAGTTTGCATTGCCGGCTGAGCGCGATCAGCCGCATGGCCGCCTGCCGCACCTCGGGCCGGTCGCTTCGCCCGCATTCGCGGAGCGCGTGGTGCAGGTTTTTGATGTTCGCCAGGACAAGAGATTGAAGCCGCTCGGGCAGCGATTCGTATCGCTCGACGACGCCGGACAATCCCCGAACGGATTTGCGCTGAAGGATGGCGTTGATGATGAGGGATTGCTCGACCTCGGCCCCGAGGCGCAATCCCTCCAGCAGCAGATCATCCGCCGCCTCGTTAGGACTGTGAACCAGGACGTCGACGAGTTGTTCGTGCATCTCTTGGTTGATTATCGGACGGAAGCGTGCGGGGGCTTGAGAGGTTAGAACGGGCTTACCTATGCCTTCGGCGCTGATGCGCCTGGCCGTTCCCCTTGCGATGCGGCTTTTTCGGTTTTTGGGGCGGCGGCGCGGCTGGGGCGTCGGTTCGCGTTTTGAGTTGCGTAATCGCCAGGCTCAGTTCCCGCCGGGCGGGGTCTACGCGGACGATGCGAACTGTGGCGGTGTCGCCGATGCGGATTCGGCGGCCGGTGCGCTGGCCGCGGATTACGCCGGCGCGCTCGTCCACGTCCCACCAGTCGTCCAGGAGGTCTTCGTAGCGGATGACGCCGTCGATGAGCCAGGTGGTCAATTGGACGAAGATGCCGAAATTGGTGATTCCGGTGATGACGCCGGGGAAATCCTGGCCGACCTGTTTTTCGAGCAATTCCAGGATTTTCACTTTGCGCAACTCGCGTTCGGCATCGTCGGCGCGGCGCTCGGTGAAGCTGATGTGCTTGCCGAGATCGACAAGGGTTTCATGGGAAGGCGCCCCGTCGAGCCGGGGATGGCGGCCGCGCTTGCCGCCGGATTGGCTGGCGGAAATATATTGGTCCAGCAGGCGGTGAATCGTCAGGTCGGCGTAGCGGCGGATTGGGCTGGTGAAATGGCAATAATGCTGACTCGCCAGCGCGTAATGCCCGATCGGACTCGGGGAATACTCCGCGCGGGTCAGGCTTTTGAGGACCGCCAGGTTAATCGCGAAGGATTGCGGCTTGCCGCGCACCGAAGCCAAAAGGTGCTGAATCGCCTTGCGATCCAAATCCTTGGGCAATTTGAAGCCGGCGACCTCGACGAAATGTTTCAGCCTGGTTCCGCTGTCCGGATCCGGGTCCGGATGGATGCGGCGCAGAAACGGCACGGACACCGAATCCAGCGCCCGAGCCGCCGCCTCGTTGGCTTCCACCATGAACATCTCGATCAGCGTATGCGTGAAACTCTGGTCCTCGGGCCGGGCATCGGCGACCTTACCGCTCTCATCCAGGACCAATTCCACTTCGGGCAATTCCAGCACGATCTGCCCCGCCGCCAGGCGGCGCTTCTGTATCCGCTTTGCCAGGCCGTTCATTTGATGAAGAAGCTCGACCACGGCAGGGTCGTAGCTGTCGATCTTCCTGGGCCCATCGGGATGCGGGACCAGATCGGAGTTGTCGATGATCGCCTGGGCCTCGCGATACCGCAGCCGATTGGCGCTGCGGATGATCGTGTTGGCGAAATGGGCGTGGATCGGATGGGCGTCATCGTCAAATACGATGAACGCGCTTTTGCATAGGCGGGGAACGCCTTCCTGGAGGCTGCACACGCCGTTGGACAAAACCTCGGGCAACATGGGGATGACAAAACCCGGGAAATAACAACTGTTCCCCCGTTCCTTCGCCTCCACGTCCAGCGCCGAACCCGTCTGGACGAAGGCCGACACGTCGGCGATGTGGACCCCTAGTTCCCACTGGCCGTTTTCGAGCTTGCGGAGGCTGATCGCGTCGTCGTAATCCTTGGCATCATCCGGATCGATCGTGCAGATCACCCGGTCCGACAGATCGAGCCGATCCGGCCGATTCCTGACCGTGTTGAACCGATCCACCGCGCTGCGCGCCTGTTCGAGACACTCCTCGGGAAAATCCTCCGGGAGATTGTATTGGACGATGACGGACCGGAGATCGACGTCTTTCTCGCCCGGCTGGCCGAGCACGCGGGTGATGACGCCCTGGGCCGCGACTCCCTCGTCGGGATATGTCGTCAGTTCGACGACGACCTTGGTTCCGGGCTTGATGTGCCGCGCCGCCGCATCGGGCGTCAGGATCGGCGCGGTCAGGATGTTTCCATCCGGCAGAACCAGCCATTGCCCGTGCTGCCGGGTCAACGTTCCGACGAAGCGCTTCTGCGACCGGGTGATGATCTCGATGACGCGGCCGCGGAACATGACCTTGCCGTCCCGCTGCTCGCGGTTGGTGATCTTGGCGCGGACGACGTCGCCGGTGATGGCGCCGCCGTTGTCGCCCTCGGCGATGAATAAATCTTCGTGCCCGTCGGGATCGGTCGGCACGACAAACCCGAAGCCCCGGCGGTTCTGGCGATAGGCGCCGACAATCCCCTCCGCCTGAAGGTCCTGGGCCGGGAGCATGATGCTGCCGCCCGCGCCCAGCACCACGCGGCCCGCGTGCATCAACTCGCGCAGCACCTCGCGAAAGTTGGGATAGACCTCGTCCTCGGCCAGGTTCATCTCCCTGGCCAACCGCCTCGGCTTCAGCGGACGATAACGCTCGGATTTCAAATGCGAGAGAATTTTAGAATGTAATTGTTCAGACATGGAAATTAAAAATAATCCTATTGATAAAGGTAAAGAAAGTACAAAGAAGTAAGCACAAAAAAGGAGGAAAGCACAAAATGAGATCAGAATGGAATTGCGTCAGCCTTCGACGACGCTCTTTTCGATTGGCTCGACGGTGACGCCCTTGGAGCGGACGAACTCGATCGCCGCCTTCACGTCGCGTTCCTCCCCCGTGAGAAGCACGGCCATGATCCCGATTTCGTGTTGCACGCTGGCCTGGCGGATGTCGAAAGCGACTTCGGGGTATTTCCGGCTCATCTGCCAGATGATCGGCTGCTCCACCTCGGCCCGGGTGGGAAACGTGAACCAGCAACGTTTAGAATACTTGATTTCCATTGAATCGCCTATAAGCCCGCATCGCGCCACTCAGCGCGTCCTTGTTGCGGCAATTGCAGACGCCGCGATGGCGTCAATAAGGTGCAACGTCACATGATACGCCTCGTCAACGTCTTGATCCTTCAATTGCACATCATCGCCGACCTTGTATTTTGGGGCAACTTTCGCCTTGTCGATATAAGCGGCGTTGACGATGCCGCTGTTGTGCTCCAGCACGTCTCGGCGTGCCTTCATCTCGCAAAACGATGCTTCCCCGCGGCCATCAAGCCGCAAACGCAGTTGATTCTTGAGATAACCAAACCATTTCTCTGGTCTCCCAAGCATTTTGTCAACAATCGTTGATTCCACTGCCTCCCTCACGGCGGCATCTTGCGCCTCTTCCAATGTCTGACTCTCGAGAAGCGTGCCGACATTCAGACCTTTTGCGGCAATCAACTCAGTGTTGTTCAACAACCAAAGCCGTAACAATTCCGCGACAAATAACTCAAGTTGTGCGACGATATCCTTAAAACTGCGGTTGGTTAACCGTTGCATGGAGGGGCGAGCCTTTCCCGCGAGATCGGCGCCATTAACGCTGCTTCTTGTAATTGGATTCTCGATGGTCAGATTTTCGCCATAGCGTTGAACCCACACGTGAAGAGTCTGCCAAAGCATCCGCGTATGCACGTAATCGTCATGAAGTTCGTTTAGAACTCGAGCATAGTTATCTCGCAAGCTCTGGATGGCTAATGCCAATTCGCCCATGTCCCCTTCCGGTGATCCCTATGCGGCATCAAGCACCGCTTGGATGCGACCGACGTCTGCGCTTCGGCCGAAATCGATGATCGCAATCACCGGTCTGCCATTCAGCCCGATAGCGTCAGGGGCCACGACGTGACCGATGCCGTTCTGTTGAAGTACGTTTCGCACTTCCGGAAGCTGGTCAAGTGGAACCATGAGATACGGCCCGGCGTTTCCTTCGGTGTTAACGGTAAGGCGTCGTTTTGTTTCGATGTCTGTCATTTAACATCTCCTATTCCCCCCGCGATCGCCGGGACGATGCTCACTTCGTCGCCGTCCTTCACGGGAGTCTCGAGGTTCTTCAAAAATCGGATGTCCTCATCGTTGACGTATACGTTCACGAAGCGGTTGAGTTGATTCGGGCCCTTGAACAACCGCGTCTCGATGCCGCCGGCTTTTTCCTTCAGGGCGTTGAGGACTTCGCCGACGCTGTTGCCGGGGACCTCGACCACGTCGGCGCCCTGGGTGTAGCTCCGTAGCGGAGAGGGAATTCGAACTTTAACGCTCATTCTTGGTCCTTTTCTGAAAGACCCCTGGCTTGGCCATGGGCAATCCCCGATTATACCACCGAAACTTCCGGCCGCGCGGCGCGGATCGGCGGCTTCTGCTGTCCATGCTGGCGATGCAACATCGCGTCAAACTCGGAAAGCTTGGCCTCGATCACTTCCGGATACGTCAGGTCGCCCTGCACCGCCTCCAGGGTCTTCAGGCCATTGCCGGTGATGCTGATGACGATGGATTCGTTGCGGGGAATTCGGCCCTGCTGGATCAGTTTGATGGCCACCGCAAGCGTTGTCCCGCCGGCCGGCTCGGTCCAGATGCCTTCGGTTTTGGCCAGCAGCTTGATCGCATCGACGATCTCCCGGTCGCTGGCGCTTTCGCCCCATCCGCCCGAATCCTTCACCGCGTGCCAGACGTAATATCCGTCGGCCGGATTCCCGATCGCGATGCTCTTGGCCATGGTGTTCGGCTTCTGCGGCTCGATGATGTCGATGCCCTTGTGGATGGCCTTCACCACCGGATCGCACCCCGCCGCCTGGGCTGAATAAATCTTCGGGTGATTGTCCTCGACCAAACCCAGTTCGATGAATTCACGATAGGCCTTGTAGACCTTGGGCAAAATGGTCCCCCCCGCCGTTGGGACGACCGTGTGCTGCGGCAATCGCCAGCCGAGTTGCTCGGCGATCTCGAATCCGTAGGTCTTGGCCCCCTCGGTGTAATACGGACGCAGATTCACGTTCACGATCGCCCATCCATACTTGTCGGCGATCTCGGTGCACAGGCGATTGACGTCGTCATAAGTTCCGCGAATCCGCACCATGGTCGGGCCGAAGATCAGGCTGCCCAGGACTTTTCCCTGTTCCAGATCGTGCGGGATCATGACGAAACATCGAAGTCCCGCCATGGCCGCGTGCGCCGCCGTGCTGTTGGCCAGGTTTCCCGTGCTGGCGCAACCGACGGTGTCGAATCCAAACTCGATCGCCTTGGAGATCGCCACCGAAACCACGCGCTCCTTGTAGGAGTAGGTCGGATAATTGCAGGAATCGTCCTTGATCCACAGGTCTGTACAGCCCAGTTCGTTTGCCAGCCGCTGCGACTTGCGCAGTGGAGTGAACCCCGAATTGAATCCCGTTTTCGGCTCCGAAACCGGCAGTAGATCTTTGTATCGCCAAAGGCTCTTGGGTCCAGCCGAAATCGATTCCCGAGTGACCTTTCCCTTCATCGCGCCGTAGTCGTATTCCACTTCATAAGGCCCGAAACAGGCCTCGCAGACGTGCACGGGGGATACCGGCGCGCGATTCCCGCATTCCTTACATTTTAAACCGACGACGTAACTCATGGATCGCTGTCCTTTGTCCTAACTGTCACTTGTCATTTGTCCAGATGCGCTCGCCGCAAGTGACGAATGACCAACGACTAATGACGAATTGATAAGAAGAGGCTGAAATCGACGAAGGATGGGCTTCCTCTTATCTGTCCCGAAAATCGGGCGGGAGTTAGCACCCATTTCAAGCTAAGGCTCGAATGGGTTGCTGTGGCTTCACAGGGCCCTACCCTCAGCCACTCTCGATAAGAAACTTATTCAATTGTGATTGGAATAGTAGGCGAAGGGATTTTTTTGTCAAGTCTGGCGCGGGTGTCCGGCCGGTCCGGGTGGCAACTCGAAATGAGCTTTAATTGAAGAATTTCAGCCAAGCGTAAGATGGAGGATGTAAGATATTGGCACGGCAATGGCACGTTTTTGGCCTCGGAAGAAACGGCAACCTCCTCAATCAGCGACACAGCACCCAAACATGTGCCGTAGCTGTGGCGGGGTGCAATTCTTCGTCGATGGAGTTGCACTGGTCGATGGGCTAGGGAGTTCGGGACTGGATTACTATGTTCGCTGCGTCAAATGTGGCACTCGCTATGTTGCGTCGGTATTCAGCAACGCTGATCCAGTCGAGGCGGATTGGAAGATAGATACAACAGACTGCTCGCACGCGGGTACGCTGGGGCCACCGCTTCCCCACTCTCCCAAACGTGATCGGTAACACCAGCACAGCCGTCGCAGGCGTGGGGCGAAACGTCCGGTGAATCTTGCAGTAGTTGTACTGAATTGATTTTCGGAGCACCCCCCGTCTTTCCCGCTCGACGGTTGAGGGGAAGTGGAAGTGGGTGGGGGGGCTCCCCGCCGATGTATCGGCGGGCCCCGGGGGTGCGGGGGAGGCGGGCGAAACCACTTGGGGCCTTATGCGGTGTCGCCCGCCTCCCCTGCATCTGCGGATTTTGTGTTTTGCATTTTTTCGGATTGGCGCGAATCCTCCGGAAGAGTACGGCGAGCAAGCTCGCCGGCTACACGGAGAAATTGGCAAAGCATCGGATGCCCCTGTAGATTACCTCGAATTTTGGCCCGAAAGACTCCGCGCGATGCCTAAGCGAACCGACATCCATTCCATCCTCATCATCGGCTCCGGACCCATCGTCATCGGGCAGGGGTGCGAATTTGACTATTCCGGCGTCCAGGCTTGCCGGGCGCTCAAGGAAGAGGGGTATCGCATCGTCCTGATCAACAGCAATCCGGCCACGATCATGACCGATCCGGAATTCGCGGATGCGACCTATATCGAGCCGATCACGCCGGAGGCGGTGGAGAAGATTCTGGAGCTGGAATCGCGCGGGCCGTGCCCAATCGACGCGGTTCTGCCCACCCTCGGCGGGCAGACGGGGCTCAATACCGCGATGGCCTGTTACGACAAGGGAATCTTCACGCGGTTCGGGGTGCAGATGATCGGGGCCAACCGGCAAGCAATTTTCCGCGGCGAAGACCGGCAGGTGTTCAAAGACCTGATGATCAAGATCGGCCTGAAGGTGCCGCTCAGTGGGGTGGTGCATGCGTTGGAGGAGGCGAAGAAGGTCATGGACGAGATCGGCCTGCCGCTGATCATCCGCCCGGCGTTCACGCTCGGCGGGACGGGCGGGGGAATCGCGTACAACGTCGAGGAATTCGACGCAATCGTCCAGCGCGGACTCGACGCCAGCCCGGTCACGGAAGTCCTCATCGAGCAATCGGTCATCGGCTGGAAGGAATTCGAATTGGAGGTGATGCGCGACAAGAACGACAACGTCGTCATCATCTGCTCGATCGAAAACGTGGACCCGATGGGCGTACACACGGGCGACAGCATCACGGTGGCGCCGATCCAAACCCTCACCGACAAGGAATATCAGCGGATGCGCGACGCCAGCATCGCCGTCATCCGGGCCGTCGGCGTGGAAACCGGGGGAAGCAACATTCAATTCGCCGTGAACCCCGAGAACGGCGAGATGATCGTCGTGGAGATGAATCCGCGCGTGTCGCGATCGTCGGCATTGGCGTCCAAGGCCACGGGGTATCCGATCGCCAAGCTGGCCGCGAAATTGGCGGTGGGATACACGCTGGACGAGTTGCCGAATTACATCACCAGCAAGAAGGCCGCGGATGGGAAATGGGAATATTACACCAGCGCGTGTTTCGAGCCGACGATCGACTATTGCGTGATTAAAATCCCGCGCTGGACGTTCGAGAAATTCCCCGACGCCGATGAGACACTGACGACGCAGATGAAGAGCGTCGGCGAAGCGATGGCCATCGGGCGGACGTTCAAGGAGGCGTTGCAAAAAGGCATCCGCAGCATGGAGGTGAAGCGGTTTGGGTTTGGCCTTGATGCATACGATAAATGGTTGAACGCCCATCGCAACCCGTCCAAAGCGCAAGGGAATCGCTCCCCGGACAAAAGCGCCGGCACCTCCGACAAAACCATCCAAGGCGAAAGTCTCGACCAGGAATGGCCCATCCCCGAAGAAAAGCTGCGGCGAAAACTCGCCATCCCAAGCCAGGGCCGGCTGTATTACATCCGGTATGCGATGAAGATGGGATGGAGCATCGATCGGATTTATGAGCTGACGAAGATCGATCGGTGGTTTTTGGGGCAGATGAAGGAGTTGGTGGAGTTCGAAGCCGAACTGGCAGGCGTGGTCGACAAAACCCGTGAGACAAATGCGAAAGGCTTTTCGCTGGTTGGCCTTCACGCAATCCTCAAACCATTGCTTCAGCAATCTAAGGCGTTGGGCTACAGCGATGTTCAATTAGGAACAGTATGGGGCATGCCTCCGGCCACGGTTCGCCTTGCGCGGCAACACTTAATTGTTCAACCGGTATACAAACTTGTCGACACCTGCGCCGCTGAATTCGAAGCGTCAACCCCATACTATTATTCGACTTACGAAACGCCCTTCTCTGTGAATGGCAAACCGAACAACGAAGACGAAATCCGGCTCACCGACAAACCGAAAGTCATCATCATCGGCGGCGGGCCGAATCGGATCGGCCAGGGGATTGAATTCGACTATTGCTGCGTTCAGGCGGCGTTTGCAATGAAGGAGTTGGGGTTGGAATCGGTCATGATTAATTCCAATCCGGAAACGGTCAGCACGGATTATGACACCAGCGATCTGTTGTTTTTCGAGCCGCTGACGCATGAGGACATTTTGAATATTTGCGAGCGGTTGAATGGCGGGCCGTTTGGCGCTGAGGGGACGAAGACCCACGGATCGCCATCCGTGGGCTTGGTAAAAGGAGTGATCGTTCAATTCGGCGGACAGACGCCGCTGAATCTGGCGCGCGGATTGAAAGATGCGGGCGTGCCGATACTTGGAACGACCGTCGAATCGCTCGATGAGGCGGGGGATCGGGAGCAATTCCGATCACTGCTGCAAAAATTGAATCTCAAGCAGCCCGTCAACGGGATCGCGCGATCGGTGGCGGAGGCGCGGGAGATCGCCAATCGTATCGGGTATCCGGTGCTTGTTCGCCCGAGTTTCGTGCTGGGCGGGCGGGCGATGGAAATTGTTTCAGATGAGACCCAACTGAATTTCTACATGGCCCATGCCGTGGAGGCTTCGACCATCGCCAACGCGCCGATCCTGATCGATAAATTTCTCGACGCGGCCACGGAAGTGGACGTGGATTGCGTGGCGGATTTCGATCCGGAAGGGAAATCGGATTCGGGGCAGGCGATGATCATCGGCGTCATGGAGCACATCGAAGAGGCGGGCATTCACAGCGGCGATTCGGCCTGTTCGCTGCCGCCCTACTCGCTATCGAAGGAGATCGTCGCCGAGCTGAAGCGGCAGACGCGCGAGCTGGCCAAGGCGCTGCGGGTGCGAGGGCTGATGAACGTGCAGTATGCGATCAAGAACGGCGAGATTTACGTGATCGAGGTGAACCCTCGTGCGAGCCGAACGGTGCCGTTCGTCTCCAAGGCCCAGGGGCAGCCGTTCGCCAAGATCGCGGCCAAGGTGATGGCTGGAAAATCGCTGGCGGAGCTTGGCATTACGGAGCCGACTCCGCCGAAGCACGTCAGCGTGAAGGAGGTGGTCTTCCCGTTCAACAAATTCCCCGGCGTGGACATTATTCTGGGTCCGGAGATGCGATCCACCGGCGAGGTGATGGGCATCGACGCGGATTTCCCGCACGCATTTGCCAAGAGCCAGATCGCGGCCGGAACGGTGCTGCCGGTGTCGGGCAACGTGTACGTCTCGGTGCGGAACGAGGACAAGGAGGCGATCGTGCCGATCGCCAAGTCGTTCAGCGAGATGGGATTTCAGATTCTGGCGACGGGGGGAACGCACGAGGCGCTGGGCCGGCATGGCATAGCGGCGACGCGGATCAGCAAGCTGGCCGAGGGCCGGCCGAACATCGCGGATTACATCAAGAACGGGCGGGTGCAACTCATCATCAACACGCCGACGAAGAAGGGACCGGCGACGGACGAGGGGAAGATCCGGGCGATGGCGGTGTCGAACAAGGTTCCGATCGTGACGACGATCACGGGCGCCAGCGCGGCGGCGCGGGCGATCAAGGCGATTCAATCCGGGGGTTGGGGCGTGAAACCGCTGCAGGCTTATTTTGCAACATGAAGGTGCTTCATAGGAGAAACCATGGCTTTGAGCGCTCGCAATCAATTTCCGGGCAAAGTGACGTCCCTCAAGCTCGGCGCGGTGATGGCGGAGGTGGTCATCGACATCGGCGGCGGACACCAGATCGTCTCGCTGATCAGCGTATCGTCGGCGAAGCGGCTGAAATTGAAGAAAGGCAAGCAGGCCGTGGCCGTCATCAAGGCGACCGAAGTCATCATCTCGGCCGATCCGGACGAGTAATTCTTGAGTGGCTGGCGTGAAGAAACAGCATCGGAAATTGGCCGTTGGGCCGGTCCTGCGAGGAAGGTTGTGGGTGGAGATCGCGCGCACCGCGGCGTTCACCGAGGCCGGCGCCGATCTGCTGGAGCAGATCGCCGCCTGCGGCTCGCTGTCGGAAGCCGCCAGGCGATTGCGGTTCAGTTATCGGCGGGCGTGGATGCTGATCGACGCCATGAACCGGCATTGGCCGCAGCCGCTGGTGAAAACCGCCATCGGCGGCAAACGCGGCGGTGGAACGCGGTTGACGGAACTGGGGCGAACAGTCCTATCCGGCTATCGCGACCTTCAGGTGCAACTGGAGCATCTGCTGGATCAGGCAAGACCGGCGTTTCTGGCGATACTTCCGGAGGAGGGACATTAAGTGAAGATTGAAGCGAAAGTTTTGGAACGGCGGCGAATTTCCGCTTTGGGCCGCTTTCCCGTATTTTTGTAGGGGTGAATTCGACGGCAACGAGTTCGACGATCAGCCCACCTTCCCCGAGGGCCGCGCGTTATTGGTGGGGCCTGGCGTGGCTGGGCATGGCCGTCGGGGTTTGTTTTCGCGTTTGCCATCTTGGGCGGGAAAGCCTGTGGTTTGACGAGGGGTACACGGCGTGGATCGTTTCGCATTCGCCTGGCGAGATCATCCGGCTGATCCTCGCGGATACCGCCCCGCCGCTGTATTACCTGCTTCTGCACGGGTGGACGGAAGTTTTCGGCCGGTCGGAAATCGCCCTTCGGTCACTGTCGACGGCGTGCAGCATCCTGACGCTGCTGGTGGGGTTTGGAATTGCCCGACGGATGCTGCGAAATCCGGCCGCGGTGGCGGCGGCGATGTGGCTGCTGAGCTTTTCGTTCCTGCAAACGTGGTTTGCGCGGGAGGCGCGGGCCTATGCGCTGATGGGGCTCATGGGCGTGGCGGCGTTTGATTGGCTTCAACGGCACTTGGCGGCGGGGCATCGACGCTGGCTGATTCCCCTGACATTGCTGATCGCCACGGAGATGTACACCCATAACATGATGGCGCCCTATGCGATGGGGCTACTGCTGGCGTGGCTGGTGCTGCCGTCGGAGCATTCGATGCGGCGGCGCATCGCCGAGATCGCCCTGGTCACGGGCGTGGCGGCGGCACTCTATCTCCCGTGGGCCATCGGCGGTTTACGGGGCCAGATGGACATGATTCAGCACGCGTTTTGGGTGGACCCACTGAAGCGCGGCAACTTCCTGAAGGCAATCGTGGCGATGCTGGGCTCGCAGCATTACTGGTCGTGGGCGCACCTGCTGGAGCGAATTCACCTGCCCCTGGGGAATAGCAACCGACCCATCGTCATCGGGGGATGTCTGCTTATCGCGTCCGCCTATTTGTCGATCGTGGTGCAGAAGGGCGCCCGGCGGAGAGAGGCGATGGGACTTTTGGTGGCGGCGATGTTTCCGCCGGTATTTGTGGCGTTGTACAGCGTGCTGCAAATGCCGTTGTTCACGCCGAAGTTGTTTCTGTCATCCGCGACGCTGATGCCGATCTTCGTGCTCCTGCCGCTGGGGATGCCGCTGTCACGATGGATTTCGCGGGCGGCATGGGGAGGAACCCTGCTGCTCCTGTCGCTCTCGGGGTTGACTCTGTACAGCCACTACTTGGAAGACAACAAGGAAAACTGGCGGGCGATCGCACAGAGGGTCTCGGAACTTCCAGCCGAGCGCCGGCTGATCGTCTTCGTCGCCAATGACGGGCAACTTCCGTTTGATTACTACTATCACTATCGCCCTGGAGAGGTGGCAACGGGCGTTCCGGGCGGCTTCTTTGACCGGGACCCTCCGCGGACCATGCTGCGCGTGCGCGTGGAACGGGATCTTTGGCCGCTGGATTCGCAACTGGCCTCGGGGCGCTACGACCAGGTGGTGCTGGTGCTGGCTCACCAGGAATGGGCCGACCCCAATCACCTTACTCAAGCTCTGCTCCGAAAGCGTTGGCCGATGGCCGGGCATGAAACGCTGAATGACGTGGCCATTCAGTGGTATCAGCCGAACGGTCGCTGACGCTAATTTCCGCCCGCAGCCAGCCCCGTTCATTTCACGGGGTTATCCGGCGAGATCGCCTGGCGGAGCGTTGCGGCAATGGCCGGCAGCGGCCGTCGGATCGGCGGGATTCGCTGATATTGCTCCCAGCCGCCTCCGATCGCCTTGCAAAGAGCAATGAATTGCACGATCGACGTTTCCTGAGCAACGGCGTATTGATCCTGCAGGTCGTAAAGTTCCCGCTCGGCATCCAACACGTTCAGAAAATCCGTCAGTCCCCGCTCGTAGCGATGTTGAGCGAGATCGACGGCGCGCTGACTCGCAACGAGAGCACTTTGCAAGTCACCGAGGCGCTGTTGCTGGGCATCGTAGCCGCCAATCGCATTCTCCACTTCCTCAACCGCATTGATAACGGTCCGCTTGTAGTCCACGAACAACTCGTGCGTGCGAAGATCCTGAATCTGGATCATCGCGTCGAGCGTTCCAAAATCCAATAGAGGCCAGTAAGCGGTGGGTCCCGCCGACCATATAAAGCCGCTGACCTGGGGGACTCGGCCTAATCCCTGACCTTGCCAACCCGCGCCGGCGGTCACCCCGACGCGAGGGAAGAGATTCGCAATCGCCTGGCCGACTCGGGCAGTGCCGGCGGCCAGTTGTCGTTCCGCTTCACGAATATCGGGCCGGCGGCGCAATAATTCGATCGGCAATCCGGGCTGGATTTGGCTCGGCACATCGGGCAATGGAGCGGGCTGTCGCAGTTCCGCGGAGAGTTCGTCGGGGTAATCTCCAATCAAAACCGCCAATCGTCGTTGTGATGACGCGGCCTGGTCCTCCAATGGCGCGACCTCCGATTGCAGCGTCGCCAATTGCCGTTGGGCCAGAACCAGATCAAGCTCGTTGGTCAAACCACGATTGAACCGCTCCTGAACGAGATCGACCATCTGTTGCTCGGCCCTGATATTGCCCCGGATGATCGCTATTCGCATCTGTAAGGCTCGGTTGTCAACGTAGGCTCGGGCGACATCGGCAACCACCGCGATCAACACGGCGTTGCGCGATTCGGCCGCGGCCTGTGTGTCATAGTGGGCGGCTTCAATCTCGCGGCGATAGCGTCCAAAGAGGTCAAGCTCCCAGCCCGCGTCGAAACCGGCAATCTGGGTGATTTCCTTCAGGCCGGTTGTATTGCTGGCGGCATTGAGCGGCGGGGAAATCCGCCCTTTGGTGGCGTTTGTGCCCGTTCCTCCACCGGCCCCACCGCTGGCCTCGATCGACGGAAACGCCGGGCCTTCAACCGCCACTTCCATTGTCCGGGCTTCCTGCAAGCGAGTCAGGGCGATTTCCAGGTCGAAGTTGGCCGCCAGCCCGCGATCGATCAGAGAATCGAGTTCGGGATCGCTGAACGAGTTCCACCACCTGGCGATGTCCGCAGGCTGCTTGCGTGCCGCGGCGGCGGGCTGCGTGGACGGCGACATTGACGTAAAGGCACCGGGCATCGTCGTTGTGGGCGTGTGGTAATCGGGACCGACCGTGCAGCCGGACAACGCGACGGAAACCACCAGCACGGACATGCGTTTGGCCGCTTTCATCTTGAGAAACTCCCTGGTAAGGGTTTATGTCTTCATTAAGGTTGCTGCCCGACTTCGGCGGCGATGGCCGGCGACGCGCTCGCCGGAGGAGAAGTCGGAACCTGGGCGACTTTGCTCTGAACGTCAACGTCGTTGGCTACCACTTTGTCGCCCTCAGCTATCTGGCTGCTGAGATTTAATGCCACTTTCTCGTTGGCGGAAACGCCCGATCCAAGCTCGACAAAATCACCATTATCAATGGCGATATGAACGTCGCGGAAATTCACTTTGCCGTCGTTGTCCACCACGGCCACCTGGGGTCCGCCCGACCTGAACAACAAGGCACTTGCGGGCACGCGAAGTAATCCCTTGTGATCGATATCGAAGTTCACCTGGACGTACATCCCCGGCATCAATACCAAGTCCGGATTATCAAGATCAACTTCGACGTGCAAGGTCCTGGTGGCCGGATCAATCGCATGGGAGGTGCGTGCGATCTTGCCTTTGAATTTCTTGTCGGGGAACTGATTGGCAATGACAACCGCGGGCACACCCACTTCCATTCCCGCCGTAGCCCGCTGGGGCACGTCGACGAACACACGGATTTCGGTAATCTGCGCGACGGTGTAGAGCGAAGTTGTGCTGGTGGTGCTACCCGAGGTCACGAGATCGCCAATATCGATGTGCCTTGAGGTAATAACGCCGTCGAACGGCGCGGCGACTTGCTTATAACCTTCGATGGCATTGAGGCGATCCACGTCAGCCTGATCGGCGCTGACTTTGGCTTGCGCGGATTTGAGCTGCGCAACGCTGCTGGCATATTCCGCCTTCTTCTCCTCCCGCTCCTGATCGGAGACGACTCCCTTGGGGGAATCTCGCCAGCGGTCATAGGTGCTCTTAGCGAATTCGGCGTTGGCCTTCACGACCTCCACCTGGGATTGCGAAACAGCCAATTGATGCTGCGCGGCCTGAAGCTGAGCATCCAAGTCAGGGGTCTCGATGGTCGCCAGAACTTGCCCTTTATGGACACGATCACCAATATCGACGAGCCATTTGTCGACGTATCCGTTGACCCGGGCGTAGATCGTGCTTTCGTACCAGCCGCGCGTCTCGCCGGGGTATCCCACGGATTCACTGGATGGCGCATAATTGACGTTGACGACGTCCACAGCAGGGGGCTCTGCGGCTTGCGAAACAGTTTGCGCATTGAGGGCGGCAGTCTCCTCGGATTTGTGACGCTGGACAACGAAGAACCCGATCGCCAATGCGGCCACCAGAAGAACGGCGAAGACCGTCAGCTTCAATCCCGTTTTTGACGCCGGAGACGATTGCACCTGACGCGGCTGATGGCCCTCCGATTGCGTGGGCGCGTGCACGGAATGATTGGCGACGGGAGAGATGGGTTCACCATCGCCGGCTGCGGGATGGGAGTCATGCGGTTGCAAGGTTTGCCTCCTCCAAAATTTCAGAATTCCTATGGCGACTTAGCAATCGGTACATCGAGGGCACGAAAATGAGCGTGGCGAAGGTGGCAAATAACAGCCCACCGATAACGGCACGCGCCAGCGGGGCGTTTTGTTCGCCCCCCTCACCGACGCCTACGGCCATGGGGATCATGCCAAGTATCATTGCGCCGGCGGTCATAAGGACCGGACGGATGCGGGTATAGCCGGCGGTGATCGCCGCGGTTGCGGTATCATCCCCCGCATCAACCCGATCATTGGCAAAAGTGACTACCAGAATGCTGTTTGCCGTAGTAAGGCCAATGCACATCAGCGTGCCCATCAGCGCCGGAACGCTGAGGTGCGTCTGGGTAAAGTAGAGCATCCACATCACGCCGCCGAGGGCAAACGGCACCGCCATCAGCACGATCACCGGGTCGAGCCAGCTTTGGAATTTGATCACCATCAACAGGTAAATCAGAATGACGGCCAGACCCATTCCGGAAAAGAGGCCGGAGAAGCTGGTGCGCATGGTCTGCGCCTGCCCCGAGAGCGTAATTTTCATCGCGGAAGACGCCGGCGGCTGATCTTTGTCGATGACCTGCTGAATGGCGTCGCTTGCGCTTTTCATATCCCGATTCTGCACATCAGCGTTCACGTCAAAGACGGGGCGGATGTTCAATTGCGACATCACCATGGGAATTTTGCTTCGACCAAACCCGGCGATGTTCATCAGCAACTGGCCCTGCTTGCTCGTGTCGGTCGCAAGCGGCATGTCCTTCAAATCCTGAAGAGAGTTGATCCGGTAGGTTGGTTCCTGAACAACCAGCGGATAGCTGACGCTGTTGTTCGGATTGACCCAGAAGTTCGGCGCGACCTGAGCGCTGTTGTTGAGGGATACGAGCAGATTGGTCGCCGCATTCTGCTGGCTCAGGCCGACTTCCTGCGCCAGCGTCCGGTCGACGTCGACGCTGAACGCCGGGGCATCGGGCACTTGAAACACGTGCGAATCCACAACGCCCGGTACGTTGGCGATATCATGAGCCAGCTTGCTCGCCATGGCGTAGGCCTTGTCGTTATCCGGGTCGCTGATGCGGATATCGATCGGCGCCGGCTGGCCGAAATTCAACACTTGATTGACGATGTCCGCGGGCTGAAAGAAAAACTGCAATTCCGGGAAACGCCGGGGCAGTTCCCGCCGAAGATCCGCCATGTGCGGGGCGGTGGGTGTGTGCTGCTTGTTCAGGGAGATCAGGATTTCGCCGTCCATGGGCCCGACCGTGGCCGAGTCGCTCAGGGCGATGTTGATGCCGCTGTAGGGAAGCCCGATGTTATCGAGGATGACATCGATCTGTTGATTGCCGACGATCTGTCTGATCGCGGTTTCCACCTTGGCAAAATCGTCCATAGTGGTTTCGATGCGCGTTCCCGCGGGGCAGCGGACGTGCAGCCGCATCTGACCCGCATCCACCTGCGGGAAGAAATCTTCGCCCAGAAGCGGAAACAACAGACACGATGCCGCCATCAACAGCAGAAAAAAAACGACCGTGGGCAGCGGCCGTGACACGCACCAGGAAACCGTGGTGTTATATGCTTCGCGGAACCTGGCAAAGCCGGCGTCGAAGCCGCGGTGGATCAGCCGGAGCGGGTTGGACGTCGGGCGGTGCGGATCCTTCGGATCGTGGTCCTGATGCATCTTGACATGGACACGCGAGCGCATCAGGGACCTGAACAAAACCGGCACCAGAGTAAAGGACAGAACCAGGCTCGCCAGCAGGGAGACGCAGACGGAGATCGACAGCGGCGAGAAGAGATATTTGGCGGTTCCTTGAAGCAGAAAAATAGGCACGAATACGATGCAGATTGCCAGAGTCGAAAGCAGAGTAGGGATTGCGATTTCGGCCGCTCCATCGAGAATTCCGGCCTCCAATTTCTTCTTGAGCGTGCCCAGATGACGTTCGATATTCTCGATCACGACCGTCGAGTTATCGACCAGAATTCCCACCGCCAGGGCGAAGCCGCCGAGGGTCATGGTGTTGAGCGTCTCGCCCATGCAATACATGACCAGAATCGCGGTGACAATCGAAAGCGGGATGGATACAAGAATGATCAGCGTGAGGCGCCAGTTGCCCAGGAACAAGAGGATCATCAGAGCGGTAAGGCCGGCCGCCATCGCGCCGCCCATCAGCACGCTGTTCAACGATGCCCTGACAAAGATCGATTGGTCGAAGATAGGCTTGATGTCCACTCCGGCGGGCATCAGGCGGCGAAGGTCGGGCAGGACATCCTTTATCCCATTAACGACGGAAAGCGTCGAACTACCGCCGGTCTTCCGCACCATCATCAAGCTACCGGGCCGGCCGTTTTCCGACACTGAATTCGTCTGAATCTGGTATCCATCGTGGACGTGCGCGACATCGCGAATGAAGACCATCCTGCCGTCAACTTCCTTGACGGGGAAATTATCGATGGCATCGATGACATCCGGGCTGTTGTTCATAGCGACCGCGTAATCCCTCCTTCCAAGCTTCACGTCGCCGGAAGGCAGGATCACGTTTTGCCGCATCAACACGTCGCTGATATCCGTCGGCGACAGCCCGCGCGATTGCAACGCGTCCTTGCTGAGATCGACCATGATGACGCGCGGCTTGCCACCATAGGGATAAGGAACAGAGGCCCCCCGCACAACGGCCAAATCCGGCCGGATGATGTTCTGGCCCAGATCATTGAGCTTCGTATCGGACAAGGAACTGCTGGAAACGCTGAGTTCAATAATCGGAACATCGGTCGCCCCGTAGCGCAGAACCAGCGGCGGGGTAATGTTGCGCGGCATGTATTTCAGCACCACCAAAGCGCTGCTGCTTAACTGCGCGACCGCTCGGGTGACATCCGCCCCTTCATGCAGATAGACCTTGATTACGCCGACGCCTTCGTAGCTGTTGGATTCGATGCGTTCGATGTTGTCCACAAGAGATGCCAGTTGCCGTTCGTGGAGCACGAGAATGCGATTCTGGATGTCCTGCGGGCTCATGCCGTTGTACGTCCAGACTACGCTCACCACGGGAATATCGATTTCGGGGAAAATATCCACTGGCATCCGAAATGCCGCCCCGACGCCGAGCAGACAAACGAGAATGATCACCGCAAAGACGGTGTATGGACGCCTCAAGACGAACGCGACAATTGACATGGAGGGACAAACCCTTTTAGCAGCAAAGGAACAGATTTCTGAAATCCCTACCCGGTGCCAAGACTATCCTCGAAGCCGTCTCAACGGAACGTCATAAACGAGACCAAATCATAAGCCTGATTTATAACTGAATCTATCCATTATTTCGGAGATAGTTGCAGGAAATCTGGAATTATGATTTGCGCTATTCATTGCGGCCAAATAACTTAAGTTATTTCCTATATAATTAGCTGGAAATAGCGCAACTTATCTGTCGAGAATCGAATGCGCTTTCTAATTCGTCCGCCACTTCATATATCTGCTTTTCATATAGGAAACCACTGCGATAGACCGAATTGGGTGACTGATGTTCGGAAATGTAATGGGCTGGTTGCTGATGAACCGAACTATATGACACCCGCGCAGTTGCGGGCTGCACAAACACCTGCATGAGGAGAATGAGGCGATGACTAATCAATTGGCCGCCGTCGGCTTATCCCGCGGAAGAATTATTGCAAATAGACTTATCGCAATAGGATCGTGGCGAGTCGGCAAAATCCTCGTCACGGTCGTTGCCTTCGTGTGGTTCCTGGGCACCTCCCGCGCAGGCGCCGATGCCACCACCCCACCTGATTCTACTACGCAGGACAACGCGGAACTGAGAGGCGAGGTCAATCAGCTCAAGGCGAAAGTGGATCGGCTCGAAAGCAACGAACAACCCCCGGCGTCAACCCGCCCGAGCATTCCAGACACCAATCAGGCGGCCTTCCACGCCTTTCATCTCACCAGTGGATACGATCCGGCCGTCGGTTTCGTCATCCGCAGCGATGATGGACAGTTTTCGCTCCACCCGGGCTTCGTGGTCGATTTCCGCGACATGACCGACTATCGCACGAAGCTGGCGCCCAATAGCGGGAGCGAAGTGGCCAAGCCCGGCTATACCACGGAAACCGGATTTAACGTCTCGCGTTTTCGTATGACGTTCGACGGCAGAGTCACCCAGAATTTCACCTACTTCTTGCAACTTCAGGACGACGAGGGCACGGCTTTCGGGCTGCTCGACGCCTACGGGGCTTACCATTTTGGGCAGACCCCGTTCGCGTTGAAGGTCGGACAATTCAAAGACCCCATCTGGCATGAACGGAACCTGAGTGAAGCGAATTTGTTGGCGGTGGATCGGTCGCTGGCGGAGTATCTGCTGGGCGGCGGACAAACCAGCCGCGTGCAGGGCGTGGACCTGATGTTCGATCAGGATCGCCTGCGGGCGCAGTTGGTATTTCACGGCGGCTTCGACACTCTTAACTCAAAATTCTTTGATGCCGGCGGCCTGGGCGCGGGCGTCGGCGGCGGCGCGGGAGTCACGCCGACGAACTTCGGGGCAAGCGAGCGGACGGAATTCTTGATCCTCGGCAACCGCACGCCGGATTTCAATCCCTTTACCGAATACGACAAGCAGTTCACCGCGCTGGACGATAAGCAGGACATCCTGGTCGCCGGCGGCGGCGTGGACTTTTCCCAGGCAGGCTCCAACGACGTCATCTTCCACACAGCCGATCTACAGTACGACTGCACCTGCGGTTTTTCCGCATACGCGGCTTATATGGCCTCATATCGCGGCCTCCACACGAACGAGGGCGTGCAAAAAGGATATTATTACGATCCCGGCTTCGTCGTTCAGGTGGCCTATCTCCTGACGCCTCAAATCGAGCCGTTCGCGCGTTACGACTACGCGTATCTGCCTCTGGGCTCCACAACCGGCCTGGTCACCGGAGAGATGCAGGAAATCACGGTTGGAGCAAATTACTATCTGTACCACCAAAACCTGAAAGTCACCCTCGACGCATCCTGGCTCCCCGATGGAGCGCCCGCTGACGTTGACGTCATGGGCATCTTGAAGGACACCGGGCACAGCGAAGGCGTTCTACGGTTGCAATTCCAATTGGCGATCTGACGCCCGCCAACCCATAGGAGGCGACGGATGGCCGGCGTCTCATCTGCCCTGCAACGAATCTGAGAGGACGGTCATTCCGGCAGCGGGTTGGATTTTAGTCAGGGCGACACCGCGGTTACGTCCGTCAGCACGTTGACTGCCGGTTCACCGCCGACGATCAAAACGACCACGGTCAACAGCGCCAATAACACGCTGCGATGGGACGTCGATGCGACGTATTTGATGGCCCATCGGTTCATCGTTTATGGCGAATTTCTGGGTGATTACGTCGCCTACCGCGGCACGTTGACCACGCCCGCGCATCGGCTCGATTACGGCGAGTTGATTCAGCTTGGATACTTTGTGTGCCCGGCGTTCCAGTTGACGACGCGCTACTCGGTTTCGGAGTTGGATGGGAATACCGCCTTCAAAGGGACGGGATTTTCTCAGACGACGTTCAGCGAAATCGGCGTGGGATTCAACTATTTCCTCGGCGCGGACGGATCGGCGGGCAATCACGCGAAATTCAGTTTTGACGTGGATTATCTGCCCACCGGCTCTCCGGCCGTCACCGGGCTGGATTATCAGTCCGAAACCAGCGTCCACGGCGAAACGGTCTTTCGCAGCCAGTTTCAGTTGTGGCTGTGATCTTGTCTGACGACGGATTTTGTCCGTTGCAGGAATAATCCAACCAGCGGGGCCGTCGAACTCTGGCGGCCCCGCGGTCTTTGGCGGCGCGAGCATTCTTGCGGCCGTCGGGCGTGTATCGGCCACTGGACACGGCGAAGCTGTTCTACGGTTGCAATTCCAGCTTTCCATTTGAAGAAGGCGGATGAGAACCCCGGCGCGTCCGGATTTTTCAGTTGACCCGTTATATCCATGAGAATATAACGTCGTGAGACGGCATGCGCCGACCGTGCGTACATCGATCGGGATATCCCGCCGCATTCACGCTCGTCGAGTTGCTGGTCGTGATCGGCGTGATCGTGATTTTGATCGGGCTGCTGCTGCCGGTAGTGGCGCTGGCGCGGCGGGCGTCCGGGCAGGCGCAGTGCGCCAGCAATCTGCGGCAATGGGCGATCGCGGTGAACGCTTATGCCGAGCAAAATAACGACTGGTTGCCGCGGCGCGGAGACGGAATCGCCGGGGCGCAGAACGTAACCAGGTATAACGACTGGTTCAACGCGCTTCCGCCATTTCTGGGGCAGCGAACGTACCAGGACTTGGTTGCCTCGGCGCAAATGCCCCGGATCGGAGACAACAGCATTTGGGTCTGCCCGCAGCTTTACGGCTCGGCCAACACATACGGGTATCTATTCGGCTATGCGATGAACATGGCTCTGTCGGTGGAGATCGCCCCGTTGCCCGACCGGATTACCAAGATCGGCTCGGTCTCAACGATGGTCTTCATGGCGGATGGTCCGGCGGGATGGTGTTCGACGGTCCCCTATATTTCAACGCCGAGCGCACCGGCGTCCTTCAACCCGGTCCCGCGGCACAACGGGTACGTCAACGTCGCATTCCTCGATGGTCACGTCAGCGCGTTCGGTGCGAAATACGGCGGCTGCAACGTCGCGGGAGATCCGGTTCATCCGGATGCATGCAATCAGCCTGACCTGCGGTGGTACTGGTACGTTCCGGGACCATCTCCGGCGCCTTGGCCGGGACCTTGATCCTTCACTTTATTCGCGTTCTTGAAAGGGATGAATATGCATCGCCGCATTGCAAATTATCGTTGGGCCGTTTTGGCGTTTTGCGCGTTGGCGTCGGCAGGCGCGCCGGGCGCGCGGGCGGCACTTCTCGCCACCGAGTCGCTTTATCTCAATGTCTCCCCCAACAACGCCTCCGCGGACGCCCCGTATGAGGATGAGGTGTTTAACACTTCGCCCAATCTCTCCACCTGGTCGGCCAAAGGCGCCATCGGATTGGAAGGCGGCTCATCGATCTATCCCAGCGGCAGCACGTACGTCAACAACCCCGCCTCCACGCTGGCGCTGAAGTTTCCCGTCGGTTCGATCGCCGATTCGCTCAATCAGACCTATGGCGCGGGCAATTGGACGATCTCGGACCCGACGATCACGTTTCAATATACCTACTATGCCAATAACGCCGTGTTTGGCGCTGGCGCCGGTTCGTTTGAGACCTATTGGATGGCCAACAACAACTGGTCGTTCAGCAACGGCGGGTCCGCCGGCACATCGATCGGGTCGTACACCTACACTGCGGGAACGGATCCGATTTATACGACGGATCCCAATACCCTGGCAACCTGGGCCGGAGGCGTCAATTCGATTGCCGACCTGGGCTCGACGTATTTCGACTGGCTGAGCCCGACGGCCAATCCGCTGCTCGCGGGCGCAACGGCCGCTAATCCGAACTATACGAGTTGGACCACCGACAAGACCGGAGCGAATCAGGGCCTTCTGAATGACAACCTTGCGACCAGCCCCAATTTCGTCAACGCCCTGACATCCGCCTCGGCGACTGGCGGCAATCCCGATGTTTCCTTCTATTTTATTCCGAACAGCTCAACGCTGGGGATTTGCATTTTCACCGGGGGTGGAGCGGTCACGCCGGAGCTGTCGTTTAATGTCGTCAGCGTACCGGAGCCGACGTTGACCGCTCTGGCCGGGCTGTTCGGGGCGTCGGCGATTTTGCGCCGCCGGAGACTCAGTTGAGCCGATTCGCGACGATGCTTGTCGGTTTGGCCGTGCTGGGCAGCGCGGCGATTCTGCTGATTTGTCTACTGATTACCTCGCGATCCTTGCATGCAATCTCGGATGCGAATTCGCCGGCGACGGTTTACGACGCCGCGGCAACGCAGCCGTTTGCCATGGCTTTCAAGCGGCCGCCGACAACCGGGCCCAGCGTTCGCGTCGCGGTCATCGGCGGAATGACCTTCACCGGATTTTGGACCGCGCTGGCGGAGCGATACGAGAAGCAAACGGGCGTCTACGTCGATCTCATCGCGACCGGCCCGAAGAACGACATCGTCAATGTCTTCAGACAGGGCGGCGTGGACGTCATCACGATGCACGCAAGCGACACGATGATCAATCTGGTTGCCGATGGATTCACGCTGGACCCGCAACCCTGGATGCGCAACGATCTGATCATTGTCGGCCCGCCGGAAGATCCCGCCGGGATCAAGGGCATGACGGATGCCGCTGCGGCGCTGAAAAAGATCGCCGCCGCCAAATCGCCGTTTGTCGTGCATTCCAGCCTCGGCGCACAAGAAGTGCTGCTCAATATCATGGGACCGAATCAAATTATTTTTGACCCAGCCCAAACGACGGTGCTTTTTGACGATCAGCAGCGCAGCGTTCTGAAGGTCGCGGGGGAGAAACAGGCATACACCCTTGTGGGCCGAATTCCGTTTCGCATCGGCAGGCTGCCGAACGATGGATTGGTCCTGATGGTGCAAGGCGACGAGCGGTTGCAGCGGCCTTACCTGGTCGCGGTGACAAATCCGCAACGGATGCCCGGCGTTCACATCAGCGAGGCAAGACGATTCGCCGCGTATCTCCGCACGCCGCAGACGCAGGCATGGATCGCCGAGTTCGGCAAGGGGATGCTGGACCAGCGGCCGATTTTCTTTCCGGTCGCGGTCCCGGATTTGAATTCGCCGCCCGACAGCAATATCGCGGTGCGCGTGGGCGGCGAGGTTGATGCTCCGCTTGCGCTGACTCAGAAAGACCTCGATCAGTTGTCGCACGTTGAAGTCCACGTGGCTGATCGAAGCGGCAAGCAAATCGTATATGCGGGCGTCCCGCTGAATGCGATTCTAAAAAAGGCGGGCGTGCCGATCGGCCAACACCGGCTGCGCGGCGACAGCCTTTCGCTTTGCTTGGTGGTCATAGGCGCTGATGGATATAGGGCGGCGTTCGCGCTGCCCGAGTTGGACGACGATTTCGCGGTCCGCTCGATTATCCTTGCCGACCATCGAGACGGACAGCCACTTGATTCAAAGGAAGGCCCATCGCGGATCATCGCACCGCAAGATTCACGACCCGCACGGTGGGTGCGCAATGTGGTTTCGCTTCGAATATCCCGAGTCGGGGATTGAGTGTTTGATTCCCCAGCGCGGCATAGCCACAATCGAAAAGGCGGCATCGATGGCACGACCGCTCAGAAGGATCAGGTTCTATGGCTGTGATCCAATCTGAGAATCGACTTTGATCCATTGCAGGTAAAGTCCTTCGGGCGGGGCGGTCGAACCGGCGGCGCGGCGGTCTTTGGCGGCGAGCATCTTGGCCATGTCGTCCGGCTCGTATTTTCCGAGGCCCACTTCCACTAGTGTGCCGGCGATGATGCGCACCATGTTCCAAAGGAATCCGGAGCCTTCGATGCCGATGACCAGCATAGGGCCGCGGAATGACACCCGGCAGGAGGAGACGGTGCGGATGGTGGTGTACCGAGTGTGATCGGGGCGGGAGAAGCTGGCGAAGTCGTGGTCGCCGAGGAATTGGGCGGCGGCGGCCTGCATGGCGGGGACGTCCAGCGTTTGCCAGCGATGCCAGCAGAGTTCGGGGAAAAACGGATTGCGGTCCGGGGCGTTCCAGATGAAATATTGGTATCGCTTGGAAACGGCGGCGGTGATGGCGTCGAAGGAATCGGGGACGGGTTCGATTGATCGGATGAGGATGTCGGCTGGAAGCTTGTAATTGACGGCGCGGCGAAGGCCCTCCGGCTCGATCTGGATTGCGGAAGTGTCGAAATGAGCGATCTGTCCCTTGGCATGGACGCCGGCGTCGGTGCGCGAGGAGCCGACGATGGTGACGGGATGGGCGACGACGGCGGCCAGTTCGCGGGCGAGGGTTTCCTGGATGGTGGGGATGCCGGCGCCGGGCGGAGGGCGAACGCCTTTGTAGGTGGGCAGCGCGGCCTGTTGCTGCCAGCCATGATAGCGCGTGCCGCGGTAGGCGATGAGAAGCTTGTAGCGCATGGGAAGTCTCAAACTCGAAACTCGAAATTCGAATGACGAATCAAATTCGAAGTCTGAAATTCGAATTTCGAGTCTCGAATTTGATTCGAGTTTCGAGTTTCGAGTTTCGAGTTTCCGATTTATCCTCGCATGGAGGGAAATTGCAAATATGCCGCCATACGAATAAGGTTTCTAGGCTAATGACCGACAAAACCGATCATCCGCCGGAATCGGAGGCCTTCGCGGCGCTGGGAGTGCGGCCGTCGATCCTGCGGGCGCTGGCGGAGGAGAGCTACGTTACTCCGACGGAAATCCAGGCCCTGCTGATCCCGCGTGCGCTGGCGGGGGTGGACATTCTGGGCCAGGCGCGCACGGGGACGGGCAAGACGGCGGCGTTCGCGATTCCGATCCTGCAAAAGGCCGCCCGCGGGACTCCGTTCGGCGCGCTGATTCTGGTGCCGACGCGCGAGCTGTCGATGCAGGTCGATGCGGAAATCAAGCGGCTGGCCAAGCACACGCCGATCCGATCGGTGCCGGTGTATGGCGGGCAGAAGATCGCGGCGCAGATGAAATTCCTGAAGCACGGCCCGGAGATTCTGGTCGGCACGCCGGGGCGGGTCATCGATCTGTTGGATCGGCGCATCATTTCGATGGACAACATCCGGTTTGTGATTCTGGATGAAGTGGACCGGATGCTGGACATCGGATTTCGGGACGACATCCGCAACATTCTTTCGCGGATCAGGGGCGGGATGGGAGCGGATGCCAAGCATCAGACGATGTTCGTGTCGGCGACGATTTCGGCGGAGATCGAGAAACTGGGCCGGCAATACATGCGCGAGCCGGTGGAGAAGCTGTTCGTGCCCGGCACGGATGAAAAACCGACGGTCGCGGAGGTCGAGCAGTATTATTTTTCGGTGCAGCCGTGGGACAAATACCGGCTGCTGCGGATGCTGCTGGAGCGGGAGAATCCGGACCTGGCGATCGTATTTTGCCGGACGAAGCACGGCGCCGAGAAGCTGGCGCGGAAGCTTCACGCCGAGGGAATCGAATGCCGCGAGATTCACGGAAACCTGGCGCAGAACCAGCGTGAGCGTGTGATGAAGAATTTCCGCACGGGGAAATTCGACGTGCTGATCGCGACCGATCTGGCCAGCCGGGGGATCGACGTCGCCGACATCAGCCATATCGTGAACTTCGACGTACCGGAGGACCCGGAGGTGTACGTGCACCGGGTGGGCCGGACGGCGCGGATGGGCGCCAAGGGAAAGGCGTTCACGTTCATAGGGCACGACCAGGGCGAGGAGCTGACGCGGATCGAGAATCTGATCAACATGGTGATTCAGCAGGCGACGCTGGAGGGTTTCGAGCCGCGCCCAACGCCGGCGGATTGGACGGAGCAGAAGCCCATGGACGCGCCTTCCAAGCCGGTGGTGAGCAGGTTCGAGCGGCCATACGCCCCCGGCGGCGGCGCCAATGCCGGCGGCGCGACGACCGCGGCCGGAGTCGCCATCCCCCTCCCGCCACGCACGATCGGAAGCAAAATCCCCATCAATCGGCGGCATCGCCGAAGGCGGTGATGATTGGTCCGTCGGCGTGTGCTTGTGTCGGCGTTCGCGTTTTCGCCTGCCAGGGGATCGGAACCGGGAATCGGCTGGAACGTCGGCTCGCGGCTTGCGGCGTTCCACGACGTCACCATTCTCTGTTGCCCAAAATTGGGGGATGAAGACTATCGGCGGGAGGTGGAAGAGCATCTCCGCAAAACTGGGCCCATCCCCGGCCTGGAGGTGCAATACGTCGAGCCACCGCTGCTTTCCCGGCTGTTTCAAAGGCCGCTGATTTCGTTTGCCACTCCACTTTATTTTTTGGGTTACGCCGCATGGCAACGCGCGGCATTTGCCGAGGCCGATCGGCTGCACCGCCAGCGCGCGTTCGATCTGGCGCATCAGTTGACGATCACGGGGTTCCGCGAGCCGGGATATTTGTGGAAGCTGGGGATTCCGTTCGTGTGGGGCCCGGTCGCCGGGGCATCGGATCTGCCTTGGAGGTATTTCAAAATGCTCTCCTGGCGCGACCGATTTTTTTACGGGATGAAGAACCTGGCGAATGCGGCGCACAAGCGGATGAAGCCGCGGCCGCGCCGCGCCGGCCGGGCAGCGAAACATATCTTCGTCACCACGGTTGAGGACCATCGGCTGATCTCGGGGCGCTGGGGGTTTGATTCCCAGGTGCTCCTGGACACCGGCGCGCCGGACTTGCAAGGCCGAGTGCGGGAATACGACGGCCGGCGGCCGCTGAGGCTGGTTTGGAGCGGGCTTCACGTCGGGCGAAAGGCGCTGCCGCTGCTGCTCGGCGCCGCCGCGGAGTTGAACCGGGAAATCACCGAACGGCGGTTCGAGTTGAAAATTCTCGGCGGCGGCAGCCAGAGCGTCGCGTGGCGGGCGCTTTCGCGAAAATTGGGGATCGACGATGTATTGACGTGGACCGGCCAGATTCCTCGCCAGCGAGCGCTGGAAGAGATGCGGGACGGCGATGTGTTTGTGTTCACCAGTTTGCAGGAGGGAACCTCGACCGTCGTCATGGAGGCGTTGGCGCTTGGGTTGCCGGTGATTTGCCACGATGCTTGCGGGATGGGCGTGGCGGTGAACGACACGTGCGGGATCAAGGTGCCGATGAATGGGCCCGACATCAGCCAGTCGGGCTTTGCCGCGGCGATCCGGTCGCTCCTGGCCGATCCGCGGCGAGTCCAGGCCCTGTCGGCCGGGGGGCTGGCGCGTGCCAAAGAGCTGAGTTGGGACGAAAAGGCCCGCCAAATCGCCGCGGTTTATGACGCGATAGTGTAAGTCGCGTCGATTGAGACTCAGTCCAATTTGCACGAAATAGGCGAAAATTCGGGTTTTTTTCGGCGCGCGGTGCTACTGTGGATCGATATTTGAAGCAGGAACAACGCATGTCGACCGAAGCAGCAGCCTTGGACGCGGGTTTGAACTTGAGCGAACACGCGGCACATCACAAGCACAGGTTCGTGTTGCAGAAGGTTCAGCCGGCGCTGCTGGGGTTGATGGATGGCTCGGTGTCCACGCTGGCGCCGTTGTTCGCGACCGCGCAATTGACCCGAAGACCGATGATGGCATTTTTCGTCGGGCTGGCGGCATCGGTCGGAGCGGGGATCAGCATGGGATTGGCCGAGGCATTGTCGGATGACGGCAAGGTCACGGGACGCGGGCATCCGCTGGGACGCGGGATCATCACGGGCTTCGCCACCATCGTCGGCGGAATGCTGCATACGTTTCCGTTTCTGAGTTCGAATCTGAGCGTCGCTCTGAGGTTGGCGTACGCGGTGGTGGTGGTGGAGTTGCTGGCGATTGCGTACATCCGGTTCCATTACATGAAAAGCCCGCTGGTCAGGACGCTCGTGCAAGTGATCGTCGGCGGCGGGATTGTGTTTGCGATCGGGATCGTTCTGGGGCGGCTGGGGTCGGGGACGTGAAACCTCTTCTAAAGATGACACGCCAAGCGCGAGATGGTGAAATTCAACGGGACAATACGGCGAGCAAGCTCGCCGGCGACACGCGGGGGAACCGATCCATCACCGATTGGCCCTTCGAATGCCCAGGACAGGATTTGAACCTGCACGGGTTGCCCCGCTACCACCTCAAAGTAGTGCGTCTGCCAATTTCGCCACCTGGGCGTGGTTGACATAGGAAGTATATGCGCCGCGACGGGGGTGTCGAGTCTCAACCGGCCCCGATCAATTGCCGCTCGTATAACTGCTGATAGATCTGGCAGGTGTTCAGCAGTTCTTCATGTTTGCCCTGGCCGACGATTCGGCCGCGCTCCATGACCACAATCGTGTCGGCCGAGATGATGGTGCTGAACCGGTGCGCGATCACAAACGTGGTGCGTTCGTGGATCAGATGCTCGATGGCCTGATGAATGAGGTGCTCGCTCTCGGCATCGACCTGGCTGGTGGCCTCGTCGAGAACGAGAATGGGAGACTGGTGGAATATCGCCCGCGCGATGCACAGCCGCTGTTTTTGACCGCCGGAGAGTTGACTGCCAAGCCCTTCGAGCACCATGTTGTATCCGCCGGGTTTTTCGACGATGAAATCGTGAGCGAAGGCTCGGCGGGCGGATTCCTCGATGCGCGTCCAAACGGTGCGGCGCTGGGGTGAATCCGGGGTCTGGGGATTGGCCAGCGTTTCGCCGTAGGCGATGTTCTCGGCGATGGTGCCAGGGAAGATATAGCTGTCCTGCGTGACCAGGCTGATCTGCCGGCGAAGGGACGTTCGGGAAACGGTGCGGATGTCGGCGCCGTCGATCAGGATTCGTCCGGAATCGGGATCGAAGAAGCGTTCGAGCAATGCCAGGAGGGTGGTTTTGCCGCTTCCGTTGCGGCCGACGACGGCGACGGACTGGCCCTTGGGCACGGCGAGGCTGACGCCGTTGAGAGCGGGCGAGGAAGCGTTCGGATAGGTGAAGACGATGTCCTGGAACTCGATAGCCGAGCGAAGCGGCGGCAGCTTGCGTGGGACGACGTCGCCCTTGACGAAGGCACGGGCGGCGATCAGGCCTTGCTGGCGTTCCGAAGGCAGGTCCAGCGTCTCGAAGATTCGCGCCGCGGCGGCGTTGGCCTTCTGCAAGGCGTTGTACGCCTTGCTGGCCTTGCGCAACGATTCGGCAATCAACGCCAGGGAAATCATCACCGCGATGAATTGTTCGATCGTCAACGTGTGCGATACGGTGATCATGTACGTCCCCGTCAGCACCACCAAGCCGGCCATGACCAGGATCATCGTTTCCATGACCGGCGAGCTGATCGCGTCGATCCGACTCATCTTGATCATCTCGGTAATCAGCGAACGAAGTATGTTGCTGTAACGCCGGCGCTCGAACTTCTCCGCGTTGAATCCCTTGACAACGCGGATGCCGACGAGAGTTCCCTCGATCTGTCCGAGCAGGACGGAGGAGGAACGCAGCGCCGCGCGGCTGGCGCGGCGCATCTTCTTACCGAACTTCTTCATCATCAGGGCCATCAAAGGGGCAAGGATGATGATGAATATCGTCAATCGCCAACTCACCCACACGGCGAATACGAATGCCATGACCGCCTTGATCGGCTCCTGGATGCTCTGGCCGAGCACCGTCTTGAAACCGTCCTGAAGATTGTCCACGTCGGTAATCAACCTGCTGGTGACGTCGCTGGCGCCCTGCTTGCCAAACGATGACAGCGGAATGCGCAGGACGCGATCGTAAAGTCTTTGGCGAATGTCGTTGGCGGCGAGGATGGCCGACTGGTCCGACAGATGCTCCTGAAAAAAGCGTGCGACGTTGCCGACGAGGGCGATAATGGCGAGGAGCCCGAAGACGGTGGCGACGGATGCCACGGGTTTCAAGGGAAGCACTTGAACGGCTTTTAGCCCAATGTCGTCGTACCACTTGGCCGGATGCAAAGGAACCCAGACGGTCAGATTTCGGGCCGCGACGGTCAGCGCAATCTGGCCACCGCTGGTTGGGTCCTGCCCGGGACCCGGGCGGGTCCAGGCGATTCGCCGCAGGATCTCGCCGGCGCGATAGCACTGATCGGTGGTGCTCCAAGCCGCCGGATCGCCGGTGATTTGGGGAAACGGACTGGTCGGCGCGCCGGCGGGCGCTGGGGATGCGTCGGTAATGACGTCGGCGGATTTAAGTCCGGCCGCCTTCGCGCGGCCTTGCAGGGCCTGGGCGAGCTGCACTTCGGTGGGTTCAGCGACGAATTTGACGTCCAGGCGTTGCTCGGCGGAGTGGCGATAGCCCCACGCCTGGATGGTGTCGCCGCTGAGCATGACCCGCATGATCGGGATCATGGTGGTCAACCCACCGGTCATGGCCAGACCGACGAACACCGCGGAAGCGACCGAGATCACCACCTTGGCGCGATACGGCCAGAGATAGCGGCAGGCCCGCCAGAAATAGCGATGTTTTTTCCCCTTGATTTTCGGGCGGTCGTTCATGCCAATAGTGGCCTCATTCTCATCGGTGAAAGTGCAGAGGATAGAACAGAACCGCCCGCTACGCCACCGCCGCTCACCCATTTAGGTTAATTGAGTGCTGGTGGGCGATTGCTCTATACTTGACGTGGGAATGAGGGAATTCGGGGTGGATAGGACGGGAAGAGGGCTTATTTGCGCACCCACTTGGCGAGCAGTTCGGGCCGGCTGTTTACGGCAAACCGCTTGTAGAGTGATTTGACGTAAACATGGACGGTGTGGCGGCTAATGCTAAGGCGTGCGGCGATTTGCTTCTCGGCATTGCCGGCCAGGAGGAGTTCCAGAGTCTGCCGCTGTCGCGGGGAAAGGGGCGGGCCCGCGACAGCGGCGGGCTTGCCATCGAGCACCTGGTCTCCCAGCATGGAGCAGAACATGGCCACGAGCCGGCGGCGGCGGTTCACGCCATCGCCGCCGGCCGGCATTCCGAGCGATTTCGACGCGCGAACCAACGCGGACACGTCGCCCAAACGCGAAGTCCTCTTTTCCGGCATCACATCACCGCAACAGGGGAATTGAACGACCGATTACCGATTTGCTAACAATATAACCTCCCGCGGCAGGCTAACCAACGCCGCGGAAGGAGATAGGGTCTGAGCCATCAAAGTAGGTGGGTTCTTACGCCGCCAGAGGGCGTTGACTCCAAAATTCCTCCCATTGGTCGTTGAGCCATGCGGAACGCAGCGACAAAACGGATTGCGCGCCGGATT
>JBEKEC010000007.1:0-213604 GCA_050014015.1 Tepidisphaeraceae bacterium
AGGCGCAAAGGCGCAGAGAAGTCAGAGAAGTGAAAGAAAACAAAGGCCTTGACTTCTTTTGCTTCTCTGCGCCTTTGCGCCTCTGCGTGAGATCTTTATTGGGTTGCGGGCAGAGCTCGCGCTGTGCGCCTTCGCGGTAACGCATTTGAAGATAGGAGATAGAGCGGCGAAGCGGGCGAGCGTGTAAGATGCTGGCGTTGCCATGCTGGATAACGAAATACCCAAAGCAACGGTGTTGGTGGTGGATGACGAGCGGGACCACGCGCAGGTGATGTGCGAGGCCCTGCAGCGGCAGGGGCATCGGTGCGACGTGACGTTCAATCTGGCGGAGGCGGAATCGCGGCTGAAGCAAAAGAGCTACGACGTGATCGTCACGGATTTGGTGATGGACGGGAAGCGGGACGGGCTGGAGGTGTTGCGGAAGGCGAAGTCGCTGACTCCGCCGCCGCAAGTGATTCTGGTTTCGGCGCACGGGGACATTCCGATCGCGGTAGAGGCGATGAACGAGGGTGCGTACGGGTTCATCGAGAAGCCGTTGGATTTGAATCATTTTCGGGCGCAGGTGAACCGGGCGGCGGAGCGGGCGGCGTTGCAGAAGCAGAACCAGGTTTTGCGGGAAGAGCTGCTGGAGCAAAGCGGATTCGAGGGGATCATCGGCAAGAGCGGGGCGATGCAGCGGGTGCTGACGACGGCGCGGCAGGTGGCCGCCAGCGACATCCCGGTTTTGATCATGGGGGAAAGCGGGACGGGCAAGGAATTGATCGCGCGGGCGATTCATTACAACAGCCGGCGGCGGAAGAACCGGATGGTGACGTTGAATTGCGCCGGCTTGAGCGAGAGTATTCTGGAAGACGAATTGTTCGGGCACGTCAAGGGCGCGTTCACCGGGGCGCAAACGGAGCGGGAGGGCCGGTTCGAGCACGCGGACGGGGGGACGCTGTTCATGGATGAGATCGGCGACATGCCGGCGGTGATGCAGGCGAAATTATTGCGCGTGTTGGAGAACGGGGAGGTGGTTCGGCTGGGGAGCAACGAGCCGCTCGAAGTGGACGTGCGTCTGATCAGCGCCACCAACCGGAAGCTGGATGAGATAGTCGCGGAGAAGCAATTCCGGGAGGATTTGTTTTTCCGGATCAAGGGTGTGACGCTAAGCCTGCCGCCGCTGCGGGAGCGGCGGGAGGACATTCCGCTGCTGATGCACTATTTTTTGCAGGAATTCGCGGAGAAATACAAGAAGGAGTTGGAGGGGATAACGCCGGCGGCGCAGCAGATGCTGGTGTCGTACAATTGGCCGGGGAACGTGCGTCAGCTTCGGACTGCGGTGGAGAACATGGTGGTGCTGGCGCCCGGGAAAATGATGGGGGTGGAATCGCTGCCGGCGGAGATTCAGCCCGCCGCGGGGGCGGAGCACATTTCGGGGATCACGAATTTGGTGGGCATCAGCATCGAGGAGGCGGAGAAGGAATTGATCCGGAATACGTTGAAGATGGTGGATGGGAACCGGGAGCAGGCGGCGCGCATTCTTCGCATCGGCGAGCGAACGCTGTATCGCAAGATCAGGGAATACGGGCTGTGAGCAAAAAGAAAAACGATGATTTACGGATTGGACATGGATACGATATCCACCGCCTGCGGCCCGGAGGCAAGCTGATGCTGGGAGGGGTGGCAGTGGCGGATGGCATGTCGGCGGTGGCGCACTCGGATGGGGACGTGGTGCTGCACGCGGTGGTGGACGCGCTGCTGGGAGCGCTGGGCCAGGGCGACATCGGCGAGATGTTTCCCAACACCGATCCGCGCTGGAAAAACGCCGCCAGCCGCCTGTTCGTTGAAGGAGCGATGCGGCAGGCGAAAGCCCTGGGCTATGCGGTGGTGAACGTGGACGTGACAATTCTGGCCGAGCGGCCGAGGCTGAAGGCGTACAAGTCAAAGATGTGCCGGAAGATTGCGCCGATGGTGGGATGTGAAGTGAACGTCAAGGCGGGAACGAACGAGGGATGCGACGCGGTAGGCCGTGGCGAGGCGATCGCGGCGCATGCGGTGGTGCTGCTCAAGCGGAAAGGTCCACCATGAGCCTGCGTGTTTACGACACACTGACGCGTGAGAAACAATTGTTCGTCCCGGTCAAGCCGGGGAAGGTGGGGATGTATCTGTGCGGGCCGACGGTTTACAAGGCGCCGCACGTCGGGCACATGGTGGGGCCGGTCATATTCGACGCGATCAAGAGATACCTGAAATACAAGGGCTTCGACGTGTTCTGGGTAGTGAACGTCACGGACGTGGAGGACAAGCTGATCGACGCGGCGGCCAAGCAGAAGACGACGGTTGCGGAATTGGCGGAGAAGTACACGGCGGAATACCTGGAATGCCTGTCGCGGTTCGGAATCGAATCGGTGGACAAATTTCCCAAGGCGTCGGAGCACATCGGCGACATCATCGAGTTGTGCCAGAAGCTTTTGACCGGGGGATTCGCATACGCGGTCGGGGGCAACGTCTGGTTCGAGGTGGGGAAGGATGCGGAATACGGGAAGCTGTCGAACCGAAAGGTGCAGGAGCAGGAGAGCGGCGTGCGCGCGTTGGAAGGGCAGGGGAAGCGCAACCCGGCGGATTTCGCGTTGTGGAAGTCGGCCAAGCCGGGGGAGCCGGCGTGGGATTCGCCCTGGGGCAAGGGCAGGCCCGGGTGGCATATCGAATGTTCGGCGATGAGCATGAAATATCTGGGTGAGACTTTCGACATCCACGGCGGGGGGATGGACCTGATGTTCCCGCATCACGAGAACGAACTGGCGCAATCCGAATCGGCGACGGGAAAACCGTTTGCGAAATATTGGCTGCACAACGGGCTGACGCGGATCAAAACGAAGGCCGCGAGCGGGGAATGGACGGACGAAAAGATGAGCGGGAGCCTGGGGAACGTGGTTTCCGCGCGGGAATTGCTCGACACCTGGGGCGCGGAACTGGTGCGCTACATGCTCCTGTCGACGCACTATCGCCGGCCCATCGAATTCACGGATAAAGTGCTGGAGAATTCGAAAAAAGGATTGGCGGTCTTCACCCGCCTGGTGGAGCGCATCGAGCGGCTGGCGGGCAAACCGCTGGCGGAGAATTCGCCGGGGATGGACCAATTGGCCAATCGTTTGCTGGAGTCGGAGGTGGGGGTTTTCGCCCGCCAGACGATCGGCGACAAAATGCGGTTCCTGGAGATGATGGACGATGATTTCAATACGGCGGGCGCGATCGCGGTGCTGCACGAGATGGCCGGATCGATCAACGCGCTTCTGGAGCGGAACCAGACGGAAACCGAGCGGCAGCCGGACGTGATCCAGGCGGCGGCGGCGGCCACGCAGACGCTGCGGCGGCTGGGGCAGATATTGGGGCTGTTCCGGCCGGAGATTCCCGGCGTGCGCGCCAAGGAGCCGGGGACCGTCGAGCAACTGATGAGCCTGATCATTCAGTTTCGCAATGAGGCAAGGAAATCGAAGCAGTTCGCGTTATCCGATATGGTGAGGGATGGGCTGAAGAAGATCGGGATCACGCTGGAAGATAGGGCGGATGGGACGGGGTGGAGGAGGGAATAGGGATGGGTAGGAAACCCCCAGTGACGGGAAAAACGGGACCTGTCCCGTTTTCTGTTCGAAGGAGAAGCCTATGACGCGAATTTGCGCACTGATTCCGCTGCTGCTGTGCACGGTAATGGCCAGAGCGGGGAACCCCGTGGTGAAAGATATCTTCACCGCCGATCCTTGCGCCCGCGTTTTCGGGGATCGGCTTTACGTGTACGCCTCGCACGATCAGCCGGATGCCAACTATTGGGACATGGTGGATTGGCGGCTGCTTTCGACGACCGACATGGCCACGTGGAAGGACCACGGCAGTATCTTCAGCCTCAAAGGCTTTGCGTGGGCCACTCGCTGGGCATGGGCGCCGGACTGTGTGAATGCCAATGGGAAATACTATCTGTTCCTACCGGTCGATCGTTCCAAGATCGGCGTTGCGGTCGGCGATACTCCGGAAGGCCCGTTCAAAGACGCCATCGGCAAGCCGCTGATCGACAACGCCTTGATGCCCGCCGCGGGCGCCGAGCCGATTGACCCGGCGGTGCTCATCGATGATGGCGGCGGCTCCTATCTGTATTTCGGATGTCGCGCGCCGAAGGTGGTCAAACTGAACCCATCCATGACGGGACTGGCGGGGGAGATTCAGGACGTTGTGTTCCTGGATTCGCACGGTGCGCCGATCGAGCTGGCGCAGCCGGGCCAGAACCCGGTGCTTCCGCAAGGATACGGTGAGGGCCCGTTCGTGTTTAAGCGGGGCGGGAAATACTATTTCGTTTATTCGAACGGCTGGGCTCCCACTTCCACGCAGGTTTACGCCATGGCAGACAATCCGATGGGTCCCTTCACTTACGCGGGCAAGGTGATGGAGCATGCCGCATCGGTCACGCAGCACGGCTCGGTGGTACAGTTCCGCGGCAAGTGGTATGTGTTCTACCACACCAGCGAGCTATCGAACGGAAATTCCTTTCGCCGTTCGGTCTGCGTGGATGAATTGACGTTCGGCGAGGACGGGAAAATCAACGTGGTCACACCGACGCACGCCGGCCCGGCGCCTCTGCCGGCCCGGTAGGGGCAGCAAAAACGGGACAGGTCCAATATCTGCCGCCGTCGCGGAATTGGACCTGTCCCGTTTTTCTGTTCCGTCGCCAAGAAAAAACCCGCGTCCGATCTCGGATCGCGGGTTTCATTTTGGACGGCAGGGGTCTAATTTTTGCTTTCGTTCAGGCCTTCGCCAGGCGTGCGCGGCGACGAGACATTCCGACTAACAATGCCATACCCAGGCCGGCGAAGGACGTGGGCTCGGGGACGGTCGGAAACTGGCGCAACGTGAAAGTATAGCCGCCGCCGGCGGGATCGGCGTATGCCCCTGCGTTGGCCAAGGCTGTATCGGGGACAATGACTTGAACATCGAAGCCGTCCGTTGTGAGATTGGGGACCAAGCCGTTGGTCCAATCGACGGTGTACTCCGTCTGAACTCCAGTGAGGAAGACATCGTTACCAGCCGGGTTTCCGGGATCGAACTGGAGCTCGGAAGGAGCGGCGGCCAACGCGAAAGTAGGCCCGGTTCCGAAGCCCAATTGGAAATGGTAATCGGTCCAGTCGAAGCCGGTGTTATTGAGGACGGTTTCGTCGAACAAGTACGACGTGTAGCCGGGTGTGACTGGCGGTCCCGGATTCGGACTGTCAGCCACGTGGAAAGTAATGTCGATAGGCAATAATGAATTAAAGGTCTTGTCAATGTCGACAACGTTTCCCGACGGTCCGCCAGCGCCGCCTGGGCCGGCGTTGTTGGGGTCGGGAGTTTGGATGGATCCCCCCCCGTTGATCTGCGCGGTGCCCCCCTGATATGGGTCGTTTGGAGCCGGCGTCTGGTAACCGTTAATGACTCCGGCGCGGGCTCCGCCGGCAATGAGCAGCGCGCCCAAAGTAACGGCTGCGGGGCCGAGGGCGAGCAACTTGCTCAGCCTGTTCATCATTTTCTTCCCTTCACAAGCCAAGAGATCTGATTGCACAGCAACCTCCTTCAAAAAATGGCCTTTTGTCTTGACGCAAAATACGAATCCAAATTCGTATCTGAACGCGGTCATTTTAGGATATCCAGCACAAGTTGCAATAAAAAAACGGCAAATTTGCGCCGAATATGAGGACTCTGACGTTTATTGGGGGTAACTTCCGCCGTCAAAGCGATTTGTCGTCTGCGTTCAAAATGAGTGGTTTGAAAAAAGCGTGCCCCTGTCCCGTTATCTATATCGTGGCGTTCGAAGACCGCGGGATTACCATCCCGCGGCTTTCGGGGGAAAGGTGAACGCGGGCGTTCGGGGGATTGATTTGTTTCGGGGCAATCAAATCTGCAATGGGTGGGGCATCGTTGGGGGATCGGTGGGAATAGAATGGGGCTGCAATGAAGCGAGTGTGCGGCGAATATCCGCTGTCCGAGTTGCCGGGCGGTAAGGGGCGGGGAGCGGTCGGGAATCCGAAAAACCGATTCGTTCAACTGGAAGTGTTGCCTGATCCGGAGTTGGGGGATGGGCAGGATGCGGAGCCGCGCACGGCATTTTTCAGCGATAAAACGCGCAAGATCATTGCGACCAATGACAGCCCGGACGTCGGGTTTGAGGCGAGCATCAATCCGTATCGCGGATGTGAACATGGATGCATTTATTGCTTCGCCAGGCCGACGCATGAATATCTGGGGTTTTCGGCGGGGCTGGATTTTGAATCGAAGATCATGGTGAAGATGGAGGCGGCGAAGTTGTTGCGGGGGGAATTGGCCAGCCGGCGATGGAAGCCCAAGGTGTTGCAGATGTCGGGGGTGACGGATTGCTATCAGCCGGTCGAGCGGAGATTGAAAATCACGCGGGGATGTCTGGAGGTGCTGGCGGAGTTTCGCAATCCGGTGACCATCCTGACGAAAAACCATCTGGTGACGCGCGACATCGATCTGCTGCGCGAGCTGGCGTCACACCGGGCGACGGCGGTGATGGTTTCGATCACGACGCTGGACCGCTCGCTGGCGATGAAGATGGAGCCGCGGACGAGCGTGCCGGGGCGGAGGCTGGAGGCGGTGCGAATGCTGGCGGAGGCGGGAATCCCGGTGGGGGTGATGGCGGCGCCGATGATCCCGGGGCTGAACGATCAGGAGATGCCGGCGATCCTGTCGGCGGCGGCCGAGGCGGGCGCCGGGTTCGCTGGATATCAGGCATTGCGGTTGCCGTGGGCGGTGAAGGAGCTGTTCGAGGCCTGGCTGAGCCGGCATTTCCCGGACCGGAAGGAGAAGGTGCTGAATCGGGTGCGGGAGATGCGGGGTGGAAAATTGAACGATCCGAATTTCTCTTCGCGGATGCGCGGCCAGGGGATTTGGGCGGCGCAACTGAAGTCGATGTTCCAGTTGGCCAAGCGCCGCGCCGGGATAACGGGCCATTTCCCGGAGCTTTCCACGGCGGCGTTTCGAGGGCAAGTGACAATTGACAATGGACAATTGATAATGCCTTGGTGAATTATCAATTATCCATTATCAATTGATAATTGACGCCATGTCGAGCCAGGTTTCATTAGATCCTCGGACGCTGCTGAGCGCATATGCGCAGGGTTTGTTTCCGATGGCGAATCGGGAGGGGCGGATTCAGTGGTACACGGCTGAGCCGCGGGGAATAATTCCATTGGAAGCGTTTCACGTTCCGGGGACGCTGCGGGCGTTGGTGAGGAAATCGCCGGAGCAGGGGGGATTTGAAATCCGGATCAACCACGATTTCGAGGCGACGATGCGGGCATGCCGGGCCAATCGCGTTGGGGGCACGTGGATCAATGAGCCGCTCATCGCGGCGTACGTTGGCCTGCACGAGTTGGGATGCGCCCACAGCGTCGAAGCGTGGAAGGAGGGCAAGCTGGCGGGGGGATTGTACGGGGTGAGCCTGGGCGGGGCGTTTTTCGGGGAGAGCATGTTTCATTTGGTGCGCGATGCGGGCAAGGTGGCGCTGGTGCATCTTGTGGATCGGTTGCGCGAGCGGGGGTTTGAACTGCTGGACGCCCAGGCCACGACGCCGCATCTGAGGCGCTTCGGCTGCGTGGACATTTCGGCAAGCGAATATCTGAAACGGCTGAAATCGGCGATTGAAAAGGATTGCAAATTTGAGTGAAGAAGGGGAAGTGCAAGTTGCAAGGGGCAAGTTGCAAGCAAGGACACTATCCCTGCGCGCAACTTGCAACTCCTAACTTGCAACTTGCCGCTTGCAACTTGCAACTTCTTTTAATTTTCCGGTTCGATGGTGACGGTGAGGCCTTTGGACTGGAACTGATCCTGATAGAGTTCGGCGCGTTCCTTGTGCGTGACGACAAGAAGCGAAACGCCGCGGTCGTGAGCTTCGAGCATCCTGGTCAGGGCTTCCTGGCGATTGAGCGGAGTGAGTTCAACGATGGCATGGATGACAAAAACCATCTCGTTCTTGTCATCGTTGTGAAGAAGGACCCTCCAGGGAGGCAACTTTGCCGAGGGTGGGGTTGCAGGCGCGGTGTCCTGCCGGGGATTGGCCTGGGGCACAGCGACAGCGGTGCCGACGGAGCCGTCCACGGCAGGCGTTTCGTTTTGTTTCCCCTGGTCGGGCATGAGCAACCCATCCTGAACTACGGCGACATCAATAGGCTTCGCCCTAATTATACGATTATATTCCGCTAATGTTGCGGTGGGAAGCACATTTTTCGGCATCCGGGGAAGAAAATGCGACGTCCGGAAGTTTAATTTGGGGAATTTGGCGGCGGTTAGGGTTTATGCGGCTGGGACGGGTTTAACGAAATCGTGGGCGCGGTAAATTAGCGCCATGGGCGAAAACGTGCGGATCATCGCCGGCGCCATGAGCGGAACCAGCGCCGACGGCGTGGACGTGGCCCTGGTTGGCATTAGCGGATGCGGTCTGGAAATGTCGGCCAAACTGCTGGCGTGGCATGGCAGGGGATTCCCGCGGGAATTGCGGGAGAGGATTTCGCGCATTCGCATGGGAGAGGCGATGCCGATATCCGCGCTGGCCGAAGCCGGGCGCGAGATTTCGCTTTGTTATGCGGCGGCGGTTAACGAAACGCTGGTGATGGCGGGTATGGCGGCCGGGGACCTGGCGGCGGTTGCGGCGCACGGGCAGACGCTCTATCACGATCCGCCCAATACGATTCAGTGGCTGGATCCGGCGTTGGTGGCGGCGGAAGTGGGAAGCGTGGTGGTGAGCGACTTCCGGCGTGCGGATTGCGCCGCCGGCGGGCAGGGGGCGCCGCTGGTGGCGCTGGCGGATTATCTGCTGTTTCGGCACGAAGGTAAAAATCGAGCGTTGCTCAACCTCGGGGGGATCGCGAATCTGACGTACCTTCGCGCTGGTTGCGGAATCGACGAACTTGTCGCCTTCGACACCGGGCCTGGAAATTGCCTCAGCGACGATCTGATGCGGCAAAGCGATCCGCAGGGAATCGGCTGGGACGAGGGCGGAGCAGTAGCGGCCACAGGGTCGGCCGTCGATGAGATCGTCAAACACGTGCTTTCATCGGCTTATTTCGCCAAGCCGCCGCCGAAGTCCACCGATGGCCCGGCAATGATTAAACTGTTTGCCGATGCGCAGAAGGGCCGGCGATATCGGCTGGAAGACCTGGCGCGAACGGCGTGCCGGATCGCGGCCGATGCCATCGCGGATTCGATGCGGAATTTCCGTGGGGCATTGCCGGACGAAATCATCGTCAGCGGAGGTGGGACGTTGAACAAGACGATGATGGACTTGATTCGCCGGGGGCTCCCTCGTTGCGACGTGAGGACGATCGATGAGCTTGGGATTCCATCGGCGGCGAAGGAAGCGATGGCGTTCGCGCTGCTGGGAGCGGCGACGTTGGACGGGTTGCCGGGGAACGTGCCGGCGGCGACGGGAGCGAAACGGAGAGTGGTGCTCGGGGCGGTGACGCCGAGGCCGTGAGAAGAGAATGCCGAATGCCAAATGCCGAATGAAAAGGAACATGTTTTGGATCGATCGAGTTTACTGACTGAGCAGCGGCTGGCGGAATCGACGGAGTTGGACCGTATGTCCATCCTCGATGCGCTGGCGGTGATGAATGAGCAGGATTCGGTGGCCGTGAAAGCGGTGGCGTCGCAACGCGCGGAGGTGGCGCGGGCTATCGAGATGGTGGCGACGGCGCTGAAGGCCGGGGGGAGATTGATTTACGTTGGGGCGGGGACGAGCGGAAGGCTGGGCGTATTGGACGCGGCGGAGTGTCCGCCGACGTTCGGGGTCGATCCGCGAATGGTGCAGGGGGTGATCGCCGGCGGAGAGGGGGCGATGTTCCGCTCGGTGGAAGGGGCGGAGGACCGGGAAGACGATGGGGCGGCGGCGATGGATGCCAAAAAGGTGGGGCCGGCGGACGTGGTGATCGGGATCGCGGCGGGGGGGACGACGCCGTTTGTGCGCGGGGCGCTGGGACGGGCGGCGGAGTTGGGCACGAAAACGGTTTTCCTGTGCTGCGTGGAGAAAACGGATGCTGAGCCGAAGACCGATCTCGTCATTCGACCGCTGACCGGGCCGGAAGTGTTGACGGGATCGACCCGGCTGAAAGCCGGGACGGCCACGAAATTGGTGCTGAATCAGATCACCACGCTGGCGATGGTGCGGATGGGGAAAGTTCACGAGAACCTGATGGTCGATCTGAAGGCGACGAATCAGAAATTGCGGGACCGTGCGGCGCGGATCGTGGCGATGCTGACGGGAACGTCGCGGGATGAGGCGATGGAGGTTTTGAGGTCAGCCGATGGGGAAGTGAAGACGGCGATCGTGATGAAGAAGAGCGGGGTGGATGCGGGGGAAGCGAGGACCATCCTGCGTGAAGCGGCGGGGAATTTGAGAGCGGCGATGGAAACTCGAAATTCGAAATTCGAATGACGAATCAAATTCAAAACTCGAAATTCGAAACCAAGGCGTTTCGTCATTCGAATTTCGAATTTCGAGTTTCGAATTTCCGCATTCACCTCTGGTGAATCGGCACAACCTTCAACCCAAACGGTCCGCGGTAATCGTCCTGGGGTCGGATGATCCGATTATTCGCGTGCTGTTCCATCACGTGTGCGGTCCAGCCGGCGATGCGGGCGATGGCGAAAATCGGGGTGTAAAGATCGATGGGAATGCCCATCACGTAGTAGGCGCTGGCGCTGAAGAAATCGACGTTGGGGTCTTTGTTCTTCATCTCCTTGACGATGGGGATGAGCTGCTCGGACATTTCGTACCACTTGGTATTCCCGGCGACTTCGCCGAGATGGCGGCTCATCTTGCGCAGAAAGGCGGCGCGGGGATCGAAAGTTTTGTAGACGCGATGGCCAAAGCCGGGGATTTTCTGGCCGGCGTCGAGCAGTTCGCGGACGCGTTTGGCGGCGGTCGGGGCATCGCCGCATTCCAATAGAAGCTGCATGACTTCCTGGTTGGCGCCGCCGTGCAGAGGCCCTTTGAGGGCGCCGAGGGCGGCGGTGACGGCGGCGTGCATGTCGGCGAGAGTGGCGGCGGTGATGCGAGCGGCGAACGTGCTGGCGTTGAAGCCGTGCTCGGCGTGAAGGACCAGCGCCGCGTCGAGAACGCGCACCAGCGTTTCGTGAGCGCGTGAGCCGTTGAGCATGTGAAGGAAATTGCCGGCGATGGAGGCGTGCGGATCGGGGCGGATCGGCTTGCGGCCTCGCCGCAGGCGATCGAACGCCGCCACGATGGTTGGCAATTGGGCGGTCAAGCGGATGGCCTTGCGAAGATTGGCTGCCGGGTCGTTGTTTTGCAGATCGGGGTCGGAGCTGCTGAGAGAACTGGCGGCGGTCCGCAAAGCGTCCATCGGCTCGGTGGAGGGGGGCAAAGCCTTGAGCACCGCCAGGGTGTGGGGCGGCAGGGCGGCATGAACCCCAAGCTGGGCCTTGAGTTGCGTCAATTCCGAGCGGACCGGCAGCCTGGCCTTCCAAAGCAGGAAGGCGGTCTCCTCGAATGTGGCGTTTTCGACGAGGTCGGCGATATCGTACCCGCGATAGACCAGCCGGCCCTCGACGCCGTCGATAAAGCAGATTTCGCTGGGCGCCGCCACAACGCCCTCAAGCCCGGCCGGATTTTTAGCTGGAGACGAAACGGCTTGACTCATGACGCTCCGATGGGGGAAGTGCGAAGGCTCGGCCGGACTATATCGGTGCCGTATTTCCGCGTCAATTCTATTCCGGACTGCACCCGAAGTCTGGTAGTGTCCTAATTTGACTTTGTGCAGAGGAAAAGCAAAACGACCGTTAGTTACATCTCCGGAGTTACGGAGGTTACGACGATTCCCTCTAATTCGGCCTTGACCTTGGCGTTCGCCTCATTGTCCGCGATGCAAAACCAAGTTGTGTCCATCTTTGTCGCGCGATCAACACCCATAACCCGGAATTTTCTTTCGATAGGATAACTCAGAGATTTCGCGCGTGGTCCTTTGTATGAAGGGATCGCTTGTGGAGATTGGCCGCCGGCATACGACCAAACCACAAGAACGAACCAGATTATTACGTTCACCCCGCCAAACACGATCTGTCCAGCGGGCCAACGGAATGGTTCCAGGTAACCTATCGTCCAAATGGCGATAAACGGAAGGATAAGCCAAAGCCACCCTCCAACCGTGATCGCTATGGCTTGTGGATGATTCCGCATCCAGGTCGCGTTGTAACCCGGAAACCAAGCAAAAAGAATCACAAGAATGATGGCGGTAACTACCCATAAGGCCACTGCCGCCGTGTCGAGCTTGGCAACTGTGAGAACGATAATCAGCCCCGTCCATATCGCAAGCCATCCCCAAATCAATGCTCGCATTTGGCCTTTCGGCTAACGGCGCTAGTTTACCACAACTTGCCATCGTAAAATATCGAGCATCGGGAACGGCGGCCTAATTACCCGCCGAAGGTCCGGGCGGTGGTCTGGCTCTCACCTTCCAGATCATCGCCCCGGATCGGTCCCGTGAAAGGTGAGACGCTTGCGGCGAATGTGGCATCAAAAGCGCGGGGAATCGTCGGGAGATTTTGAGGAGCGGGTAAGCCGCGAAAGCCGGGAAGAGGACGCCCGCGAGCGCCAGCTTAAAATCGACGAAGAAGCCCTAAAACTTAAAGAACGCCAAATCAAGGCGCTGGAAGCATTAGCTGCCCAATCGCTCAAGCCACTTCGCGGAACTGCCAAGAAAATCGCTCAATACATAATTAAATATCCGGGCAAGCTCGGCGACATAATTGCATTGGATTGCGGGGTTACTCCAGAACACTTCCGGCGCGTGTTCCGCGAAAAGTTGCGTCCCGCTGGATTCACAAATTACGGCGATGGTGAGGGTTACTTCCCACCGACCGCGTAGCGCTACATCGGCGCTACATACAAATCCGCCCGATTTGAAATACTGGAATCCCGTTGTCGGCGCATGAAAAAGGCCGTGACCCGCGAGGTCCGGCCCGTAGTAATGCCCGTCACGGAAAGCGAGTGTTTTGTGAGATACCGGTTTCCGCTGGGGCGCTACATCCCCATCGTAGCACGTCCGCCACCAATTTCCAGTCCCGCGAAAGCGGGGCATCATGCCTTTGCCGCCAGCCGCTTGGCAAGCGTCATAAGCTCAAATCTCGCCCAGGTGGACGTTTCGAGGCTTTTTGAGGCCGCCGCCCGGTCGATGGTCTTTCGCTCATCCTCGGTAAGCCGGATGCGCAGCATGTTGGTTTTGGCCTGTCCAGCCGTTTTCTTTGGTCTTGCCATAAAATGACTGTAGCAACAAAAAACTCACAAATCAAGAAGAATTTTGTTGACTGTGGGGTTTTTGTTGCTACAATACAAATATAAACCCCGGCTGCTATCAACAACCGGGGAAGTGACAATCAGCGGGATACGCTAACTGCCGACTAGGAAACAGCATTTTAGCGAATTCCGCCCGGAATAGGAAAGGAATTCGCAATGGCAAACGCACTACCCCGATTGAAGCAACAGGCGATCATTCACCTTTTGGTTGAAGGAAACTCCATCCGTTCCATTGAACGGCTGACCGGCGTTCATCGCGATACAATCATGCGGCTGGCCGTGAACGTCGGCGGCAAGTGCAAGAAATTCCTCAACGCTTGGCTGCGTAACCTCAAGCTCCGGCATGTCCAGGCGGATGAAATCTGGACATTCGTGGGTTGCAAGCAAGAGACGTTAAAGCGGGCGCTGGTCGTTAATCCCACGATGGGCGATCAATTCCTGTACGTTGCGTTCGATCAGGACACGAAGCTCATTGCGACATTCGCCATCGGCAAGCGATGCACGGAAGTCACTCAGGCGTTCATGTATGACCTTGCTGACCGGATCGTCACGGATGCGCCCCAGCTTTCAACCGATGGATGGCAAGCGTATCCCAATGCCGTTAAAAACGCCTTCGGCGACGAAATCGCCTACGGCCAAATCATCAAGGAATTTGCCGAGCCGATTCAACCCGGCCGGTACGGCCCACCCGTTCTGGTGGCGTCTGAACGTCGCCAGATTACGGGCCTCGCTGATATTGATTTGAAGTCGATTTGCACCAGCCACGTTGAACGGAACAACCTCACGATCCGCACGTTTATGAGGCGGTTCACGCGGCTATCGCTCGGCTTCTCAAAGAAGCTCGAAAACCTTGCGGCAGCGGTTGCCCTCCACGTCGCCCACTACAACTTCTGCCGGGTCCACGGCACCACGCGGATTACCCCGGCGATGGCCGCTGGCGTCACAGATCATGTTTGGGAATTGGACGAGTTGCTGGCAGCGGTTTGATTCGCCTTGAAAAAGGCCGTTAGAGCTTCTTTGATCGTCGGGCGAATCGTATATGCGTCAATCCCGTCGAATTGCAGCCATCCAGTTTCTTTTGCCAACTCTGCAAGCGGATGCTCAGATACGTTCGAGAACTGCCTTCCCACCAGAAACTTCCTTGCAGAATATTCGTTCATTGTCCCCCCCAAAATAAGCATTTGCTCTAGAAGCAGCGTGAAGCTGGGAAGCAAGATCGAAATTTCGTATTTGATTTTGTCTGCTAGTTCTTTATCGAATGGATGCCTGTTCGCATCTCGGGCTCGTTTGTATTCTTTGACCCACAGGCGATACGACGCAAACAAAAGACCCAAGACTCCGGCCACGGAAAGAAGAAGCCCGATCCATTTCTGGGAGACAAACGGTCCTATAAACAAAAGGACTATTGCAATGACGCTACTGGTCATCACCGATCTCCATTCGTCATAAATCGCAATCGCGAATGGTTTGAGGTATGCCATTTCGGCGTTTCTCCGATTTTGATATCGGAAAACTGCCGCGATTCTCGAAAGTCGAAGATGTCAGGACGGAATTTCAGATTACCGCCTCCGGGCGGCTTTTTCGTGCGTGGGTGGTAGAATGCCCGCATGGCCGTATGCGCGAACTGTGGCCGTACGATTGGCAAACTGGAAACGCCCCATGATTGGCAAGGCCACATCGTTTGTGCGGAATGCCGCAGTCGGTTGTCACCAGTAATACGCGAAGAACCAATCGAAACTCGCCCGGTAATCCCCGGCATATTCAAGCTCCTGGCGTGGCTATTGGTGATAATCATCCTTTTGTGGGCAGTTTCCGCGATTCAAGATCATCTCAATCGACAAGCCGACATAAATGAGGAAATCCTGCATAATGGCCAAGGCCCGTAGGGGCCGGGAAAATTTCAAATTAGGACACCACCCGAAGTCTTTGGAAAACCCGTGTTGAAACGGCCGCCGAGACTTGACGCGGCGGGGCGAAAGTTGCAATCTGTCCGGGCATGGATGAAACACTTTTCAGCAAGATAATCGCCCGGAAAATCCCTGCTAAAATCGCCTACGAGGACGAATCTTATATCGCGATTTATGACGTCAACCCGCAAGCGCCGGTGCATTTGCTGGTGATCACTAAAAAGCTCATCCCGACGCTCAACGACGTGAAGCCGGCGGATGCGGGATTGGTGGGAGGGATGTTCCTGGTGGCCGGGCAATTGATGAAGCAAATGGGGCACAGCGAATACCGGACGATCTTCAATTGCGGTCGCGGGGCGGGGCAGACGGTGTTTCATCTGCACCTGCACGTCCTGGCGGGGCGGCCGTTTACATGGCCGCCGGGGTAACGACGACCGAAAAGGCTTCTGACCCCTTTTTCACCTTTACAACCTCTATGATCTCATTATGATATCATAATGATAACACTTCAAAAGAGGAGGTTGATATGAGCATGGCGGTTTTGACGCCCCATCGGGAAAAAGAGGTAACGGTGCTGCCGGGGTGGCTGATGTTTCCGTTGCTGTTCGTGCTGCTGTTGGGGGACATCGCCCTGGTGATTTACTCGCTGACGATCGCCGCGAGGCCGCACCACGAGGATTATGAATTCTGGTGCGCGTTTATCCCGGGGATGGTGGCGCTGGTGGCGATCATCATTTTGCTGACCGGGCTGTTCACGCTCCAGCCCAACGAGGCGCGGGTGCTGATCTTGTTTGGGGCGTACAAGGGAACGGTGCGGGAGAGCGGCTTTCATTGGGCGAATCCGCTGTATACAAAATTGCCGAAGGGGGGCGTTTCCCAGCTTCCGCGCGCGACCCGGACGCCGTACAAAATTTCGCTGCGGGCGCGGACGCTGAACGGGGAGAAGCTGAAGGTCAATGACAAGCGAGGCAATCCGGTCGAGATCGGGGCGGTGATCGTTTGGCGCGTGAACGACACGGCGCAGGCCGCGTTCGACGTGGACGATTACGAAAAATACGTTGCGACGCAGAGCGAGACCTCGCTTCGCCACATCGCCAGCGCCTATGCGTACGACAACGGCGAGCAGGACGAACTCACTCTGCGCAGCGGCGTTGACGAGATTTCGCAGGCGCTGCGGAGGGAATTGCAGGAGCGATTGGGCAAAGCCGGCGTGGTGGTGGACGAAGCCCGATTGACGCATCTGGCGTACGCGCCGGAGATCGCGCAGGCGATGCTCCGCCGCCAGCAGGCCGAGGCGGTCATCGCCGCCCGGCAGAAAATCGTCCACGGCGCCGTCAGCATGGTGGAGATGGCGCTGAAGGACCTGGCGGAGAAGCAGGTGGTCGTGCTGGATGATGAGCGCAAGGCGGCGATGGTGAGCAACCTGATGGTGGTGCTCTGCGGCGAAACGGAAGTTCATCCGGTGATAAACACCGGGACCCTTTACACCTGAGCAACCGGATGGCTCAGCGAAAGAGTTTAGTTCTTCGGATCGATCCTGCGCTCTGGACGGAGATCGAGCGTTGGGCGCAGGAGGAGTTGCGGAGCGTCAACGGCCAGATCGAGTATCTGCTGAAGCGCGCCGTCGTGGCGCGCGGGCGGAAGCTGGAAGAGGGAACTGACGACGCGCCGCCTTCTGACCAGAAAAAGGGGTCATAAGCCATTTCAATGGTCATGGCGTAGGTTCGCCGGCATTTTTCCCTGAATTTCAGCTTTCGAGCCATCCGATCCGAAAGGAAGTCGTGCGATAATTTTGAAATTGGCTTATGACCCCTTTTTTGGTAGGATGGCCGCATGGCGCGCAAACCTCGATTTGCTCCGGGCGGGCTGGCCTACCACGTCATGAACCGGACGTGGGGGATGATCGAGTTGTTCCAAGACGCCGGGGATTATGAAGCATTTGAGCGAGTGTTGGCCCAGGCCGTGGCGCGGGAAGAGACGATGCGGGTGTGTGCCTATTGTCTGATGCCCAATCACTTTCATCTCGTAATCTGGCCCAAGAAAGATGGACAGTTGTCGCGGTTCATGCAGTGGCTGACGATGACGCACGCGCAGCGGTGGCATGCTCACCGTCACAGCGGCGGCCGCGGCCATTTGTACCAGAGCCGGTTCAAGAGCTTTCCGATCCAGGAGGACCGGCATTTTTTGAGCGTGTGCCGATATGTGGAACGTAACGCGCTGCGGGCGAACCTGGTCCCACGGGCTGAAGAATGGCGATTCAGTTCGCTGTGGGTGCGGGGCAGGAATTCCGGCCCGATGAAGGATCTCTTGGCGATTTGGCCGGTTCCCCTGCCGCGGGATTGGATCCGGCGGGTGAATGAGCCGCAGGATGAGAAGGAATTGGCGTCACTGCGCTTTTCGCGCGATCGTGGCCGGCCGTACGGGGAGGCGGAGTGGGCAAGAATAACGGCCAGTCGCCTGGGGCTGGAGAGTTCGTTGGGAGCCGTGGGTCGGCCCAAGAAAGCGAAGGGCGGCAAGGATGCCGTATGATCCCATTTTCGCCGAAAAAGGCTTATGACCCCTTTTTCAGCCGGCGACGCCGATGAGGATTCCGGCGAGGAAAACCAGGACGCCGCCGACGATGACCTGGAAGGCGGCGGAGAGGAACGGGGTGTCCATGTAGTGGTTGCGGATGTAGCTGATGGCAAGCAGTTCGATGGCGACGATGACGACGGCGACGGCGGTGGCGGTTCGGAAATTGGGGATGAGGTAGGGCATGGTGTGCCCGATGCCGCCGGCGGTGGTCATCAATCCGCAGACGATGCCGCGCAGCAGGGGTTTGCCGCGACCGGTGAGGCTGCCGTCGTCGCTGAGGGCTTCGGCGAAACCCATGGAGATTCCGGCGCCGACGCTGGCGGCGAGTCCGACGCGGAAGGCGTCGAGCGAATTTTGCGTTGCGAACGCCGCCGCGAAGACCGGGGCAAGCGTCGAGACCGAGCCGTCCATCAATCCGGTGAGACCGGGCTGGACGATTTGAAGCACGAACATCCGGCGCTGGGCTTCATTCTCTGCCTTCCTGGCCTCGGGGGTTACGTGTTTCCGCTCCAGCGCTTCGGCGAGATCGGAGTGTTTTCGTTCCGCCTCGGCCAGGTCCATGAGCAGTTGCCGGGTGGAAGCATCGGTGACTTTCTTGGCGGACTGCTCGTAAAAGCGTCGTGTTTCCAGTTCCATCGACTCGGCCAGCTTGCGCACCGAGTCGATGCCCAAAACCGTGGCGAGCCAGACCGGCTTTCGGGGAATAAATCCCTTGACGTCGCTTCGGCGGATGAGGGGGATGTGATCGCCGAAGCGTTTGCGGTACGTTTCGGTCAGTCTGCGGTGGTGTTCCAGTTCCTCGAGCCGCATCCCCTCGAATATCTTGGCGGTAGCGGGATATTCGGCGCCGAGGCGTTCGGCGACGTCGGCGTAAATGCGGGCGTCGTCTTCCTCGGAAGAAATCGCCAGCGCCAGGATATCCTGCTCTGAAAGATCGCGGAAACGTTTGGCCATGGGGAGGTCCTTTCATCGAGCGGCGGGCAATTCTACGGATGATTGACGCGGGATGCACGGAAGCTCGAAATCCAAAATCCGAATGACGAATCAAATCCGAAATCCGAATGACGAATGAAGACCGTTTCGTCATTCGGATTTCGGATTTGATTCGTCATTCGGATTTCGGATTTCTGGTTTCCGCGCCGCGGGTTATTGTTTTACGGGGGCCACTTGCAGGGCTTTTCGGACTTCGCTGAGCAGTTGCTCGACCTTGAAGGGTTTGAACAAGACGGCTTGGAGGCCTTCCTGGCTGGCGCGGACGATGCTGTGGTTGGGGTCGTAGCCGAAGCCGGTCATAAGGATCACGGGGGTGCTGGTATTGAGTTTGTGGACGGCGGCAAAGACGTCGTAGCCGCTCTTGTCGGGCATTTTGATGTCGCTGATGACCAGGTCGAAATGGGATTGCTCGATGAGGGTGATGGCTTCGTTACCGGAGGCGGCCAGGGTCACGGCGGCGTGATATTTGCGGAGCACGTCGCTGATGGTGTTGCGGATGTTGGGCTCATCGTCGGCGACGAGGACGTGGGTGTTGCTGATGACGGGGTCGTCGGCGCCTTTCACGTCGCCGGCGCCCAGGATGGTGTTGGGGCCTTCGGCGGCCTGGCGGAGGCTGTTGCGGATGGCGCCGACGTTGTCGAGGATCTGCTGCAATCGTTGGCGGAGATCGTCCTGGCCGATGTATTCCTCGATGAGCGCGTTGGCGTCGGAGGCGATGTCGTTGAGGGGACCGGCGACTTCACTACAGACGTCGTCGGCGACCTTGTGGCTGGTGCTGACGCGCTCGACGACCATGAGATCGAGAATGTTGAGTGCGACGGCGACGTATCGGCCGAAGATTTCGGCGAACTGGCGGTCGTCCTCGTTGAAGGCGGCTCGCTGGCGGCTTTCGATGTTGAAGATGCCGATGACCTTGTCGTGCAAACGCAGGGGGACGGTGAGGCTGCTCTTGGCGCTGTCGAGACCGACGACGTAGCGCGGATCGCGTTCGACGTCGGGGCAGATATAGCTGCGGCCGGTGGCGGCGACGTAGCCGCTGATGCCGTTGCCCTCGCTTTCGGCGCAGAGGTCGATGGACAGGGCCTCGGGGGGCAGGCCGGCGCTGATGACCAGCTCGAGCTTGTTGGTTTTGCGGTCCAGGAGGCGGATGGCGAAATGGTCGAAGTGCATCAGATCGCGGGTGAAGCTGATGATTTTTTCTTCGAGCAGCTTGAGGCGCTGGCCGACGTTGAGCTTGGACATGGCGTCGCCTTCAAGGCGGACGAGTTCGCGGCCGGCCTTGTCGATGGCGTCGATTTTCTGCTGCAATCGCCGGGTGCCGGTGGCATCCCAAACCACGGCGACGACCTGGACGACCTGACCGCGCGGATTGATCACGGGGCTGGCGATCAATTCCATGAATTGCTGGTCTTCGATGTTCAGGGCGTAACGTTTGGATCGGCTGAAGGCGGGGGCGTCGGAGGGTTGCGGGCTGACCTGCTTGCTGAAGATGTCGAAGGCTTCCTGACAGGTGCGGCGGATTTTTTCGTGTACCCTCGCCGGCCAGGCCTGCATCTTTTTGTTCATCCAGTTGGAGCGGCCCTCGCGATCGACGATGCAGACGCCTTCCCCGATGGTGTTGAGGATGAGATTGGCCTGCTGGCTGATGAGGGCGCGTTCGAGTGGAAGGAAATCGGCGGCCTCGGAAAAGATCGCGGTGAAATGTTCGGTCTTGATGAGTTCGATCGCCTTGTCGATCGAGTCAACCTGCTCGACGTCGCACTGTGATTTAAGGGATTCGATGGCGGCGGAGTTGGCCGTCGTGGGCGTGGCTAAAACCAAAACTCTGTTGCGCGGAACTTCCAAATCCTGATTTCCGGCTTGCGGAGGCAAATCACATTGTAGTTTGTGAAACATTTCGCAGTCAAACTAAAATTGGATGACCAGCGCCGTTATCCGACGGGCGGGAGCAGTTACCGGCGTGAATAACCGATGATAGCACGTCCTTCTTGCCTGACCGCGGGTTACGGTTAGACTGGGATGTCTCGCCGGTCTGGGCAGGGGTGCGTGATTCGGCCCGGGAACCGACGTGTTTGATGGTGTTGTTTGATTTTCCGGAGGTCTGAATGTGTGGAATTGTTGCGTACGTCGGCAGGAAAATTGCCCAGCCGTTGCTGATTGAAGGCCTGAAACGGCTGGAATATCGCGGCTATGACTCGGCCGGGATCGCGGTCATCGATCATAACCACAAATTGCACATTCGCCGGGCCGTGGGGCGGATCAGCGTGCTTGAAAACAGCCTGATCCACGGCGAGCCGCTGCCCAAAGCCCATTTGGGGATGGCGCATACGCGTTGGGCGACCCACGGGGCGCCGACGGAGTGCAACGCACACCCGCATACCGATGACAAGGGCCTGATCGCGCTGGTTCACAACGGCGTGATCGAAAACTACGTCGCCCTCAAACAGTTCCTCAGCGAAAAGGGGCACACGTTCTCCAGCCAGACCGACACCGAGGTGCTGGCGGTGCTGGTCGGGGACATTTATGCGGACTTGAAGGCCAAGAACCACCCGACGAACGGCGTGTCGCTGCTGCAACGGGCGGTGCAGGCGGCGCTGCAACAGGTGCAAGGGACGTACGGCATCGCGGTCATCTGCAAGGACGAACCGGATACCCTGGTCGTCGCCAGAAAGGGAAGCCCGCTGATCATCGGCGTGGGCAAGGACGAATATATCGTCGCATCGGATGCCAGCGCGATCGTCGAGCACACGGCCAGCGTGATCTATCTGAACGACAACGAGATGGCGGTGCTGCGGCCGGACAGCTTCCGGACGACGACCATCGAGGACGTGGAAACCAGTCCGGTCATCAGCCAGTTGGAAAACAAGATCGAGGCGTACGAGCTGGGGACCTACGACCATTACATGCTCAAGGAGATTTTCGAGCAGCCGACGGCCGTGAGGAATTGCCTGCGCGGGCGGGCGGACCAGAAGGAAGGCCGGATCGTTCTGGGCGGATTGACGGAGCATGCGCGCGAATTGCTGCGCGCCCGGCGGTTCATCCTGACCGGGCAGGGCACGGCGTGGCACGCGGGGCTGCTGGGGGATTATCTGATGGAAGACCTGGCGAAGGTCGTCACGGAATGCACGTACGCCGCGGAATTCCGGTATCGCAACCCGATCGTCGAGGAGGGGACGGTGCTGGTGGCGATCAGCCAGTCGGGCGAAACGGCCGATACGCTGGCGGCGCTGCGCGAGGGCAGGGAAAAAGGCGCGCTGTGTCTGGGGATCGTGAACGTCGTGGGCAGCACGATCGCTCGGGAAACGGACGGGGGGATCTATCTCCACGCCGGACCCGAAATCGGCGTCGCCAGCACCAAGGCGTTCACCTGCCAGTTCGTCACCCTTGCGCTTCTGTCGCTGTTCATCGGGCGGCGCAGGTTTATGAGCCAGTCGCAGTGCCAGGAAATCATCGAAGGGTTGTGCGCGATGCCCGAGCGGATGGAAAAAGTCCTGACGCTCAGCGAGGAAATCAAGAAGATCGCGGTAAACTTCAGCGACCGGGAGAACTGGCTGTTCCTGGGCCGCGGATATAACTATCCCGTGGCTCTGGAAGGGGCGTTGAAGCTGAAGGAAATCAGCTACATCCATGCCGAGGGGATGCCCGCGGCGGAGATGAAGCACGGCCCGATCGCGCTGATCACGCCGGAAATGCCCGTGGTGTTCGTGGCCACCCAGGGGCTGCAATACGAAAAGATCATCAGCAATATCGAAGAGGTTCGCGCCCGCGGCGGCCGGGTGATCGCCGTCGCCACCGAAGGCGACACGCAAATGAAACGGTATAGCGATCACGTCATTTACGTTCCGGACGTGATGGAATGTTTGCAGCCGCTGGTGACGGTGGTGCCGCTGCAATTGCTGGCGTATCACGCGGCCGTGGCGAGGGGATTCGACGTGGATAAGCCGAGGAATCTGGCCAAGAGCGTGACGGTGGAGTGAAAAATGGACAGCGAATCACGGATATTCGGTCCGCGCTTGTATTCCATGACAAGTATTCTGGCACGGCTCGCAGGCGCGATGGCTGTTCTGTCGATGGGGGGCTGCTTCTTCGGCGATCGAGCCGCAGATCGCACGCTTGAGATATATCAAGTGCAGGACAGAACTTCGTACACTGGACAGTTTCAAATCGATGCGAGCCGACTGCCTCCCGGCGCCATCGAAAGCCGGGTCGACAGCGGTGACCAGGGCGACCCAGTTACATCACTGACAATCGCCTGCAGATACCCGGTTAGGGTTTTGCTTGTCCCAGCCACGCAACCGTGAGCAGGTAGGCCGAATAGCCGGCGGGTCGTGGATGGAACCGGGCCGTCCCCGGCTCGGGGAAGTTGCAACGAACATCTCTTTGCGGGTATTTTCGCAATTCATACATGGAGCGGGGCCGGCATCAATTTCGCCGCCTGTCGCAGTTTTTTCAGCGCCGACCGGCTGTTCTGTTTACATTTCTGATCGCACTGGGAATCGGAATCGCTAATGTCTTGCCGATCAAGCCGGCGTTGTGGCTTGGCGCGGCGGCGGGGTTGCTCGTCATAGCGATTTTTGTTCGGTGGGCAATTCCACGCGCGGGGTTGATCGTTGGCGTGACGTTTCTCGTTGGAGTCTCGGCGGCGCAAATCGCCAGGTTCAAGTTTCCGGCGGATTCGATTGGGCAGTACGCCACCTATGACGAGCGATTGGCCGAGTTGGAGTTGGCGATCGATCAGCCGCCGCGGCTGGTGATGCCGTCGCCGGCTGAACTGCGGCTGTTGCCGCCGAAGCAGAATTCCACACCTCACTGTCGCGAGAATCTAGATCGTAAGATCATCATATAAATAGTCTTATATACGACCAGAAAATCCCGCATACAATTATTTTTCTTAGGTGCAACGCCGGTGCAACGCCAGGTGGCGTTTTCGTTGGTTTTGGGTATCTGGGAAGGGTGTTGGGGGGAGAATGGTGCGGGGGCCATTGCGGCCGCATCCGCAAGCCGCGCGTCGGCGGCCTCTTGCGGATCAGCGCCAGCTTGCGGTTTTTCTTGATGAGCCGTTCGATCAAAGAGAATACCCCGCCGTTTTCAAGTTCGCGTAAAGATTGCTCAGCGCAGCCTGAAGGTTTGTCACGTCGGTTTTGAGGTTGTTCATCATGGTCTGCTCGTTGATCCCATAGGTTGAACCTGCGGTCTGGTCCGTGACAAGGTTCTGAATCGCGTGAGTCAGCGCCGCCGACTGGGGCGGAAACCACGTGTAGACCTGATACCAGATATTGTTCGAGTTTGAGTTGCCGCTCGTGATCGTCGAATACTGCGGAAAACCAGCGACGATGCCCCAGACCATCGTGCCGACCGCCAACCCATTGCGGGCCTGAAAGCTGTAAGTCTGCTCCCAGTTGTTTGTGATCCAGCAATTGTCGCCGCTCGGAAAAAATGCCGAGCTTAGACTGCTTAGCAGATTGTTGAATCCGAAATTGCCGCTGCTGGCAAACTGACCCTGGGCGATTCGGCCGTAATACACTCCACCGTAGGTCCCCTGATAGACGCCGGTAATTTTGGCGATGCAGGGACGGACAGGCCAGTTATCGACATAGACGATTGTGCGCGGTGTCGATTCTTGGGTCGTGCCCATGACGCGCCCGATAACATAGAAAACTTCCGCGACGTTTCCCCAAAGCACGTGACTTCCCGGAGTTCCCTGTCCGCTGCCAGCCGTCCAGCCGACATAAGGTTCGGCCAGATTCACCACCAGCGCATTGTTTTTAAGTGTTTGGTTTGTGTTGGTCAGTGGAGCCGGTCCATCGCAAGCGGATTGGTTGACTTGAGATTGAAGCTGGAAGGTGTCAAACCCCGGTGGATTGCCGTTGCTTCCACCATTGCCGCCGTTGCTGACGCCGTACAGGATCGAGCCTTTATAGTAGCCACCTCCCGATTCCGCGCCGATGATGGCGACCAGTACCAATTCACCCGTACCGAAAAGCAACCGTGAACCCTGTGGGGTGCTCGCCGTGTTGGTGGTCCCCATCCCAATGACAAGCTGGTTGCTGATCGACTCGACCGCCCGCATCGGCTCCATCGCCGGGCAGAAATCGCGCTGGTCGTTGAAGCGAACGGTCGTTACCGCGCCCTTGGCATCAGATACCCATTGAACGCCACGGACCAGACCATCGGGGACGAAGGGCCAGATGCCGGCATACTTCTTCTCCGACATTTTCAACTGCGTCATCGTGTAGTAACGGCCACCGACATCATTCGCCACGGTCGAAAGCTCACTTGTGTTGGTGACGCTTCCACCAGAACGGATCGCAACGAAATTCCCGTACATCATCGGCAGCGTGAAATTTTGCGATCCGCCCTCGCCCGGCTGACTTACATCTACTTCGTAGCATCGCGTGTTGTTCCCGCTGGTGGGATCGTCCGAAATGTCGCTGTAGGGATCAAAGGGGTTGTCTTGATTATTGACCTTGAACGTCACCCCGACTTTTGATGGAAACCGCGAATCGTTACGAATCCAGTCCTGACCCTGGATGATGTAATTCGAGGCGTCTTGAAGAGTCTGGGTATTGCCACTGTCGCTTTGGCTGCTTCCACCCGTTGATTGGCCCGGATTGTAAAAGTCCGTCGTGGTGTAACTGTTGTCGGAGAATCCCACCACGAGAAACAATTGCCCGGCAACGTCATCCAGCACCTTCCCTTCCGCCACATTGTCGAAGATCATGTTCCGCGGCTTCCACGATGAGGGAACAGGATCGGGAATGTCGGGATCGACGTTCAGTTGCGTGCAGACATCGGACCAATTCCAAGCCGTGCCGTTATTCGTGGTCTTGGGATAGTAAATTGGCGTTGCCGATGAACCAGTACCAGAATACGGAAATCCCTGTTGATGGACGTTCAGAGCGCAGGTAATCGGATCGGTCAACTGCCATCGGTTGTCGAACACGATGGCCTCAACCATGTTGGCGAAAGACTGGGTACTCGCGGTGTTTCCATCCGAGGCGGTGGGGCCGGTGACGTAGGGGATGGCGGCGGCAAGGCAGACCGAAAACGAGATACCCGGACCTGGCGCCCCCTTCATCTCCAGCGTCACCATGCCAGCCGGTGTGTCCTCCATCAGCGCATTAAAATCATCCACGAGCATGAGGAACCGGCCAATCCCATATCTGGAACCGCCGGTGTACATCGTCATGACGTTTGTCGGCCTACCGCCAGGCGGTGGGTCATAGACGGTTTTGCCGCCGAGCGTGATGGAGTTAAGGGTTGGGTTTTGGGAGCCTGCCATTTACGGTGCCTTCCAAGCTTATGCCGCCTTGTCATTCACAAAGCGAATCCAAAATCGTAGGCGTGCCAGTAGTTGAGGGAAGCTGCACGTTGTATAGGCGACTCATCGCCGATTGCCACACGCCATTGTTGGGATTCGCAGTCGTCAGCGTGAAGCTGTCGCCTTGCAGGAAATCCGTAGAGCCGCGAAAACACGTTAACTGCGTTGAGCCAAAAATCCCGAAAGCGGTCGGTTTCGCCAAAACGATGTTGGCGATGTAAACCACCGCCGTTGCGCCAGCGGTATTCGCGGATGACCACTTCACGGTAATCGCGAGGTTACTAGGATATGACACCCCGATCGGCAGAAACACATTGAACAACTGATACGAAGTTGTGAGCGTATGCGGATCGGCGTTGAACAAATTGACCGTTGTGAAGCCAGTCCCAGTCACGGCGACTTGCAAGTTGCTGCCGGTGTTGACCGTTCCGCCGATCCGCAGCCAGACGCCAACCGCGTAAATCGTCTGGGTGTTGATCGCGTTGTATCCCCCGATGGTCTGGGTGACCTGCACCACCGTGGTCGTTCCATCCCCGGCATACTTCAGCGCCGCCCCGCCGACAACATGCACGTTGGTCAATTCCTGAGAGATATCCGCGGCACCAGCATTCACCGTCCAGTTGTTCGGCGTCGAACCGGAGAATGAAGTAAACGCCCCGTTCTTGAGGATGTTCTGGTTGTCCGCCACGTTTACCGGCGCCCCGGTTCCGTTGCCGAGTATCCCATTGCTGTAGACGTTCACCGTGGGGTATCCGACGACGGAGAATTGCTCCCCGCCGGCCTGGGCGCCAGAGAAGCGATCGCGCGTACAGGTCAACTGCACGGTTTCGGTAATGATCCGCTGATCGGCCACTCCCGCCACGTTATTACACGAAGCGACGAGGACACCGCTGCCGGCGTTGGCACCGGACGGCGTGACGGTTGGGGTAGAGATGGTGTTGGCGAGAACGGTTTGGCTGTTGGCTACGAGGTAGTCAACAAGGAGGGGTAGGATTGTACTGACGTTGGAGTTAGGGGCGTTGAGGTCAAGCTGAAGATTTGAAAGGGTGGCGTCGATGGTGGCTTTGAGCGTTGCCGCCCATCCCGCGACTTGGCTGGCCTGGCCGAGCCATTGCTGCTCGATGCCAATGACGAGATAGCGTTCAGACTCGTATTGGCTCAGAATCTCATCAACACCAGTGCCGGAGCCGAGAAGGGTGTTTTGGTAGGCAATTAGAAGATTGATCCACTTGATGCATTTACCTATCTGTCCGAGGAGAGTGCCTACGATTGAAATTGCTGACGGGGAAAATGATGTTGCCGGCGTCCAAGCGGGGAAATCTCTACCAGCACCGAAGTTGTTGCCGGGGTCTGAAGCATTGAATGTGAACACCCCATTGGCCAATGTGTAGCCTGCATCCGCCCAAAGCCCCCCCGAACCGTCACCGTTTGGATTATCAGTCATTGCAACCGCAATCAAACCCCACGGCGACGTGAATTTTCCCTGATACGCGAACGGGATTATCCCCACCTCATCCATCGCGTTCGGCGTATCACAGCTGGCGTAATCGTAACTGGGATCATTGACCCACCCGCCGAAACCACCGTAACCACCCTGCGCATCATCAACCCAATTCAATTGAACAGCCACACCTGTAGGCGAGACACTGGCGGGAAGAACAAACGACGATGGCAATCCAGTAGGTGCGGGCATAGTCTACTCCAATTCCGGCATCGCCAGGGCACCGCGATGATTCAAAATTTCCAGCACGGCCCGTTGCTCGCCGAGCAATTCTTCAGTTGCCTTGATTTGTCCTCGAATCGCTGAAGTGCTTTGTGGGCTCATGTGGTCCTTGTCCTTTCGTCTCAATCTTCGTTCGGTTCGGGAAGTAGTGGGGCGCTGTTGCTGGGCACATTTCCCCCTTCAGTGTGCGTCATGCTCAGCACGCGACGTGATAAGGGGAGCTTTACGTCAATGCCGTGTTTCTCGCGTAGGACCTTCGCAGCCTGCGCAGCACGGGCCAAGTCTCCGCTTTCAGCCGCAACGCCAAGGGACAGTAACAGGGCGGCGGGCGATTCTGCTTCCCGGCGAATCTGGTCGATGCTCTCCGTTTTCTTTGCCATCTATAGAATCACCCCCCCCTATTTCACGGGGCGGGTTTTGAAACAAAAAAACCCCCGTTTTCAGGGGGTTAAATGCGGTTACTGTTTCACCTACTGTTTCACTTTTTATTTTTCGCGGTCGTCTACGGCCTCCAAATTGCCGTCTTTGTCTTTGGAGCCGGCTGGAATTTTTCCCCCACCCATTTTGACGGCGGCTTTCCATGCGGATGAACGATATAGGGCCGACGTGCTATTAACGCCCGCCTTCTTGGCGGCCTTTCGGAGCGAGAGAAAACGATCCTTCCCCTTCAGCTTGGCGGCGTAAAGAATTCGCGCATCCTGCCCTAAATCATCGGGTTTGGATTCTCCCGCCGGGGTCGCGACATCCACCGCCGCACACAGTTCCTTTATGGCAACTTCGGAGGCACGCCACTCCAATGACGAAGCATTCATCGGATCAGCGACGGCTCGTCTGATGGCCGCACCGTCAACGCTTGGCGTCTGCTTCGCACACAATCTGGATAGCTTTACCCCTACATCGCGCAATCGCTCGGCTTCTTCTTCCGCGTCCAAGTCTATATTGACGGGCCTGGCCAGTGACCGCATCCGGTAATTACGAATACGGCACCATCGTTCGTTCCATTCGTCGATCAACTGCGAAAGGTTACTACTCATGTTCACCGTCCTGTGTCGGGACGACGCCGCCGGACGTGGAAGGACGGTGAATCCAGCACCGCGCCGGGGGTGTCGCTTGGACGCGAAGCCGACCGGCTCCGCGCCCGTCCAGAATCCTGATTCACTTCTTTCACTTCGTCGCCTCTAATGTGTCCCCGTGCCGCGAGGCACGTGCTGATCGCGTTGCTGAAAGACGAGGTGCATCCGCACGGCCAGCGTTGTCACCGTAATTGCGATTCTGTTCGCTCCAGCTTTGAAGCGTTGATTAGCAAAATGATCCCGCAAATCAACGTGGGCGTATTGAACAAGCCCACGATAACCCCAAAAATTCCGTTCGTGGTTGCCCTGGATGACAATTCGTATGCCGGCAATTCGTCTGCTTTCGAATAGAGGACAAATGAAAGGACGCAGTGAATCACCAGCGGAATTGTGAAAATAATGCCAAAACAGAACGACAACCAGATGAGCGCGACGAAGATGTCTGATATGGCCGCGATAAGCAGGGGAACGGTGATTCCCAATCGCGAAGGTCTAAAACCGGCCATCGGGTAATTCGTCGGAGCAGCGTAGGGAATGTGCTGCGATTGCCTCTGCGCCGCTCTGGCCAAGTCTTCTAGGCTGTCGAAGGTCTGAGCCGGATTGACGACATAGGGAGGGGACAGCTTGGCGTGACAGGGGCCGCATACGATTGCGCCGTTCCACACAAAGGGCGTTTCCAGATTCCCGATTGACGCTCCGCAGTTCGCACACTTTTCCATAACGATCTCAAGCTGTCCCTGCTATCGCCTCTCGAATCCTCCGCCCTCTCGATACCGAAAGGAACCTCGGTTCGTGTCGATGTCGATGAAGATCGCTTCCTTGGTGTAGGACGGGGCGTCGTTGAACGCTATTGTCCATTGCAAGAAGAGGACAGAATCCCCGATGGTTAGCGATACGGGCAACGACTTGGATTTGTCATCACGAATCCACACTCTACCGCCCGCCTCGGCGATGGGAGCATCGAATTCGCCGTTGATGGAGACACGTGAGATCGTTAGCGCGGACTCGCTTGCGTTCATGATTTCCCAGCCCACCCCCGTTCTGAATCCTTCCGAATCATATTCACGCCGGGAAATTGAAAATTGCGGATCATTGGATTCGCTTCTAAGGCCTTCGCTCCGAGATGATCCGGTTAATGCTTCCAGTGGATTTCGTGTTGAATCGTGGCCGACGATGTGAGCCAATCCCTGTTGTCCGAGTTCGCGCAAATACCAACACCCGAAAGCTAGGACGAGAAGCCATATCACGCCAGCGCCGATCCACAATGCGATCGACAATTTCTTGGCGGGCTGTTTGGTGGCGACACACGGGTCCGCATGAGGAGCGTGCTGCGATTGCCTCTGAGTGGCCTTAGCCAATTCCTCTAAGCTGTCAAAAGTTTCGGCGGGATCGACGACATGGGGCCGGGCAAGCTTGGCGTAACAGGCAGCGCAAATAGTTGCCTCTTTCCACACGAACGGCGTTTCGAGATTGCCTATCGTCGCTCCGCAGTTGGCGCACTTTTCCATGGCCTTCCCAGAACTCACGCGCCGCCTCCCGCGCCAAATCCTTTTTCCCCCGCCAAACCGTGACCCGACGAATGGCGTATAAGCCGATGCGCCCGCTTGAGAAATCGAAAGAGAAGCATACTACCCTGACCGACTTACCGTCAACCTTTACGGTTGCGGCGTGCTCAAAGACGAATTGCGAAAGGCTCGGCTGAAACTAGGTCTCACACAGGAGGGGCTTGCGGCCAAAGCGAACATTTCGCGCGAATATGTCGGCTACGTCGAGCGGGGGAAATATGTGCCAACGGTGCCGATGTTCATCAAAATTTGCAAGGCGCTCGGTGTCTATCCTCCCGACTTACTCAAACGTGTCGTAGGGCCGCGCGCGATCAGGCCTGTTGGCCCACGTCCTGGAAGTGCAAAACCCGGCATTCCACACCCGAAACTGGCACGTTCAAACCGTTGCTAGAAACCACGACCGCCGTCCGGACTGCTTGGCGACGTGTGCCAGTCATAGATTACCCCGGACCGGGCCGCGACGGTCGAGTGGGCGCTGGCGGGATGGTTGGGAAACAGGCTTCGGGCGAGCCCTCGGATTTCCTGCCCCTGTTCCATGCGGAATCGTTCGCCCTCAGTTGGCGGCGTTTCAGATGGCTCGTTGCGGAGAAACTAGCCGTGCGTCGGGCACGTTCGGGCAATTGAGGAAAATCTCTTTGCTGACGGATGCGGCGCTCACGGCTGAAGGATTATACCAGAGGATGAGGCTGGTATGTTGCGAAAGCGGGCTGAATATCAGGAAAGGATGATGATTTCGACAGACGATTCAAGCCCCCCCTTGGAGCCGATTTCCAAATCCCCAATGACGGTCATTGGAAGCCGAAGCATCTCACTGAGCGCTAACGTCCGCCATCGGATTGCCCGGCCCCATCAAGCCCATTGAAGACAACCTGCGTTTTGCTTTTCTAAAAGCCTCATTCTTGTCGGCTAGAATATCAGCTCGCAATTGGGAATATGCGCACTCAACATCGCTTAGAAAATCCTCCAGATTGAGAACGACCTTCCCGCCATTAGACATGCCATGCACTCGCGGATTGGAAGCAGTAAATGAATAGCTTCCCCCTTCAGCGTAAGCGTGAACCAGACCGCATCGCAAATCTTCCCAAATTTTCGTCGCGTTGTATTGCGGCAAATATTTCGCAACAAACTCTACGAACCTCTTTGTTGAGCCGTGTTTTGATTCGCTCCTATTGATTCCTGCCGAGAATCCCGCCATCGCATCAATGAAACATGCGGCAAGAATGAACGCGCCAAGTTTTGAACCACCCTTTGACGCCCTTCCAATATCCTTGAAACCCCATCCGAACAGAAAGGCATCAAGACGCTCGATTAACTCTTCTTTGGTCGGTTCCACTCGAATCGGCATGATGCGCCTACCTTCTGTTCTCCTCTGAGCCGTTTGAACCCTAACGCATTCTCTCCACGGCCTGATAGCCAATGTGAGTGATCCCAAACAATCCATCCGTTCCATGCGGTTCGATGAATTCCGACGCTGCCAACTGTTCGACCGCATATTTCCAGCGAGCAAAGTCGGCGTCGCTTTTCGGATCGCCAAACGCTTGATCCCCCGCGTGTACAACCTTCCAATTCATTGTTTTACTAATAATGATTCCGCGATTTCCATCAACTCCGGCAATAAGAAGCTGTTTGCAATCGTTCGACAGCGCCAATTCGGGCCAATGTTCGAGCAACTCACTATCGGTCTTTAGTTTATTCGCACGTTCATATCCCTCATCAGTCATGCGGAAGTATTCACTATCGGCATTTGCCGTGACAAGATGCAGTTGAACGAGCTGCTCTATGGCTGCTTCCCATTTCGCCTCATCTCGGGCATCGTTGGGAATGTTTACGGTTTTGCCGCAAACTTGCACTAAGCCACGAACATGGACGATTTCACCAGCCGGGTCTTGCGATAGACGCACAAGCAATTTCTTCGCTTCGAGTTTCAGGATAGGAATATCTCGTGTTTGACTTTTGCGCAACATTCGCACAAAGTCTTCAGTCATCTTGTACGCGAAATCTTCGTCGGGATTGTGGACTTTCAGTAAACCTTGGTTCGCAAGCACATTAAGTTTGTCGCGTATCCCTGGGTCTACATCGTCGGAAAACCGAAGGTGAGGAGTCGGCCAGTTGTAGGCAATTCCTCTTGTGCGCACCCAAATGATATCTCGCATGATGGGGTACTCCCGCAGGCTCTTGCGTAAGTCTTCCAAAACATCGGGCATTAACTGTTCTAGGTCCTCTAACGGATTCAGTTCCGTAGCGGGCGGTGCAGCCGAAACCCGCAAATTGCCGTACTCCCTCAAAATCGTTTGAGCCAGATGATTGCCGAATTTGTCGCAGAACACTTGAATGGATTCGTACTCGCACAACACTCCGTGGTCACTAATTCTGTCTTGGAATTTGCGGAGGGCGTCGAGTTGCGCGGTATTAATCTCGCCTATATTCGCTAGCCCTTTCGAGAAATAGACCATCGCTGGCTTCTTGGCTTTGGTATGCTTCTGAATTTCTTCGACCGTCCCGCCTTCCGCTTCATCGGTGGGTGTACCAATTCTGGTCCTAAAGACGGCCACTAATACATCACACCTGTCAACCAGATCTTTGTTGATGATCGTTTGGGGACTTCCGCCCATCTGAGGCGCGACATGAGTCTCCCAATTCATTGGAAGTGCAATGAGCTTGGTGTCGGGTCCGTGTACCACATTCCAATCGTCAATTGCTCTGAGAATGGCCTTTTTTTCATCCACCACATCGCTCGGACAGGCGATTAGGACGTTGATGATGTATGCGGGATATGGCATGGAAGACTGATTTTACCCTTTTGCCCAGCAACAAAAAAGCCGCCTCAATGAGAATGGCCCGTTCGATTGATCTACAACTAACCAATCTTATCCGAGCCGGTCGCCGCGTTTGTATCCATCGCTACACTGCCCGTAATGCCTCTGCCGAACATCACGCCCGAGCAAGCCGCAATCGTCGATGCGGCCTTGGCACGGCAAGAGCAATATCTCCATCGTCTCGCCCAGCGCTTACGGGAAGTCGGCGTCGGTCATCCGCATCCGCTGATGCAATGGGCGGAGAAGGCGGAATGGACGGTGGGCGGTCTGCGCGTTCATTTCGCGGAATGGGCGAAGGGACAAGACCCTCATCCCGTTCCCGCGCAGCACGTTGGAAAGTCATAATCACGCCCTGTGCGGTCGCTATGGCCATCGCAAATGAAACCTGACTCGCGCCATGATCGACGCGACGCCCAGAATGCGGAGCGATCTTCAACCCGACTCTCTGCCAAACTCCCGAATTATTTGACGACATCTGCCGCAATCGTAGAATTATTTTACCCATCTGTCTTTTCGGGCGACTAAGGAGGATTCACATGCGGGCGCGCACCGGGTCTGGCAAGGGTGGAGCGTTGGCATTTCTGGTGATTTTTGGTGTGGGGGCAATTGTTGCCATGTACCTGAACCAGAAGCCGAAGGTGGTCGAAAGGACCGTTGTTGTCCAGCCGCCTCCACCACCGCCCGTTGTTCAGGAAACCCCAGCGCCAGCGCCAATCCCACCACCCAAGATTGAAACGCCCGTACCCGTTATCGAGCCGGTTCGGGCCCCTGTTGCGATCCCTGCGCCGCCGCCCGTTCCGGAGTGCCAAATCATCGAGGCAAAATTGCAAGATGCACAGAGGGCCGAGGCCCAAGCGCAGGTGGATTTGGCCGTGGCGAAACAAGTCGCGATTGACAAGGTGCAATCCAGCCCGGACTACATTGCGGCCAAGACGGATGCGAGCACAAAGAAAGCCGCCGTAACATCGCTCGTAGAAAAGCTGCGCAGCGACGAACAATCCATGACGGAAACAGATGACGAAAAGGCTTCGGTCAGGGCGGCGGAAGCATCCTGGCTGGAGGTCGATACAAAACTGGCCCAGATGAAAGACGATGCCGTGGCGGCCGATTCGTCCATCGCCGAAAAACAGAAGGCCATAAAAGACGATGCCGCCACGGTCGCCAGTTTGCAAAAGGCGCTTTCCGATTACATCCAAGGTGATATCACCACGGCCACCCAAGGCGCTGATTGCCCGATCAAGTCGGTCGCGATTGACACGGCCAGCGAAACAATCAGCGTGGGCCTCAACCAGCGGGCGCAGAACGATGTCGGCGGCGGCACCGATTTGGCCATGGCCACCATTGGGCGCATCCTGGAAAGATCGATGCGCAAGTCAGCATACACCTGGAGTTCGGCCGTCTTCACGGTGTATTTCGATTACAACGGAGGCAAGGCGGTCGAGTTTCAGGCGAAGTATTCCCGCTCGACGGTCGATGCCGCAAACTTTGCCATGACGATTGATCGCGGAAACTATCTGGACGATCAGGGCCTTGTAAATCTGGCTCAGGAACTTTGGTTCAGTCCCATCATTAGCGGCGCACAACAGGCGAATTCTGTTGAATTGGCCTCAGGCGCGGGCGCTCAATACGGAAATCCGGGCGTTCAATATGCCGATCCATCGGTCAGTGCCGCCTACATCAACGGCGTCTGGTACGACGTGCTTGTCATTGGCGGCTACCGCCGGGCCGATGGCAGCTTTTGCTTGCCCGTGTACATCAGGCGTCCGCACAGAAAAGAAGATGCGCACGATGCGCGCCTGCAACCGCCGTCTGCATCTCAGTCCAGGCAACAGCAAGCGGCGCCGCCTCAGTCGGGATCGCTGGTTCGGCCCACCCCAGCGCCCAACCAGCCGCAAAAGCCGGCGACTCCGCCGAAAAACACGACGCCAGCGCAGCCGCAACAGCAGCAGCCGGTTGTCAAGCCTGGATAACTCGATTGGCTGCGGAGGCCGGCGTTGTAGGATTGAGCCGCCTAGTTCTCATCACATAACCGCGTCGCAAATTCAAAGCGGCCGGGGACAATCATGCGGAATGGGCCGCCGGGCAAGAACCGTTCCACGCTCCGGAGCAGATATAATCCCGGCATCCGCGGGCGGACAACACGATGAAATCAAGCGATCCCTTTCGACTCCTTCATGGCCCCTACAATCCGCCAAAGGCCCGCCGTGGCGACCGGCTCTTTTGCGAAATTCGTGGAACTGTTGTTGTGGGATATTATTCAGATGGTCTCATCACCTGGCCGTGCGCGAAACGAAGCGGAACACCAAGTCTGATTCTCTGCGGCGATTTGGTGAATGCGGTCAGGTGTGAATCAAAGCCGGCCATCGCGCACCATTTTGGCGTTTCGCCTTCAACCGTGGGGAAGTGGCGGAGGGCGCTGGACGTTCCCGCCTACAACGAAGGCACGCGGGCGCTGTTTCGGCAAATCACGAATGAGCGGACTGACGACAGATTGGAACGGGCGCGGCGAAATTCCAGGACTCCGGCGGCGCTTGCCAAGACATCCGCGAAGCTCAAGGGCAGAACAATCCCGCCACACGTCATTGAAGCCGTGCGCAACGCCGCACAGCGCCCCCGATCCTCAGCGTGGAGGGAGAAGATGGTCGCATACTGGCGGCGGCGCGGGCATCCGGTGGGGCACCCTGAGCGTAGATTTTGGACCGAACACGAAATTCGATTGCTGCGCACTGGTCCCGCTGCGGAAGTTGCCCGCAAGATCGGGCGGAGTCTCGGCGCCGTATACGGCATGAGATACGTCCTCAAGACCAAGCGGCAGGAGTAGCCGGCGCGGAAAAGGTTGATTTTGGCTAGAATTGCGATTCGGGAACTTCAAAGGCAATTATGACTTTGCGCCAAAAGGAAATGGCCGACATCAGCTTTGACGACATTCGAGACTTCTGCGCGCAAAAGCCGCCTGAAGGCACCAGCCTTGATTACAAAAGTGATTTCACTGAAAAACTCGATCAGCTCATTTGCGCTTTCGCGAACACTCACGGGGGATTGATAATCCTCGGTGTCGAAAGCGAGAAGGCAGACGACACTCCAACTTGGCCCCCCGGCGGTCCGCCGGGCGTCGTCAAATCGGATGGAATGGAGTTACGAGTTCAACAGATAGCTGCCGAAGCGATTTATCCGCCAGTGCCGGTTGAAGTGAGTCGCCCGATTGACATACCCGCCAAGGCGGATCGGGTTCTCATCGTCATCCGCATACAACCAAGTCCTACCGCGCCACATGCAATAGATAGGAATCGAAGGGTGTATGAGAGAACAGGGAACCGGAATCACCCAAATGAGCTTGCCGATATGGGCCGGATTAAGTTTCTACTTGATCGCCGTTTGAATATCGAGGCTGCGCGATTAGATGGAATTGAACGCGAAATTGTACGGGCAACTCGTCGGCTATCGTCCCAACCGTCGTTGCCTCTTCGATGGGTGTCCGTAAGTCCGACGTTGCCGTATGCCCCAATTCTTACCAACGAAGATTGCGTTAGATGGCATAGCGTATGGCGCTTTGGATCGCGACGGCAACAAGCACCGGGCGGATCAATCGGAACGGATACACGATCCGTCTCTCTCGACAATACCGTGAATTTGGAATACCGATACGCCAGCATTTCGACCAGTGGACATATATTTGCGGCAGAGCGTGCGTTTGAGGTCCTAGAGAATATCAAAGCCGAAAAAGCAATGGCCGAAGCCACTAAATCCCCAACATATTCGGACAGGGCCTGGATCAACTTTGATGCATTTGCCACCTTGATCCGGGAATCGTTCGACTTTGCGACGCGAGTTCACACGTCTCTCGGCGCCTCCCGTCATAACCTTTTGACAATTAGTGTCGGCGTGCGCAACGCGCTGGATGTTGGCATATTCAGCGCAGATAGGAGGGTAAAGTCCGGACATCGTTTCCCTGACGACGCATTTCGCGATGAGGTTACATTTTACCTGGACAGGGAAGCGAAGGATTCCTCAACCGTACATGAGGTTTTCGACCACCTCATATTCGCATTCGATATGAATCATCCGTGGTAGTAATCCGTTTGTAGTGGAGTTCAAGCGGTGGCCCTTACCGACTCCATCCTCGCCCAAGTTCGCAGCCTGGGCTATGTCGTCAAAATATTCAGGATCAATGGCACGGTCGAAATGCACGCGGTTCAGTTGGCGTGTGAGCGCGAACCACAAATCGCGCGATGCAACGATGGGGACGGGCCGGACGAGGAATATCGGTGCGCGTGTTTGCTGGCGGAGGCGTGCGGCGTGGAACTGGACGACGGTTAACACGAGCGGTTACGAAATGAGCTACAAGGAATGGGGGCAATCATTCCGCAGGGCCTGCTTGGCAGCAATTTTCTCTCACCATTCAAAGTCCAGATTGATTTCCACGCAAAGACCGTGACGTTGACCGAACGATGTGCATTGCCAAAATTACCGCTTTGTTCAGTTCCCTGACAGATCAACAAGAGAGCGGGGTGCGTACTGATGGCCGCCGAGCCCGTAGAAGTTAGGAGCCTGTCAGACCTTACGCGATTGGAAGAGAAGATCGCCACGGAGGTCCGGCGCCACACTCTTGACTCAATCCTTTTGGCACTTCGCGCTATCCCACCATACGATCCGCAAACGCCTCGCGGTATTCCTCCTCACGTTATTGGGACGGCGGCTCGATTTGCCACCCGATACGGTACGCCAGGTCCCATGACGAACGAGGCCCGGCCGATCGGTAGTTTCGCGCTGGACCCGATTCTTCGTTTAGCCAATGCTTTTGCACATGCTGATCCTGTCGGATGGAACCCTTCAGTACCGCGTAGCATGCTCTCGATCGCACTTCGGCATATAGGGAATCAATTTCCCTACGTCATAAGCACGGCCGGAAAATGGGGGCGCTCCCAAATCCTGTACAACGAACTACCGACCGAACTTGCTGGTGCAAGGAATACGCCGGCATTTGATTTTCATGGGCGATTTGAAGCGCTCACATGCGCAACGGTTGCCGACTTTATCGACATCGGATTCCTGGCGTTTGCGGCCGCAACGGGCTCGAATCTTCTGGGATTCACTAGGGGCTATTTTGAAAAGGCGCGTTTGGATGGACTGACGTTAGGACATGATGAGGTTGTCCGGGCTGTCTTGAAAAATATCGCAGCCGATAGTGCCGAACACGCTCGAATATCCATCGAATTGCAGCAGCCACAACGAGATTTTGCGGCTTACGATTTCAGTTCCCTCATGGAATTCCCGCTGATACGCCCTTGGCCAGGCGGCGATGCCGGGCAGGTAGACTCGGATCGCATGATCGCGCCGATTCCTGACCTCATTTTGTACCGCATAACCAGTGGCATCTACTATCACATGCGTCACCGTTGGAAGGACGAATTCGACCGATATTTTGGTCACCTGCTAAATGCGTATGTCGGTCGATTGCTTAAGGGGTTTGTGACACTTGGCAATCTCATATCAGAGGAGGAGATGCGCCGAACCTATCCCTCTCGGTCCGGAAAGGTTCCCGACTGGATCATCGTCGATGGTAAAACAGCGATACTGGTTGAAGTGAAGGTGGCTCGGATACAGCGCGTCGTGTACGCAACCGGTAGAGAGGACAAGCTAAGTGACTGCTTGGACGCCGTACGGGGAGGCCTAATACAGCTATGTGAGTTTCAATCCGCCGTGACTCGGCGCGCGCCTGGGCTGGAGCGTCTTGCAAGATGCAGAGAGTTCCTGAATATAATAATTACGCTGGAACCGATGTACTTGTGGCGAAGTGATCCTTTCAAGAATTTGGTCCGAGAGGGACTTCCAGACTCCGCGCGGCGAATAGACTGGTCGATTCTGAGCCTAGACGATATCGAGTGGGCCCAGGTCCATCTTTGCGGTGGAACGATCGACGTTGCGAGCTTTTTCCGCCATATGCTGACTGCGAGTTGGAATGACGTGATAAAGGCGGCACATGAAATATCGAAGGGAACATTCGGCAACTCGATATTGTTTGAAAAGGAGCAGGAGTTGTATGACCGGCTGGGGGTTTCACGCGCTCTCGGAGAAGGCAAAAACGTGACTTAATTCGAGTTTGGCGTTAGTCCCCGCCGTCGTAGCCGATTCGATGAAAGACGCACTTGAGAGCCGCAAACAATCTCATCGGCGCGGCTGCGACTCCCGTTTTGTGGCGTGCCGCGTGATTCTGCTGTAAACTGCTCCTGCGCTGCCGGTTGACCGGCGAATCAGGGCTGTGGCGAAGGTTGGCGGTCGTTCGTTTCTTGTCCATTGTTTCCCCTTCATTCCCGCAGCTAAAAACCACGCGGCGGCCAAGCCGGAAACAGCCCGACGTGATTTACATGTCCGGGGAGTTCCGCGGCAAACCGAGAGCGGAGCGCATACCGGATGCCCGACAGCGAAATCAATTTACTTGTGGGCAAGCCAATTCCCATGCCGGGCCACTTCGACACGCCCGTCGTGCTGGAGGAAATTCGGCGGCTCGGCGCAGGCTATGAGTGCCGTGTCCGTCTCCCTAACGGCAGCCTTGATGAGGTAGTGATTTCTGCGGACGAGGCAGCGGCGTTTGCAGCACAAGGCGCAGCCTCTGGGGCGCTTCGCCTAATTGAACCGACGGACCTCCAGCTTCTCGTGGAGTCAGCCCGGATTCGCCTGGCGTACACCCACGACCGCCAGTTTGCAGTCAGCTTGTCAGGGATTCGCACGCTTCCGCATCAGATTGAAGCCGTCTACCAGAAAATGCTCCCCCAACCATGCCTGCGGTTTCTGCTGGCCGACGACCCCGGTGCCGGCAAAACGATCATGGCGGGCCTGCTCATCAAAGAGATGAAACTGCGCGAGGCCATCGACCGTGTGCTTATCCTCTGCCCGGCACCGCTGGTTCCCCAGTGGCAGGACGAAATGCTTCGCTGGTTCAACGAATCGTTCGAGCCCATCGGTTCCGACCGCGACAAACTGAGTCTGACAAACCCGTGGGCCAAGGAATGCCAAGTCGTTACCTCCATCGACTACGCCAAGCAGCCCGATGTGCGCGAGCGCGTTTGGCAGCAGCACTGGGATTTGGTCATCATTGACGAAGCGCATAAATGTTCGGCCCGCACCAAGAGCGGAGGCGTCGGCCGTGGCCTCCAGGTCGATGCCACCAAGCGATACGAATTGGCCGCGAAGCTCTCCGAGCAGACCGACCACCTGCTTCTAATGACCGCAACGCCGCACCACGGCGATGAAGACAAATTTGCCCACTTCCTGCGCCTCGTTGATCCCGATCTTTTCGGCGAACCGCATCAGTTGGGTCAACAGGCTGCCGATATGCGGGACGACATTTTCCGCCTCGGCAGCGATTGCCCCTGGATGCTCCGGCGGCTCAAGGAAGACCTCAAGGACATGGACGGCCAGCGGCTCTTTCCGGACCGCCATGCCATCACCGTTCCTTTTGCCCTCAATGCGGATGAGTTCTCGCTTTACAAAGCCGTCACAGCCTACATCAACGAATTCATCCCGCAGCAGCAGGGCCAGCGCAAAACATCCGCGGCGCTCGCCCGTACCGTCCTCCAGCGCCGGCTCGCGTCCTCGGCATGCGCCATCCACGAGTCGCTGAAACGTCGCCAGCAGAAACAGCAAACGCTGCTCGACGAACTCGAAGTTCTTCCGCCGGCGCAGCGTAGTCGTAAGCTCGCGCAGCTCCAAGGCCGCGTCATCGACGCGGAGCAGGATGAAGACGACCTGGACGACGCGGACCGTGACGTGCTCATTGACGAATTCACCGTCGCAAATGAACTCGATCAACTCCGCACCGAAATCGCTGCCCTCAAAGACCTGGTGGAGCAGGCTCGCAAGGTGCGCGAGGCCGCCGCCGACTCCAAGCTCAAGTCCCTCAAAGAATGCCTGGCTCGTGCCACCTTTGCCGAACTTAAGGACGGCCGCGGCAAGCTGCTGCTGTTCACCGAACATCGTGACACACTCAACTACGTCAAGGAACACCTCACACGCTGGGGCTACACCACCTGCGAAATCCACGGCGGAATGAATCCCCACGAGCGCAAACGTGCCCAGGAAGCATTCCGAACCCAGACCCAAATCTGTGTCGCAACGGAGGCCGCTGGCGAAGGCATCAACCTCCAGTTCTGCCATCTCATGATTAACTACGACATGCCGTGGAACCCCACACGCCTGGAGCAGCGCCTCGGCCGCATCCATCGCATCGGGCAACTCGATGATTGCTACGCCTACAACTTCGTCGCCACCGAGGCGGAAGACGGCAGTGATATCGTCGAAGGCCGCATTCTTGATCGGCTTTTGCAAAAACTGGAGACCATGCGGGCTTCTCTGGCCGGGCGCGTTTTTGATGTAATCGGCGAAGTGCTAAGCCTCAACGACGTAAACCTACCGGAAATGCTGCGTGAAGCCGCCGCGAACCCCCGCCGGCTCGATGACTACCTGGAAATCATCGACGGCATCGACCCCGAACGCCTAAAGCAATACGAACATGCCACCGGCATCGCCCTAGCCCGCGCCCACGTTGATTTCTCCGGCTTCCAGAAGCGGAACCTCGAAATTGAAGAACGCCGGCTCATGCCCAAGTACGTCGAGCAGCAGTTCATCGAATCCGCTAAGCGCGTGGGCCTGCGCATCGAGCCGCGCGCCGACGGCCTATGGCGCGTCGAGCATGTGCTGGCCGACCTTCGCTCCGAACGCCTTGCCGCCGTCCAGAAACTTGGCAAGGCCGAAAGCGAATACCGCAAGATCACGTTCCATAAGGAAACGCTGGAGCAGGATCAGCACATTGACGCTGTCCTGGTCGGTCCCGGTCATCCCCTCTTCGCCGCCGTCGATGAGAAGCTCAATGGCGCGCTGTCCCATGCCGTTGGCGCCGCCGCCCTGTTCATCGACGCCCAGGCCGCCGCCCCGTATCGCCTCCATTTCTTCGAGATCGGCGTCAAAGGCAAGGATAGCCGCGGCGCGGACGTTCCGCTCTACGCCGAAGTCGTCGCGGTCCGCCAGGAAGTTGGGGATGCCGGCGGGTTCGAGGTCGTTCCCGCGGACGTGCTGATTGACCTCGCCCCACACCCTCAGCCTTGGATGAATATTGACCCGGCCGACCCCCAGCCGGCAGCCGACCATCTCAAGAGCACCTATCAACTGGAAGTGCGGCAACGCTGCCAGCAGGAACGCCAGCAGTTCTCCACAGTTGTCCGGGACTACCTCCAACGCTCCTTCAAGGCCCGCATCAGCAAGGCCCAGAACACATACATGAGCCTGATGGGCCAGGTTAGTAACAATCCCGAATACAAGCTGGCGGCCGACGAAGCAAAAAAACACGTGGATGATTTACAGCGCATCAAAGCTGAACGCCTCGCCGGCCTCGATCGACTCCAAATTGCCCGCACCGGCCCGGTGCGCCACCTCGCCACGGCCGTCGTCCTCACCGCCGAAGGCGACACGGCCACGCAACTGGGCACCCTGGCCCGCGAGGGCGACGCCGACCTGCGCCGCAGAAAGGAACTGCGGGCTGAGGAAATCGTCATCGACAGCCTCGTGGCCGAAGGCTTCCCGCGTGAGAACATCCAGCGCGTCGGCAATCAGAAGATCGGCTTCGACATCCGCGCCCACCGCGTCACCGATCCGACGACCGGCGTGATTGAGGTACGCCGCATTGAAGTCAAGGGCTACGGACGCGGCAACGACATCCAACTGACCGTCAACGAATGGTACAAGGCCCAGCAACTCGGCCCCACATACTGGCTCTACGTCGTTTGGAATCCGCTGGAGGACGACCGCGAACTCGTGAGCATCCACAACCCAGCCGAGAAGCTCGACCACGCCAAGAAGGAAGTCGTCGCCGCCAGAATGTTCTGCATACCGGCGGATGCAATTAACCAACACAAGGAGTGAAGCTATGCCAATTCAAACCGCAACACATTTCTGGATCGAAGCTGGGCAGATGAGTGGTGACCCGAATCATCGCCACCAGATCGAATTCAGCAATGATCTCGCCGAGTTCTTCGACAACAATTCACGAGATGCAGAGGTGGTCACTGTCCGGCTCCCGGATGGTTCGCAGCACTTCCGCCCTTTGACATATCGCGGCACGGATTACGGGCAGTGGACTGAGCAGTGGCGGCTTGGTCTTCCCACGGTCAATATGGGCGGCCCCGCGTATGCGGGGCGCGTCATTCTTTTCCGCAGAGTTGCGACGGGCGCTGGCCACATTTACGACCTTGAGGTGGAGGATGTGGGTTCCCCCGCAGCCCTCGACTGGCAAAATCAAGCGCAGGCACATGGCCGCGTCGGCGTAACCGCTGTGCATGACGGGCGTAACTTCGGCTGGTGGTGATCGTGTCTCTACGTCTACTCAGAGCCGACATTCCACAACCAGAGGTGAACCTTTTATGACCTCCTTGATCGAAGATTATCTCCCCGTAGGTGCCGTCGGAATTGAGTCGTCGCGTGAAAAGAGTCTCTGGCGCGGACATCCTTTTACATGCCACCTATGGTGGGCGCGCCGGCCTCTGGTGGCTTGTCGTGCCGCCGTATACGCGGCGCTGGTGCCTGCGGATCGCTGGGTCAAAGACGTGAACGTTCGCAACGCCGAAGGCAGAGACGTGGAGGCGTTGCGCAATGGCACGAAGAAGGGACTCAATCGTCGGCATGCAAAAGAGTTCGTCGAGCGAATGTGCCAGTATCCAGGCGAACCAAGAGTCATCGCGGAGGCGCAGCGCCACATCCTGGAAGCTCATGCCGACCGTCTGAACGCTGAACTCCAGGCAGCGAAGGCTGCGGGCAAAGTCCCCGATTGGGTGACACAGTGCAAACTGGCAGCCGACCGCGTCACTGTTGATGACATCATTGCTGGACGTGCGCCTAGGCCGCGAGTTCTCGATTTGTTCGCTGGAGGGGCAGCAATCCCTCTGGAGGCATTAAGACTCGGATGTGACGCCCATGCGCTGGACCTCAACCCCGTCGCCCACATCATACAGTTGTGCTGCTTGGTCTACCCGCAGAAGTTCGGAAAAGTTGACCCAGCAGCGCCTGGAATGACCGGCCCGAAGAACAAGACCACGACAACATGGGGGGGGCTTGCAGAGGAAGTCCGCTTTTGGGGCAACTGGGTGCGGGACAAGGTCAAGACGAACATCGGCGACCTGTATGCCCCGATCCCTGACCCGGAACTTTGCAAGAGCGGCAAGACGGCACAGCGAAGCGAGCAGACCACCGGCGAGCAAGGTTCCATCTGGGAATCAGAAGGTCGGATACCGCCCGGCCATTTGCTGCCCATCGCGTACCTCTGGACCCGTACGGTCCGCTGCAAGAATCTTGCGTGCGGGGCTACTGTGCCGCTCTTCCGTCAGACATGGCTCTGCAAGCACGATGCGCGGTACGTCGCGATCAAGCCTGTCGTGATCGCCAAGGAGAAGCAGGTGCGATTTGAGGTCGTGGAGGCGGCCAGTGAAAACGGCCTTGGGTTTGACCCGGAGGGTTTCTCGAAATCTGGAAACGCGACTTGTTTCTGCTGCGGTGCCGTGGCCGACATCGACTACGTCAAACAAGAAGGATGGGCTGGACGCATTGCCTTCCAGCTACTAGCGGCTGCTTGCACGAAACCAGGAGCACGGGGGAAAGTGTATCTCTCGCCCAAGCACGCGAGCGAACACGCGGAATACGAGATCGAGGCTATTGTGAAACGAGCACAGGCCGCAGCCCGCAAGGCAAATATCTGTATTCCCGATGAGCCGATAGCGGGCCTGTCCGACGATTGTCAGGACAACACACTGGGGATCACTGTGCGGCCATACGGCCTTCGGCATTTCAGCGACCTGTTCACTCCACGCCAACTTCTCTGTTTGGTCAACATTGCTGGCGCAATCCACCAAGCCGTGGATGAGATGGGCCGCAATGGGTACTCGCCAGAACAGTCCCGCGCGGTTGCGGCCTACCTAGCTGCGGCCCTTGACCGAGAGGCCGAGAACGAATCCTCCGTCTGTAGATGGAACCCAAACGCAGAGAAGATGCAGGGCACGTTCGGGCGACAGGTCATCACGATGGTGTGGGATTTCTGTGAGGTTAATCCGTTCGGTGGGTCCGTTGGCGACTGGTCGTCCCTGATCGACCTGGAGGTTAATGCCATAGAGGGAGCAATCTTGACTGGCCAGAGGCCCGCAACCGTGATGCGGGGGAGCGCAACAGCAGTGCCGATGGCCGCAGGCACCGTTGACGCCGTTATTACGGACCCACCGTATTACGACAACGTGCCCTACGCTGACATTTCCGACTTCTTCTATGTGTGGCTGAAGCGGAGTATAGGGCATCTTCACAGCGAGCATTTCGCAACCACCGGGACGCCGAAAAAGGCGGAAGCGATTGCGGACGCCAATCGACACGGTGGAGACTGGGACAAAGCAAAGAGCGCGTATGAGCAGATGATGCTGCTCAGTTTCCGAGAGGCAAATCGCGTTCTAAAGGCGGATGGCATCCTCGTAGTCGTCTACGCCCACAAGACCACGCTCGGTTGGTCCACACTCGTAGATTCAATGAGACAAGCCGGATTCATGGTGACAGAAGCCTGGCCTCTCGACACTGAGATGAAGTCGCGGTTGCGGGGCATGGACTCGGCAGCTCTCGCAAGCAGCATTTTCCTCGTCGGCCGCAAACGCGACTCCCTTGACGGCGGAAGTGCGAAGACCGGCAATTACGAAGACGAGGTGCAACCGAAACTCCAGCAAATCGTCCGCGAACGAGTTGACACCCTCTGGGAGATGGGCATCGCCGGTGCCGATTTAGTGATTGCCTGCGTCGGGGCGGGGCTGCGTGCGTTCACCAAATACGAGAAGGTCGAGTACGCCAACGGCGAGGAAGTCCCTGCCGAGAAATTCTTAGCCGAGGTCGAGGGCGTTGTGCTCGACACGATGATGGGCAAGCTTTCCGGTGTCACGGGTGGGAACGTTGCGGCCGTTGACCCGGCGAGCCGGTTCTACGTTCTTTGGCGCTTCGTCTACAAGGCTGCGGAACTGGACGCGGGCGAGGCAATTGTCTTCGCCAACGGCACCCACATTGAACTCGACGGCCCTCACGGGCTGAGCAGCGGCAGGCACGCCCTGGTGGAGAAGAAGAAGGCCAAGTACCGCGCCCGGGACTACACGGAGCGCGGAAACGACGCCAAGCTCGGCATAGTGGCCGAAAACGGCCAATCCGCACCGCTCATCGACGCGTTGCACCGCATCCTCTGGCTCATGGAAAACGGCCCGCGCAAGCTCGGCGAATTCCTGGATGAAGCCCGGCCCGACCGGGAACGCCTTCGCATACTGGGCCAGGCCCTCGCTGGTGCCGCGTTGTCCGGCAAGAGCGAGGAAGAGGCTGCCAAGCTCGTGAGCACCACCCCGGCCGAGCAGGCCGCCCTCGGCAAGCTTCTGGCCAATTGGCGCAGCCTGATCGAAAGCCGCATGGCCGTAGACGAGGAGACGTTGTTTGGGAAACGGAGTTAGGCAATAAGGTCATCGAGTCGATCGTGAAGCAACTGAGGGCGCTGGCGTTCCAGAGGCACAAAGCCCGCGAAGCTCGCGACCTGCTATTGCCACGGCTGATGAGTGGTGGGATTGCCGTATGAACCAACGGAGATTCAGACCGTGAAGGCAGAAGATACCAGATTCACCCGTTTGTTTGAGGGTCCGAAGCAGTTTATCGTGCCGGTGTTCCAGCGCGATTACAGTTGGGGCACGAAGCACTGCCTCCAATTGTGGAAGGACATCATCCGCGCCGGGTCGAAGGAGAGTGTCAAGGCCCACTTCATTGGCTCCATCGTCTACGTCGCAGCCGAAGAGACATCGGCCACAGTCACGCGCTGGTTGGTCATCGACGGCCAGCAGCGACTAACCACGGTTGCCCTGCTCCTGGCGGCGTTACGCAACCAGTTGCCCAAGGGCGAAGCCGACGAAGATGAACCAGCAGGCGAAGATGCGTTGCCGACTCGGGAGGAACTGGAGGACTACTACCTCCGCAACCCGCACGGCAAGACCGATCGTCGCTATAAGCTCAACCTGCGCAGGGCGGACCAACACACATTGATGGCGGTCATGGACGGCGGCGACATGCCGAAAAGTGCCTCGGAGCGGATCGCAGAGAACTTCGCATTTTTTGAGGACCAACTCGCCAACGCCGACCTCGACGTGGTTTACCGGGGAATCAAGAAGCTCGTGGCCGTCGATGTCTGCCTGACCCGCGGTCAGGACGACCCGCAGATGATCTTCGAGAGCCTGAACTCGACAGGTCTCGACCTGACGCAAGCCGACCTTATCCGAAACTTCGTGCTGATGCGGCAGGATGAGGAGCGACAGACGCAGCTCTACCACGACTACTGGCAACCCATTGAGTCGGCCTTTGGCACCCGCTACCGCACGGACTTCGACAAGTTCGTCCGCGACCACTTAACGCTGCAACTGCGACCGAGCAAGCAGTTAAAGTCCGACGAAATCTACCAGCGCTTCCGCGGGTACTTCTTCGACACGGTAAAGGATGACCAGGTTGAGGAAGTGCTTGCGGCCCTGCGCACGTTCGGCAGCTACTACATCGCGTTCAGCCTTGGCAAAGAAGCCGACGCCAAGCTCGTCGATCCGTTCCGCCGACTGCGTCTGCTGGTGGAAGTTGCATCGCCAGTGGTCTTGAAGCTTTACGACTGCTACAGCCGCGTGAATTCATTGACCCGCGCCGAGTTCGTCGAGGCGGTGGAGTTGCTGGAAAGCTACGTCTTCCGCCGCTCGGTCTGCGGGATGCAGACCCGCAGCCTGGGCCAAATCTTCGCGACTTTGGCGTATCGAATCAAAGAGGATTCGCCCCTGCTCAGCCTCAAAGTGGCCCTCCACAGGCAAGGCAAGAAGCGTCGCTTCCCTTCGGATGCGGAGTTCCGAGAGGCCCTCGAAACGCGCGATCTGTACGACATGCGGCACTGCCACTATCTGCTTGACCGGCTGGAGAACCACAGCAGGGAAGTAATCGACACCTCGAATCTGACCATCGAGCACGTCATGCCGCAGAACGATGACCTGCGCCCCGAGTGGCAGGCTATGCTCGGCAAGGACTGGCAGGCCGTGCGGGAAATGTGGCTACATCGTCTCGGAAATCTGACGCTGACCGGCTACAACACCGAGTACAGCGACCGTCCCTTTGCCGATAAGAAGACGATGAAGGACGGCTTCAACGAAAGTCCACTACGGCTCAACAAGTACATCCGAGAGCAGGCCGCGTGGACGGCGACGGAGATGGAGAAGCGGGGCAAAGACCTCGCCGCGAAGGCGCTGGTGATATGGCGTCCACTGGTCGTTGACGCCGAAGCGGTTAAGGCCGCCGAGCTTGAAGATCGCAAGACGCAAGCAGCCCGGTACAGCCTCGACAAGCTGGAGTTCGACAACGCCAAGCCGCTCTTTGACGCGCTGCGCAAGCAGGTGCTTGCGTTAGGGGATGACGTGATCGAGCTTTGCGGGCCGAAGAGCGTCACCTATCGCGTGTTCGACTACTTCCTTGAGGTCATCCCGCGGAAGCGCCGACTGTCGCTGCTGCTAAATCTCGACTTCGAGGAGTGTGATGACCCGACGCGCCGGGCCATCGACACAAGCGAATACGCCTTCATCATCCATGCGTCGGAGAGCGGCGGCGTTCTGTTCAACCTGGATGACGAGGCGCAAATCGCCGCGGCAATACACGTTGTGCGACAGGCATACGAAAAGGTGTCGGAGTAGGCTGCACGCGACGTGGCCGGGCTGAATTGAATGTTGCGAAACTGATCAATGGAATTGGAGAGCAAACACAATGAGTGTGCATAATCTCAAGCCCTGGACGGAACTGGTCAAGCTGCACCCGGATGTGGAAAGCGGCTCGCTGGCCGAGGCCGTTTTTGCCATCGACCTGGGCGCCATCGCCACCGGCGACCTAACTACGCCGAAGGTTTACCGTGACCCGGACGCCTTCTTCGCAGCTACCTATGTCACGACCGACCTGTACAAGCTGCTGGAGGAAGTGCTGGCAAGTCTCGCTGGCAAAGGCAACTACAACCGCGTGCTCAAGCTCCGCAGTCCATTCGGCGGTGGTAAGTCCCACACGTTGGCGTCGCTGCTGCACGCTGCCCGTTCGCGCAAAAGCCTAAACCAGATTACTGCCTGCAAGGGTTTGGCTGATCCGGGGCAGGTGGATGTGGCCGTCTTCGACGGCGAGAAATTTACGGCTACTGGCGACAAGGATGTGGGCAAAGGGCAACTTGTTCACACAATGTGGGGCTGGCTGGCGTGGCAGCTTGGGCCGAAGGCGTTCAAGGTTGTGCAAAAACATGACGCGGACCGCGTGGCGCCAGCCGGCGACGAGATCAAGGCGATGCTTGAAGCCAGCGGCAAGCCTGTGCTGCTGCTGTTGGACGAAGTGCTCAAGTACATGGAGCGGGCCGCGGCCGTGGGCGTGAAGGATTCGACCTTACAGCGCCAGGCTAAGGATTTCCTCCAGAGCCTGACGGTTGAAGTATCAAACAGCCCCAACGCGGTCATGGTGTACTCGCTACAATGGAGCGCCCGTGAGGCCCTGGGCAACGTGGCACTGCTTGAGGAACTGGACAAGTTGACCAGTCGCAAGGACCAGGTCCGCGAACCGGTGACCGGCGACGAAATATTGGCGGTGGTAAAGCGGCGGCTTCTGAGCACTGAGCCGGCGGCAGACGTGGCCCAGGAGATTGCCAAAGCATACAGCGAAGTCATCGGCGGATTCTGGCGGGCGCGGGCGGAAACACCGTCGGCCAAACAGGATGCCGAAGAGCAGATGGTGCAACTCAAAGGCCGGATGCAGGCCGCCTACCCCTTCCATCCGGCGCTTATCGACGTAATGAACGGTCGGTGGACCAGCGTGGAGAGCTTCCAGCGCACCCGCGGCGCGCTGCGCTTCCTCGCGTCGTGCCTGCACTCGCTGAAGGTCAGAGGCGGCGCCAAGCCGGTGCTTGGCCCATCCGATATTCCACTGAACGACCCAGAAGTTTTTAGGGCCATGCTCAAAGACTTGGACCCCCGCCAGGATTACGCGCCGGTTATCACACACGATCTGGTGGGACCGAACGCCAGGGCCAAGCGCATCGACGACCGCATGGCCAGGGAGACGCCCGCGATGGCGAACGTGCGACCGGCGTTGCGACTGGCGACGGCTATCCTTGCCTACTCCTTCGGAGGATTGAAGCGAGAGGAAGGCAGCGATGTTCTGCCGCCGGGCGTGACCGAGACGGAACTGCTGGCCGCGTGCATCGGGCCGGACCTGGACAGCGTAACCGCCAACTCGGCGCTGTCCGACCTGCGGAACTCGTGCTTATACTTGCACTATGACGGCGTGCGTTATTGCTTCAAGAAAGACCCCAACGTCACGAAGTTGATCGAGGACGCGGAACAGGAAGTCGCCCGCGACCCGGACAGCATCCGCGACAAAATCAAGGAAATGCTGGAAGAGCGACTGGCGGGCAGGGCCGAAGCTGTGGTGTGGCCAGCCACGAGCCAGGACTTGCCGGACAAAGAGCCTCGGTTCCTCGTGGGCTACATGCCGCTGGATTTTGCCACGAAGAACAACACTCAGCAGGACGAAGCCGCGAAAGCCATGCTATTGAAATATGGCGATGCGCCTCGGCAGTACCGCAATGGCATAGCACTGGCCGTGCCTGATAAGAAGCCCCTTGAGGCACTCCGTCGGGCGGTGCGTTACCTGATGGCAATCGACCGCGTGGAAACAAAGAGAAGTCAGCACCGGCTGACCAAGGATCAGGCTGACCAACTCAAGGAAAGGAAGGGAACTGAGAACGCGGCGGCAGAAACGGCGTTCCGCCAGCTTTATCCCTCTGTGTGGCTACCGCGCGTTGGCATTGGCGGGGCGCTGGAATTGGAGAAGATCGTCGGCGGTCGGCCACTCCAGGCCACGGGCGTCCACGAGCGCGTGATGGAACTGCTGACGGTTGTAGGGACGAAGAAGGTCCATATAACGCTCAAGGCACCCAAAGTCGTTGATCGAATGAAGCTCGGATCACCGGTGGCTGGCGAGCCTCCTCGCCTGGGCGTGCGCTTACGCGACGTTCAAGATGCCTTTTTCGGCTTCCTTGAGCCTCCCCGGATTATCTCGGCGGAAGTGCTCCAAAGGGCTGTCGCCGAGGGTATCAACGGAAGCGTGTTCGCCTACACCACGGGGACGCCAGCCCTCGGACCGGACGGCAAATATCAGGTCTCACCGGAAAAGGTGACCCTCGGTCGTCCGATGAGCGACGACGAAGTGGACCTGGACAACGGGTTCCTCATAATTCCCGCCGCTGTGCCCGTTGCCGCCCCGCCCCCTGCTCCCACGCCTCCCGGCCCGACACCTTCGGGACCAATTCCACCCGGCCTAGGTCCGACACCGCTAGGGCCAACTTCTCAGGGATCGAAGCCCGCATTGCGCACCATCGTCCGCATCGGCTTCACGGCGGATCAGGACCAAGTGTACAAGTCGTTCCCGGCAATTGCCAACCTGGCGGACAAGTCCGACAACGGCAAGATCAGTATCGTGGTCGAGGGCCGGGCCGGTGCCGGCTACGACGCCAACTGGCTGCGCAACGCCGTTCAGGAGCCGCTAGACGAAGCGAACATCGACGATCTCAAGTTGGAGTGATGTTGGCGGAAGCGGTGAACCGTCGCCGTCCGTTGCGGCCGTCATTGCCGGCGCGGTATCAATAGGGTCGTGAAACCGCTCTACCGCGATCCGCCCGCCGCCCGCCTTCGCTACAGTCAGGCACTCGCCGCGTCCGCCAACAATCCCAAGTGCAAGCTGTCCAAGGCAGAGCGGGCCGAACTACGCCGTCTGGCGGCCATGTGGGCGGCCACCGTGAAACCCGCCAGCAATCCGAAGGCCAAGTAGCTCCGCCGGGCCCTCCCGAAATGACGCGAGGAATAAGTATATTAATCTGTTGACGGTCGTTAACAGATGAGTATAATGCCGGTATGAACACCAGCAACACCAAAACGGCGGTCGGTTATTTCCGAGTTTCCACAAAACGGCAGGGGGAAAGCGGCCTTGGCTTGGACGGCCAGCGCACAGCCGTTGAGGTCTACTGCCGCGCAAATGGTCTGGGCCTGGCCCGGACGTTTACCGAGGTTGAGTCGGGCAAACGCGCGGATCGACCCCAACTCGCGGCGGCACTGGCCCATTGCAAGCGCACTGGCGCCAAGCTGATTGTGGCCAAGCTCGACCGGCTGGCCCGCAATGTTCATTTCCTCTCCGGCTTGATGACCAGCGGGGTTGAGTTTGTTGCTTGCGACAATGCCACCGCCAACAGACTGACGATCCACATTCTCGCAGCCGTAGCCGAGGCCGAGGCGGCTGCCATCAGTGCGCGGACCAAAGCCGCGCTGGCCGCTGCCAAGGCCCGTGGGCAGCTACTTGGATCGGCCCGGCCCGGGCACTGGAATAGCAACGCCAACGCCCGCCTAGACGGGCTGGCGGCTGGCCGCAAAGTCACGGCGATGCTCAAACATCAGCGGGCGCTGGCTGCCGTTGCCGATCTGCTGCCGATCATGCGTCAGGGACGGGCGGAGGGGCAAACCTTCCAAGCCATCGCGGACAGGCTCAACGCCGAAGGGCATACCACGTCGCGCGGCAATGCTTGGACTGCCGTCGGCGTTATTCAGGTGCTTAGGCGGTTTGCCGCTTGACGCCCAATGTCCTTACGCGTTTGTTGACGATAGGGCCGCAAAGGGGAAGAAGTCGGCGGCGAAACTCCAAATCCCAGGATCGGGTATAATGCCGAGTCGATGGAAAGCCTATCAAGAGAAGTGCTAGAAATTCTCTACGGCCTGATGCCCGGTTTTGTCGCCGCATTGGTCTACCATTCCTTCACCGCCCATGAAGAGAAGAAGCAGCAGTGGGAGCGAATCCTACAAGCGCTGATTTTCACTGGCATTATAAAGGCACTCGTAATTGTGGTGAAATGGGTACTGGTAGACGTTGGTACAAAGCATCCGACACTCGCCTTCGGTCCTTGGACTGACAATTGTGCCTTGCTGTGGTCCTACATTCTTGCCATTGTCTTTGGCTGCATCGCCGCGCTCGCAATTAACAAGGACTGGCTGCATTACGTCGGACGAGCGTTGCGGTTCACCAAGGAAACGGGGGCACCCACGGAATGGTGGCGAGCGTTCAATAAGCACGAGTGGTATATCGTGTTGCACCTTAAGGGCGGCAAGCGGCTCTATGGATGGCCAGAGCAATGGCCGAACAAATATGATTCTGGTCATTTCTCAATAAAACAGCCAGCCTGGTTCAAGGATGATGGTAGCGAAATGTGGCCTTTGCCACAGCTCGAAAGATTGCTCGTCCCGGCAGCAGATGTTAGCATCGTAGAAATGTACAAGAAGCCGGAGGAGTTAAACAAACTCGGGCTTTCAGAGAAGCAGATTCAAGAACTGCAGAAACCGTTGGCGGCTCTGCATGCTGGCAAGGAGAACGGCAATGGCTGATGAAAGCGAAGCAAACTCGAATGACGGCATAAAGGAACTAAGCATGGCCCGCACAAAACCGCCGACGGAATATTTTATGATGGCGCAACTGGCCGACTCGGCTGGCTCTGGTCAAGTTGAGCAACGCAGCCTGACATCATCGCCACTTCCTCCGGAAAACACTGGCAATGTTATCAGGCCAATCGGTGAGGGCGTAAACGTGAATCCGCCGCCACCGGATAGCTTCAAGCCGATTGTCACCCCAGCGCCTCCACCAGATAAGAAGTGATTCATAGTTTTTGCGGGTCATTGCCAGGAAAAGCGTGGAGTCCGGCGTAGCTGTTGCGCCGATACCGCGCCCGCGCTTTCCGTTTGTTCAAACACGGTCTACACTATTGCCATGGACGACCGCGAAGATGGCATCGAAATTGGCGCGCATCAGGTGGATGGCGGATATTGGCCGATTTACCTCACCGGCAAGGAAATCATCAACAAGATTTTTGGAGACGATGTGGGTGTACCAATCACTGGGGTTACCTTGCGTGCAAAGACCGACGATGGCAAAGTTGTCAGGGTTCAAATAGCGAATGGGGATAGCACGACCGTCATCGCACAAATTGAATGAAGCGTGGGGTCATCCTCCTTCTTTGCCCCGCATCCGCGCCAATCCCGGCATGTTGGGGATTGCCGCAGCCACGTCCGGGTGCATCCGCAACTTCATTCGGATATTCGGGTCGAGCCGCAATGCTTCGTCCAGGTCTGGCACATCGTTCATCCAGAACTCGTCCAGCGTTTCCAGCATCGAGACGCGCGCCCCAAGCTGAGCACCAGCGAAAGTGCGATAGAGGCCACCCATGCCGCTGTCGGCGGGCATGCGGTATGCGCCGCCTTCAGTCATATATCGGATCGTTCGTTATTCTGGTGCTTCAATCATACCATGGGCCATTGAATTTTGCTCGCCGATTTTCCGGTCCCAGGTCCATATTCCACAGTGCAACCTGCGCTGGCGTTGAGTGGTTCCGTGACGAATAAAGCATGTACCGCAAGGCCGAAATCGCATGGTCATCCTTGGCAACGGGCTTGTCCTTCGCGTCCTGATTCGTTGTCGCTTCTGCATAGCGATACATCGGAAGTTCGCGGAGCAGATTCACACACCGCGCGGCGATGTGCAGTGTTGGCCGACCATTCGGCCAATCAGAATTCGATAGATGTTTACGCGGATTGAACAAACCCCGCAAACAGTCGATGGACATTCTCACGCTGTCATCGCCCTTGTCGGCTGGCAGGCTCGAAATGCCGTATGCCATGAACTCATTTGCGTCCGTGGGGTCGTGGTCTGCCCAAACCTGCTGGCATTCCCGACCCCATTGCTTGCTGCGGGCCTTGATCTCGTTCGCGTGTTCCTGTAATCGCCGGCCACCGCGCTCCAGAAACGACCAGTAGTATTCATCGAAAACATACCAATCGTTGTCCAGGCTGGGGATTTTTGCGCCCCAGAGAAAGCAAAATGGGTTGGCGCCGCCCCAGTCGATGCCGCCGAAGATTTCGGCCTGTGCCGGTATCCGGCCGTTGGGGAAGAACAACCGCCTTTCTTTAGCCTCATCCACAACATGAACCTCCCGGCTGAACGTCTGGAAGATTGAGCCGACGTAGCTGCCCCATTTGCCCAGCCGCCGCGTTTCCCGAACCTCTGGGGGCCACTCCTCAATCAGCGCGTCGATCTTCTCGTCCTCGATGAATCCGCCGCGGCTGATGCGGTTGTCATCCAGTGGGCATTCAAAGACCGCATCACTCGGCCGGCACTCTCGCGTCAGGCGCGATTCCAGCCACGGCTGGCTCTCAATTGGCGTTAACGAGGCCATGAAGTCCAGCGGCGTATCCGCGCCAATTCGCGTCATCGCCTCAACGAAAATGTCCCTCGGAAACTGCTCGTCGAAGGCGATGTACCGCATGGCCGTCGCCTGAAAACTCTCTCGGCCCTGCTCGTAGGCCTTGAAGACAATCAGCGACGATTTATCGCGGGTATTCCGGCCAACCCTCACCGTCACCCGTTCTGGTATTTCCCGGCCTTTGTTATGCCAGGCAACCCGATAATCCCATCCACGCAGCAGGCGACGAATGTTTGGCCACAGAGTGTCGCCCACCTTGTCCCAGGTCGTAGTGGCGAACCAGCCTTCATTCGGAACATGTACATCGTTGAATCGCCACGGATGAAGCCGCAATGCAAACCATACGATTTCTTGTGCTAATGCCGTCGATTTTGAGCTTCTGTTTCCGCCAATAAGAAAGCGAATTCGTTTCTGGCTTTGATGAAATCTCCTCGCCGCCGGCACCGGGCGATATCTACCGATCTCCGTGTTGAGCGTCTTGCCAAACTGATCAACAAGCCGCTTTTGTTCGTCGCCAGATGTCGCCGCCAACCGGCGCCGCATGAAATCGTACAGGGCGAACCGATAGTGTCCCGACGAATCAGTTTGACGCTCCGGCGTTCCCGCCGGCGGCAAGTTCGCGGGCGAACTCCCGTCTGAGAAAATCTCCATTGCTTGCGACATTGACCTCCCCGCTGACATGCAAATTCATGTTGTGATCGAACGTGTAATTCTCCCGGAACTGCTCTGGCAACAGTCCCTTGAGTAGCACAATCAATAGGACATCGCTGTACTCCATCTCAAAGTACGGCTCCTTCGTGCGTGGGTCTATAATTGGCTCGCCGCCATGAAACTTCATCCTCAGAAGACCATCCTTGGCGCGGCGACGCGCCTCCTCAATGAGCCTGTCGGCAGCCTCCAACTTGGCCTGCTGTAGCTCCTCAGCGAACACAGGATCGTCATTCGCCCACTTCTGAGCCGAACGCCGAGTGATGCCAACCGATTCTGCCGCCCTGGTCATATTTCCGACCTGACCAAAAGCCACAAGAAACTCCGCCTTTTTCTGCTGTGAATTTTCCACTCGCACCGCCAGCATTTCTGGAGGCTTTGCTCTTCCATCTCCGTTGTTATCTCCATTGTTTGACATAGCTTGCACTCCTACTAATGAGATTACGTTCTTGAACGACAGGACGGCACTTTTCGGCGGCCCCGATGGGTTGCCCGCACGACGGGTTTCCAGCGATACATCTAGGGACACAACGCCATTCATTGGCTCTTCTCCAACCGCCCCGGCGACGCTCGCCCGACCGCCAGGCGAGTAGCCACGATTTCGGCGGCGGCATCGGCTATCGGGGAAGTCCATCGCCGATGCGGCTTCCTCGATAAATCGGCCTTCACGCGGGCGGGCAAGGTGCGCTGAACCTTCCGCAATTTGGGCATCAATTTAGCTATCGCCTCCTGAGTGTGCTGCTCGATCTTGGCGTCCTTCATCACCTGGGCGATGATCTTCTCCCTGACGGTCTCCCTGACGGCCTCGGTAAGTGCCTCGGACAGCACGGGCGCCGGTGGGATTACCTTTCCCGCGTGCTTCCTCATCTTCGCGTCAAGCCACGCGATAAACTGCGGGGTGGTCATGGCGTTGAGCTCGACACGGTTACCCTGCAGCCATTGCGCCCATTCCTTGCCAACATAATCCGCGACGGGTCGCCGGCCCTTTGATTCCACGGTCTCCGATTCGAGTCCCATTTCCTCCGCTTCGCCCGGCTCAAGCCCCAGATTGATGATCTGCACCTTGCGCCCGGGCCGGGCCTTCGTCTCTCCCTGTAATGCCTGATAAATCATGGTCCCGGCGGCGTCGGCATCGTGGACGCAGAAGAATTCCAGCGGTTCCCCGTCCTCTCCGAGCAAGTCCAGCACGTCCTTAACGGCGCGGGAGGCGTATCCCTTGCTGGTCACGAGGGCGCAGTCATGGCGCTCTGGCCAGCCAGCCTCCTTCAAGATGGAAATGAATCCCTCTTTTTCACAGTAGAGAATTTTGTTGAATGTCCATTGTGGCCGGCGGTATTTCTCCACGGCGATAGTTCCGAGTGGTATCTCCTCCGCGGTGTGTGGGTGGTAGAGAATCCCCCGCGGGTCGCGGTACATTCCCTCGATCTCGCCTTGGGCGTTCTCGATGTCGCCGATCACCTGGGCAAAGTAGTCATTCGATGGCTCTTTGCCGGCGGCCTGGATGATGTGGGGACGTAGGGCATAGAACAATTGGCGGATGGCGAACCGATAGGCGCCGTCACCGCTGGCCTTGGCGCAGCCTTCTTCAAGGTTCTCCCTGATGATGTCCTTTTGGCTCTGGGGTTCTGCCTTTGGGTGCATCCGCTTCGCCCGCCTCGCGGCCTTGGCGCAGGCGTCGGCAATCTCCGTGACCATCTGGGACAGGTCCGGCTCTTTGCCGTCGGTCGTAATGGGCATGTAGGGCGTCACGATGTTCACCCTGAGCGATATTTCATCGCGGCCTACCTTCAGGGCATGGGACAGCCCGCAACCAAATACAGACAGGCGGGCGCGGTCCTCATCGGAAGTGTGATAGGCGTCGATCTCCCCGGTAATCGGGGTGCGGTTGATACAGACCTGCAAGGCGTCCTCGCCCGGCCTTGCCCACGCCTCCACCACAAAAGGGATTCCCGCGCCTTCATGGGTGAATGTTCCCTCCGTCCGGGAATATCCGGCGCTCGGGTCGATGTCGGGTCCGATGCGCCCCAGCCGGTGGGGTGGAACGGGGCGGGCCTCTTGCTGGGCGTCGATCAGCAATTGCCTCGCCTCATCCCGCGATAGACTGCCGGCGGCGCGGCCTCTGAATGGTGCTGCAATCGTGCCGGCCTTGGCGCCGGTGCATCCATCGAACGATTCGATTAGCTCCCTTACGGTTCGGTTGCCGGCGGCTTGGCAAAGCTCCCAGAATGCTGCGGGGCCATACCAATGGGGGGAAGTCCTGCCGGTGTAGCTCTCGCCGCCTTCGGCTAATTGGATCGCCAGCCGCGCCCACTCCATCGGGTCATCGACCGCATCGACCGCTTGGCCAAGCCGGATGTCGATGCGTGTCCCTGTGGTGAAGTCCGGGGCGTCGGAGGTGTCGGTGGTGGTGGTTCCGTCGTCCTGCGGGTGAAGCTCAATCCGCTTGCCTCGCGTCCAGACCGTCAAAGTCCCGCCCGATGCCAGCACCACGCCGGCCACAACGCGGAGTCCGTTCCCCATTGCTCCGCGGGTGGGGAGTCGGATCAGCTTCGAGGATGACAAGGGTCGGCGGATGGAAAACAGGTCGGCCACGTCCTCCGGTGGCAAACCTGGGCCTTCATCCTGAATGTGGAATAGTCCATCCTCGTCAGCGGTGATTTCGCACCTCCCCGCGGCGTCCAGTGCGTTATCGACTAATTCCTTGAGCACAAGCCGGGCAAGGCGACTGACCGGCACTCCCGCCTTTTGGCCGATGGTCGAAAGACTGCGAAATAACGTCCAGTCCTCGCGCACAAATTGAGAATTTGAGCAAATCGGGGGTGAATTCAGCTTGCTAGATTCGGCGGTGGTTTTCGTCGATTTTTCAAGTTCAAGTGTGGTGGTCATTCGTTACCCCCAGCCCACCGATAGGTTGATGCCCGGCGCAATTTGCCCTTCTCGATCTCGACAATCACGCGGTCGATGTTCAGCACTTTTAGTCGCCGGTGCGCCGCCATGCGCTCTATTCCTAGGAGGTCTGCCAGTGACCGGACGGCCAAGTAGAACGGCTCCGCGCCGGCCCGCCGCTGCAATTCGGCACATAGCTTCGCGGCGCGCAACATCTCCGGTTCATCCGCATACAACTCGGCAATCGCTGGTGGCAATTTGATGGCATCGGCGCGGGCCATGGCTTCGCTTAGAGGACCCTTACCGACCGGATACTTGATGCGTTTCCAGCCCTCGACGAAGTCGATCCACGTCTGCTCAAATTCCTTGGTTCTGATTTTCTCGAGCGCTGCCGCGTGCCATTGTTTGACGATTGCGCGCAACTCACTCATAGTCGCATCGGGAAAAATGGCCTTGATGTATCGAGCAAATTTGAAAACAGAATGGAACCGCTGCCCGAATGCGGACGGAAGGGTCGATTTGGTTGCAAGCTCAATCCTGTCAGAGAATGGGACACAGATAGACACAGATAGATTCAGAGGGGGGGGTTCCTGTGTACGTCTGTGTTCATCTGCGTCTTTCTGTGTCACATGGAGTAGCGCGTCCAAAAACGCCTGTGGAAACGGGGCAAGGTTCACGTCGGCAGGGCTATATCCAGGCGCCCACGCATAACGGATTCCACTCCAATGCAGGCTGCCGGCGAGAATCACATTCCTGTGAACCAATAGGTCGATTCCCAGCCCGATAGTCCCGTCTGAGATGGACCTTGCCGGATGCCCGAAATGCCAGTGGATGCCGTCACCAGTAATGACGCGGGGTGTCTCAAAACTTTCCGGGGTCAGGTCCATCGCCTCAAGGGTTTCAAAACCGTAATTCCGCCGGTCGGGGTCCACCACGACTTCACCGGCACGGCTCGGACACATTCCCCAATTGCATCCGGGCCAGCGCCGTGCCCACCCCTCAATTTTCCCCCGATTGGTGGTTCCCTCATGCATGTAATTTGTGATTCGCGGATGCTTGCCGGGATCGCCACAAGCTGCGCCAGCCTTACAGGTGCAAATGCCATGCTCGTTTATCGAGTGACATGGATGGACGGGGCAACCACGCTCGGCATCGGTCAGGGCTTCCGCAAGCGCCGGATCGTCTTGTAGGTGGGTAGCGCACATCTTAGGCCATCGCATTCGCGCGAATCTCGCTAGCTGAAGTGCCGCAATTGCGAGCCAGAAAGTCATCGAGGTCGGACTTGCGATAACGGACGCGACCAAACGGCTTGAGATATTTCAGGCCGTGGCGGCCCGTGGATGCCCAGGTTTCCAAGGTGGCGCGGCTCACGCCAATGTAGGTTGCTGCCTCGTCGCGGGTGAGGAACGTTTCAGTCGGGGTGTGCGTATTCATTACGCGACTTTATAACTCAGGCAAAATGCGGAACGATTTGAGCGCGCAATATCACCCCAAATTACCGGAAGATGCGCGAGTATTAGGCGTGGGAAGCGGAACAATTTGGAGCACTCACCGGCTTGCCGTCACTTCCGCACGCTGGGCAAGTTTTATCGCTTTCAAAGAACGTTTTCGCGCAGCCGTTCTTTGTACATTTCCATAATCGCTTTGGTGGAGGAGGTGCTGTCCGCCCGGACGAGATGCTTGGCCCCGTGGATTGTCGTCGCCGGCTCTTTCGCCATACCTCGATGGACTTTCGCAGAAGCACAACCTGAGTCCAGGGCTTGGGGCCGCCGCCGGGACGATAGAATTTCCCGCCCTTGATATCGCCTTTCCGGAGCGCGGCGTGCAATCGCGACTTTGGAATGTTGTAGGCCTTCGCTGCTTCGCTTAAATAAATCCAGTTGTGATCTGGCAGGCAGGCTGCCGCCGCTTCGATCGCTCCGATGTGGGCAGGGACCTTTGTTATGAATCCCTCGCTTGAATCGGCCTCCTTGGCATCAGCGCGGATTCGCTTGGCGAAGTCCCTCTGATAGTCCAGCGCCACCGCGAGCCGGGCAAGTTTGTGAAGGTCATTGCGCAATTCCGCCAGAGTCCGATCGTGGAGTTCAACTTGATATTTGGTCAGCGGGCCAGGCCGAGTCAGGTAGCGCAGCGTTTCTATCCGGACTTCTAAGCCATGGATTACATCGGTTGCATCTTCGCGATAGCGGAGCTTCACTTTCGCTTCCCTTTCCGTCCCGGTTTGGCCGTCGCCAACATCGCCGCGGTTGCCGCGTTAACCGATTGCCGGACCGGATCAAGGTTGACTCGGCTGTAAATCGCCGTGGCCGCCGGGTCTCGATGTCCCAGCGATCGGCCGATGATCGGGAGTGAGGCTCCCAACCCGGCCTGCCAGCTTCCCAGCGTTCTCCTCAAGTCATGGATGGTGATATCCTTCAAGCCGGCGCGCTCCAGCACCTTTTGCCACGTGTGTTTCGGATTTTCTAAATGTCCGCTTTTACTACTACTTGGCAGCATGAATCCTGAGGGATCGCCAATGCGGCGCTTGATAATCTCCAGGGCCGGCGGTGCCAAGGGAATCGTGATTGCCTTGGCATTCTTCGATTTTGGCGCGGGAATCGTCCACGTCGCCGCCGCAAGGTTTATTTCCTCATCCCGCATCGAGGCAACGCTGGATCGCCGCGCTCCTGTCCACAAGGCCAGGTAGACGAAATCCCGCATCAGCGGACTGGTCTGCTCATCGTCCAGCGCTTTGAACAATTTGGGGAACTCGTCGGGCTGAACGAACCGTTCTCGGCTGGTTTCCCTAAACATGTCCACGGCCTTCTTTTCGGCAGGGTTGGGCAGCCGCGCCCAATTAAACATTCGGCGCAGCAATTGGACGACGCGATTGGCCGTCACATGTCCCCGATCCGCTCCCAGCTTCGCGTGTAGGCCGCGAACGTCACCTTCAGTGATGCTCACCACCCTCCGCGATTTCCATGCGTCCAAGCACGTCTGGTAGCGGTTCTCATCACAACGTAGAGTCTGCGCGCTACATCGGGTTTTCAGGTGTTCGTCCCGGTAGGAAGTCCACAATTCGGCAAGCGTCCCGGCCTTTCGCTCCTGGCGTCTCCGCTCTGCTGGATCGACGCCGCCGACGATCTCGCCGTTAAGCCGGTCAACTTCGGCTCGCGCTTGTTCAATGGTCATTTCCTTGCCGCCCAACCGGACCCTCGACGGCTTCCCGTGAATGCGCCTGTTCAGATAAAAGCTACGCGCGTCATTAACTGTCACCAGCATCGCCAAGCCGCGTTTTTCGCTGTCATATACCCATAGGCGGCCTGCCGGATCAGCCGGCGGCATAATCGCTGCCAGAGCCTTTACCGTGAATTTGATCTTCCGTGGAAGTGCCTTTCTCGATTCCCCCGCGATTCGCAAAGCCGTAGTTGTTGCCATTCGTTACCTGCCTTTCATCCGGTGCAACGCCGGTGCAACTCGAATTATCAAATGCCGTCCAACCGCGTCAAGCGAAATGTGGTCAGAATGCCCAGAAATACGCGATATTTTCAAGCATCGTCAAATATCATCAAACCGCGTAAAGCCCTGGAATGTCTGCCGCCCAAGCAGACGACGGTTGCGCTGGTGCGTGCGGTGAAGACGACCGAGGGATGGAAAAAGGCGAACGGGAGGATCGCGCTGACGGTCGAGCAGCCGAACGTGGAGATGCGCGCCGGGCAAATCGTGCGGGTGACGGGGATGCTTGCGCGTCCGGCCGGGCCGATGAATCCGGGGGAATTTGATTATGCGGAGTGGTGCCGGCAGCAGCGGATTTTGGCGACTTTCCGCGTCGGACATGCCGATGGCGTCGAGATCGAAAAGGAGGGCGCGGCCGGGCCGGTCGTCTGGCTGCGGGAAAAAACGCGGCATCTTCTGGCCGAGGGATTTACTGACGAAGAGTCGTTCGATCACGTTTTGCTGCGGGCGTTTGTGCTGGGCGATCCCGATCCGCAGCTTCGCGATCTGGACGAGCGATTCGTGCGCACGGGGACGATTCACTATCTGGCCATCAGCGGATTGCACGTGGCGATCATCGGAGCGATGGCGCTGCTGGTTTGCCGGCTGCTGCGGCGTTCGCCGCGGACGTCGGCGCTGGTGGCGCTGGGGGTTGTGCTGTTGTATGGAACATTGGCCGAGCCGTCGTGGCCGGGATGGCGGTCGATCATTCTTTGCACCGCGGCGACGCTGGGGATACTGGGGCGGCGGGTGATGGATTCGCTCCAGATGTTCGCCGTCGCGGTCGGGGCGGTGCTGCTGATTCATCCGGCGGACCTGGGCAACGGAGGATTCCAGGTAAGCTTCGCGGCGGTGTTGGGAATGCTCCTTTTTGGCCGAACGGCTAAGCAATATATCTGGAACCGGTGGAAGGGGCCGGACCCGGTTCCCTGGAATGTTTCCCGCAGCCGCGCCACGCGGCCCCTGCGAACGTTGGGTAGGTTCGTGGTAGCAACACTGATCGCTTCATGCGTGGCATGGGGAATGTCGATGCCGCTGATCGCGTACCACTTCGGGCAACTGAGTTTCTGGGCGGCTCCGGCGGGGGTGGTGCTCTTGCCCCTGACGCTGGTGGCGCTGGTGGCTGGGGTGGGGAAAATTTTGCTGACGTTGTGCTGGCCGGGCGGGGCGCATTGGTGGGCGGTGATGGCGATGGGGCCAATCGAATGTATGCGGCACGCGATCGAATGGCTGGATCGGTTTCCCGGGGCGACGGTGATGATTTCGCCGCCGCCGATCTGGCTGCTGGTGGGGTATTACGGATTGATCCTGCTGTTTTTCGTTCCGATTCGCCGGATGGGGTTGCGGTGGTTGGCGCGGGGGGCGTCGATGGGGGCGTGCGGGGCGCTGCTGCTGTTGCCGAACGTGGCCGGCGGGGTGCCGATGGCGGCCGCGCCGCGCCAGCCGCTTCGGATCACGTTGGTTTCCGTGGGCGCCGGGCAGACGGCGATCGTGCGGCCGACGGCAAATCATGCGGTGTTCGTGGATGTCGGATCATCGACGATTTCGGATGTTGGGCGGGGGCTGGTGTTGCCGTGTTTGCGGGCGGAGGGTTGCACGAACGTGGACAGGATTTTTCTGAGCCACGGCGATTTCGACCACATCAGCGGGGCGGCGGAGATTTTCCAGAGATTCAACGAACCGGTGGTTTACACCAGCCCGCATTTTGCCCGCCATGCGGTGGGGAACGTGCCGGCCGAGGCGCTGCTGGATACGCTTGGGCGCGCAGGCCGGCCGCCGACCATCATCCATCAGGGCGATCATCTCGATCTGGGCAACGGCGCGGGCATCGACGTGCTTTGGCCGCCGGTGGATTGCGACATGAATTCCAACAATTGCGGGTTGGTGTTGAAGCTGACGTTCGCGGGTGAAGCGGTGCTCTTCCCGGCGGACATCCAGGAGCCGCCGGAGCGCGAACTGCTCAAGCATCCGGAGCTATTGCGGGCGGACGTGCTGGTGGCGCCGCATCACGGCAGCGCGGAAGTGACCACCGGCGATTTTCTCCGGGCGGTGCATCCGAAATACATTCTGGCGTCGAATGGGTACAAGCTGACGCACAAGCAGCGGGTTTTCGACATCGTGGCGGAGGATTATCCGGTGTATCGCACGAGCCGCTGCGGAGCGATTGACGTGACGATCGAGCCAACGGGAGAGATCGAGATTCAAACGTTTCTCGGCGTGGGGGCGGAAGTGAAAACCCGAAATCCGAATGGCCAATGAATCGCCAACTTCATTTGTATATAATGCGGTCTTGCGAGGCGGGACGGAGCATGTCATGGACGAGCCGCACAAACTTGATTACGCGGTGCCACCGATCAAGGCGCGCCCTTCGCCCTATGCAATCGTCTCGGTTTGCGTGGCGTTGGCCGTAATTTCGTTCCAGGTCGGCATTCACGTTTGGCATGATCTGCTCCAATCCATGCCGGAAGAAACTCCGTTTTGGATCGTAGGGGCGGGACCGATTGTGGGGATACTTTTGGCGGTTCGCGCCTGGTGCGACGAGGATCGCAAGCAATTTCTGACGCGCACCGGCTTGGTACTGAACGTCCTGGCGCTCCTATCCCTCAAATTGCTTCTACCCGATATATGATCGGCCTACGGATATGGGGGCGGGATGGTGTTGCCGCGAACGACAGCTTCACTTCTGTTGGCGGCGCGAGTCCAGATAGAGCGTGTCGGGGCAAATATCCTGTTCGTGGGGCCAGGCGACAGTTCCGTTCACCACGTGAACAGTCTGGAAATATGTTTCGTCCTTGAGTTCGCTGAAGACGCCAAAACCCAGCAGAGGGGTGCAATCGTACAGGCCGCTTTCACCACTTGTGAAAGTCAGTTCCAACTGATAGCCCGCTCTGGGTTTGACGGTTTTGACGCGCGGCAACATAACGCTTCTACCTCAATGGATCAATCTTCTGCGGCAGTTGGCCGGCCACCGCCAACTGCCAGTCGGCCAGCAGGTCGTCCCGGTGAAGCTCAATCCAAGCTTCCACCAGGCGTGCCTTTGCCCGAGGGAGGGAACCGGCGAGCAGTTCTCCGTCCGGGATGGAATAGACGGCCTCGTCGTTTTGGAATCGGACATGCACGTGCGGCATCTTATGCTGTCGATTGTCGACAAAGTACATGGACACGATAATGCCATAGAACATCGAGATAACCGGCATGACGATCCTTTAGGAACTATTCTAGCTGCAGCAACGTCTGATGCCAGAGTTATTCCGTTTCACGCAAAAGTTGCCGGACCACTGCGTCAACCGCGTCGGAGGAATTGGCCGGCGGGGATTCCGAACGGGCGAATTTGACGGGGGGTTCGCCGTCGCGCTGGCCGAGGGCGGCGCGGAGATGGAGCGTCTGATTTTCGATCCGGGCATGGACGGCGATGGGGGAATGGCAATCGCAATTCAAGGCGGCGACGACGGATCGCTCGGCGTCGACCGCGGCGCGGGACGTGGAATCGTCCAACTCGGCGAGAATTTGGCGGGTATTGGCATCGTCCTTTCGGCATTGCAGGGCGAGCGCGCCCTGGCCGGGAGCGGGCAACATTTCTTCCAGGGACAGAGGGTGCATGAACGATGGGTCGAATAGGCCGGCGCGGATCAGGCCGGCGTAGGCGAGGATGGTGGCGGCGAAATCGCCGGCGCGAAGTTTTTTGATGCGGGTGTCGATGTTGCCGCGGATGAGTTGGATGCGCAAATCAGGTCGATGCGCCAGGAGTTGGCAGCGGCGGCGGAGGCTGCCGGCGCCGATGACGGAATTGGCGGGCAGTTGGTCGATCGTTGCGGCTTGCGCGGAAATCAGGACGTCGCGTGGATCGGCCCGCTCGGGGATGGCGGCGATAATCAGGTCGGATGAATCGAGAAGGGGCATGGTGACGGGGATGTCCTTGCAGCTATGGACGGCGAAGTCGATTTCGCCGGCGAGCAGGGCTTGCTCGAGTTCCTTGACGAACAGACCCTTGCCGCCGGCATCGTAGAGCGGACGGTCGGCGATTTTGTCGCCGGTGGTCTTGATGATGATGGATTGGATTTGCAAGTCCGGCCGGCGGCGGCGGATTTCGGCGGCGACCAGCGCGGACTGGCTGCGGGCGAGCAGGCTTCCGCGCGTGCCGAGACGAATCGGGGGCATGGAGGTATCTTAGCGGATTATGTCGGAAAGAGCGTGCGTCACCGGCGCGAGCGGGTTTGTGGGTTCGGCGATCGTGGAGGAGTTGGTTCGGCGCTCGGTGGCGGTGAACGCGCTGGTGCATCGGCGGAACGCTTCGCCGCTGGGCGGGAAAGTGCGGGTGATCCGCGCGAATTTGTTGGATTCGGCGGGCCTGGACGATTCCATAAGCGGATGCGCGACGGTCATTCATCTGGTCGGAATCATCAAGGAAATGCCCAAGGCGGGAATCACGTTCGATCGGCTTCACGTCCAGGCGACGCGGAACGTGGTCGAGTCGGCAAAGCGGGTGGGGGTGAAGCGGTTCATTCAGATGTCCGCCCTGGGCGCGCGGGCGGATGGGGCAAGCGAATATCACAAGACCAAATGGAAGGCGGAGGAAATCGTGCGCGGCAGCGGGATGGATTGGACGATTTTTCGGCCGTCGCTGATCCATGGGCCGGGGGGCCAGTTTATGCGGATGGAAGCGCGCTGGGTCCGGAAGCAGGCGCCGCCGTATTTGTTCATGCCGTATTTTGGGGCGGGAATTTCGGGCCTCGGCGGCGCGGGGAGATTGCAGCCGGTGTACGTGCTGGACGTGGCCAGGGCATTCGTCGACGCGATCGCCAATCTGAAAACCGTCGGGCGCTCTTACGGATTGGGAGGCGCGGAGCGGTTGAGCTGGCCGGAAATGCACCGGGCGGCGGCCGGGGCGATCCTGGGGAGGAAACGGGCCGTCCTGCCGATCCCGGCCTGGTATGGCAGGATGCTGGCGGCGATCGTGCCGGGCTCGCTGTTGCCGTTCAACCGGGATCAGATCGTCATGAGCCAGGAGGATAATACCTGCGATCTGTCGGATTTCGAGCGTGATTTTGGGTGGAAGCCGTTGGGATTTGAGGAAACGCTAAGGGAATATTGTGGAAGGCTGTAATGGCGACGGTTTCCGTTCGGAAGATCGGATTAATCCTTAAATAAGCGAAGCGTCGCAGGATTGCATGGCGGCGGGCGTCGGCGCACCGACGGCTTGCCTCGGGGTCGTTCCGTTGTTTTTGTTGTGCATCGTTGCCTTCCCAACACAAGCCGCGGCGAACCGGAGCATCCAAACCCCGGCATCGATTGGTTCATGACTCAACACCGCGACGGGGTTCGCCAAATGGCAACGCCACGCAGCAATGCCGATTGCCAGGGATTGTAACTCGGCAGCCGGTACATCAGCTTGCGACCGGTCCGCACGATTTGGGCCGGTAGTCGGATCAGGTGAGCGACGAAGCGCTTGAACTCCATCCGCACAATCTCGCGTTTCTCTTGCTGGTGGCGTTCCTGCCAACGGCCGTTGGGGGCGGGCAGCATCAGGCCCCACCACGTCTTGAGGCTCCAGGCCAGGGAGGCCATCACCATGTAGGCCCAGTTGCTGAGGAGGTTGTTCACCGGCAGTTTCATCGCGCTGACGCCATTTTTGAGTTGTTCGATCAGATTCTCCTGGTCGCAACGCTCGTTGGCCTGGAGCACCAATTGCTCCGCCGGCGTCACACGGTCGTTGGTGAGATAGAAGAAGCAGAGATATTCGTCCCAAAGCTGTTCCTGGCCTTTCTCGACGGCGATCGTCTTGCGGCAGATGATCAGCCGATAAGGCCTGTCGCACTTGAACGGCTGGTAATCGACCTCGGCGACGTGTTCGCAGCGCAGGACCAGATGCTTATAGCCGCGCTGGGCGATCACTTGCTGCTTGACGTTGGCCGGTTTGCCACGGGGCTGAGTCTTCACGTCGTATCGACTGGGGCGAAGCAGTTGCTTCCACCGGGATTGATCCAGTGATTCCGCCAGCCGCTTGAGGTTCGGGCGGGCGTCGATGCCGAAGAGGAACAACACGTCCCTTTGCTGGTCCCAGCGGTCCAGATGGGCGGTTTGGGAAAAGTCGCTGTCGCCCCGCAACAGGATCGACTTGAATCCGGCGTCGCGGCACAGGGCAATGGCCTTGTCCAAAACCTCCGCCGCGTTCTCGTGGCTGGGCCGGTTGCCGGAACGGTTCAGCAGGTAGAGCGGTTCGCGGGTATTGGCCAGCGAAACCACCAGCGGATGATATCCCCATTGCCCGTCGTAGCTGATGTCCATGCCCTGCTTGCAACGGCCGTCAGTTGGGGCCAGGGTCCCGTCGGCGTCGAGGATCGCCCGGTCGAAGAACCCGTCGGGTTGCTGCTTCCACACCCGCCGGCGCGCGGAGTTGATCGACTCCATGAGCCCCAGGACCTGATCGGCCGACTCGAACCGCCGGCAGAAGTCTCCCGCCGTGGTGGGATCGGGAATGCGCTGCGTCCCCAGGGCGTCGAGATACGCCTCGTCGTTACGCAGGGTCTCCAGGTCTTGCAGACAATCCCCGCCGCACAGAATGTTGTAGGCGATATTCAATACGTGGTCCGACTCGTGGTACGGCAGATGCACCTTGAGCAAATGCACGTCACGATCCAGGGCCTGCACAAGTCCAACCTTGCGGGCCAGCAGATGAACGGCGCCGATACCTCCGTGGACGATGGCGCGGCTGCGGTCGGCCACCTGGTAGCGGATATTGCGGGCCGCGAACATGGGGTGCTTTCGTGCCCGCCATTTTCGGGGACGAAGTCTTTTTTGGATTCGGCACTTGCGTCGCAGCAGTTTTTGTTGTGAAGTGTCTTTCACTCGAAACGCCTCCTTGCGTGTAAAGGTCAGAGAGCTTTGAACACCCTCTACATACACGAAAATCGGGAGATTTCGAGCATTTTTTTGCGCGACTCAAACCACGTGAGCGAAAATCACGCTTGAACAGGGATTAATGCAACGCTCAACACTCAACATTGAAGCAAAAGGACCGTGAATTGAACCAGATGCGATGGCCCTGCGGTTCAGCCTGGTGGGGACTGGCGGTCGTCGCGGTGGATATTTTTTTGCGAAATCGCAATTTTGGGCTGCGCGCGGGCGAGGCGGGCAGGGTATGTTCGGGGGCTGGAATTAACGAGAGGCGCTTTTGACATGGGGCGGGCGTCGCCGGTATTGAGTGATAAAAAGGGAGACCCCAGAGATGTCTGTCGCCGTTAGCATCGCACCAACAGCCGCCGAATCAGCGCCAGAGCGGATTTATTCCGCCGTGGCGCGGGATAACTCGACGGCTCCACCGCATCTGGAATGGATCGATGCGCTGCGTGGCTGGGCATTTTTGGGGGTGCTGATCTGCCACGTGAGCCAAAAGCTCGGCGACAGCTTGCCGGGATGGATCGGATATTGGGTTTCCAACGGTCGGTTTGGGGTTCAGCTTTTTTACGTGGTTTCATGCCTGACGCTGCTAATGTCGCTGGAATCGCGGAGCCGGCGTGAACCGCGGCCGGTGGCGGCGTTTTTTATCCGGCGGGTGTTTCGCATAGCGCCGATGTTCTGGCTGGCGATCATTTTTTATACTTCGTTCTTCGGGCGGGAATCGACGGCGTGGGCGCCGCATGGAGTATCCGCGTCCACGATCGCCGCCACGGCGCTGTTCGTGCATGGATGGCATCCGGCCTCGATCAATGCGGCGGTCCCAGGAGGCTGGTCGATCGCGGTGGAGATGAACTTTTATCTGCTGCTTCCGCTGTTTTTCACGTGGGTGACGAGTTTGCGGCGGGCGGTGTGGTGGGCGGTGCTGGGGCTTTTGCTCAGCGTTGGGGCGGACCGATTTCTGCTGCATTTTGTCCAGCCGCACGTGGCGGCGGGGAACATGAGTGAATTCCTCAGCTTCCGCCAGTTCTGGCTTCCCAGCCAGATTCCCATCTTTGCCCTGGGCGCAGTGCTGTTTCACGTCCTTCGGCAACCGGCCGGAACCGGCGGCAAGAGCCGGTCGCTGGCGCTGCTGCTGGCGCTGATGGCGTTGTTCATCACGGAAACCGGGCCATCGCGGTTCGTGCGGCACGACATGGTGTTCGCCATCGCGCTGTTCCTGGGCGCGTGGGCGGTGGCGCTTGTGCCCGTGGCGATCTTCGTCAATCCGATCACGCGATATCTGGGGAAGATCAGCTACAGCGGGTATCTCACGCACACCGCGGTGGTGCTGCTGGCGCTGAGATTGTTTTACAGCCCGTCGTCGCCGCCGGTCGGCGTGGGATCGTTTGCGCTGCTGTTTTTCCTCGCGTTGATTTTGACCGTGGCGGTTTCTTCGCTGACGTATCAATTCGTGGAAGCGCCGGGGCAGATGCTGGGGAAATGGGTGATCGCCAGGACCGTCAATCGCGCGGTGCGGGCGACGGCATAAGAACGCGCGTCCCGGCGCGCCGGGACGCGGCTAACCAGCAATTTTGCGAAGGGTTTCGATGGCGGCTCGGACGTCGTCCAGGCGGCGCTTGCCGGACTCCTGCTCGATGGCCAGGGGCCCGGCGTAGCCGACGTCGTGCAGGGCGAGAAAGAACTCCTCGAAATCGACCTGTCCGCAGCCTACGGGCGTCTGGCGGCCCCAATCCAATCCGGGCTTGGCCGAGGCGATGGCATCCTTGACGTGAACGTGACGGATGTGCCGGTCGAGCGTGTGAATCGCGTCGATCGGATCGCCGACGCCGTAGAGGATCATGTTGGCGGGATCGAAATTCACGGCGACGTTGCGGGCCGGCAGATCGTTGAGGAATTGCAGGAGTTCGGAGGCGGTCTCCTGACCCGTTTCCATCGCCAGGGTGATGCCCGACTCGGCCAGCGCCGCGGCGACTTCGGCGACCCGCCCGAGCAGCTTGGGATAATCCGCGTGATTGGATTGGGGGATGAACCCGACGTGAGTGGTGAGGATCGCCAATCCAAGCTCCTGCGCCAGCTTGCCGGCTTGTAGCGTCAATTGGCGGCGAGAAGGCCAGGCATCATCCGGGGCAAACCCGCCGGTGAGGCGGATGCGGGCGATGGAGGAATAATCCTCGCCGGGAAAGCCGATCATGCCGGCGGTGACGGAAAGTCCGCTGGACCACAGATGGCCGAGTTCCAGACGTTTTTTCTCGTCGTCCATAGCCAGCAGGGGAGCCAGGGCAAGGTGAAGATGGGAAAGCCCCAGATCGCGCACCATTTGAACGAGGTCCGGCACGTCGGCCGGCTGGAGCGACCAACTGCAAACGGCGAGGGCATGGGATTGGAGATTCATTTCGATTGGGGGCTTGATTCGTCCGTGGAATGTTGAATTTCGCGATTTACTTCCGAAGCAGTGTATCGCAGATGGCGATTCTTCATCCATCGGACGCCGAGGAGATCGATGAACGCTCGCCAGGCGCGGTTGCGGAAGCCGTACTTGGCGGCGCCGGCAAAGCGGGGTGAATGTTTCACGGGCGTTTCCAGGACGGTGTAGCCGCGCATTTTGACCAGCGTCGGCATGAAACGGTGGGCGCCGGCGAACAGAGGGATGCCGTCGAGGCAATGCCGCTTGTATAGTTTGAGGCTGCTGGCGGAATCCTGGATGGTTTCCTGGCTGATCCAGTTTCGGATTCGGTTGGCCATGCGGGTTTGCCAGAGTCGGAAGGCGCTGTCGGCGCGTTTGTTACGCCAGCCGGTGATCATGTCGTACCCGTCGAGCATGGGGAGGAGGCGGGCGATTTCCTCGGGATCGTTTTGCAGGTCGGCGTCGAGGGTGGCGATGACCTGTCCTCGTGCGGCTTTGAAGCCGGCGTCGAAGGCGGCGCTCTGGCCGCCGTTGCGGGCCATGCGCAGGACGCGCAGCCAGGGCCGATCGGCCATGGCGTCCTGGAGAAGCCGGGGCGTGCCGTCGGTGCTGCCGTCGTCAACGATGACGACTTCGAATCGCTTGCCGGTGAGGCGCAGGGCGGCCTCGACGCGCCGGAGCAGTTCGGGGATCACTTCCTGCTCGTTGTACGCGGGGACGACCAGCGATAATTCAACACTCTCAGCCATTTCTTAATTCCGCCATGGCCCCCAAAGTTTGTCCAACGGTGACTCTAAGGTGGAATGATAGTCTCTCCCGGTGGATTTGCATCATTTTTGGCGAAGTGGCGGACGATCATTTTCGCCGCGACGGCCACGGCCGCGCCCAGGGCGGCACCGGCGACGACGTCGCTGGGATAATGGGCGTTGGCGGCGATTCGTTCGAGACCGACCAATGTGGCAAGAGCCCCTGCCAACCCCAGCACCCTGATAATCGCTCCGAAGGTAAGAAGAAGCACTCCTAGGAGTTTAACGTTAAGTAGAAATAATCCGCCGAATTCGTAGGAAAGAATTAAGCAGACCAGTCCCACGACGCAAAGTGTAATTCCGATCCGGGTCGAGCTCTCGCGGGGGCGTGGAGCGACTATGGTAAGGCTCATGGCCATGGCGAAGGCGAGGGTGGCATCGCCGGATGGAAACGAAAAGCTCGCCTCGGCGCTCACTAGGCCGAATCGAAACGGATGCAATTCAAACGGCGGCACGCCGTGATAGGGCCGGATTCGGCCCACGCACCATTTGAGCGGGGCGTTCAAGCTGGAAAGAATTCCGGCCAGGAATACGATCGCCGGTTTTTCCCAAAGTCGCGGACCCCGACGGAATCCGGCCCTCCAGGCAGCGGTTAACAGTGCCGCGCACATTACGATCGTGAACAGAAAATGCCCGGGAAAGCGAATGACGTGCGCGAGAACGGGGTGATCCTTGAGCCAACCGGCCAGGCCGCTGTCGTGCGCCCAGGTGGAGAGGGGAATGTCTAGAAACAAGGCGAGCACGAATGCGAGCGCAAACCCCGCGATGGCGAAGAAGGTGCAGAGCCGCCGGCGCTGGGGCGGGGTCGCAAGGTGGGGATCGGCGGACACGATTCAATGGATGATGGAATCGGCTGGGGCAAAGTCAAGGCAAGCCGGGTGGTGGGTCAGTTCCCCCGTGTAGCCTGCGGGCTTGCCCGCCGTACGGTCTTCATAAACGTCGCCATCATACTCCCACAACGCCGAACAAGCGCGGCGGCTAAACGCTACTCCTTCACCACGACCAAACTTTTTCCTTCGACCATCATGTCGAAAACGACGGCGATGTCGTCGGGGCGGAGGCGGATGCAGCCCAGGCTGGATTGCTTGCCGATGCTGTCGGGGTCGATGGTGCCGTGAATGCCGTAGGAGAGTTTGCCGACGGCCTGGCCTTCGGTGCCGGTCAGTCCGATCCAGTATCCGCCCAGGGGATTTTTCGGATCGTCGGCGGCGATGACGCCTTCGCCTCGCGGGCTGTAATAGGTGGGATGTTTGAGCTTGCGGTGCGGCTCAACGATCCACGTGCCGACGGGGGTGGAATCATCGCGGCCGAGGCCGACGGGATAACTGGTGATGAACATCGAGCTTTTCTCGCCGGGCAAACCGCCGAGGTAAATCTCCAGGGTAAATTTGTGTTTTTCGACGACGGCGAAGAAGGGGCCGTCGATGATCTTGATGCTGGCGCCGGAGCGGAGGTGTCTGGGCTCGATGCCGTTGATGCGGCTGAGCAGTTCCCATGTGCAATCGTGGGCCATGGCGATTTTCGCCAGGTTGTCGCCGGGCTGGACGACGTAAACGCCGCCGTAGGCGTCGTCGGCGAATCGGCGGTGACTGAAAAGGACGGTCTGGCTGATGCGGCTGAGCATGGCCTTGATCGAATCGGTCTGCGACGCGTCGAGGTTCTCGGATTGCAGGGCGTCATTGAGTTCGGCGCGAGCTTCGAGGAAACGTCCGGCGTCGGTCTTGGCCTGGGCGCGGGCGAGCAGGGAAGGGCCCGACGCGCTCGGCTCGGTGGCGGGTCCGGTGAGGCGCACGGCGGCTTCGACGGCGTGGCCGGGTGTGTCGATCGCCGGGGGCGGCCAGGCGGGCGGGGCCGCGTCGCGCGCCGGTTGGGTTGCGGGGCCGAGGGGCGAAGCCGGTTCGTCGGACACCATCGGCGCAAGCGGCGCGGGAGTTTGCGCCGCGGGCGCCGACGACGACGGATGATTCATTTTGTAAATGAACGATAGCGCGGCGGCGGAAAAGCTGAGGAGCAGGATGGCCAGCAAGAGACGACTGAGACGGCGGGATTGGCGATTCAAGAGAACCTCCATGTTCTCGAAATCAAATTGGGTCGTCCGCGGAAATCACGGGCTGATGCAATTGGTTGCAAAGCGCCGAATTCCGCGATCGGTACACAGCATACTCAGCGGCATGTCATGGTCAAGCACCGGAAGCTGGGGAACGATTTGATCTTCAAATCCCAATCCGCAGGAGACGCCGATGAAATCCGATTGAGCGAGGAAGCGGTCGTAGAATCCCATTCCGCGCCCGATGCGATGGCCGTCGGCGGTGAAGCCCAAACCGGGAACGATGACCAGGTCGAGGAGATTGACGGGCATGGGCTGACCGCTGACCGGCTCGCGGACGCCGGGGCCGGTGGTGGTCATGCGGGTTTGCAGGCTGGTGATCTCGACGGGCAGCATTCGCCGCTGGTCCCAACTCACCTTGGGAACGACGACGGTCTTGCCGGATTGCCAGCATCGCAGCGCCAAGGGGGTGGTATCCATTTCCTGGGCGGCGGTGAGATAGAGCATGACGATGCGAGCGGCGGCGAATTCCGGGCTGGCGGCGAGAAATGCGGCAGCGGCCAAGCTCTTGGCCTGTCGATCCGCATCGGTCATCGCCTTGAGCTTCTCGTGAAGCTGGCGACGAATCGCTGATTTGTCGGCCGCTTCGGCCATACACCCTCGATACAACCTATCCGCTACGTTTCATCCACCGATGGGCCGCGCTGGGGTGAGTCCGAATCGCCCTGTTCAGTCCGCCGGCCCATTCGCTCCCTGATCTCGGCTTCATAGCCTCGATCCACGGGTTCATAGTATACCTTATCGACACCGAGATAGTCTTGTTCGACAATTCCACCGGGAAAATTGTGGGCGTAAAGATACCCCTGGCCATGCCCAAGACGCTTGGCGCCCTGATAATGGGCATCTTTGAGATGTTTTGGGACGGGGAGGGTGCGGCCTTCCTTGACATCGCTGGCGGCCTGCCAAATTGCCATGGCGGAGGCGTTGGATTTGGGGGCGGTGGCCATGTAAATTACGGCCTGGGACAGCGTGAGCTGCGCTTCGGGCATGCCGATTTTTTCGACGATGTCGAAGGCGGCGGCGGCAACGGAAATCGCGCGCGGGTCGGCGTTGCCGATGTCCTCCGAGGCCAGGATGGCAACGCGGCGCGCGATGAAGCGCGGGTCTTCGCCGGCTTCGAGCATCCGCGCCAGCCAATAAACCGCCGCGTCCGGATCGGACCCGCGCATGCTCTTGATCAGCGCGCTGGCCGCGTCGTAATGCTCGTCGCCCGTCCCATCGTAAACGATCGCCTTTTGCTGGATGGATTGTTCCGCCACGTCCAGATCGACCTTGATGGAGCCGTTGGAATTGTCTTCCTTCTGTTGGGAGAGCACGGCGACTTCAAGGGCCATCAAAGCGCGGCGGGCGTCGCCGTCGGATTTGGTGGCCCAGAGGTCGATCGCCTGATCCGAAATCTCGAACTGCAAATTTCCAAATCCGCGATCTTTATCCGATATGGCCCGGCGAACGAGAAGCCGGATGTCGTCCTCGCTGAGGGGAGAGAATTGGAAGATTTGGCTGCGGCTGACCAGGGGCGAGTTCACGGCGAAAAAGGGATTCTCGGTGGTGGCGCCGACGAGCAGGATCAGGCCGTCTTCCACGTCGGAAAGCAAAATGTCCTGTTGGGCGCGGTTGAAGCGGTGGATTTCATCGAGGAACAAAACCGTGCGTTTGCCGCCGGCGCCCAGACGTTCCTTGGCCGCGTCGAGGATGGCGCGGACCTCCTTGACGCCGACCGAGGCGGCGTTCATTTCCACGAATTCGCTCTTGGTGTAAATGGCGATGAGTTGAGCCAACGTGGTTTTTCCGGTTCCGGGCGGGCCGTAGAAAATGACGCTGGTGAGGCGGTCGGCTTCGAGCATTCGGCGAAGGAGTTTTCCCGGCCCGAGGAAATGCTGCTGGCCGGCGAATTCGTCGAGGGTTTTCGGCCGCATCCGCACGGCCAGCGGGGCGACGCGCGCGAGGTTCTTTTGCCGGGATTCCTTGAACAGGTCCACTATTCAATGATAAGCTGCAAAGGGTGGGCGATGTAGCAAAAAAAAAGGAAGTCCGTGTTGGCTTACGCGGCAATCGGTTTGTAATGCAGCCGAAGCAGTTGCGACGCAGTCAATGTGGTCAGGCCATAGGTGCGGCCGTCATCATCAACAAACTCGACCTCGAACGAATCGGGAGGATAGACGAATACCACCGTGCCAACCTGCCCGCGGACCAAATTCACTTGCGGCAAGTCCACCGTTAGCGCAACCACATCGAGTTCGTGAATTTGCTGGTCACTCATACGGGCATTATAGCGAATTCAAATTGCTCGCCATCGCTTGACCCGACGTATTACAAGTTGTAATATACCTGAGTGCGGGTCATCGCCAAGAAGATGCTTGAGAGATTCGGCCGGAAACATCCTGACGCACGGGGGCCTTTGCTGCGGTGGTATAACGCGGTGGAGGACGCGGAATGGGTTGATTTCAGCGAGGTGCGCGCGGTATTTCCGCATGCTGATCGGATTCGCGTGGCGAGCGGCCGACCCGTCACGGTTTTCAATATCGGAGGCAATAAATATCGCCTGATTACGGCCATTCATTTTAACCGGCAGATCGTGTTCGTAATGCGGTTTTATACCCACGAGGAATACGACGGCATTGACTGGAAAGGGCAGCTTTAATTTTACCTGGATTTCGGAGTAGTTATGACCATTGCGGTTACTCAGGCTTCACCGAGCTATTTGAAATTGGTGCGGAAATTTCCGCTACGAGTTATCGGTTCTGAAGCTCAATACGATGCCGCTATCGCGATAATCCAGCGGCTGGCCGTGCGCGGCGAAGAAGGATTAGATGCTGGTGAGGCGGATTATCTTTATGCGCTAACCAGCCTGGTTGAGACATACGAGAACGAGCATTACCCGATCGGGCCTGATGGACTTCGGCCGCACGAACGATTGAAATGGTTGGCTAAACAAGCGGAAATGTCGCAAGCGGATTTGGCGAAACTCCTGGAAGTCAGTCAGCCGCTTGTATCTCTGATGCTATTGGGTAAGCGGGAATTGACCGTGGCACACATCCGCAGGTTGTCGGAACATTTCCATATCAACCCGCGATATTTCATGGCGTGAAACGCGCGTCGCGCTTCGGCAAACTCAGCACAGGCAAGCGACGCGGCTAAACGGTGGAACGGCGAGCCTACCACCGCTTGGCCTGTTGGGCGACCTTCATCGGCAGACCGAAAAGATCGATGAATCCGCGGGCGGCGGTGACGTCGTAGCCTTCCATGCTGAAGCTTGCCAGTTGCGGATCGTACAGGCTGTGGGGGCTGGTGACGCCGGCGGCGGTGGCACGGCCTTTGAATAATTTCACCTTCACCTGTCCCGTCACGGGGCCTTGCGTGTAGTCGACGAACGCCTGCAAGGCCTCGCGCAAGGGATGGAACCATTGGCCGTAATAGACCAACTCCGCGTAGCGCAGGGCAACTTGCTGCTTGTAATGGAAAGTGTCGCGTTCGATGCAGATTTGCTCCAGGGCTTTGTGGGCTTCGTAGAGGATCGTACCGCCGGGCGTTTCGTAGGCGCCGCGGGATTTCATGCCGACCAGACGGTTCTCGGCCAATTGGGTTTGGCCGACGGCGTGCTTGCCGCCTAGATCGTTGAGCGTGGCGATCAATTCATGGCCGGGCATCTTCTTGCCGTTGACGGCGACGGGGATGCCGCGATCGAAATCGACCGTCACGTATTGCGGCTCGTTGGGGGCCTTGGAAACGGGGACGGACATCACCCACAGATCGTCCTTCGGCTCGTTGGCGGGGGATTCCAGATCGGCGCCCTCGTGGCTGATGTGCCAGAGGTTGCGGTCGCGGCTGTAGATTTTCTTCTTGCTCTGCTCGACGGGGACGCCTTTTTTGTTGGCGTAGTCGATGGCGCTTTCGCGGTCGCGCAGGCCGAAGGCCGGGTCCTTCCATGGCGCGATGATTTTCAGGTCGGGGGCCAGGGACATGTACGTCAACTCGAAACGGACCTGGTCGTTGCCCTTGGAGGTCGCGCCGTGGGCGACGGCGTCGGCGTTGGTTTGCCGGGCGACTTCGACCTGGTGCTTGGCGATGATCGGCCGGGCGATGCTGGTGCCCAGGAGATAATCGTTTTCGTAAATCGCGTGGGCGCGGAGCATGGGGAAGCAGAAATCCTCCGCGAATTCGCGGCGGAGGTCTTTGATGACGACCTCGTCGGCGCCGCTTTTTCGGGCTTTGTCCTCGATGCCTTTGAGTTCATCGCCCTGGCCGAGTTCGGCGGCGAAGGCGACGAGCTTGACGCCGGGATAACGGTCCTTGAGCCAAGGGAGGATGACGCTGGTATCGAGGCCGCCGCTGTACGCCAGGACGATCTTGCGGGGATTCTCACTGACTGTTGCCATGGATGCTCCGGAAAAGATGTTGGATCAGTATATGAACGCTTCGGCGATTCGCCACGGCACTGAGGTGGGTGAGCCTCCGATGCGGAATACCGCGAAGACGCGAAGGACGCGAAGTTGCGCGAAGAGAGAAACAAGCATTGATTTTAACTTCGCGCAACTTCGCGTCCTTCGTTGATATCCCGCAATTTCTTGTTTTTACGACAAGATTTTCCGAGATCACGCAGCTTCGGGGGTGCAACGCTCATTTGCACTCCGGCTCGATTCGATTTTGCGCCTCTGCGTGAGATCTTTATTGGGTTGCGGGCAGAGCTCGCGCCGTGCGCCTTCGCGGTGGATGTTTTGGGAAGGGGGCGGGCGATCAGGCGGTTTGGCCGAGCGTGGAATCGTCGGAACTGGTTGCCGATTTGCTGATAAGGATGTGCTTGATGAGTTCCAGGCGCATGGTGATCTGGTCCATGTCGGCCGGGCGCTTGGCGGGGCGAGTGGAAATACATTCCATGACCAGATTGGACAAGCCCGGGGGAACGCCGGGGTTGATGTCGATGGGGGTTTGAATCGTCTGGTCGAGGAGGAAGCTGTTGTCGCCTTTCTTGTTAACCGTGTAGAGCGTGGGAATGTTGGTGCCGGACACGGTCCAGTAAATGGTCGCGCCCAGATTGAAGACATCGGTCTGGACGCTGATGGGCCGGCGCGCCACCTGTTCGGGAGCAATGTAGTCGGGGGTCCCCTGGATGCGTTCCTTGACGGTGCCGATCTTACATGCCTGACCGAAGTCGATGATTTTCACCTTGCCCTGGTCGGCGCGGAGGATGTTGTTTGGCTTGATATCGCAATGGGCATAGCCGAGCGAGTGCATGGCCTTGAGGCCTTGCGCGGCCTGGATGAAGGTATCGACGATCTCAACCATGTCTTTTGGCGGACGGACGTCGAGGGGCCGGCCATCGACCAGTTCCATGAGAAGGAACGCTTCCCTGGGCTGCATCAGGATATTGCGGACAATTTTTAGTTCGAATGAGCGGCGAAGATTGGGGTGAGTGAAGTGCCTTGAAACCTCGAACTCCGTTTCCATCTGCTCGATGAAGCGGTCGTCCTTTTTATCGCTGCGCAGAACGTGTTTGAGCGCGTAGACTTGTCGCGTTCGGGGATCGCTGACCGCGTAGATGACGCTACGCGCACCTTCTCCCAAGCGCTCCAACACCTCATACTGGAGGAGCTTTTGAGCCATGTACAAATTTCCATCCTGAGCAGCGTCATTTCCCAAGTCTGCTGGACGGACGGCAGGGTTGGGAGACAGCCCAAGGTTGGTGATGACAAGGAATTATGAACGCATCAGCCTTGGCGCCAGACGTTACCCGCGCGAACTATTAAGTTAAAGATAGGCTAAGCAAAGGGGCGGCAAATAGCAAGAAGAATAATCGGTCCCCCGGCTTGCCGGATGGGGTCGGTTTCAGGGCAGAATCTGATCCCTGAAGGCCGTCACGGGGAAGTACCGCCCGACGCTGGAGGCGGAGGCGGTGTCGTTGAGCATGATGACCTTGTCGGCGGCGATGCGGAACTGGGTTTGAAGGGTGGTCACGAGCTGGGCAAGTCGGCGAACCTGGGTTGGGGTGGGCATGGAATGGTCGAAATCTCCGACGAGGCAGATGCTGATGCAGGTGGGCTGGATGGAATCGACACCGGGCGGGGCGGCGGGGGGCTGCTGGGTGTTCCAGCGCGGTCCGATCTGGATTTCGCCGTCCTGGCATCCGTCCCCGTTGCCGATCACGAAATGATCGCACAATCCCACGCCGGGCCGGGCCAGGCTGTGGGCGGAGCCGCCGGAAGTGGCGGAGTGGTGGATATAGATGAACTTCCATCGCTCGACCTTGGGAGTGACGGTGGTTTTGAAGATTTCGTCAAGGAACGGGCCGTGGTCCGAGGCGGAAAGGCTGTTGAAACCCTCCGCCGCCAGGGGAGGCGGCGCCAGGAACAACAGCAGCGCGCTGGCGAGGGAAAGCATGGCGACAAGGCTGGTGAGAACGACGACTTTCCGGTTGGAACGCATGATAAAAGCCCACGCAACTTGCGGGTTTGGAGTTGACCCGGCAAGCTTATAAAAAACCGACTATAAACCTTTGCAAATTCATCGGCACATGCCTATCAATCCGTTGCACAATTTTCGTGGATTTGGCGGAAGAATCGCTGGGTGGCGAGAATTTGTCCGGGATCGGATAGGCTGGAGGTCAACCGAGGGGTCAATATGGACCACATCAGCATTTGGCGCACGACGGTTTTGCCGGGTGATCCGACCTATATTTGGTCGAGGAGCGGGCATTTGCCGAACGGCGGCGACGCCGGTTTCCCGGCGAGGAGCCGTCCCTACACACTGGATGATTCGATTCTACTCAAGCCGTTTACCTGGAGCGACACGGGTTCCTCGATCGATGCGGGGTATGCGACGGGGCTGAGCGTCCCCGCGGACGCGCCGCCGGGGACTTACCGGCTGCACGTGTCCGGTTTGGATACGGGGATGGCGATCACCGTGGCGTCCCCCCGGCCGCCAAGACCCGTGGTGACGGTTGATCCGACGGGCAACGTGGACAGCGCCAACATTCAGGCGGCGCTGTCGGCGGGGAAAGACGTCAAATTGTCGCCTGGGGTGTTCACGATCGACTCGGCGATCACGATTCCCGAAGGGGCGGCGGTGCGCGGCGCGCATCGCGACGTGACCATCCTCAAACGGGTGCCGAAAGACTCGGATTATGGATGGCGCGTCTTCACCTCGACTGGTGGCCAGGTTTCGTTCAGTGATTTCACGTTGGAGGGCGCCTTCGCCCCCGGGGCCATCCTGCTCCATAACAACCTGGCTGAAAACCGGGGAATCGTCGTTCAACGGCTTCGGCTGCTCCAGGCGCAGCTGTTACAACTGACGTCGACGGAAGTGTTTGTCGAGGACGTCGAATTCAAGCGTTCCGGCGGGATCATCGGCGGCGATCACCACCTCTGGAAAGACATCAGTTTTGAAGGACGCTGCAGGTTTAACCATGAGTGCCTGGCGGTCGGGGATCAGTTCGCCATCATCAACGCCTCGTGGCGCGACACCGCGCGGGGAATGGTTTTGCGCCAGGGTCCGCAAAACGCGTTTTTCTCCAGGCTCGTTTTCGAGGGCATCCAATATTCGAATAACGGCGACGAAGTGATCCTCTCCGAAGACATCGGAGGCCCGGGATTACTCAACTGCATGTTTTTTCACGTGCGAGTCCGCAATTGCGATGGGGCGGCGATTGAACTCTGGGTCACGCCGGCGATCAACAACCTGTTCTACGGCGTGCAGGTCAACGGCGGACAGGGAATCTGGCTGCACCCGGACAACAAGGTCCGGCAAACGGACAACGTGTTTGAAAACGTGGAACTTCGAGGATGCCAGGGGATCAATCTCGATGGAGCGACCGGGAACACGTTCAAAGGCCTGGCGATCATCAGCCCCAGGCCGACGTGGGCCAACCAGGGATATTTCACTCCCGCATATTATCCGCCGATCAGCTCGGCCATACGCGGCAGCGCGGGAAACGTCTTCAATCCCATGGTGGTCCGCGATCTTCCCGAAGGCTGGACGGCCAAGGATTGAGGTTTAGAAGGAAAAGGCTTTGAGCTGCGCTTCGGGGAGGGGGACGAATTTGCCGCCGGTTTGGGCCGCGATCCTGGCCAGGACCTTGTCGGCGGGAACGCCGTTGATCGCGATGCAGTCGATTCGAGCCTTGGAATTGCCGCGGAGTTGAATCACTTGATCGACCAGGGAATCGTCCAGATCGCCGGCCTTGGCGGTGATGAGAATGACTTGCCCTGGATTGTCGGCGAAGGCGGTTTTCAGACTGGCAAGCGGATCGGTGGCGCCGGCGGCGGTAACGTCCTGCAGCTTCTTCCGGGCCACGTCGATGTTGTCCTTCACGGCGAAGGTGGTGTGACCGGCTGGAAAGGTGTCGCTGTCGGGGTTCCAGAAGAGCACCTGGAACTGCCGGTCGGGTCCGAGCGATTCGATCGACTTGAACAGGACGGATTTGACGGCGTCGAAGACGTCGGCGGAGCTTGCGCCGTTGTCGATGACGTAGACGACGACGGGTTGATCGATTGCAATGCCGCAGAAGTTGGGAGCGGCGGCAGGTTTATCGGGGCTGGGCGCGGGCTGCGGATTGATCGCGGGAGAATTGGGCCCGGCGGAAATGGGAGTCGGCGTGGGCGGGTTGCGGAAGACCAAAACGAGCACGACCGCCAGAAGGACAACGATGACCGCCGCCGCCAAGCCAAGGACCGGCGCGAAGTTTTGCCTCTGCGCGGCCGGGGGTGTTGAAAGCGAATTTCGCAGGCCGGAGTCGGACAAACCGCTGCTTTGCACGACGTCGGCCAGGTCTTCCAGGCCGCTGCCACTGCCGACGCCCGCGCCGCGGGCCTTGTTTTCAAAGAGAGTTTTGGATCCCTTTCCCGCGCCGGCCGCGGCCTTCTGCGCCGACCCCTTGGCCGCGACGGTTTGAATCGTTCCGCAATACTGGCACCTGCAAACGCCGCCGGCGAACGCATCGTCAACGTTCAAAACTCTCTTGCAGCTTGTGCAGGTAATTTCAATCATGCCAACATCACGATCATGCCAACAGGGTGCGTGTCACTTGCTGCAGAGAATTTCCCCCTCCCCTTGTACTCAGGGGGAGGGTCGGGGTGGGCGTCGAAGGTCGATTGGCCCACGAAACCCCCACCCTGACCCTCCCCCGGAGTACCAGGGGAGGGGAAGAAGAGGGCTTGCAGAATGTGTCACGCACGCATGCCAACATCACGGCTGCCATAAGTAATAGAATCCGCTGGGCAACCAATCGCTCATGGGGAGTTTGAGGCTCATGTCATTGGACTTGGGGGTTGGCATGGGCATCTCGGCATAGATGGAGCCGGAGTATCCGTAGGGGCGCTTGTACATGATGACCTCGCCGGCGGGCACATTGGCGAGCTTGCGGGCAAGATCGATCGCATCATCCAGCCGGCCGGTCTGATCCGCCAGACCCAGCGCCACCGCCCGATCGCCGCTGAAGACGCGGCCGTCGGTCACCGCGTCGAGCGCCGCCGAATCCTTTATGCCCCGGCTGGTGGCCACGACGTTCTTGAAGCGGCCATAATACTCATCGACCATGTCCTGCATGACCTGACGCGCTTGGGGAGTCAGATGTTTGTAGGGCGAACCCATGTCCTTCAGGGGCGCGCTTTTGATCGCATTGACTTCGACCCCGATTCTGTCCAGGGTGGTTTCAATATTGAATGATTCGAAAATGACCCCGATGCTGCCGACGATGGAGGTGGGGCTTACCACGATGCGGTCGGCGGCGCAGGAGACGTAGTAAGCGCCGCTGGCGTCGACTTCCATGGCGGCGGCGACGACGGGTTTGTGCGTTTTGGCTCGAAACCGCAAGAGGACGTCGTACATCGTATCGGAGGTGGTGACGGAGCCGCCGGGCGAATTGACGCGCAAGACCACGGCCTTGACGGAATCGTCATCGGCGATCTGGTCCAGTTCCTGCGCGAACAGGCTGAGCGGATTTTCGCCCGCCTGGAACAGGCCGCCGGCGCGCTGGTCAAGAAGGTCTCCCTCGACTTCAACAATGGCGACTTTGTCGGATTTCGAGCCCGGCGCCACCACGACTTTCTGCAATTCGTAGGCGTTGGAGACGGGAGTGACTAGAAAGCTGGGATTGCCGCATCCGGCAGCCAACGACAAAAGACAACAAGACAGGGCTAGCCGCATGTTAGAAATACCTCCCAAGCGTAAGGATATCGTCCCGGCGCCAATTCGGTACGATGACGGTAGGAGATTCTAGCGGTGGCGTATCGGGTGAGCAAAGCGCAATTCGGGGAACTGGTGGAGGCGGCGGTGGAGGAGTTGCCGGAGGAATTCGCCAAGTTTCTCGAGGAAGTTCCCATCGAGGTGAAGGACAACCCGAGCGAACGCGAGCTTCGGCGTGCCCGGGTGCGCCGGGGAGGGTTGTTGCTGGGCCTGTACGTGGGCCGTCCACGGACCGTCCGTAGCGTGGAAGATTCTGGCACGATTCCGGACGTGATTTACATTTTCCAGGAGCCGATCCAGGCTGTCTGCAACAACCAGGAAGAGCTGATTCGCCAAGTGCGCGTGACCGTTCTACACGAGATTGGGCACCATTTTGGATTGAGCGAAGAGGATTTGGAGCGGCTGGGATACCGTTAGTATATATTTTACAATATGTTAAAGTAAGTCCCGTGGGATGAACGTCCCGCGGCTTTGGGGGGGAAAGATGAAACGCGGCGAAAGATGCGGGGGCAGTTTTTAATGTTGGGGGGAGGGGGCTTTTCTATGGACATCGGCGGTCGGGGCGCGTATTTTCAAAGGTTCGGCTGCGTTGTGGCGAGAGGGGCTCCGGGCCGATGAATTGGGTCGCGAGAAGAAAGTCAGACTCCATGATTTTTCCAAAATGGTTTGGGCGGAGCGTCATGGCGACGGCAATCCTGGGAATCTTGCCGTTGGCGGGCGCGGATGATGCCAATGGCGTTTCTGATCCGGGGATGGTGGCGCGGACGATCCCATCGCACGTCGCCAAGCCGTCGTTCATGGAGGTTGGGATCGTTCGGCAATGGCTGGTGAAGCCGGACGACGTGGTGAAGAAGGGCCAGCTTCTGGGCCGCGAGGATACGGACCTGGAGGCATTGCAATTGCGGTCGTTGCGGATTCAGGCGGATTCGACGGCGGCGATCGAGGCGGCGACGGCGGACCGGGACGCGCGGAAGGTTGAGTACGAGAACAAGCAAAAGAGTCTTGCCGGGGGGGGCGCCAGCGAATCGGAGGTTCTGGAGGCGAAACTCGACTTCCAGCAAAAGGAAGCCGTGTTGCGCAACAGCCAGACGGAACGGGAGAAGTTGCTGGCGGACGTGGACATCCAGGCGCGGAAGATCGACAAGATGCAGCTTTTGAGCCCGGTTGACGGAACGGTCAAGGAGATCAGCATTCAAGAGGGGGAGGTTGTCGATCCGAACAAGCCGGATGGCGCGCTCACGCTGGTCACGAACGATCCGCTGTGGGTGGAAGTGAAGATTCCGTCGGCGCAGGGGCTGAAAATGAAGCTCGGGGACGCGGCGCTGGTGGAATATCAGACTCAGCCGGGAACATGGCTGAAGGCAACGGTGATTTATCTCGATCCGGAAGTGGATGCGGCCAGCGACAAGCAGACGGTGCGGCTGGAAATGAGCAACGATGCGGGCAGGCCGTCGGGCCTGTGGGTGAAGGTGCGGTTCCCGTCGGGCGCCGACGGGCATTGACCGTTATCAGCCGCGAAGCACGTTTGGATTTGTGGAATATAGGACGTGCGAATGTAGGCCATCCAATTTCTCGCTGAATCGGGAGCCTTGGGGTCGAAAATCCATTGGACGTTCGCGTTACAGCCCGGGTGATTGTTACAGGCAGGTGATCGGTGGCATCTGGAATCGTTGAGCCTCAGGGTACGGAAAAGTCGCTGCAGGTGCAGGGATCATCCCTTTCGGGGCTGGTGCAGCACCTGCTGATGGCCGCGGACAGCTTGCCGGAATTCATCAAGGGGCTGCTGAAAACTCAGGCGATCACGGTGGCGGGGACGGAGGCGGCGGCATTTCTGGTGGAAATTCAGAAAGACCAGGCGGAACCGTCGCTGCGGCTGATCGAGCACATCCGGACCGACAACAGCAGCGCCGAGACCCGTGCCGCGGCCGTGGCGGCGTTCCAGGAAATCATTAAGCCGGTTTTGGCCCAGGGGAAGGATGGGGGCGCGATCGAATTGCAGACCGGCGAAGGGGGAATCGGGATTGAACCGCAGTTCTGCCTTGTCACGCCGCTGCGCCGCGAAGCGCTGATCGTGGGCGTGACCGCGGTCATCACGCGCTGCAAGGACCTTGGACGTGCGCGGCAAAGGTTGTTGTCGATGCAATTGGTGGCGGGATATTTCGACCTCTACACGCTGCGCCGCCAGAGCGAGCAATCGCAGATCGTGGCGCAATCGCACCAGCACGTGTTGCAGTTGGCTACGGCGGTGGCGACGGCGGAGGGTTTTGAATCGGCGGCGATGAACCTGTGCAACGAATTGGCGACGCGCACGGGAGCGACGCGCGTGGCGCTCGGATGGATCAAGGGCCAGGACGTCCAGGTCAAAGCGCTGTCGCACACCGAGCAGTTCGACAAGCGGCAGGAGTTGGTGAAGGTGCTGGAAAAAGCGATGGAGGAGTGCATCGACCAGGAAGAGCCGGTGCATTTCGAGGCGCAGGGCGGGGGCACGCAGAACGTGAGCCGGGCGGCGCAGGAACTGGCGCGGATGGAGGGTGGCAACGTGGTGCTGACGCTGCCGCTACGTCGCCGCGCCGAAGTGGTGGGCGCCGTCACCCTGGAATTCCCGCCGACGCACAGGCTGTCGCCGCAGGCGTCCACGGGATTGGCGGTGGCGGTGGACCTTCTGGCGCCGCAGCTTTTCGACCGGTATCAGAACGACCGCTGGCTGATCACCAAGGTGGGGCTGAGCGCCGAGGAACTGGGCAAGAAGATCGTCGGCCCGCAGCACACGCTGGCGAAGATGCTGGTTTTAGCGGGCGCGGCGGCATTTATCTTCATCTGCCTCTACAAGCCGATGTATCACGTCGCCGCGCAGTTCCAGTTTGATCCGATTGACCAGCGGAAGCTGCAAGTGCCGTTCGAGGGGCAGATCGAGGACGTTTTCGTGCAGCCGGGCGATCTGATCAAGAAGGGCCAGAAGCTGCTGACGATGAGGACGTTCGATCTGCAATTGCAGTTGAATTCCGCGCAGGACGAGATGCGCAAGGCCGAGGCCGAATATCGCAAGGACAGCACTACCGAGGGCAAGGAGGCGGATGCCGAGGCCGCACAGCAGGAAATCGAAGTGGCCAACACCAAGGCGCAGTATTACCAGGAGCAGATCGAACGTGGGGTGATCCGGGCGCCGTTCGACGGGGTGGTGCTAACGGGGGACCTGATGGACCAGCGTAACGCGGCCAAAAAACAGGGGGACGAGCTTTTCGCGGTGATGGCGGGCGACGGGCTGCGGGCGAAATTGTCGGTCAGCGAGCGCGACATCCAATACCTGAATCCCGGCCAGCATGGCTTATTGGCGTCGCAGTCGTTGCCGACGGAGAAATATCCGTTCACGATCGAGCGGATCGAGCGGATGGGCGAGACCAAGGAAGGCGACAACACGTTCACGGTTTACGCGCATCTGGACCGGACGTCGCCGGACTGGCGTCCGGGCGTGGAGGGCGAGGCGCGGGTGGACATAGAGCGTCGTCCGCTGGTCTGGATTTGGACCCACAGGTTCTTCGATTATCTGAAGTTCAAATTGTGGATGTGAGGGAGTGTCATTAGTCATTTGTCATTGGTCATTGGTTGAGGATTCGGGACAGCCGCAACGAAGAACTAATGACAAATGACTAATGACAAATGACAATTTCTTATGCTCCAACTGAGACCGACATTTTCCGAATCGTGGTACCGCGTTGCGGAGTTGAAGCCTAAACTTCGCGCCGGGGCACAGATTTCGCGGCAGTTTTATCGCGGCGACCGGTGGTACGTGGTGCGCGATCCGGCGGGGAACCAGTTCCATCGGCTCAGCGACGCGGCGTATCGCTTCGTCGGGCTGCTGGATGGGCGGCGAACGGTGGAGCAAGCCTGGGACCTGGTGGGAGGCCAGCTTGCCGATGACGCACCGACCCAACCCGAGGTGATCCACGTTCTCAGCCAGCTTTACGCGGCCAATCTGCTGGAGACCAACATCACGCCCGACGCGATGGTGCTGCTGAGGCGGCACAAGAAGCTGGTGCAGCAGAAGATGCAGAACCGGCTGATGAACGTGCTGTTCCCGCGGATTCGGTTGTGGGACCCGGACCGGTTTCTTTGCCGGTGGATGCCGGTGGCGCGGCTGCTGTTCAGCAAGATCGGCGCGGTGATCTGGCTGGTGGTGATGGGCCTGGCGCTGGCGGTGGTCCTGCCGCGATGGGAGCAGTTGAAAGCCGCGGCCGGGAGCACGCTCGATTTTCAACACAATATTGAAAACGTGTTCCTTTTGTACGCGACGTTCGTGGTCATCAAGTCGATTCACGAGCTTGGCCACGCGTTTGCATGCCGGCGGTTTGGGGGCGAATGCCATGAATTGGGCCTGATGCTGTTGGTGCTGGTGCCGACGCCGTACGTGGATGCCTCGACGGCCTGGTCGTTTGCGAGCAAATGGGAGCGGGCGTTCGTGGGGCTGGCGGGGATGATCGTCGAGCTGTTCGTCGCCGCGCTGTGCGCATTTGTCTGGCGGTTCACCAATGCCGAGGCCTATCCGCTGGTCAGCCAGCTCGCCTACAACGCGATGTTTGTCGCCAGCGTTTCAACCGTGATTTTCAACGCCAATCCGCTGCTGCGGTATGACGGGTATTACATTCTGTCGGACCTGCTGGAGATTCCCAATCTGCGGCAGAAGAGCACGGAATATTCGCTGGGGCTGATCAAGCGGCACGTTTTCCGGCTCAAGCTCCAGCAGCCGCTTCCGCCGATCGGGCAGCGAATCTGGCTGCTGACATACGCCGTCGCCAGCAGCATTTACCGGGTCTTCATCGGCATCATGATCGTGGTCATCGTCTTCACCAAGGTTCCGATCATCGGCGTCCTGATGGCGATCGGCGGGGTGATCACCTGGGCGTGCGTGCCGATGTACCAGCTCGTGAAATATCTGGCTCTCGATCCGGAGCTTTACCGCAAGCGCAAACGGGCGATTTCCTTCAGCATCCTGGTCACGGCGGCGGTGGTGTTGCTGGTGTTCCAGGTGCGTTTTCCGGTGCACGTTGAATTCGCCGGAATCGTGCAGCCGGACGATCCGGTCAACGCCGATGGAATCGTGCAAAGCGGGATGCTGAAATCGGCGGCGGGCGGGCAGGTCGTGGCGGTCGTGGCGCATGACGGCCAACTCGTCAACGCCGGCGATACGATCGTGCGGCTTGACGATCTGGAGGTTCGGAAAAACCTGGACATTTACAACGCGAAGGTCCGCGAGATCGACGCCAAGATGCGCCAGGCCCGGGTCGAGGACCAGATCGAATTCATCAAGGACAGCGAAGACCTGAAAGTGATCCAGGATGAATTGAAGGACGCCGAACGCCAGGAGTCGGAACTGACGATCGCGTCGCCGTTCGCCGGCCGGCTGGTGGCGCCGAACCTGCACGAGTTGGCCGGCACCTACGTGCAGCGCGGGCAGGAGATCGGGCGGGTGGCGGTCCTGGACAAGCTGGTGATCAAGGGGGACATCGAGCAGACGGATTTTGAATTGATCCATCGGATCGAAGGAGTGAAGGTTGAAGTCCGCCTGGCCGGGATGCTGGGCCATGTCATTCCCGGCGGGAAGCTCAGGTTGCCTCCGGCGGGGGTGATGGAATTGGTGCATCCGGCGCTGGGAGCGCGCGGGAGCGGAAACATCCCGGTGGATCCGCGCGATCCGAACGGTGTTCGCACGCAGATCCCAACGTTCGAGGCATGGGTGACGCTCGACAATGAGGGCCGGGAAATTTATGCGGGCCAGCGGGCGTACGTGCGTCTGACGGTCGGTCGCCAATCGCTGGCGTGGCAGTGGACCAACAAATTCCTGCAGTTGTTCGAGTCGCATGATACGAAGAAGTGGATGTAGGCATGTCGGTCGTTTCGGATGATCTGTGGTCGATCTTCGACGCCCGGCGGGTGAAGGCGCCGGAGCTTCGGGGGCTGGATCAGTTCTTCAGCGGGATTGTCGGTTGGGCGAAGAACAAGCGCCGCGTGCTGCCCGGGCTGACGGAGCAGGCCGAGCGGATCGAGAAGCTGGAAGGGGAGATTCACCTGTTGGGGGGGCAGCGATTCGGCGAGGAAGTTTCAGCATCGCGCGACCTGGCGCGGCTGGGCCGGCTGGAGGGGGACGCACTGGACCGGGCTTTGGCGATTGCGCGGGAGGCGGCGCTGCGGGCCGTGGGGCTGCGGCCGTTTCCGGTTCAGATCGCCTGCGCGCTGGCGATGCTGCGGGGCCTCATGACGGAAATGGCCACGGGCGAGGGCAAGACGCTCGCCGCTTCGCTGGCGGCGGCCGTGTGGAGCTGGCATGGCAAGCCGGTGCACATCATCACGGTCAATGATTATCTGGTGGGCCGCGATGCCGAGGAAATGGGCCCGGTTTACCGCATGCTCGGGCTGAACGTGGGCCACGTGATTCACGAAACGACGCGGCAAGAGCGATTCGATCATTACCGCCGAAACGTGGTTTACGTCACCAGCAAGGAATTGGTCGCGGACTTCCTGCGCGATCAGATTGCGTTGGGCAATTTGCGCTCGTCCACGCAGACGGTCGTGGGGACGCTGATGTCCGGGGCGCAGCGGAGCCCGCTGCTGGTGCCGGGGCTGTGGAAAGTGATCGTCGATGAAGCGGACAGCCTGCTGATCGACGAGGGCGTCACGCCGCTGATCATTTCCAATTCACCGGAGGAGGAGGGAAACGCCTCGCTCTACGAGCGGGCCGACACGATGGCCACGCAGTTGGAGGCCAAGGTCGATTTCAAGATTGACTGGACGCTGCGGCAAGTGGATTTGACCCAGCGTGGGGAAGAGCGGCTGGACGCGCTGTGCGAGCACGACGGGGGATTCTGGAAAGGCAAGCGTCGGCGCGAGGAATTGGTGGTTCAGGCGCTATCCGCCCGGCATTGCTTCACGCGCGACGAGCATTATCTGATCAACGCGGAGCAGAAGGTGCAGATCATCGACGAATTCACCGGGCGCGTTCTGGCGGACCGGTCGTGGCGTCATGGGCTGCACCAGGCGATCGAGGTGAAGGAAGCGGTTCCGGTCACTGCGGACAAGGAGAACCTGGCGCGGCTGAGTTTCCAGCGATTTTTCCGGCAATACCCGATCATGGCGGGAATGACCGGGACGGCGTGGGAAGCCCGTGGCGAGATGTGGCGGATTTACCGCCGGCCGACGGTGCGCATACCGACGAACAAGCCGTGCATCCGAAAGCATCTTGGTTTGCGGATGTTCGACACGCTGATCGAGAAATGGGAAGCGGTGATTGAGCGGGTGTGCGAAATCAACGAGACGGGCGCCCCGGTGCTGGTGGGGACGCGGAGCGTGCTGGCATCGGAGGAGGTGAGCCAGCGTCTGGCGGCGCGGGGCAAGGCCCATCGCGTGTTGAACGCGACGCAGACGGCGCAGGAGGCGTCGATCGTCGCCGAGGCGGGACAGCCGGGGAGAATCACGGTCGCCACGAACATGGCCGGCCGGGGCACGGACATCAAGCTGGGGCGCGGGGTGGTGGAGTTGGGTGGGCTGCACGTGATCGCGACCGAGCCGCATGGATCGGGGCGCGTGGATCGCCAGCTCTTCGGCCGCGCCGCCCGGCAGGGAGACCCCGGCTGCGCGCAGATGTTCGCCTGCGCCCAGGACGACCTGCTGGTTCGGCACGTTCCGCGGCTTCGGCTGAGCTGGCGCGCCATCGGCGCGGAGCGATTGATCGCCGTGGCGCAGTCACGCGCGGAAAGGCTTGCCTCGTTTAACCGCAAACAGGTGTTGCGCAACGATGATTGGATGGATCAGTCTCTCCCGTTCTGATTTTTCATTTTCGCTTCATCCAGCAAATTTATCTTAGAGTGGGGCGTTTCAAGCACTTGTAGGTTGGAGGTCTGCGAGTCAGACTCCGGCCGCACGTGGCGGATGGTGCGTATGCCCATCGAAGCATCCACAAGCAAGGTTGGAGATTTGTACGACTCTCAGGCGAAGGCGCGGCATCCGCTGGCGTACGTCTTGCACAGCAGCGAGATGTATGGCACGGAACGCATGGCGCTGGCGACGGCGCAGGGATTGGCGGGCCAATTCAACACGATTTTTATCGGACCTCGCGGTCCGGCCATGTGGGAGGCGCAACGCCTCGGATTCGAGACGCGCTATTTTCAGACCACCAAGGGGCTGATTCAGACGATCAGGCCGCTGTTGCAAACTTATCCTTCCCTGACCGTCGCCTCGACGTTGCCGCGCTTCACGCTGATGTGCATGGGATTGAACGTGATATACCGCCGGCAGATCAGGCACGTTTACGTGAACCACGGGAGTTGCGAAGAAGAAAAGGATTTCGGCCGGATCAGATATCTGAATCCGTTGGACATCACGATTATCGCGGTGTCCCAATACGTGAAGCGGAAGTTGATCGAGCACGGCTGCCGCGCGGATCGGATCGAGGTGGCGCCGAACTTTTTGCTTCCGGAGCAGATCGCGGCGGTTCCCAAGCGCGGGAAATTCACGGGCGGGGTGAAACGGGCGGTATCGGCAGGGCGGATGGAGGGAGCAAAGCGGTTCGATCTGCTCCTGGACGCGGTGGATTGCCGGCCGGAGTTGGGGGATTTTCCCATCGAGATCGCCGGCGACGGCGCGTTGCTGGAATCGCTGCGCAGCCGGGCCGAAACGAGAAATTCCAACGTGCATTTCCTGGGCTTCGCGCACGACGTGCAGGAGCGGTATGCGCGGTCCGACCTGCTCATTCATCCCTGTCCAACCGAAGCGTTCGGAATGGTGGTGATCGAAGCGATGGCGGCGGGGATTCCGGTCCTGGTTGCCGATGAAGGCGGACCGGCCACACTTGTCGAAGAGGGCGTCACCGGGTTCAAATACCGTGCCAACGATCCGCGGGACCTGGCGCGGCGATTGGTGGAGTTGCGTAACGCCGATCCGGAACTGCTCAACCGCGTGACGGCCAACGCGGTCGAATCGCTTCAGACGAGTCTATCGGCGGCGGCATCGCTGAAGCGATACCAGCATGCGTTTGCTCCGGTGGACTGAGTGTGATATGCCCGTCCGAGCGATATGCCCGGCACCCATCGCCATCCCGTCCTTTACGTCCTGCACAGCAGCCAGCTTTATGGCACCGAACGAATGGCGCTGGCGACGGCGCAAGGATTGGCGGACAACTTCGAGACGATTTTTATCGGACCCCCGGGACCGGGCCTGATCGAAGCCGGGCGGCTGGGCTTTCAAACCCGCCAATACCGCACCAGCATGGACTTGGCGCGCGTGCTCATGCCGCTGTTGAAACAATACCCGTCGCTGACGTTCGTCGGAACCGGCCCGCGCTATCATCTTGTCTGTATTGCGCTTAACCTGTTTTATCGGCGGAAGATAAGGCACGTCCAGGTCCTCCACGGCGGGTCGGGCATCGACAAGGATTACGCCCGAAAGAAGGTCCTCAATTTATTCGATATTACTTTTGTAGTGGTTTCGGAATGGTCGAAGCAAAGATTGATCGACCATGGAGTTCGGAATCGGATCGAGGTGATCGGGAATTTCCTGACGCCGGCCCAACTTGGGGAGATTCCCAAGCGGCCAAGGTATAATCAACCGGGCGTGCGACGGGCATTGGTTGTATCGCGCGTCGATCGCCTGAAGCGGGTGGATTTGCTGTTGGACGCGTTGGATCGCCGCCGGCAGGAACTGTCCGACATTTCGTTCCGAATTCTCGGAGTTGGACCGGAGATTGACAATTTGCGGGAGCGTGCCCGCCGCACGCATCCGAACGTTCAGTTCGCCGGGTTCAGCGATAACGTCGCCGGCGAAATGGCCAAGGCCGATTTGCTCGTGCACGCCTGCGCGGTGGAGACGTTCGGCCTGGCGGTGCTGGAGGCGATGGCGGTGAATCTGGCGGCGCTGGCGCCCGACAAGGGCGGAACGGCGGTGCTGATCCAGGATGGCGTGTGCGGATTCACGTTCCGCGCCGATGATGCGGATCACCTGGCGCAGCGGCTTGTGGAACTGAAGGATGCTCCGGCGGAACTGTTCAACCGGATGGTCGAGAATGCAGCTGGTAAAGTTCATACCGAGTACTCTGCCGAGTCGGCCCTCCGGCGTTATCGCGAGCTCTTCGCGCCGGCATGATGCCGGCCTCACCCATTGCACCCCCCTCATTTACGCGCTTCACAGCAGTGAAATGTACGGAACCGAACGCATGGCCCTGGCCACCGCGCAAGGCCTGGCCGGCGATTTCGAGATCGTATTCATCGGTCCGCGCGGTCCGGCGCTCGACGAGGCCCGCAGACTCGGCTTTGAAACGCGATCCTTCCAGACCATTCCCAAACTGGTCACGCTGCTCTGGGGAATCCTTCGGCAGTTCGATTGTCTGACGTTCGTCTCGACGCTGCCGAGGTATTCAGCCATCTGCATGGTGTTGAATTTGTTTCTTCGCCGGCGAATCCGGCACATTCAAATGATTCACGGGGGAGGAATCGAGCGGGAGGATTTCGCCGGGCTCAAGTACTTCAACTCCTTTGGTTTGAAGTTCATCGTGGTTTCGGATTATTCCAAAGAGCGGATGATCCAGTATGGCGTGCCCGGGGATCGGATCGCGGTGGTGGGGAATTTCCTGACCGAACGGCAGTTGGCGTCGATGGCGCGGCGGGCGGAGTACGACCGCGACGGGGTGCGGACGGTTGCGGTGGTCTCACGAATCGATCCTCCCAAGCGGGTGGATTTGCTGCTGGACGCGCTGGACCGCCGGGGGGCGGAGTTGGCGGACGTCACGTTCCGGATTTTCGGCTGGGGACCGGACCTGGAACGACTCCGGGCGCGCGCTGCCAAGACTCATCCCAACGTCCAGTTCGCCGGATACGTTGACAACGTCGCCGCGGAGTTGGCCAAGGCCGACCTGCTGCTGCACACCTGCCCCGTCGAGGCGTTCGGGTTGGCGGTGCTGGAGGCGATGGAGGTCAATCTGCCCGCGCTCGTGCCGGACCATGGCGGCACCGCCAGGCTGGTCAGCGACGGCGTCACCGGTTTTACGTTCCGCGCCGACGACCCCGATCATCTGGCCGCCAGGCTCGTCGAGTTGAAAAACGCCCCGGCCCAACTCCTGAACCGGATCGCCCGGGCGGCGCGCGCATCCTGCGATGCCAGATTCTCCGCCGGCATTTCGATCCGGAAATACCGCCAGTTGTTCACGCCCGAGCCGTAGAAGTATGATGTGTTGCCGGGCCGCTTGATGCCGAATCGTTCACGTCAACCTTTGCTGTACGTTCTGCACAGCAGCAAGCTTCACGGCACCGAGCGGGTCGCGCTGGACACGGCGAAGGGGCTGGCGGATGAGTTCGAGCCGATTCTGTTCGGTCCGCCGGGACCGGCAATGGAGGAGGCCCAAAGGCTGGGCTTCGAAGCCCATCGATTCACGGGGGCCAAGCAATTCGCCAAGTCGTTGCGGCCCTGTCTGGCGCGATACCGATCGCTGACGTTCGTCGCGACCGGAGTGATGCACTCGGCCGTGTGCCTGGCTCTGAACCTCCTCTATCGCCGCCGCATCAGGCATTTTCATATCGTTCACGGCGGGTCGAGCGATCTGCACTCGTACGGGCGAAAGAAATGGCTCAATCATACGGGCGTGAGATTCCTGGCAGTTTCGGATTGGACGAAACAGAAGCTCATCAGCTACGGCACGCGCGCGGATTTGATCGAAGTCGTGCCCAATTCCATTCCAGCCGATCGGGTGGCGAGCTGCCCCAGGCGCCCGCGATACGACGCCCCCGGCGTGCGACAGGCGATCGTGGTCTGCCGGCTCGACCCGATGAAGCGCGTCGGCCTGCTGCTGGATGCGTTGGATTGCGCATCCGGGGAACTGAAGCAGATTTCCTTCACGATCTATGGGACTGGCGGTGAGTCCGATGCGCTGAAACGGCGCGCCGCCGCGAGCCATTCCAACGTCCATTTCGCCGGATTCAGCGGCGACGTTCCCGCGCGGATGGCGCAGGCGGATTTACTCGTGCACACCTGTCCCCAGGAGCCGTTCGGATTGGTGGTCCTGGAAGCAATGTCGGCGAACCTGGCGGTGCTGGCGGCCGACGCGGCCGGACCCGGGGCGATCATCCAGGAGGGCATCAACGGATTCAAATTCCGACCGGAGGATGCCGGGCATCTGGCCCAGCGCCTGCTGGAATTGCGGCACGCGCCGGCCGAGGCGTTCAACGCCGTCGCCGCCGCCGGCAGGCGGACGGTGGAAGAAACGTATTCGTCGAAAAAGATGCTGGAAAAATATCGAAGCCTTTTCCGGCCGGTCACTGGCGATTACTGAACGCGGCTCACGTTGACCAAGACTACGTCATTCGTTCGAATTGGTATTTCACGATGGAACGTTCCGTTGTCGCCGACGTCGACCATGATTTGCGTCTCAGGCGCATCGGTGGATAGCTGCTGCAGCGCTTCGATTTGTTCCGGCGTCAAGTCTTTTGGCCGCCCCCACTCGATATATTGCGAATAGGCGTCGTTTGCCTTGAATCCGGTGCGATGCACGACCAGCCGATATTTGCCCGGTTGCAGTGACGTCACGGTCAGATCGATCGGAGGAAGCGGCGTTGATGGATGCAATTTACGAAAATAGGGACGATCGCTTTCTTTCTGGTCGGGTGTCGTATAGTCCCAGATTAGGCCGGAAAAATTTCCGCCGTCGCGCGTGAACCATGATCGCGCATCGCTGTTGTGCAACACCTGCGGCCCCAGCTCATTGAGATATTTGTAAGTAAAGAACGTCGCCTTGCGGATTCCCTCGCGATTGATCAACCCAAATCCGCCATGAAACGACGCGGGCGGCGGCCCGGCTTCCTCGAATAAATCCGTATACGTCCAATAACTCATCGACTGGACCGAGCCTTCGGTTTTCTTCAGCTTGTCGAGCACGAAGGCGGCGCTAAGGTAGGCATCGTGAATCGGATCGCGAAGATTGTAGCTGGTACTCCATTCCGTGAAATGCACCGGCAGATCGGGCATGCTCGATGCTCTCACTTGCCGGCGCACGCGAAGCACGTCATCGACAATCGATCCCGGGTTGGGCGAAAGCTTGTTGTCGCCCTTCCCATTCTCATCGAAAAATCCACCATCGACGCCGTAGGTATGCGTGGTGATGAAATCGACTGCTACCCCCGCCGCTTTCGCATGTTCGATAAACTCCGGCACCCAGGCGGCGCCCGCCGTGGCCGGACCTCCCACGAGCAAGGCCGGATCGACGGTTTTGATCGCCTTCGCGGTCGTGTCATATAGCCGGAAATAGGCTTGCTGATTGCCGTCAGTCCAGAATCCGTCGAGATTTGGCTCGTTCCAGACTTCAAACTTCCATCTTGCCACTTCGGATTTGCCGTAGCGCGTTTCGAGATGGCGGATGAAGGCGGTGATAAAATCCGCCCATTTTCCGTAATCTTTCGGCGGCGAGCCGTTTGCCTTCCAGTAAAAAACGGTTCTGTCACTGGTCGCCAGATCGTGCGGCATGAAGCCGATTTCGACGAACGGTTTCATTCCGATTTGCAAAATGGCGTCGTAGACCGCATCGATCTTCTCGAAATTGTAAATCGGACGCCCATTCATTTCGCGGTAGGCCGCCATGTCGTCGGCAAAAATGCCATGAAAGCGGATGTATTTGAAACCCAACTCGTTGTGGACGATGCGCAATTGTGCCAGGTTGTCCTTGCGCAGCAAAATACCGGGGTGGTCGGCGCCGATGCATTCCTGCCAAAACATGTCACGAGCGCCTGCCACGTCGGCCATGTTCGCGATTATCGTGCGTTCCGATTGTTGCGCGTATGCCGGCGCCAAGAGTGTTGCTATTGACGCCGCTACGACACGGATCCAAGCGGGCTTGTAGTTGGACATCTGAGGTGGTCCTTGGCCGATGGGCACATATTAATCGGGATCACGTTAATTCATCATTGCCCGCTGCCGTTTCCAATGGTGTTCGGCGGCAGGCAACGCGCCCGCCGACGCCAATACGATACCGCCCCGGGTGGCAAACGGGGCAACATCGGACGGCGCACTCTTGAGAGAAGCCCAATTAGGAATAATTAGGGACGGTCCCTAATTATCTAAATAGGTGACTGTCCCTAATTATCTTCCACCTCTATCGCGATTCCCGATTGCTGCGAAATATGTCCGTCAACAAAAATGAGAAATTGGCGCGGTTCGGCATTATGCCGGGCACGCCTTGGGGCTTTCAATCGGGGCGTCGTGATTTTCCGCACGAATGGGCGCGGCGATTTCTTGCGCTACACGAAGCTTCCGCTTGTGCCGCCGCGAGGGCGTCAGCGACAAATACAAAAATATCATCCCCACCAGCAGAATCCCCCATCCCATGTCCGGATGCATGGCCTGGGTATATTGCAGCATGGTCTGGCCGCTCTGGGGCGAAAAAATGCGGGGGAATGCCGTGGAGAGATTTTGGCCGAAGCCTGTGAGGTCGGCGGTGTGCCAGTCGAGCAAACGGATCACGTGCATGATGGCGCTGAAGAGGGTCAGCGAGAATCCCAGCAGGGCCATGCCGACGCTGTCTCCGATGCAGCACGCGGCGGCCCCGGACGCGTAGAGAAGATACCGCTCCTGGATTTGAACGGGGAAGAGGAAGAACATGATCCACGGCGTGACCAGCGCGACCAGCATCCGGCGATCGTTGCGCCGCGCCTGCAAGCCGATGGCGATCCCGCTGAGAACAAGCATCACTGCATAGATGGAGTTGAAGAGCATTTTGGCGGTGACGTCCAGATAGGCCGCGGGCCACCAATATTTGGCGGCGATGAAGCCGGGCCAATGTGCATGAATGGCGGGGAGGGTGAAGGCGATCTGATCGGCTTGTTCGTCCCATCCGAATCGGAGTTGAAAAATCGCCGGCACGTTGCTCGCCGGACCGGTGACCATGTACGGCCAGTGCATGCTGCCATAGCTGATCGCGCAATCCCACCATCCCGTGCCGCCATGGAAGAGCGTGATGCAGAGGAACAATCCCCCGGCGGCGATCGCGGCCAGGAGGTAGGGCAGATTCCGCCAGCGCAGCAGCAATGCCGACGCCGCCAGCGCCATGCCGGCCAAAAGGCCCACATACCAGCCCGATCGGTTTTGCGGCAAGAGCCATGGCCAGTACACCATGGCCACGATGAAGATGGCGGCGGCGGCGATCCACGTCCATCGGGAATGCAGAATCGCTTTCCATGGGGAAGAAGATGGCGGAGCCGGGGCCGGCACCAGCACGCGCACGAGCCACGGCGCCAGAGCGGCGGCGAGAAGCATTTCGCCAATCCAGATGGCCGCCGGAACGTCGAAAACGCGCTGGACCGCGAAAAGATCGGGTGGATATTGCGAAACCGCCGTATTGGCTTGGACGTCTCGAAGGTCCGCAAGGCGATCGGGCGGAAAGTAGCTGATAAGCCAACCCGACGCGATCGCCGCCATGCCGAAACCCATTCCGAAAATCCATCGCAACGCTGCGCCATATCGTCCCTGCACGAGCGGCCAGAGGATGAAGATCGGCGAGATCGAAAGCATTTGCCCCTTGAAGCTGACCCCAATGGCGACGGCCACGCCCGCCGCGAACCACCAATCCAGGCTGGCCAGCAGGCAGGCGCCCAGATAACAGGGAACGACCCAGGAATCCCATTGGAACCACACGTGCGCGCTGATGATGATGTCGAGGCTGAACCAGATCGACAGCGCGGCGACGACCCCTTGCCAGACGCCGTGAAAATGCCCGTGCTTTTCGCCGGCGCTTCCGCGGAGGACCCAAAGGCGCGTCAGGAAAAATGCGCAGATCGCCGCGATTCCTTCCAAAACGGTATTGAACCACAGCACGGGCCAATTGAACGAATACGGCCGCTGCCATGCGTCTAACAGATCGCCAGGGTCGGGCGGACAATGTGCGCGTTGCCAGACGCCCCACTGGCGCATCACCAGCAGCCGCAGCGGCCCGTAATCCAGCCACGGAACCCACAGGTTGTCCTTCCACTCCGGCACTTGCGGGTCCATCTTGTCATATTGATTCAGATACCCTTCCGGCCCGCTGGCGACCAATCCCCAATAGACACCGCGATTGAGATCGTCCCAGAATCGAATCGGATCGGCGATATCAAACGCCCACCGGCGAAGGCGCAGCCCTCCCACGGTGGATATAAAAAGCACGGCGGCTATAAGAAGCCAGCCCAAAGCGCGAAACGCATAAACGCGTCCTCGAGATGCCTGCAAATCTTTGGCCGCCGTTTCCATCATGGGAGTATAACCTCAAGGCGGATTTTTTGGCCGCGTTCCCCCTGACGCACCGACGGCGGGTGCGTGACTCAATCGGCGGACCCGTCTTCTTTTATTCCCTCTCCCTGTACCCAGGGGGAGGGTAGGGTTGGGGTCGCAGCGCTTCCAGCTCTCGAAGGATCGTTGTCACGACCGCATCCGGGTCCTTCAACATTTCATCGTCCGGAACACGCAAGACTCGCAAGCCGAGTTCCTCCAGGCGCCGCGTGCGTTCGGCGTCGCGCGCGACGCCAGCCGGATCGGCGTGCTGACCGCCGTCCAACTCGACCACCAGATTCGCCTTGAGGCAAACAAAATCGACGATATATCCGCCAATCGGATGCTGTCGCCGGAATTGAAGGCCGAGCAATTGTTCTCCCCGCAGCAGACTCCACAGTTTCCGCTCGGCATCGGTGGATTGGGCGCGAAGACGTCTGGCGAAGGTTCCCAGTCGTGGCGACCGATCGTGACGTCCGAGCATGGCAACAGGATCGCGTGTTCCGCCGATGCGTCAAGAACCCCCACCCCAACCCTCCCCCTGGGTACAGGCAGAGGGGGAAGAAACAAGAACCCCCACCCCAACCCTGGGCTGATGAATATGTGCCATTTTTTGACGATTTCCCTTCATGCCGAATTTGTTGCGCCATCGGAAATGGCTGAAAAACGTGGTGGTTTTCGTTGGCGCAACAGAATCGGGATGAAAGGAAGTCCAACATATTCATCAGCCCACCCCAACCCTCCCCCTGGGTACAGGGAGAGGGGGAAGAAACAAGAACCCCCACCCCGTCCCTCCCCCTGAGTACAGGGAGAGGGGGGAAGAAGCAGGCCGTCGATTCTGTCACGCACGCGGCGACGGCGTCAGCGACAGATACACAAACGCCAGTCCCACCGCCAATATCCCCCACGCCATGTCCGGATGCGTGCCTTGGAGATAGTTCCGGATCGTCTGCCCGCATTCGGGGGAGAACAGTGCCGGGAAAGCATCGGCCAGGTTCCGTCCGAACGCGTCGACGCCGGAGCTGAAGCGGGTCATTACGTCCAGGTGCAATATCGTGCTGAAGAGCGTCACCAGAATGCCGAGCAAACACGTCCCGACGCTGTTGCCGATGCAGCACACGGCCGCGCCGGAGGCGAAGAGCAAATACCGCTCGTGGATTTGCACCGGCCAGAGGAAGAACATGATCCACGGTGTCGCCAGCGCGACCAGCATCCTGCGATCGTTCCGGCGCGCCTGGAGTCCGACGCCGACGCCGCTCAGGAGCAGGAAGAAGACGAAGATCGAGTCGAAGAGCGTCTTGGCGGAGACGTCGAGGTCGCACGCCGGCCACCACTGGCGGCGGGTGATGAACTGCGGCCAATGTCGCTGAATCGCGGGCAGGGTGAACGCCGTCTCCGATGCCACGTGAGGCCAGCCGAACCGTAATTCGAATATCGACGGAACATTGCTGGCCGGACCCTGCGTCATGTACGGCCAGTGAATGGCGCCATATTCAAACGTGCACTTGGCCCAACCGACGCCGCCGTGGAATAAGAGGATGCAGAGAAGCAATCCTCCAGCGGCTGCTGCGGCCAGGACGTAGGGCTGCTTCCGCGGCCGCAGCAGCAGCGCTGCCGCCGCCAACGCCGCGCCGCCCATCAGGCCGTAACCCCAATATTCCCGATTGTTCTTAAGGAGAAACGGCCAATAGAAACTCGCGGCGATGAGCAGCGCGCCGGCCGCGATCCACGTCCACCGCGAGTGCAAAACGGTTTTGAGGCGCGAGGTTTGCAGTGGGGGGGTCGCCGGCAACAGAACCCGCAGCAGCCACGGCACGGCCGCGGTGATGAGGATCATTTCGGCAATCCAGATGGCGGCGGGGAGGTCGAAAGTCCGCGGGATGGCGAAGAGGTCGGGTGGATAGTCCGAGACCTGGGTGTATTCCTGCACCTGGCGCGCCTTCTGGAGCGGGTCGGCCGGGAGATAGGTGACCAACCACCCCGACGCCAGGACCGCGATCCCGAACGTCAGCCCGCACAACAATCGCAGGACGGGCCCCAACCGTCCCTCAACCAGCGGCCAGATGATGAAAATCGGCGCGACGAACAATTCCTGTCCCTTGAACATCGCCCCGATACCCATCGCCAGCCCGGCTGCGAACCACCAATCGAGACTGGCCAGCAGCGCCGTGCACAAAAACCACGGGACGACCCAGAAATCCCAGGTGATCCACCCATGCGCGCTGAGCAGAACGTCCGGGGCGAACCAGATGAGCAGGGCGGCGACGACGCCTTGCCAGACCCCGTCGAAATGGCGTCGCGGCTCGCCGCCGTTTCCGCGGATCACCCAATGTCTCGTCAGGAAAAATGCGCAGAACGCCGCGAAGAGTTCCATGCCGGTGTTGAACCGCAAGACCGGCTCGTTGAATTCATAGCCATGCTGCCAGGCATCGAGCAGCGACCTATTCGGATCGGGCGGATAATGGACTCTTTGCCACGCGCCCCATTGGCGCATGACCAGCAGCCGAAGCGGCGCGTAATCCAGCCAGGGCGTCCATCGCGAATCCTCCCGGTCCGGAAGTTGCGTTCCCATCTTGTCGTATTGATTGAGATACCCCTCCGGCCCGCTGGCGGTCAGGCCCCAGTAACAGCCACGATAGATGTCGCTGAGGAACCGAATGGGATCGGTGATTTGGAATGCCCATCGCCGAAGGAGCAATCCTTCGCGCAATGACAGCGCCAGGACAAGCGCAATGAAAACCCAACCGATCGACCGAAACGCGTAAACGCGCCAGCAGCGCCCGGATGCCCGTGGCGGCGAATCGATCGATGGCTCGACAACCGGCGATTCACTTGCCGCCGCGGGCGTTGATTCCATGGCGGGGAGTATATCAGCACGCCGTTTTCCCAAGAACGGCGACGAGCAAAGCAATGATTCGCCCGGGTGCGTTTCACTTGCTACAGAGAATTTTCCCCTCCCCTTGTACTCAGGGGGAGGGTTGGGGTGGGGGTTGAACGTCGATTGGCCCACGAAACCCCCACCCTGACCCTCCCCCTGAGTACAAGGGGAGGGGAAGAAGAGGGCCAGACCCCCGCCGCCCCTACTGCACCGCCACCTCGTCGTTGAGAATCCGCATCCCCTCCAGTTCCCGCAGGCCGCTTCGCACCTTGGCGTTGGATATGAAATGCACGTCGGGGAAGCGATAAAGCTTGATGATCGTGCGGCCCGGGCCGAGTTGTGTCACCAGGCGTTCCTGCCGCGGCTGGCCGGGGTAAACCACGAATGCGTTGTAGTTGATCGGCTTGTCGCCGTAGTTGCTGATCATCTGTTGAACGATCAGGTCGTCCTTGTCGCGCAGCGCCAGCGTGCGCATTCCCACGTCGCTGAGGCCCAGGTTCACCGTCACCGGCACGCTGAACGTCGTATTGCGGTCCGACTGGACCTGGAACTGGGCGGTGATCGTCTTGGCCCCGGCAAAGCTGTTATACGGAAATTCGATCGTCAACTCGTGTTCGAACGCCTCGCCGGGGTTCAGCGTGAAGTTGAAGACCGACGGCGTCAGCGTCCAGCCCGGCGGGGGAACGAGCCTCACCATGCCGGCAATCGTCGCCTGCCCGGGATTGGAAAAGCGGATGTGGCGGACGTGCGGCTGGAAGCTGGATTCCAGCAGCGGCTTGTCGATCGCGACGCTGGCGCGCATCTGCGCCGTCGCGCTGTCGATGTCCACCAGGAAAAACGGCATCGGACCCACGTCCAGCGTCACCGCTTCGGATTTCGACCGGTTGGACAGAACCAGCGGCGTCGTGTTTCCCCACAAGTCCACCCGCCGCGGATGGTCTCCCAGGTTCAATGCCAGCGGCTTGGCGCCGCGGTCCTGCCCCCGATTCCAGATCACCATCAGCCCCTCTCCATTGCGGTCGAACAGAAAAGCCTCGACGTTGCTGGCGTTGGGAACTTTCCCCCGGAACGTCGCGCCGGAAAGCTGCGACAGCAGCGTCCGGATAATCAGCAGCAATTCCTTGGGCTGCGGCGTGACGTGGGCGGAGGCTTCGCCTTGCGCCGCGGAGGCTTCGCCTTGCGCCGCGGAGGCTTCGCCCTTCGTGTCATCCTTTCGCACCGTGAACGGCAGCGGCAGGTCGATCCGGGTCGCGCCACCGGCCAACGCGTACACCACGCGCTGGGCCAGATCCCGAATCTGAACTTCCCGACCGTAACTGTCGTCGAGCAATTGCAGGCTCAACGAAAGATTGTGCCCCTCGTGCCCGCGGATGTCCTGAATGTACAGCGGCAACTGCGACGGCAACACGTCCGGCGAAATCGACAGCGCCACCGTCGCCGGCAGGTTCCCGCTCAGGTCGTACCATGCCGGCCACGGCATCGCCAAATCCGGCTTCACCACTATCTTGGCGAATTCGCCGTAAAGCAGGTCGTACACCTTCCGCATCCCCGGTTTCTGCAGAAAATCGGCCGCATCTTCGTCGGCGCCGAATTGCCACCGGTCCAGATGATTCGCGTGCCGCGCCACCAGATAGGACAATTCCCCGCGCCACGTTTCCGGCGCCGCTCCGATCAGCCGTGTCCATTCGCCGCCGCCGATTTTCCCGGCCAGTTGCGGCGGCACGGCCGTCAGGCACGCCGTCGGCGTGATCCCATTTTTCCCAAGGCGTTCCAACAGGGCGTCGAACCCCGCGGGATCCACCTGCTCCACGTCGCCAACCGAACTCCACACCGACAGCTTTACCCGTCCCGCCGCCAGGATCGACAGCAAATCCGGCAATTGCGACCATCCCTCGAACGGAAGGTCCGTCGCGATCACGCCGAATCGCGGATCGGGCTGATAACTCATCTCGTCATCCGCCAGCCGGACGAATGGCATTTCCTGCCGCCCGACCAATTGCCCCCGGCTGGTCATCACCAGCACCGCGTCGTACCATCCCGGCGCCAGCTCCGGTAGCGCCACCAGCATTTGTTTCAATCCCGGCCCCAAATCCTGCGCGCGGCCCATGTCCAGCGCTCCGCTGTGCTGATAGATCACCGCGTTGCCCGCGTCGCTGACGATCAGTTGCGCCGCCAGATCGTCCGTGAACCGGTCGTTCACCCGCACCGAAAGCTGAAGCGGATCGCTGCGGCGAAAGACGTTGCCGGGGTGATTCGAACTGAGCGTCACCTCCGGCACTTGCGAGATCGTCAAATCGTCAAACCACGCCGAGCCGTAAATGTCCTCGTCGAACAGCGTTCTGGCTCCCAGATTGCTCGGGGAGTAGACGCTCGGCTGGATCAGCTCAAGCTGCACCGCCAGAAACGCCGCCGAACGATTCCGCGCCGATACTTCCAGCGATAACTCGTGCCATCCCTCGCCTTCCACTTTGGCCGCGTACAGTTCGGAGTGGCTTGTGGAGTTGTCGATGGCGTTGCCCTGGGCGTCCGTGAAATACGCCGTGATTCGGGTGCGGGCATGCGGCAATTCCGTGGTTTGCACGAAGCAATCGACGCGGTAATGGGCGCCTTGGCGGATCGGAACCTGTCGCGGGTCATACCGATAGATCAACGACCCCCCGTTCAGATCGAACCGGAAGCTCCATCTCCCGCTATGCGCCGCGTCGTCCGTCAGTCTGCCATTGACGTAATCGGGCAACCCCGGCCCGGCGACCTTGCTCCAGTGCATGGGCAGGTCTTCCATGTTCCCCAGCCGACGTTCCTCGAAGTCCACCGACTTCACAATCCGGCCCGAATCTGTCGGCCCCGCCGCCGCCAAGAAGGGCAATAGACCCGCGAAAATGAAGAACCTACGGGCAATCATGGTCCGATAACCCTATTATCGGCGGATTACGCGGGGGGCATGAGGGGCTTTACGTTGATTGCCCGCGCATGCAGTTGGTATGCTCGCCTAGAATTTGTCGGAGGCTTTATGTCCCAGGTCACTGAGCAGCCCCTTGTGAAGAACATCAAGCCGGTTCCCGCGGAATCCCTGGTCGGCGACAAGATTCAGCCGGGCAACCGCCTTTTCGGCATTGTCTGGATCAATCGTGAGCGGGTGAGCGGCGCGCCGTGCTTTTTCGGGACGCGAGTGCCGATTCAGACGCTGTTCGACTGCCTCTCCGCTGGGGAGACGATGGACCAATTCCTGGACGATTTCGAAGGCGTCGATCGTGAACAGGCGACCGCGGTCCTGGATTTGGCCGCGCACGGCCTGCTCGATGATCTGGAGAAAATGTGAAGGTGTTGCTCGACCACAACCTTCCCAGACGTTTTCGGCAGGTATTGCAGGGCCATCAGTTCAGGACGACTCGCGAAATGCGATGGGAGACGCTGCGCAACGGAGCATTACTCGCCCAGGCCGCCGATGCGGAATTCGGCGCGTTTATCTCCGCCGACAAGAAACTTGAATTCGAGCGGAACCTGAAGATGCTTCCGCTTCCTTTGGTTGTTCTCGACGCATTGACAAATTCCTACGAGGGAGTGCGAGACTTTGCGCCCTTCGTCCAACAACTGCTCACCACCCGGCTTCAAAACCGACTGTACGTCATCGAATCGACCGGCAACGTGGTTGATCTCACGGAGCCGCGTCGGACGTCATAATACCACGCGCCAGATGAGAACTGGTCCTCTCCGCAGGGAGGCGCGCCACCGCGATCGACCAGCACGCCGTCGCGATCACGAAATAATAATAGTTGCCAAAGGCCTGCTTGTTGAAGGCGAAAAACAGCAGGTGTACCAGCGCCGCCGCCGCCGCAAACCCGGCTGGCGAACTGGCCACCCGGCGCAAACATACTGGAATCATCACCACCAGCGGCACCAGCGATATCCACATCGGCACCCGCAATCCGGGCAGGTTCTGGCGAATCCAAACCAGGTAGCTCAGCGCATCATTCCGGAACGGCTGGAGAAGCTGGAAGACAAACACCGCACGGATAAATTCGTGCGCGTTCCAGATCAAGAACGGCAGATTGATCGCCACAACCACCAGCCCCGCCCTGAGCAAAACCCTCCCCACCATCTTCCAATGATTCGGCCCCGCCACGATCAACGGCAACAGCGGCAACGTCAGGATCGTGTATTGCTTGGTCGAAAAATACAGCCCCAGCGCGTATGGCACCGCCTTCGGCCAGCGGCATAGACAGAACATGAAAAATGAAAACGTTAGGACGAGCAACGGTTCGGTCCAGGCGAGATCCAGGACGTAAATGGACCGCGACATCAGCAGAAGCATGGTTGCCGCCAGCGCCGCCACCCGCCCCGGCCGCGCCCCGGCAATCAGGCCCGCCGAAAGTCCCATCGCCGCCAGATCCGAATATCGAACGTCTCCACCCAGCAAATATCCCGGCATCGTCAGCAGCAAACTCAGTGGCGGATACGGAAACCCCACCGTCAGCATCCCGTGCGAATCCACCACCCCGGGACCGTAAAACGGCGTCCCCGGCGGATACATGCTCGGATACCGGAACGTGTACGGATTCAGCCCATGCGTTAGCGCCCAGCAGCCGTTCATCTGAAACATGAACACGTCGATTCTGGGATCCTTCGCGTGATAGTTGAACGCGATTTCCCCGGCCACGCAAAATGCCAGGACCATTACCACCATCAGCGGCAGCCGCAGCCCGCGCAATTTGAAAAATTGCAGCAATCCCAGAAACCCCACCGTCGCAAACGCCAGCGTGATCTGCCCGTCGCTGCGCATCCGCCGCAACAAATAAAACGCCTCGAGGGCGACGGAAACCGCCAGCACCATCGGCAACCAGCGCCTGCACAAATCCTCCACCCTCGGCAAACGCGGCGCGACAATCCCCCACACGCACAACGCCAGGCTCGCGGTCAGCCAGAAAATCGCCTTGTCGTTGTAGTTTCCATCATTGACATCGACCGAATGCCCCAGCGCCACGGCAAACAGCGCCAGCGCGGCACAAGTCGTGGCGCGATCCTCTCCGTGAGAAATGGAAATCAGATCCCCTCGCGATGAATCGCCGCTGGTTGTGCCCATGCTGCTGCTTCCCGTCATCGGGTTCATGTATAACCCCCAAAGCCCACGGATAGCAATCCGTGGGTTCTCTTGCCCACCGACTGCTAAAGTCCCCGCCCCGGCGATTCGATGGAGGGGATGAGGTTTATTCGATGAAGCCGAAGGACAGTCCCGAACAACAGTCCGCCCCTGCCAAAACCAAGGCCGGTATTACCGGACTCCAATCCGACGTTCCCCCATTGAACCAGCGAAAGCCCGGCCCCGATCGCCGTCAATCGGTTCTCGACCGCCGCACCGGCCTTGAGCGCCGCCAGAAGACGCTGGCCGAATCCGGCTACACCGGCTCCCAGCGCCGCGTCGCCCAACGCCGCGCTTCCACCGGTCTTGAGCGCCGCCGCGGCCCCGGCCGCAGGCTTTCCGACGACCGCCGCGCCGCCGAGGAGGGCGAGATGACTCCCGAGCAATTCGAATTCGTCATGGCCATCGAGACCTACAAAAAGGTCAACAAGCGAATGTACCCCACTTGGACCGAAGTTCTGGAAGTTGTGCAGCAATTGGGATATCGCAAGGTGGCCCAGCGCGACATCAAGATGGAAAACGTCCCGGAGCCGGAACTGGCCAAGGTGGCGTGATACGCAAACCTCCCCCGTGGCGATCTTCAGTTCAACAGATTGGTCGTTGCAGACTTCGGCGGCTGCTGGTTCGGCAAAACTGCTGAACGAAAGCCGATGAACGCCCACGGTGCGCAAGGCGAAACCTCTGCCGTGCGGACCATTCCGCCAGTCAAGATGGTCCGGATAAATCTTCGATATCAGACTGAAAAATTTATTGATGTCGATTTTAATAACCTCAATTTCGCAAACCGCGAAACAGTTTAGGAATACTGGAGATATTGGGGGTTTTTTGAGGAATACACGCCGATTGGGGCTGCTTTGGGGTCATCAAACTGCTCTCGTCTCGCCTTGGGTCTTGTCAGCCGGTACAATTCAGGCCTCTTATGCCCCACGATACCTACGAATCTCCCCTGGCCACGCGAAACGCCAGCCAGGAAATGCTGCGGCTCTTTTCTCCGCGCCATAAGTTCGGCCTGTGGCGTAGGCTATGGTTGGAATTGGCCCGCTGCCAACGCGAATTGGGCATTACCCGCATCACCCCAATGGCCTTGGAGGAAATGGAAAAAGCCTTGGACGACATCGACTTCGCCAAGGCCCAGGAGTGGGAAAACCGCCTGCGGCATGATGTTATGGCGCATGTGCATACATTCGCCGAAGCGGCGCCGGCCGCTCGCCAGATCATTCACCTCGGCGCAACCAGCCAGTACGTTGTTGATAACGCCGACCTCATCATCATGCGCGACGCGATGAAACTCCTGGCCGGTAGTCTTGCCGCCACCATCGACGCACTCGGCCGCTTCGCCTTGCAATGGAAGGACTTACCAACCCTTGGCTACACGCATTTCCAGCCCGCCCAGCTCACCACCGTCGGCAAACGCGCCATCCTCTGGGCACAAGACTTCGTCATGGACCTTGCCGACTTGGAGCATCGCATCGCCACCCTCCAATTCCGCGGTGTCAAAGGCACCACTGGAACACAGGCCTCTTTCCTGACCTTATTCGATGGAGACCACTCCAAGGTCGAAGCTCTGGACCGTCTGATAACCGAAAAATTTGGATTTTCCGGCGCTTTTTTGGCAACGGGCCAGACGTATTCGCGGAAATTAGATGCCCAAATCGTGTGCGTTCTTGCCGGCATCGCCGCCAGCGTCCATAAATTCAGCAACGACATCCGCCTATTGGCCGGCCTCAAGCAGATCGAAGAACCTTTAGAGGAGGAGCAAGTAGGTTCCAGCGCAATGGCTTACAAGCGAAACCCCATGCGGTGCGAACGGGCAACGGGTCTGGCCAGGTTCGTCATCAGCCTTGCCTCCTCTCCCCTGCAAACCGCGGCGGAACAATGGCTTGAACGAACCCTCGACGATTCCGCCAACAAACGCCTCACCATTCCCGAAGCTTTCCTGGCCACCGATGGCTGTCTATTGATTACAACCAACGTCGCACGCGGCTTGGTCGTCTATCCGAAAACAATACAAGCTGCTGTTATGGCTGAACTTCCGTTCATGGCCACAGAAGAAATCTTGATGGCCGGCGTTCGTGCCGGCGGTGATCGGCAGTCTCTCCATGAGCTCATCCGCCGACACTCCCTGGCTGCCGCAAAACAGGTAAAGGAACTCGGCCAACCCAACGATTTGCTACAGCGTCTCTCCCGCGAACCCGCCTTTGCTGGAATTGACCTCAACACGCTTCTGGACCCGGCAAAATTTATTGGACGCGCACCCCAGCAAGTTGAACGATTTCATTCCGAAGTGATAGCCCCGATCAGCGGCAATTATCAGGCTTATCTCAGTCAGAACATGGACTTAAGCGTATAGGCAAGCCGGGAAATCTACGCCGCCTGCATCGCCTGGAGATGCGGAAATTTATTTTAACCCTTTTCGGTCGATTTTAACGAATAGATCAGAACGAGTTAGCATTTTCAACGTTGTATTCCTTGAAAACCGGGCTATTCTGTATACGGTTCGGTGTGGGAAATGCATATGGAATTACAAACTGTCAGCGGCCCTAACAGCGTCCAGTCATTGCTTGGTAATTCGGCATTGGTAGGTGATTCACCTTCAATGTCGGAGCTCAAACAAACGGCGCTCGATCTTGCCCCTCGTCGCTCCACGGTCATGATCCTGGGAGAGACGGGCAGCGGCAAGGAAATGCTCGCGCGATTCATCCACGGCAATTCGCCGCGCGCCCAAAAGCCCTTTATCCCGGTCGATTGCTCCTCCCTCAGCGACACGCTGTTCGAGAGCGAGTTGTTCGGCCACGTAAAGGGAGCCTTCACTGGCGCTACCCGCGATTCGCTTGGCTTCATTCGCGCCGCCGATGGTGGGACCCTCTTCCTCGACGAAATCGGTGAACTCAGCCTCCATCTTCAGGCCAAGCTCCTGCGCGTTCTTCAGGAAAAGTGCGTCGTTCCCGTCGGAGATTTCCGGGCTCGCCCGGTGGACATCCGCGTGGTCTCCGCCACCAACAAGCAACTCGACAACATGGTCCGCGAGGGCGCCTTCCGGCAGGACCTGTTCTTCCGGCTCAACGTCGTGGTCCTGAAGCTCCCGCCGCTCCGCGAACGGCAGGCCGACATCATCCCGCTGGCCGAGCACTTCCTCAAAACTCAGGCCGATCTCTACGGAGAATCCGTCAAACATCTCGCTCCGCAGACGATCACCCTGCTTCAGGAATATGGCTGGCCCGGTAACGTCCGCGAGCTGGCCAACGTCATGGAACACGCGCACGTCATCGCCGCCGGCTCGGAAGTCACCCTTGCCGACTTGCCGCCGCGGCTCCAGGCCGCCGGCGGTCTCGACACCCCGGAAGACCTCAGCCTGCAGGACATCGAGCGTTGCACCATCGCCAAGGCGCTCAAGAAGATGAATTTCAACAAGGCGGCGGCCGCTCGACTCCTCGGCATCAATATCCAGCGGCTCAATCGCCGGATTGTCCGGCTGAATATCCGCGTCCCGGAACATCAGCAATAAGATCTTTTCAGGGAACTCTTCAGCGAAAGAAACGCCCACGGCATCCCCGTGGGCCTTCTTTTTTATTTGCAGTCCAGACTCCCCGCTCGTACCTTGGCCGCGCGATATGAGCGACGAAACGATCCGCCCCGTCAACCGCCCCTTTGCCGCGACGATCACTCCGCCAGGCTCCAAGAGCATCACCAATCGCGCCCTGGTCCTGGCCGCGCTGGCCGCCGGGACAAGCACCCTCTCCAACGTCCTGTTTGCCGATGACACCCACGTCATGCTCGAGGCGCTGCGTCAACTCGGTTTCGAGCTGGACGTTAACCAGCCCAATCGCTCCGTGGCCCTCATCGGCAGGGCCGGCGCCATTCCCTTCCCCGCCGCCAAACTCTTCTGCGGAAACTCCGGCACCACGCTCCGTTTCCTCACCGCTCTTTGCGCCCTCGGCAGGGGCGAATACGTACTCGACGGCGTCCCACGCATGCGGCAGCGCCCCATCGGGGAATTGTCCGATATGCTCCGGCATCTCGGCGTCCGCACACGCTATCTTGAACAACCCGGATTCCCCCCGATCCTGGTCCATGCCGATCAATTGCCCGGCGGACTCCTGCTCGCCGGCGCCGCCCAATCCAGCCAATTCCTCTCCGCCATCCTCATGGTCAGTCCTTACGCCCGCCACGAGGTTCGCGTCGATCTGATCGAGCCGCAGACAAGCTGGCCCTACGTCGCACTGACCATGCGGATGATGGACGACTTCGGGTCAGTCCCCGAACTCGTCCGCGACCCCGCCACCCACGAGCCAAAACGCATCATCATCCCCCAGTGGAAATACTCCGGCCGCGCTTACGTCATCGAGCCCGACGCCACCAACGCCTCCTATTTCCTTGCCGCCGCCGCCATCCATCCCGGCTCGAAGGTCACGGTTCACGGCCTCGGCCGCCACAGCCTGCAAGGCGACATCGCTTTCGCCGATGTCCTTCGCCGCATGGGCGCCGCCGTCGCCGTCGAGAACGATTCCATCACCGTCACCGGCCCCAGTGAGCTGAATGGCATCGACGTGGATCTCTCCGGCATGCCCGATACCGCCCAGACCCTTGCCGTCGCCGCCCTCTTCGCCAACGGCCGCACGGCAATCCGCGGCCTGGGAACGCTCCGCGTCAAGGAAACCGATCGCCTGGCCGCCCTGAACAACGAACTGACCAAGCTCGGCGCGGCCGTCTCCATCGAGGCCGACAGTTTGCAAATTGATCCCCCCCTGGAACTTCGCGCCGCCGAGATCGCCACCTACGACGATCACCGCATGGCCATGAGCTTTGCCCTCGCCGCCACAAAATCCGCCGGAATCCTGATCAAGGACGCCGAATGCGTGAACAAGACCTACCCCAACTATTTCGATGACCTGCGAAGGATTTTGATTCCCGCGTAAGCCATGACGAAGATTATCCTTCGCAATCCGCGCTATCCAGACCAGCGGCCCGTGGAGGTAGAGGCGCTGGCCGATACTGGAGCGGTGCACATGTGCATCCCCCAGCACATCGCCATTCAACTTCAACTCGAACAATATGACCAGAAGGAAGTGACGGTTGCCGACGGCAGCAGACGGCTGGTTCCCTATATGGGCCCAATTGAAATTCGTTTCAAGAACCGCGTCGGCCTGGGCGGGGCGCTCGTGATCGGAGATCAGGTTCTTCTCGGCGCCATACCGATGGAGGACATGGACTTGGTTGTCTCGCCAAAGGACCGCAAGATCGACGTAAACCCCCTCAGCCCCAACGTCGCGTGTTCAACCGTGAAATGATACCGGCTTCTTGACGGCCCATACCTCTTGAACTCGCCGTCGCACGCGTTTCCAATGGCCATGGAATCCCGCCGGCCCGTCATGTAAACTGCGTCATTCGCCAATGCCAAGAGCATCGGGAGAGGTGTCCGAGTGGCTGAAGGAGCAGCACTGGAAATGCTGTAGGCGGCTTAAACCGTCTCGGGAGTTCGAATCTCCCCCTCTCCGTTACCGGGCCGAGCAGTTTTGTAACGAACTGCTCGGCTTCGTTTTGCGCGTCATTCTGGATTTATGACTGGCCCGTTGCCCTCAAATCGTCCTCAGCGGCAGTGAGCAGCCCGGGTTCGCTGCACGGTTGGTTAGACCATCTCTTTATCTGTGATTTGAATGAGTCCCCCTGTCTGCGACGCGTTATAGACCTTGTCAAGCGGAACAAATACAAGGCCTCTCTCTGCAAGGCCAAGATCCTTGCGCATTGCGCGAATGAGGTTCCCCAAGGAACCAGAGTTTCGGGTCTTCATGAATTGGTTGACGCACCCGACAACTTGCGGCGCTGCAACTGTACAAGCGATAAGGTACTCGGCTGCGAGGGCGTCGGCGTTCGATTGTGCGCCGCCGGAACGCAGAAATGGTCCAATGTTGCGAAGAATTTCGGCGTACCTCTCCTGCAAGGCTCGAACTCTCGCCGCCTCCTGCTCGCCGGCACGAATGAACGCTTGCGTAAGCATTGTGGTGAGGAGACCAGCGATAGCTGCGATAATCGCGGCAATCGTCTGCTGAGCCTGAGTTAATATGTAAAGACCAGCATAGCCAATGACGGCCACCGCGATGAAACAAACCAGCCAGAAGAAACCGATGACTAATCGTTGGCGCATGCGCACTCCACTTTATCGATCTACTCAACTGTGCCGCGCACCCCGATGAAGGTGCTCGGCGGTCCACACCGTAGTCTTGGCAACGATAGCAAGTGAAGACAATTCATGCCAAATAATCAAGGTTTCAAAACAGGCCTGTCGCCGCACGCACTCTGGGCGACGTAATAGGCGGTTGTTGTCGCCTCCGGTCAAAGAGAGGTACGAATAATCGCGAGGATTCATTGTGAGATGAGCACGCCGATGGCATGTTGGATTAGTTTTTTGGCATTCCGGTGCGATTGAGGCGGACGGATTGCGGCTTGTGCCGGTCATTTCGTGAAAGTAACTGGGCGTATTCGGGCAGAGGGTGAAGTTTTCGAGCAAAAATTGATGCTACGCTCTTGATCGCATCGCCAATAACTTCTTGCCGGTCCGGTGCCGATATGGTATATTTACCATAATGGCCAGTGATGACGCGCGAACGCCCAAGCCGGTTCACTGGTTGGGGAGCAGTGATGATGAAGACGAATCAGAGTAGCAAGCGAAAGACGGAGGACCGCGTGACACACGGAAGCGGCAACGTCTTTGCCGATCTTGGATTTGCTCCGGGTGAAGCGGGTGAACTGGAAGTAAAGGCGGAATTGACGCGGCAGATTTACAATCGCATCAAGACGATGGGACTAACCCAGGTACAGGCTGGCGAGCGGCTGAGTATCGGTCAGCCGGATGTCTCCAAGCTGATGAATGCGCGATTTACCGGATATTCCACCGACCGACTGATCGCACTGCTAAATGCACTGGAAGTGGATGTGGATATCGTGGTGCGCCCACGGAAAGAGACCCGCCGTCATGCGCCGGGCGTGGTGCGCGTGTGCGAAGCAGCGGGCATCGCATAAAACCCGCAGGCGGCCATCGGTCGTGTGTCCCTGTCTGTTTAGACAGCGGCGGTTTCGCAATTCAGTCGAGGTTCCGGCTTTGCAGCATTTGCATGCTCAGGGGTTGATTTCCGAGGCGGTGGGGCGGTTAGCCGGTGATTCGAAGGCACCGGGCTATCATCAAGCGCTGGATTTTCTTAGCCTACTGCAAGCAGGATACCTTGGCCATGGTTCGGCTTCATGATGCGTTGCCGGCCACGTGCCACGGATGAAGCGGAATCCACCATCACGTGCCTGATTGCACGATGCAAACTTGAATCGCCTAAAAATCATGAACAACACGAGTGACATTGCGAGGCGATTCCCGGAAAACCCCCTGCTCCGACCGGCTGATATCCAACCGAGCCGGCCTGACTGGCAGGTTGAGTCTCTCTTGAATCCGGGGGTCTTCCGCTTCAACGGCAAGACTTGCCTGCTCGTGCGGGTGGCGGAACGTCCGCCGCAACGTAAAGGACGTGTTTCCTTTCCCATTCTCTCCGAGTCTGGTGAAACGCGGGTGTTGGAGTTTGATCGGAATGATCCGCGACTTGATATTTCCGATCCGCGCGTGCTGCGTTACGACGGGGTGCATTACCTGACCACGCTCTCGCATTTGCGAATGCTCGCGAGCGATGATGGAATTCGTTTCCGCGAAGACGCGGCGCATCCGCCGCTCTATGGTCGTGGCGCGTATGAAACTTTCGGCATTGAAGACTGCCGGGTTTCGCAGCTGGCTGGCGTTTCCTATCTGACGTATACAGCCGTTTCGCCGAATGGCGTCGCGGTGGGAATGCGCTCCACGCTGGACTGGAAAACGTTTCACGAGCACGGCCTCATCTTTCCGCCGCACAACAAAGATTGCGCGCTATTTGAGGAGAAAATTGGCGGTCGTTATTTTGCCCTGCACCGTCCGTCCAGTCCGGAGATTGGCGGCAACTACATCTGGCTCGCGCAGTCGCCCGACCGGTTGCACTGGGGCAGGCACGCCTGTCTCGCGCGGACGCGATCGGGCACGTGGGACAGTGCCCGCGTAGGTGCTGGCGCCGCGCCAATCAGGACCCCGGCCGGTTGGCTGGAAATTTATCATGGCGCCGACGAGAAGAATCGTTATTGCCTCGGCGCGCTGCTGCTGGACTTGCAACAACCGTGGAAGGTGATTGCCCGTTCAAAGGACCCAATCATGGAGCCAAGTGCGCCCTATGAACAAACCGGCTTCTTGGGCAATGTCGTTTTCACCAACGGACATCTTGTGGATGGCGACGCGGTTACGATTTATTATGGCGCGTCTGACAGCGTCATCTGCGGTGCGCGATTTTCCATTGCCGAGATTCTTATGTGCATGCCGCGCTAAAACCGCTCGGCTACTGGTGATGCTGCTGAGGAGCCGTCCGGATTCTCGTTGCTTGGCTTTGTATTGTTTGGCATTCTGGCTCGCCAGAGGCAGAAACGTCCAAGATTTGGAATCTGACGGATGCCCACTCAACCCACAGGGTGCCTTGGCTTTATCCTGCGTTTGATCAGCGTCAGAGCAGAAGTTCCTTTGTCCACGGCATCGCTACCCAAGGTGAAGATCAACAAGTATTTCGTCTCCAATGCCTAAGGGGATTGGCGCAGCGGCGGAACTAGCAGCCCGTGGGTTTGGTTTTTACTCTCCGATTGATCCGTTGGAATCTTTTTGATCGGGCACTATTGTGTGTTCATCGCATTTCGGAGGACCGCAGTGGCCACGGGCAAACGCAAATCGCACTATCAGCAAACCCTGTTCATGGCTCTGTTCGCGTTGCTTGCACTCGTGGCGATGCTTTTCCCTGCTCGCTCGCGAGGGGACGACGCAGCCGTCTCGCCTCCTCACACACTACCCGATCGTCCGGTGTTTGATATTCCCAAGCTCCAGGGGATTGCCATCGATGGTGATCCCGCGGACTGGGCCGATCGGGGCTTTGTGGTCTCGGTGATGCATTCCACCCAACCCCGGCGGCTCCACAGCAGGCAGTTTGATGCGCAGGTCCGGCTGGGGTGGGATGAGCGCGGGCTGCTTGTGCTGAGCGAGGTCACTGATCCGGACGTACACGAAGCAGACTCGGACATGGAGCCCTCGACCGGAGCCTCGGTCGAATTGTTCGAGGCCGATGTCTGCGGCGGCATAGAGCACTGGCAGGCGTCCATCGCGCCCGGCGTCGATCCCAAGCACGCCCAAATGCGAACTCTCTTCTTCGACAAACGATCCCAGACTAATCGAGCGGTGAAGCCGTCGGTCACGGCGGCGGCAAAAAAAACCGCGAGTGGATACGTGATTGAGGCGCTGCTGCCGTGGGATGTGCTGGGGGTGAAGGCGAAGGTGGGGCGCGAGATCGGGTTTCAGGTGCAGGCCAACCACCGTGGCGGCGGGAACGTCACGCAGCTTTTGTGGTTTCCAGAACAAGGGGCGGATTCGAATACCAAAAACATGCAGCGCATTCGTCTGGCAGACGCCCCCAGCGCCGGGGTGACGGCGGCGGCCGAAGGGGGATATGAGCATTTCCGGCGGACGCGCGTCTCAATCGCCGCAACCGCTGACGCGGTGGGAAAGATCGCGCAGGTCAGGGCGGGGGATGCGATCCTTGGCCAGGCGACATTGAAGTCCGATGGTCGCCTGGCGGCGGCCGAAATATCTCTGCCAATACCTGCGATTGGCAAGCCTTACGGGCCGCTCGCGGTTTGGTTGGATGGGAAGCTGATCGACTCCCTGAATCTTCCTAATGCAGATGATCAGCGAAAGGACGCACTCGGGGACATGGACGTCGTGGCGGATTCCTCGGTCTTCAGTAAGACGGATTTGCCAAGCATTGACTTTGCCAGTCCAGAAGCGGCTGAGGATTTGATCGGCGACTACACCATTCACGCGACCTATTACGATGCCAATTACAACGTCGTGGCCGGCGCCGATCATCCGGGGCGGTATGGCGCCGTGGTTGAGGTGACGCCGGAAAAGGGGAAGCCGTTTAAGCGATATCTGACGCTGTATCGCCAGACCAAGGACTTCAACTGGCGGGCACTGCGGCTGACGACCGCGTTACAATTGCCGCCCGAATTTGGGGTGGACGCAGCCATTGCCAGAGAGCAGGTAACGGCGACGGAGGATTTTGTCGCGCGGGAGACGAGCGACAGCCGGTGGCGCGACGATCGTCTGGCCGTTTTTCTCGCCGGCCTGACCGAGACGGCGCCGGGCGCAGGGAATTTGCCACGTCGCCTTGGGCCTGCCGGGATGAACGTCGCGTGGTGGTACGGACTGGAGAAACGGACCGGCGATCTGGTCCCGTACAAATATCTCGTTCACGTTCCCAATTTGAGCCAAAACAACCCGCAGGCGAAGTTTCCCCTGGTGCTCTTCCTACACGGCAGCGGCGAGCGGGGAGACAACCTCGATCGTGTATTGGCCCACGGTCTCCCGCAAATCTTGAAGAATCAGCCCGATTGGGCTTTCAGGGATCAATTCATCGTGGTCTCCCCCCAATGTCCGACAGGTGACCATTGGAATCCACTGCTTTTGCGCGATCTGCTGGACGAAGTGTCGGCCAAGTATCCGGTCGATCTCGACCGCGTCTACCTGACCGGGCTTAGCATGGGCGGGTCCGAAAGCTGGGAAATGGCCGAGTGGTTCCCCGAGCGCTTCGCGGCAGTCGTGCCGATCTGCGGCGTCGGCGACCCGACCGATGTGTCGCGCCTTAAGGATATCCCTACCTGGGTATTCCACGGTGGGCGCGATCCATCAGTGCCAATCGAGAACGCCTATCAGATGGTACAGGCCCTGCGGGACATCCACGCGCGGGTGAGGTTCACCGTGTATCCGGACTATGGCCACAACTCCTGGGAACCAGCATACGACGATCCCAAGCTCTATGAGTGGCTGCTAATGCAACGGCGCGGCCAGCCGGCGCAGAGTCAGTCCACGACGCCGGATACCCGGCCGGCGGAAGAATGAGATCTGGGCGGAAGGTGAAAACGTGGTCGCTGCGCAGGTCAAGAGGCCGGTCTGAGGGCGCGAAACCTTTTGACGGGCCGGGTTCGCGGCGTCATGCTACGAAGAATCGCTGGCGACGGTCGTCGGCAAAAGTCCGACTGGGAAATCCCGGCTGATACCAATTCATTGGGCAGGGGAACCCGAAAGTATGGACTACGGAACCATTTCGCGTCGTCGTTTCATCGAGGGGTCAATCACGGCTGGTCTGGCCGTTGGTCTAGGGTCGGGGCCCGGAGCGTTACGAGGAGCCGCATCGGCAATGACACACGGCACTGATGGGTTGGCGTTGAAGGTTACTGGCGACCCCAAACAGGGCTACGGCGTCGCTCTTCTTTTCAATGGCCAGCCCTTGGCTCAGCACAATCGGGGCGGTGAGTTTTCGGCAACCTTCAAGAACGAAGAACGCAGCGTGGAAGATCGCGTGAATGACTGGAAGGCGACGTCGTGGGCGGGCAATTCCACACACGTCGCGCTCGATGGTGAGTGCAGGCTCAAGAATCTAAACACAACCGTGTTTGCGCACGTAGACTATGAACTGGTTACGCCTCACGTTGTGCGAAAGAAGATCCGGTTCCAACAGGCCGATATGTTCATGCTGTTCTACCAGTTGAGCAATCGTTTGGAGCCTGAGGAGAGTCCGGCGAAGCTTTGGAGTTTCGATCGGTTGGACTGGAAAGGCGGAGCGTTGCGCGAATATTTTCCAGCCGCCGGTTTCCGCACGAAGAATGGTTTGTGCGTCGGCCTCCTGACTGACTCCGGCTATCGTAACCAGTGGACGCGAATCATCCGTCGGGACGGCAGACCCGTGAAGCCCGCGCCGCGCCGAATTCCGGATGCCAATCTGTATTCCGGTTCGCGCGCGGGGGAACACAACCAGGGCGATTTTTTCGTTCAGCAGACGTTTGGCGAAGTCATGGAGCAGGTGGACACAGAGCAGAATGCTCAAACCATTGTCCTTCCGGACGTTTCGTCGTGGAAGAAACAAGGCAAGGTGACTCTGGACGAGCGCGATGGCGTCGCCACCCTGTCCACACGGAGTTTCGAGGACGGGGTGATTATTCCCTTTGCGGCGGGAGACAACGAGGTTTACTCGCTGCGTCTGGAGTACCGTTCGGCTGTTCCGGTGGCAATTAAAATTTGGAACGTGGATGAGCAACTGCGCAAGGTGGGCGACATCACTCTGTACAACGATGGCGTGCCTGAATCGCCCGGAGCATGGTCCGATTTCCGAACGACGGTGTTTGTAACGGGATTGCAAGGACCTGGCTGCGCCGTTTTCATTTCCGTTGCGGAATCAGAGCAAGCTAAGAAAGTGGAGGCGGCGACAGGTTTCGCGAAAGTCGAGGTGCGCGGCCTGCAAATTCGCCGCATCGCCACTCGCGGCGAACCGTACCATCGGCTGGAAATGGGGCATCCCGCGGAGAAAACGGTTTTCGTGTTTGCCGATGAAAGCGTACCGGACACGGTTCGAGGTCACCGGCTCGCCAGTCAGCTCTATCTGGCTGACGGACTCGGTTTCCAGGGTGGAGAGACCGAAAAGGCCGTTTACGCCGACCTCATGATGCTTTGTTGGATCGCGGGACCGGAGAGCTTTCGGCCGATTTGCGCACCGAGCATTTGGTATTCCGCCGCCGGTGAGGTGTATCTTCGCGATAGTTTCTTCGCGCTCAATGGCATTCACAATCGCGAATTGAACGAGAACGTTTTCAACCTATGGGCTGAGAATCAGGGAACTGATGGGGCAATCAACACGTTGGTGGAGCCGAATCTGGCGAATGTGGAGCGCAAGTCGAACGATTCCACGCCCCTTTGGCTGATGTGGGCGTTTCTGAATCGTCGCCGGTTCGGCACTAAGTTGCCCATGGAAAAGGTACGGAAAGCCGCGGAATATTGTCTTCGAACTTACGATCCCCGTCGCCAGGGCCTTTGCTCGGCGCAGTTCGTCATGGGCCAGCTCGACGTCATCGAATATCCGGAGGGCACGTCCACTATATGTGAAAACCAGGGAATGTTGGCCGTCACGTCGCGAGCGATCAAGGAACTGCAGATTCCCGGCGTGAGTGAAACGATTTCCGAGGAATATCTCGGCAAGGCGGAAGAACTCTATCGTAGCTATTACGATCCCACGAGAAAGTTCATGCGCCCGGCGCGGGACATCGCGGATGCCATCGGGTTTGCGGAAATCTTCCCGGAATATCTTTCTCTTTGGCTATTTAGCCGAAAAATCCTCACGGATGAGATGGTGGTGAACCATCTCGATCGCATACCAGCGATGATGCCGCGAAAAGATTGCCCGCATCCTGAAGCGGGTGGTGCGGTGCGGCCGATCCTCATCGGACTTCCCGAAGGAGGTACGGGGTGGAGCTACTTCAATGAAAACTGGCACCCGATGGTCAGTGATTCCTTCGCGGCCAGCTACGCAAATCACGTCGTGGACGGAATCTATTACAACGGCGGCAGTTGGATGCGGATTGAAGTCTGCGGGTACGTTACCGGAAAGCTCCACGGATGGAGCAACGCCACGAAGGCCATCGCAAACCGGCTATGGGCGGAACTTAATGTTACCTCTGACTTTCCGACCAGCCAGGAATACCTCGCCACCGACGCGGCGCACCCGTTCTTTGGCTACCATCGCGTCTTTGCTTGGAATTCGTTTATCCTTCAAGCTCTGGAGCGGGCAGCCTTGCGGAACCCGGAAATGGATCCTGACTATTTCGCAAAATGATTTCCCGAGGGGATCGATGCATTCCGTTTCACTGCATGAGTTGGATGGTTTTGATTGACAATGCCTGGTTGCCCCCTGCCGCCGCCCGACTCATTGCCTGTCATTTCCTCTGCGGTAGTCGATCACCACTCCGTCTACGAAAGTTTTGCCGCCGTCGCGCGTAAGCTTTCCAGCGGAGGGCGTTAAGACGACGACGAGCGCTTCGCCGGCGCCGATTGTGAGGGGCGTTTGGCCGGTTGCGCCGCGGGTCAGGAATTTGCCGCTCACTGCATCATAAACGTCTCGGGACGCCGCGCCGACGTCCAGCGTGACGGTGCGCTCGTTCTTATGAGGATTGTAATACAGGTATGATGGATAGGCCTGAGGGCGGCAGGAATCAGTGGCAAGCAAGTCGAGACGGAGGATTTGCGGGTCGTCGGTTGGGGCGATGAGCCCGCCGTACACGCCAACAAACACGGAGCCATAGAGGCCGTAGTCGGTCTTGGGCCCCCATTGCATGCGTAACGCGTCGCCGGCCGCCAGCAGCGGTTGATGAGGATCGTCCCATCGGTACTTCAGCCCTTCATACGCAATGACGTGGTGTGGATCGCCGTCCCAATCCGGGCAAGTTTGGCCATCGCGCGGGTGGGCGTTTGCGTAATACAAACGGGCGGCGCTGGCGGCGTTCAAAACCCACTTCCCGATGTCATGGGCGTAGCGCGGATCGTACCGTGCGATAGGCGTCAGCGGCCATGCCCAACAGAAGGTGTTCATTGCAAAGCCATATCCGCCGACACCCGTGCGCCACGGAGGACAGTCCGTGCCGCCGACCAGTCCAGCGGTGTCGATACCGGCCCAACGATCAGTGTTCACCTTCCAATCGGGGCGTGCGACGCTGCGGTCGAAACACCAGTTAATCATTTTAGAGGTATCGTAGTGGCGAGCCAGCTCGGCATTCATGCGTACCGCCGCCAATGCGCCAAAAGGCATGAGAACCTCGTACGACGGATCCTTGTCCGCCGGCCGCTGCTGAAGGTAACGCATGCAGCGATCCGCCGCCCGGAGAAAAGCCGGATCGTGCCAGCGGTTGTAGGCGGCATATTCGATCCAGGCCACGCCGGCGCCGGCGTCAGGTTCTTTCCATTGGCCGTTGTCGACGCCTTGCATCGTGTCAAAATTGAAACCGGTGTGATCGAAATTCGCGGCATCATCTTTCGCCGGATCGGCCAAAGCGGCGGCAGCCCTGGCCCAGGAAACCGCCGATTGATGCGCCATGTCGCTTATCTCTGCTTCACCTTGATACCGGTCGGCGAGACTGGAAAAGATAATGTTGGGAAATAGCGTATACCAAAATGAACCGTCGGGATCGCAGTGACCAACTCCATTACCAATCATTCGGAAATTTGGTCGAGGGTCAAAGTAAGCCTCGCACATTTTTACGTAATCGTGGCCGCCGCGTGATTTGTCAATTCCAACCAAGGTGGCGCCCCACACCGCGCCCATGCAGGTGATGCCGGAACCGCTGCCATCAGCCGCTTGCCTAATGTCTCCGACATAGTCAGGAAGTCCGAAACGCGTGACTTTCCCGCGATCATCCTTGATCAGATGCAGCAACGGCATGTACTGTCCCGGAGCGGTGGGGCTAAACACCAACTGGTCGAAACCTGTCGCGACTTGCCTCCAATCGCGAACGCTGCAGGGCGAGGGAAGGTCCGGCATCAATTGTACTTGGCGGATTTCAGCGGTCTCCTCGGCCACGGCGTTTGTCCTGTTTGCGCCCACAGCCAGGACCGCTGCCGCCAGCAGCACGCGAGCCGTTCGTCTCATTTTTCCTCCATTTGGGACAGAAACGGAACTCCCGATGTTTATCCCATATCCGCCGATGCGCAAAATGCCATCAGAAATTGATTGAAAAACGGGACGTTCCGGTTCAACGGCTACAACAAACGCGTTGCCCGAGCCCCTCTGCGCTCCTGACAACGCGAATCCACGTCGTGAGGCCACGACTTAAGGGCGATTCTAACCCGTCGGTCCAAGGCTATCCATAAACATGTGGCTTAGCCGATTCTCGATGTTCTGACACATTGGGCGATTCTTTGGCGGCGATTCGCCCTTCCGGGCTGCGATAAAGCGGGTGGCGACCAGAAGACGCCGCTCTTTTTTTACTGGGTCGAAAGTCGATAGCGGGGAGGCGGATTAAGTAGTACTTTCATTCAGGGGACGATGTGGGTTCAACGGATGTTCACGAGGCCGCATCTGGATAACAAAATAGGAGTATTATGGCCGAATTTGCAGGCGTCGGCGAATCGGACGCTCAAAAACAAGAAGTTTCAACCGTGTATCGAACCTTAACCCTTGAAGATCAACCACGTTCCTGTTCCGATCTGCTTTCTGCGTTGCACGTTCCGTCCCACATGGAGACGCATGCACTTGAGTTTGAGCAGGTGGATGGAAGGGATGTTTACAATATCACGGCGCCATTCCGCTTAAACGGCAAAACATTGTTGATCGGCCGGGTGGAAAAGCGGGACACCGAAATTTCCGAGATCGTGGTCTTCGAGAAAGCGCGTTCTAACGGGTGGACGCCCTGTTTCACTCATTCCTCATTTCAAGGCCTGCAGGATCCATGCGTGACGTGGGCGGGTGACGAATTGGTGCTCGGAGGCGTGCGGTTTCCCGTTCCGCTGGAAAAGGGCGGCTACGGCTGTGTGATGGAGTTTTATCGCGGCAGTTCTCTGGAGGGGCTGCGCCACTTCCTGAGCGGACCGCTCGGCATGAAGGATATTCGGTTCAAGCAGCTGCCCGATGGACGCGTCGCCATTTTTAGCCGTCCCCAAGGCGCCGTCGGTGGCCGAGGCAAAATCGGCTTTACTATCGCTCCGTCTTGGGACGCCATCACGGCCGAAATGATCGCCCGCGCAACGCTCTTTAAGGGACAATGGCTCAAAGAGGAATGGGGTGGAGTGAATGAAGCGCATCAGTTGGCAAACGGTCAACTTGGCGTGCTGGGCCATATCGCCTGCTTTGACGGTCAGGGCAACCGCCATTACTATCCAATGGCATTCGCGGTTGACCTGCGGACACGCCAACCCTCAGCAATTCGCATCATTGCGCGACGTAGCTTCTTCCCGCCCGGATCATCGAAGCGGCCGGACCTTGTGGACGTGGTCTTCAGCGGCGGCATTATCCGCAATGGTGATGGAACTGCGAACCTGTATGCGGGAACGAGTGATACGGCAGCTGCTGTCGTAAAGTTGCCCGACCCATTTCTGCAATTTGAAACTTAACGGCCAAGTGCTATCGATAAAGACCTCGTTACGTGTCGAGGGCGCAACGTTACCATCGAACCTTGCCATTGCACGTTTAGTCGGCACCAGAATTTGGTGGCCGTGGATCAAACCCCTTCCGCAGCGCCTGTTGAATTGCCGTATACGACGCTAAAATGGAGGTAAATGGATAGCGTCGCCCCTGCGTATTGCAGGGTACCAGCAGCAGGTTCTGATGCAGCAGTTTGTTCGCGATCCATTTGATCTCGCTCATATATGGAGTTCACCCAACAGATGATATCTGTCAATCCAAAGCTCGATTGGTGGCAGATCAGCGAAAAGCAGCATCACGAAACCTATGAGGCAAGAACGCAACTCCTGCCGGAACTGCCCATCATCGGGCGGCTTCACCTCCTGCAAGCCGTGCCGGGGGGCCTCAGGTCCGATGCACACACGAAAGAGTATGAACTGCACCTGGTTCAGGAGGGCTGTCTGGAGCTGTGGGTGGATTCCCCTGCCAAGCAGTACACCGTTACCGGCGGCTTGGCGATTCTGACTCAGCCGGGCCAGACACATGGCGGCGCGCGTGAAGTGCTGAATCCTGGCCGCTGGTGCATGCTTCGCTTTCTGGTCCTGCCCAATTCCCGCCAAATGCCCACCGGACTGACGCCCGCCCAAGCATCGCAATTGCAGAAATTACTCGAAGGGGTGGATTCGCCCGTCTTCTCGTTTTCTCCTTCCCTGGAAAAGTGCTTCGAACGTTTATTGGACGAGCATCGACACCCGAGCGTCAGCAGCGAACTGATGGCACGTTCCCTGCTTCACGAGTTGATCATCTGGATCGCACGGGATCACGCGGCGTCAATGCTCAATCCGCCGCGTCGGCTTCCACGATATTCCCCACCGATTCAAGCGGCCGTCACGTGGCTCGATGAGCACGTGGGCGAGCCCGTGCTGATGGAGAATGCCGCAAAGGCGGCAGGATTGAGCGAGAGTCACTTCCGCCGCTGGTTTCAGAAGGAAGTGGGATTTAATCCGGCGGATTACATGATGTACAGGCGTGTTGAGATCGGCAAGGATAAGCTGCGCACAAGCGATCTGTCAGTCACCAAGATTGCCATGGAGTTGGGTTTCAGCACGTCCGCATATTTCACCGCGGTTTTTCGCAAGCGCACCGGGCTTACGCCGACCCAATACCGTCGAGAGCAGAGCGTGCCCTGAGAATCCCGTCATGGCCCGATCCTGTCGCTCACCCTGACGTACACGACCGCATCCGGCGCTAGATCCAATTGCAGTCGCTGACCGCACCGCTCGCCGACTCCAATCGCATCTGGCGATTCGCCGGTTGCTATCATTGCCGCAACGCTGCTCCATGGAAACGCCAATTGTGCCTGTTGCCGCTTGTCGGTGCCGTTGAAGACGATGAACGTCAGTTCAAATCGGCCTTGCTCCAACTGCCTGCGCTCTTCGAAAGCATCGAGGTTCAATACCATGATGTCGCGATCGTCGGCGTGTCCAAACGTTTCCCACATCAGACAGGCACGGAACACCCAGCCGGACCCGTAAATCTCCTGCCCGACCGAGCCAGGCGCCGGACCTTCCAATATCGGAATGTTCTCGAACGGGATATATTGCAGGGGTAGTTCGCCCCGACCCGCATCAAAGCAGCGGGGAAAGAAGTAGAAATTGTTCTTCCGCGCGTGATCGACAACCCGTAACAACGCCAACGACGGAGGAAATCTCTTAAACGTCGGACAGAGCCTGGCCAACACCTCAATGTTTTCGAAGAGGGCGGGGTAACTGATTGTTGCACACGCTTGAAACATGCCCAGAGTATTGATTCTTCTGCTTTGTTCCGTCGTACGATCCGCATACCAATAGAGCATTCGCAACGTCTGCGCGAGAAGGTAATGATAGACCTCCTCGTAGTTCGCCAAGGGATGCATAACTGCAAGGCGGTACGCGGCCTGCGTCCCCATCGCGAGCAGGAAAACCTCCTGGTGAATCGTATTCACCGGCAACCGGTGAAGCATTCGCGACGCATTTCTGGCTTCTTCCAGATAGCGCTCGCTGGCCGTCATTTCATGCAGATCCAGCATGAAGTTGGCATAAGCTCCGAGGACCGCGTGGCAATCACCCGCTCCGGCGCGTTCGATCGTCCGCCTGTTGAAGCTGAGCGGAAAAAGGTACGACGTCTTCTTCGCCAGCGGAATGACGACATCGTTGACTTCATCAATAACGCAACCGAGGAGGGATTGATTCTTCCGCAGGCGCCCCAACTGAAACAGTTGCTCGAGAACGTATACGTGTTGCCACGTGCCTGATACGGTATCGGCGGCAGCAGGCGCAAACGGCGTTTGGTTGGTCCGCAGGGCTTGATCAATCATTTGGCAGACGCGCTGGTAGAGCCGTGGTATGGGATCCCGCCTATCCACGCGCGAAAGCACCGCCAGCGGATGCGCGATCCAGATTGCCGCGTCAAAGCATGGCTTGATCATATCGAACCGATTGCCACGTGCTTCGATTGCCTCCTTCCAGGCGGGGCTGTAGCCGTCCACGTAATTCAGAATGAATTCATGACTTCCCTCCGTTTTCCGCCAACACAGCCCCTCCGTCATAAGATCTTCCGCACAATGATGAGCGAAGTCTCGCCATGAAGTGGCCCCCGAGGGCCACGGGCTGCTTCGGGGCAGCAACGGAAGACATTTATCAACCAGCAACCGCACCGCTTCGTGATCGTCTGCAAGAGCCTTTCGCGGGCGCGCGGTCAGGAAGTAACTAAAGTGCTGAACGCCCGAAGGAAACAGCCGGCCCGAGGCGCCGGTTGCATATAGGCCAAGTTCACCCGCTGGCTCGGGCTGGTATCGACGACGAAACCCGCACCGGTAGTTCAGAAATCGAGCGATGTTCTGCCGCGACATCCAGTTCATGCGCGTCATGTCGAAAAAGAGCATGATCTCCACGTTGAGATAGGGATCAAAGTAATAGGTCGCGGGAAAGTCATTGCCGTAAGCGTCGTCGTTCCATTTGGTTGGATTCGTGATCTGCGTGATGAACCATACGTGATCGCCGCGCTCGTAGGGCGGGAGCGGGCCAAGATCGAGCGTGATCTCCGGTTCAAAGCCATTTTGCATGCACAGCTGGATGTCTTGTTCCGCATTCACTTCGACATCGAAAATGAACCAGCCTCGCGCGGCATCCGCGGTGATCGTCGCCCGCCAGGTTGTAATGCCCATGTTGCCATGCTTGCCATCACCCCCGATCGTCCCCGTCAACAGAATGCGAGCATCGTCGACTTTCTTGATGTCACTGGCGTGGAGTTCGAATACGTTGCCGCGGACCAACGGATTGTGGGTGGCGGACGCCGATCTCCAGCCGGTTTCCGGATCTCTTATGAAAAGCTGGTAACCAAAGCTTGCATCACTACCGCGCTGAGACACGGTAAGCTTCATTTCTGCGCACGTCAAAGACACGGGTTCGATCGGCATCTATTTTTCCGACGGTGATGAGAAGTACCGCCGCGCCCGGAGCCGCAAGCTGCCCACGGAGTGCCTCCACATGATCGATGATGGCCAGACCCGGTTCCTCTAATGGCCCGTAAGCGAAGGTTGGGTTTGTGGATTCTCCGTCGAATTATCTTCGGTCGGCGCGGATGTCGGAACATGTAGCGTCGTCGTAGGCGGTTGATCGATATCGGGGTGCCATGCCCACGGCATATTGGGAATCCACGCCGGATGCACACCCACGTAGATTCCTACGAGGAACCCCACTAAGGTCCACGCTAGAATGCCGAGTATGCCGTAGATACGACTGGGTCTTTTTAGCAGCGGCGTGGTTTCCATGAGACCTTCGCAAAGTTTGAATTTGGTTTCCTCGTAACACCGGCCTGATTCGGTGACGCTCCCAACCTACCAAGCATACGCTCGATTGTACAATGGAGGGGGGTAAAGCAAACCTGGGGACGTCCGGTTTGATCACCGGCAGTCTTCTGGCTCGTTCTCGGTACGGTCGAGCCGTGCAAGGGTGAATTGCTGCCGAAAATGGAAGAACGGGCCATTTCCCTCGTTAACGCCAGGCGGTACCATAACAGAAATCGCTGCCGGCAAATCAAAAGGAGCCGTCCGGCCGGCGACGGCAAATAGGAGGAATGACCATGAAGGCGAAATCTTTTCTAGTCGTTCTCTTGATAATGGTGGCCGGTGGATCATTGTGCTTGGCCCAAATGTCGGCTGAGGAGGCCCAGCAAAGGTTGCAAGACAAGATCGCGGCGGCGACTCAGCCCGACGCGCTCCAAGCCCAGATCAAATCGCTGCGAGCACAAATTGACGACCTGAAACGGCAACTTGCCGCCGCCAAAGCCGAGAATGAACAACTGAAGGGAAAGCTGGCGCTCCTTCAGCCGGTTGCGCCGTCGAATGGCGGGCCCGCGAATGGCGAGCCGGCGAAAACGCCGCAATCAACCTTCACGTCCAGGGCAAAGGCGACCCACTGGGGTCCAAGTCATTATCCCCCGGCGGAGATTCTGGATGCCGAGAAGACTGACGCCGAAATAGATGCGCTGGCCGCCAGGACCGCACTTAAGCCGGAAATGGTTGCGGCCCTGCACGAAGGAAAACCAACCATCGGAATGCCGGAGGAGGGATTGAAAATCATCATGATTCTGAAAAAGCAGGCGGATTCCGAGTCTGGAACGACCTATCTCGGCTGGCCGAAGCAGCAAGTACAAATAGTTCAGAAAGCAATTTCCGGCCCTGACGGGAAGGTATATTACACGAATGAAGAAGGCGTCGATTACAGCAATTGGCCAAAGATCATCGTGCAAAACGGCGTTGTTACCGAGATTGATGCCGCGCAATGAGCCGCCAATCGTCGCCCGGCGATTAATTTCCGACTTGGTTGAAACACGATGTCAAATTTCGATTGACCGCGACGTTAAGACTTTGGATGATACCGGCGCCAGTGCATACTTTTTCCGCGGAGGCAACTTGCAAATTCGTGAGGCGATCAATCGCCATTCAGCGATTTCCACAGTCGTGGTAATTTGCGTTCTAATTCTTGGCTTAGTTCTGATCGCGTTAGAACTCAAGGGTGAGAGCGGAAAGCCGCCTAAGGATAACTACTATTCGACCGATGACGGCAAGACCTGGTTCGTTGATTCTGCCAGCAAATTGCCGCCCTTCGATCATGATGGAGTTCCGGCGGTTCGCTGTTTCGTTTTCAAAGGCGGTAACGGGAAATTCGTGGGATTACTGGAAAAATATACTGATGCCACGCGGGATCAACTTGCGCGCACGGCGGAGCAAATGCGGCCTCGCGATGATGTAACCGTCCTGGTCAAGAAGCCCGGTGAAAAAGACTGGAAAGAAGTGGGTATGGATCAGGCGGCAATGATGCTCATGCATGTCTCGGGTCCTAATGGCACAGACGCTGAGCGCGTCATGCCCTGACAGGAACGCCGTTAGTATACGTCCTGCCCTAGAATTCCCCAGCCAGGCACGCCGTTAGTTGTTCGACCCGTGTAGTCTGGATCTGGGTCCATCATGTCTCTCACGTTGATCAGCTCACAGTGGAAATCGCAGAATCCGGCGACATAGTTCGGATATTTTCCATAGTCTAGAATCGCATAAGCTGGGAACGCTTCGACTTTTTCGTGAAAAGCGTGGAACTCCATGATTGCGATCTTCTTTGAACTATGTCGCGCCAAAGTAATCTTCACGCCGGAAGGGGTTATCCCAGGGACGCGACCCGAGGATGCTTGTTGAATGAATTGGGGACTGGCCCAAAGCGAAAGGGGGTACCAGTAGCTCGTGCGCCCGTTCGTCCCTATATAGCCGACAGAAGCTGCGCCGTACCAGTTACCATTCTGGTCGCCGCTGACTGACCTCAACGCCTGGTCCTGATCATCGGGACAATGCACTACAGCCGGGCTGGGCCAGTATTTGGCTGCATTCACCAGGTCTAGGTCACTCGCCGAACTGCCGGAAGGGGCAAGTGAAGCCATGTTGAAATACTTCCCCAGATAGGCAGGCTCGGGATCCGCAACATCCCACCACGGATTAAGCTCCACCGCATAGGGGTTGTAAGGGCTTGAGTCCCACCAACACTTGCCTCCGCTGCCCCCCGGGCCTATATCGCACGGGAAAAAACCGCCATTGTCGTTGGTGTACATCAGCATGGCGTTAAGCAGTTGCCGCTCGTTGTTCATGCATTGAAGGCGGTTAGCCTGCACACGGGCTTTCTGAAGAGACGGCAACAGAATCGAGATCAGAAGCGCGATGATTCCAATCACGACCAACAATTCAACGAGCGTAAAACCCTGGTTCTTCCTGCGAGAAGTCATAATAAATCCCTATAACTGACCGGCCAAGCCTCCGCAGCCGAACCGGCAAGATGACCCGAAATATAGGGCGGCCGCATAATCCTCACAATCAAACTTCGCGCTAATCGAAGATTGATTCTCAATGGTGCCGGCGGGGCGTTGACAGTGCATTAGCGGATGATACCACGGCCACCGGCCCTGCGACCCTATGTGGCTCTGCCGTTCCCGTGTATTTTTCCCCTCGCCCCGCGTACTCGTGGGGAGAGGGTTTAGGGTGAGGGGCGATTTTTGAACGTCGAATGTGGCCCCTCACCCTATCCTTCTTCCCGATGTACCGGAGAGGTTTCAATCTTTGCGATAAGCCCTTGTCGCAAATGGCAGTTCGCCCCAAACTCATAGCCGTGTTTTCAAGCCATTGCCCAGTTGGGTGCGCATACCGCACCGAGTCGCATTTTGGGTGGCTGCCAAGTTGGCCATCAACGCCCTGCAAAAGCTTCGTAATGCTGGACTTGCAGCATATATCAGAAAGTTGCTGTGTACCGGGGCGAGGGGAAAAACGGTGAGCGTGACGCGAACGGCACCTTTTTTCGACGATATGCGATGGTCATACTCGGAGGATAAATCATTTGTTCAAGCCGAGCGCTTCGAAGAGCGGCCCCAGATGCCTTTCATAATTCCGCCAGCGGCCCACGGACCGGGTGTAGATCGGCTGGCGAACCTGCCAGTCACTGGCTGTCTGCACGGTCCGCTCGGTCCGGTGAAAATCCAGACATGCTGCGTTCCAGGGCAAACCCAGGAAACTGATGATGCGGCGGCTTTGTCCTTCCAAATCTGCGACCAGGTCCTCGTATTGCACCTCGAGCATCCGCAGAGGCAGCACCTTCAGCCAGTGGGCGATGAGCCGATCGGTATGGACGTGATGGCGGCCGCATTGAACCAGATCGAAGGAGAAAAGATTGCCGGCGCTAAACCGCTGGAAGAAACAGGAGAGGCAGGTGTCGCGAGGATCGCGGCGGCAGAGAATAACACGCGCTGAGGGAAAGAGCGTGGCGATCAATCCAAGACGCTCGACATTCTCGGGCATTTTGTCGATCACGCGCAACGCCGAACCGCCGAGGACCCGCAGGCGATCCAATTGTTTGCCGGCGGCGTCCTTGATGGGACCCCGCTCGCATTCGGTGACCCTCAGCGAGGCCGCGATGTTGCCGATGTCCCTCAGCTCGCCGGCGCCGAAAACATCGGGATGACTGGAAGCGATCTGTTCGACAAGGGTGGTTCCGGAGCGCGGCATTCCCACGATGAACACGGGCAATTCCGAAGGCTCGCCCCAGTCCCGCGTGCGCGCAAAAAAGTCCGGCGTGAACATCGCAATTGACTCATCCACGCCATGCGCAAACTGATCACTGCTGTACCCCTCGCCGGCGGCGCGGCGCATCTGTAATACCAGCGAATTGGCCCGGGAGTAGTGAGCAAATGCTTCATCGAAGCGGTCGGCCTCGTCCAGCATCTTTCCGAGGATAAATCCGAGCGCGGCGCGGTCGCGGATGGACGTTTGCGGATCATTGACGGATGCGATGAGCCGGGCCATCTCCGCCGCGTCGGCGCTCGCGCCAACACTGGCCATAAGGGTGTAGGCCTGAACCGCGCCCGGTCGCCGGGCCAGGCTCTGGCGAGCGCAGTCGGCGGCCTCGGCGAACCGCCCAATTTGCCGCAAGACGTGGCCGAGGTAAATCCAACCCGATGCCAAATCGGGCGCGATTTCAACGGCGCGGCGAAAACTATCCACCGCCTCGGCGCCCCGGCCGCTCTGGCACAGGATCATGCCGCGCGCCTGGTGCGTGATCGCCGAATCGGGGGCGAGGGCCGCGGCGCGATCCAGAGCCTTGGCCGCCTCATCAAACCTCCGCAACTCGGCTAGGGCGATGGCCAAGAAGTTATGGGCGTCGGAGTTATCCGGCTCGCATTGAGCAGCCTGCTGGAAGGCTAGACGCGCCTCCTCGAAGTGGCCCTGCGCGCGATACAACTGGCCGAGATTAAGGTGAGGCATAGCCCAAACCCGCCTGGACTCGATCGCCTTGGAATAGGCCGCGATGGCCTCGTCGAGTTGCCCCTTGGCCTCTAAGACGGTTCCCAGATTGTTGTGCGCTTCGGTGAAATCAGGCTTGAGCCGAATGGCCTGCCGATAGGAACCGATCGCCTCGTCAAGCTGCCCCTTGTCCTTCAGGGCATTGCCGAGATTGTTGTGCGCTTCGGTGAAATCAGGCTTGAGCCGAATGGCCTGCCGATAGGAAGCGATCGCCTCGTCAAGCTGCCCCCTGGCCTTCAGTGCGTTACCGAGATTGGTGTGCGATTTGGCGTTATCAGGGTCGAGCCGAACGGCGTGCCGCTGGGCGGCGATCGCCTCGTCGAGCCGTCCGATGTGCAATAGGCCATTGCCGAGGTTGCGGTAATAAATCCCACGGGTCGAACAAATCCCGATCGCTCGCCGGATCAATTCGATCCCCGCGTCCAACCGGCCCGCCTGTAATTCCAGCACCCCCAACATATGCAATGCGTCCGCATGATTGGGCTGCCGAGCAAGGACCTGCCGGTAAATCCTCTCCGCCTCCGCCAAACGGCCCGCCCGATAGTGCGACAAGCCGGATTCGTATTGCTTCTGAAGTGTCATGCGACCGGGCATTGTAATCGAGAAACGCCGCTCCGGTCCCATTGGATACCGATCCTAACGAGTCTTCTGGGTTCGGTACGAATTCGACCTTGACGTTGACCGATCTGGCGCGGCAAAGGATTTTGGAAAGTCAGGCGCGATTCCTGGTCCATTGGGATAATGCGTCCACCACTCGTGTGATGACGCTGTCCCAATCCCCCCGGGAGGGCTGGCGGAATAATCGCATCGTCGGATACCATGGGCTGTCCGTCCGGTCGTGCAGCCAACGGAAATCCGGCACAAGCTGAAGCATGACCCACACCGATCTCCCCAGTGCCCCCGCCAAATGCGGCACGGAAGTATCGGTAGTAATGATCAGGTCCATCAACGACATCACCGCCGCGGTGTCTGCAAAGTCGTTCAGTTCCGGGCCGAGATCGACCAATTCCAATCCTACCGGCGGATTTTTCGCCTGCTCCCCGGGCGGACCTTTCTGGAGACTGTAAAACTTGACGCCTCGGGCGGCTGCAAATGGGGCCAATTGTTGCAGGTTCACCGATCGCGTTCGATCCCATTTGAACCGAGGATTGCCCGCCCACGCCAAGCCGACCCTCAATTGCCCGTCGGGAGCGCCGAGCGTTCGACTCCATGCCTCAGCCAGCGCCGGTTCGGGGGTCAGATAGGGCACGATTTGGGGAATGTTGTCTAACGTCGTCCCGAAAACCCGCGGCAGACTTAGCAGAGGACAGTGCAGATCAAAGGCCGGCAGGGGCTGGCCTGGGGTCACGATTTGGCATGTCCCGGCCATTGTCAGGAAGAGCCGTTGGAGTTGGGACTGACATGCAATGATGATTCTCCCGCCCCGCTGCGCCACCACCGGCAAGTAGCGGATGAATTGAATGGCATCCCCAAAGCCCTGCTCGGTGTGGAGCAGAATCGTGCGACCTTCCAATGGGCAGCCATCCCACTGTGGTTGAGTGAGGTTTCGCTGGTGAGAGGGAAAATCCTCGCATTTCAATCGCCATTCAAATTCTTCCCAGCCTTGTTGAAAATCGCCCCGCGCCAGCAGCGCTAACGAAAGATTGTTGTGGGCTCCGGCGAAGTTGGGCCTGAGGGCAATGGCCTGGCGATAGACAGCGATGGCCTCATCGAGTTGTCCTTTGTCGTTCAGGGCTTTGCCAAGATTGCTGTGGACTCCGGGAACGTTGGGGTTAAGGGCGATAGCCTGGCGATAGGCGACGATGGCCTCATCGAGTTGTCCCCTGTCGTGCAAGGCATTGCCGAGATTGCTGTGGGCTTCGGGAATGTTGGGGTTAAGGGCGATCGCCTGGCGAAAGGCGGCGATGGCCTCATCGAATTGTCCCTTGTCTTTCAGGGCTATGCCCAGATTGCTGTGGGCTTCGGGAAAGTTGGGCCTGAGGGCAATGGCCTGGCGATAGGCGGCGATCGCCTCATCGAGTTGTCCTTTGTCTTTCAGGGCCATGCCGAGATTGCTGTGGGCTTCGGCGAAGTTGGGCCGGAGGGCAATGGCTTGGCGATAGGCGGCGATCGCCTCATCGAGTTGTCCTCTGCCTTTCAGGGCATTGCCGAGATTGTTGTAAGCTTCGGTGTAGTTGGGCCTGATGGCGATCGCCTGGCGATAGGCGGCGATGGCCTCATCCACGTGCCCCTTTCTCTTTAGGGCGTTGCCGAGATTGTCGTACGCTTCGGCGTAATCAGGCTTGATCCGAATGGACCGCCGGATCAATTCGATCCCCGCGTCCAACCGGCCCGCCTGTCCCGCCAGCACCCCCAAAAGATGTAATGCATCCGCATGATTAGGCTGCTGCGCCAGGACCTGGCGGTAAATCCTCTCCGCCTCCGCTAAGCGGCCCGCCTGATGATGCCAAAGGCCAGATTTGAGTTGTTGCTGAAGCGTCATGCGACTGGGCATTGTAATCGCGAAAGCCCGTTCCGGCCCCACTGGATATTGATCCTAACGTGACGGCAAAGGATTGTGGCGCTTCCGGTCGGCGCCCGAACAATGTGATTTGTTCATCTCACGGCAGAATGCCAAAAATTTGTCAAAAATAGAGTTGCAGTTCACCCCCCAGACACGAAAAAATGCAAGTGATGACGATAAAAACTGGATTATCGAAAGGTTTCACGGCCCCCTTGGGGGCCTTCGTGACGGCACGCCCTATGGGCCGTGGAGCATCATTTTTGGGTCTGACCCTCAACGCGGCGTCTCTCGGTTTCCCGGGAAACGACACGCGCTCATCAATTTCCGACTTGGGGGATCTTTGATTGTAACCGCGTCCGCGGGCCGCTATTGTTCCAACTCGTTCAGGAGGGTGGCTCGCCGGCGAATTGTGTCGTTGGCGACCTTCCTATACATCATAAGTTCCACGGAACTTAAGGAGAGAGACATGTCGAGAAAAACGTGCGTTTTGACGTTGGCGGTTGGCGGCGTTTGTTGTTTTGGCGTGAGCAAGGCTTCCGCCCAGAACACCTTTTTGCCGGGTAACGTTTGGCCGAATCCGGATTTGAGCACGAGCGTGGTTTCCTCAGGTGAACTGAATGGCGTGGACCAGATTTATAGCTATTATAACGGAACCCCTGCCCAATGGGGTACCATACCCAATACTGTTGGTGACGCCAACCCTCGCCCCGCCGGTTGGCACCGAGGTGGTGGTGATTTTGGGGTCCAAACCGCTCCCAATTTTTGCCTTTATAACACACCGGGTAACAGCGCGGGCGAAGGCACAGCCCCCGCCGGCACCGCGGGTGCGCCCACCTCTACAAATCCCCCATCCGGGCCCTTGGCGACGCCCGGCTACGCGCTGGAGGTGAGCGACTCGAGCATAACCACCTACGGCGAATGGTTTTCCGATTGGAACCCGCTGCCCGCCGCTGTCGTAGCCAACCCTGCAACAACAGGGTTCGAGTTACGCTTCTACTATGAGGACACTGCTCCGCAGCCCCGCGACGGACAACTTCGCGTCACCATCAATTTCGGAACTGCGGTAAGTAATGACATTTTGACCGGCGATCCTGCTAATCTTGGCCATGTTGACACGACGTTTAATTTCCCCAGTGCAGGTGTCGATACGTGGACGGAAGAGGACATAGGGCTCAACGCGCCCGTGGGCTCAGAGTCGGCGAGAATCACCATTGACACGGGTGGCGGTAACGACACGTTGGGCAATATCTGGGTCAGCGACATTTCCGTCGCTGTGCCGGAGCCGTGCTCGATCGCCGGAGCCACCGTCGGATCGATGCTCTTGTTGGCCAGGCGACGCCGCCGGGCATAAGCTCGTGTCGGACATGGGCTGGTGATGTAGGAAGGCTTTAAGGTCACTCGAAGATCGAGTTCCGCTCGATCTTCGGGTGACCTTGTTCATTGACGGGTCGGGCCTCCGCAGCCGAACCAGCAAAATACCGCATGACCTGGACCGACGCCTCCATTACCCCAATAAATCTTCGCGCTGAGCTGAGGATTGATTCTGGGTGGTTTAGGCGGCGCATTGATTATCGGTTATCGGTTTCCGCCTAGGGCGATTATTGATTGTGGACAATTTCACGGGGTGGTACAATTGCACACATTGAGGCGTCCAGTTGGCGAACTGTGTCGCTGGCTGCGTTCCTATTTCATTCCAATCTTTATCTCCACGGAGGAGGCAAAAAATGTCTGCTAGAGGAAACAGGTTCTATTTCACGCGCGGCAAATCAGCCACGCGGCGGTCGATGCTCATCGCGTGCGGGGCTGTGTGCAGCACGGCGATGCTCTCCTTCATGGCGCCGAGTGCCCAAGCTCAAGCGTCTTACACTTGGACAAGTTCCAGCAGTGGCAATTGGAGCTCCGGAGCCAAGTGGATGGGCGGATCCCCGCCCACGGTCAGTCCGACAGGATACGACAGTCTCGAGTTTAATGCTTCCGGCACGTATACCTCCAACAATGACCTGGGGACATTCGGGGTTTACAACACAACTTTTGATGCCGGCAATGGCACGACGAACCTGACTGGAGGGGAGATCGATCTGTCCTGGCCCTTGACCGGATTCCCCCCCGCGCCGACCTTCAGTAACCTTTCGACAAATCCAGTTACCATCAACAACAATGTCACCTTTGTGACTAATGCCGCCCAGGATGGTGGGACGGAGGAGACCTTTAATCTTGCTCAGGGGAGCACCACAACGTTTAACGGATCGGTGAACGTGAACGGCGGCAGCCAACTTATCATGACGAACGGCCAGATTCCAGGCACCAGCCCTACGGGCGGGACCATGATCTGGACGCAGCCGACAACGTTTACGAATAGCCCGAGTAATGGCATCAGCACCTACTTCCCGATTCGCATCAAGGAGGGAACCTTTGAGATGGCGGGATACACCGTTGATAACGGGACCTCCGACGCCCCTGTAGTTAACATTGACGGCGTAAATACGTTACCCGGTGGCGGCGTAAATAACGGCTGCTCAGCGTCTTTGTATATCGGACCAGACGATACGGCAAGCGGCGGCGGCCCCGGTTCTTTAGACGTCGTTGCGTTTTATCTGATTGCTGCTGGCGATGCCTGCAATTGGGGGCCCGAGATCGGTAATGCCGGAACTACCACGATCGGCGGACTAAACACCTCCGGCACAGTGACTTTCAACGACTTCTTTCACTCGGTTAACACAACCGACCAGCACGGGGCTGGCCAGACGATCTATTACAGCGCTGCGACGGGCGGAACCGTGTTGCAGAATTTTCAAATGATCAACGGTTCGCTCGCGAGCATCGATAAAATCGGCGGCGGCACGTGGATCATCGCCGGCGGCGGTGAAAACCCCACCGCCACCGATGGGCAGGCCTTTAGCGGTACCACAACGGTGAGGGATGGGACGCTGGAGTTGGCCTACGATGATACCGGCACTAATTATGTCACCCTTCCCGCTGCTGTACTTTCGTCACCTGGTGGGACATATTTTGCGAGCGGAGACATTGGCGGCAGCCTCGGGTTTAACGCCCCGACCAACGCCAACGTTCAGTTGGATACCAACGCCGTTCAGTTGGGCGACAGCGGCACGCTACCGACGGATAACATCGCGCTGCTCACTTCGTACGGCGGCGGGTACTCCGTCGCCAGTCCTAATGCCAGGCAGGTGCTTCACAACATCAGCGTCAACAACGACAACCCCAGCGGTACGACCTCCATTGGCGTGGCCGACAACAGTACGGCTGATTTCACGGGCAACATTTTGCTGTATAAGAGCGTGGTGCTTGCCAGCGGTACCGGCGGCACCGCGAATTTCACCGGCAATATCACCGGCACCGGTGCGATCACCGCCAACGGAACGGGCACGGTGAACCTCAGCGGAGTGAATACTTATAACGGGGCTACAAACGTCACAAGTGGAGCGGCATTGGTCATTGCCGCTGCCGGTGCTTTGCCATCGGGCAGCACGATCGTCAATAACGGGAGCCTGACCGTCAATGGAAACGTCGTCACGGGTAACATCAGCGGCACGGGAACTTTGAACATCGGCGCCGCATCCACTACGGTGCTGAAGCTGGCCAGCGGCAGTTTGGGCAGCAGCCAAAACGCCCTGAGCATCGCCACCGGCTCCACTTTGGATATCTCCAACAACCATATGTACATCAACTATGGAAGTGGACCTGATCCGATCTTGACGATCGCCGCCTACATCAAGTCCGGCTACAACGGCGGCGGATGGAACGGCCCGGGGATCATTTCCTCGGCGGCACAAATCAAGACCAATGGCCTGGCCTACGGCGTTGGCTTTGCCGACGGCAAAGACGGCAAGGTCTCCGGCCTGACGTCCGGCCAGATCGAAGTGAAATACACCCTGCTGGGCGACGCCAATCTGGACGGACTGGTCAACGCCGCCGATTTCACCATCCTGGCAGCCAACTTCAACCAGACCGTCACTGCCTGGGACCAGGGCGACTTCAACTACGACGGCCTGGTCAACGCCGCCGACTTCACCGACCTGGCGGCGAACTTCAACCAGAGCGTCAGCGGCGCCGACGTATCGGCCGGCGACGTTGCGGCGTTAGACGCCTTCGCCGCGGCAAACGGATTGTCTTTGCCGACGTCCAGTGTGCCGGAGCCAGCCACTGCGGGTTTGATTTGTATGGTGGGGGTGGGACTCCTCCATCGGCGGCGGCGGGCGTAGCGCGGCACCCGGGAAAATGGCGCCGCTGCCTTTTCCGCAAGAAGCAGGCTGATTGCGTGGTCTGGTTCCGCCCGCCATGCGGCGATGCAAGTGCCCTGGTCGAAGGCGGTCCTCCGCCGATTCGTTCGTTGGTGTTGCTGTCTCCCAATAGGCTCAGACACGCCCTTGGGCGAGGACGGCCTCCAGCGAATAAACCAAAGTCTGCGGAGAATGTTTTATGCCGCGTCGATTATGCGCTCGCGCCATTTTTTCGGCCGTTATTGCCTCGGCCGCCAGGCAGGTTTTGGGCCAGCAAGTGGTGGTGAGCCAGATCGCCGCCATGCCATATATTCCCGTCAACTACCAATACGAGAACTACACGGCGGTCGCCCAGGGTTTTGACAGTACCGTCTTCAACCCGGTGGCGCAGTCCAGCTATGAGTATCCGACTTTCTGGTTCCAGAACGATCCCGAGAATGGCATCTCCCAGGGCTTTGGAATGCCAAGCTATATCGGGCAAACGCAGAGCACCGAAGGCAATGGCGAGGCGATCACCCAGATCGGCGCGGTGCTTGGCGCGAGTCTGGTGGGGATCGACAAGCAGTCACAAACGCTGAGCAACGGGAATACGTACGATTTTGTGCAGATGGCCAGCCGGTTCTATGACAGCAGCACCGGGGCCAATCTCGTGCTGAACAACATCGGTTCCCAGGGTACTGGCCAATTTTGGTACGACCAGTTGCCTCAGATCATGTTCGATGGATTGATCAGCCAGTATTATTCCTCATACGCGACGGGCAGCGCAGGCCAGGAGCGCCTTGATACGATCATGAACACCGGCGCGGCTCAGATGCACACCATGATTGATGTCCTGGCCGGCGGCAGCACCACCGCCACACCGAACTTCAATTACCAGGGCTTCAACTACGTCACCCAAAAGCCGGTCACCGGTTACAACGAGCCGGACGCCGCTGGGGGTGCCGCATATGAACAATACGTGGCCTACATCCACACCGGCAACCCCACCGATCTCAGCGACGCCGAACGCTGCATGAACGCTCTGCAAAACACGCCGGCCAATGAAAATCCACTTTACGAAACCATCCTTCCTTTCGGAGCTCTCACCGCCGCCCGCCTCAACGCAGAACAAGGAACCAATTATGACGTCGCCAAGATCGTCAACTGGTGCTTCTCACCCACCAGCGTCGTGCGGTCAGACTGGGGTGCAATCAGCGCATCCGAATGGGGCGGTTACGGAGTCAGCGGCCTGATTGGAAGCACTACCGACGACGGCGGTTATGGGTTCTCGATGAACTCTTATATCTACCCCATGGCCCTGGTGCCCCTCGTCCGCTACGATGACCGCTTCGCCAATTCCATCGGGCAATGGATGCTCAACTTGACCAACTCAGCCCGGTTATTTCTCAAAAGCGGACTGCCCGCCAGTAACCAGACCAACGCCTCCTGGAATGACGCTCCGAGCAACTATTACTCTTACGAAGGCCTCAAGGAAAGCTATGACGGCGTCAGCCCGCAGGCCGGTGGCGATGGCACCGGCTATGACTCGGCATGGCTTAATTTCGCGTACGGATCGGGTGATGTCGGCGTGCTGGGCAGCATCGTTTCTCCCACAAATGTCAGCATGATCCTGCAGCTCAATCTGCTGGCCACCGATTTCTTCCATGCCGCCGCCGATCCGTCTTATCTCTTCTACAATCCCTACAGCACGATGAAAACCGTGCAGGTCAACGTCGGCTCCACCCCCGTCAACGTCTACGACGCGATCTCCGGAAAATTCCTTGCCACCGATGTCAGCGGTCTCACTTCCATCTCCATTCCCGCCTTAAGCTCCCGATCTCTGGTGTACACGCCGGTAGGCGGTTCGCTAGTGGACAATGGCACCAACGTCTCTGTGAATGGCGTGATCGTTAACTATCGCAGCCCCGAATTAAACCGCCTCTACTGGGACCTCAACGGTTCCACCGCCGGCGCCGGTGGTTCGGTTCTGACCGGCACGTGGGATTCAAGCACGGCTAACTGGAACCCCAGCTCCGCAGGCACCAGCACCACCAATGCCTGGACCAGTGGCAAAGTCGCCATGTTCGCCGCCGGAACCGATGGCGGCGGCACCTACACCGTCACCGTCAGCGGAACCCAGACCATCGGAGGTCTCTACTTCCAGACCGGCAACGTCACCCTCCAGGGAGGCGGTTTCGCTCTCGCTTCAGACTCAACCTTCACCGCCGCCAGCGGTGTCCAAACCATTAACACGCCCATCGCGGGATCCTTCGCTTTCATTAAAGACGGACCCGGCACCGTGGTCCTGGGCGCGATCAACACCTACACCGGCATCACAACCATCGAACAAGGCGTCGTGCAACTCGGAAATGCCTACGCGCTGGATTCCACAAATGTCGACGTCGACGTCAACAATGGCCTGGATATCAACTCCCTGAACGCTTCGCTCGGGGGTCTCAGCGGCAGCGGAAATGTCAACATTTCCACTCAAACCCTTACGGTCGGCAACGACAATCAGCCCGCGGAATATGCCGGCCAGATCAGCGGCACCGGGGAAGTCGTCAAGATCGGCAGCGGAATCTGGACGCTCGACGAACCCAACGCTTACTCCGGCGGGACCGTTCTCCGCGGCGGCGAAATCTCCGTCAGCGCCGATGCCAGCCTCGGCGCTGCCGGCGGGGGGCTCAATTTTGATGGCGGCACCCTCCAGATCACCGGCACAACCTTTAACAGCACGCCCAGGGTCATAACCATGACCACAAATGGCGGTGGCTTTGACATCGAAGATCCCAACAATACTTTCACCGTCGCTCAGAATCTCGCCGGCGGAGCACTCGTCAAGCTTGGAGCAGGAACCCTCGTCCTTGCCGGAAACAATTCCCCATCCGGTTTGACGCTGAATAATGGAACACTCTACGCCACGACCGCTTCAAACCTGGGCAGCGGCGCCATTACCTTCTCGGGTGCCAGCACGTTGAACCTCGGTAATACCACTGCTTTGACCGTTTCCGCGGGCGTCAACGTCAACGCGAGCAGCACGCTCAACCTGGGCGGTACCGGAACTGTCACGTTTGCCGGCCCCCTGGCGATAAATGCCGGTCTCGTGCAAACCGGCGGCGGCACGCTGCAGATCACCAGTCAGCCCAGCGGATCCGGGTCAATCACCCTTCACGCAGGTACGCTGGAAGCGAATATGAATTCGAGTTGGGCCATCGGTGGCACGACCGGCGCGGGAGGCATCTATATCGCCGATGCCTCCAGTAACAGCACCGATAATCAAACCGTTTTGCTCGGTTCCGGTGTCACAATGAATTATGGCCGGCTTTACTTCCAGCCCTACGCGCTGAACGGAACCAAAACCCTTGGCGCGATGTCCACGTCCGGCGTTGCAACGATCAACACCTATATCGAACTGGAAAGCGGCTCCATAAACCTTCAACTGACCGCTCCCCCCGGAGGTCTGTTCGACCTCCCCCTCGGAATCCTCGGCAGCACCACCGCGGGCGTTACGATCGTGGGCGGCGGGACCATTTCCCTCGGGGGCGTTGGCGCCGCTCAAAGCGAGTATTATCAAGGCGTCACAACCGTTCAAAATGGAACCTTGCTGCTGACGGGTAATGATATCGTGGGCAATGCGCGGGACACTTATGTACTCGGCAACAGCAGCTATACGCAGGCCGTACAGATCGGCACGGCCAGTACGCCAGCAACGGCGCAACTCTCATTATTGACGGATGCGGCCGTTACCATCAACCATAACATCAGCGTCAACAATTACGGTGGCCCGATCTACCTCGGCGGCGCCAGCGCAAACTCTTCGACGTTTAACTCCGCGGTCTCGCTGGCCAAGAGCGTCTTTTTGACTTCGGCTGCCGGCGGTGTCGTTAATTTCACCGGCATGATCACTGGCATTGGCGGGATCACCGCCAGTGGGACGGGCACGGTGAACCTCAGCGGAGCGAATAGTTACGGGGGAACGACCAACCTCTCAAGCGGAGCGGCATTGGTCATTGCCGCTGCCGGCGCTTTGCCGTCGGGCAGCACGATCGTCAATAATGGGAGCCTGACCATCAACGGCAACAGCGTCGCGGGCAACGTCAGCGGCATCGGAACGTTGAACGTCGGCGTCGCATCCACGGCGGTGCTGAAGCTGGCCAGCGGCAGTGGGGGCAGCAGCCAAAACGCCCTGAGCATCTCCACCGGCTCCACTCTGGATATCACCAACAACCATCTCTTCATCAACTATGGAAGCGGACCTGATCCGATCTCGACCATCGCCGGATACATCAAGTCCGGCTACAACGGCGGCGGATGGAACGGCCCGGGGATCATTTCCTCGGCGGCACAAACCACGACCAATGGCCTGTCCTACGGCATCGGCTATGCTGACTCGGCCGATCAGGGTAACCCGGCTGGCCTGTCCTCCGGCCAGATCGAAGTGAAGTACACGCTGCTGGGCGACGCCAATCTGGACGGCCTGGTCAACGCCGCCGACTTCACCATCCTGGCGGCGAACTTCAACCAACCCGTCACCAGTTGGGACCAGGGCGATTTCAACTACGACGGCCTGGTGAACGCCGCCGACTTCACCGACCTGGCGGCGAACTTCAACCAGAGCGTCAGCGGCGCCGACGCGTCGGCCGGCGACGTTGCGGCCCTGGACGCCTTCGCCACGGCCAACGGATTGCCCTTGCCGTCGTTTGCCGATGTTCCCGAGCCGGCGAGTGCCGTGATGATTGTAATGGCTGGAATGGGAATTCTCCGTCGGCGGCGACGCGGATAATCCGACAGCGGCGGTCGAGGCCGACGGCGTACGTCGGTCGAGGTTCAAACAGGAAATCCCGGCTGATGGAAGTCATTACAACTTATGCCTGCAGCCTTTAATCGCCATCGGGGTCAAATCCCGCTGTGGGTTGCCATCACGCTCTTTGGCCTGCTGGTGGTGGTGGTCGGCATTTGGACGTGGCGAAGCACCCAGAACACCACGGGCGACAATCGAATACCGATCGTCTTCTGGAACGCCGGGCGGCTGGGTGAGGGAGTCTACGCCGCTCTTCACGACTTCGAGCTACAGAACCCGCAATACAAAGTCATCGCTGACACCTCGGCCTCGCGCGATCTCACGAGTGACGCGCAGCGATTGCTCTGCGCAATCGCGGGGAATGTTCCGCCCGATCTGGTCTGGTTCGACCGTTTTGCCATAGGAGAATGGGCCAGCCGCGGGGCGCTGACCGAACTGAGCCCCTACCTGCAAAACCAAAAGGCCGATGATCCCAATCGGATTGATCTTGCCGACTACTATTCGTTCACGCTGGACGAAGCGCGATATCGCCCGCCGGGCACAAACGGCCCATTTGGATTGTTCGGTCTGCCGACTTCGCTGGACATCCGCGTTTTGTACAGCAACGCCGATCACCTTCGACAGGCGGGGCTGGTGGATCAGGCGGGCAATCCGCGCCCGCCGCAAACATGGAGCGAATTGCGCGCCGATGCCAATTTGCTCACGCGCCACAACCCGGATCGCAGCATGGCCCGGATGGGATTCTCACCGGACTACGGCAATTCCCATCTCGTCCTGTATGCGTTCCAGGCGGGGGGAAGTTTGCTCAGCAAGGACGGCACCCGCGTCACTTTCGATTCTCCGCCGGTGGTTCGCGCTCTGCGGTTTGTCACCGATATCTACGGCGATCTTGGCGGTAACCAGGCGGTCGGGGAATTTCAGTCGGGTTTTCAGTCCAATGCGCTGGACCCGTTTCTCAAGGGCCGGGTCTCAATGAAGATCGATGGCGATGGATACATGGACGAAATCATCCGCCTATACAAGCCCGACATGGACTTCATCATCAGCCCTGCTCCTATGCCGGATGATCGTCTGGCCCAGGGCGCCAAACCCGTCACCTGGGCCGGTGGATACTCCCTGGTGATTCCCTCCACCGCCAGGAACAAACAGGGCGCCTTCAGGCTGATGCAATTTCTCAACAGCCGGAGAACGTATCGATTCCTGGAGGAGGCAAAGCGACAATCGGATGAAAGCCAAGGCCTGTTCTATCTTCCGCGCCCCCAGGGGAACCGAACGCTGTATCTGGAGCGGGTGCGGGAGACCCTGTCGCAGGATGCGCGCATTCCCGCGCCGTTCAGGCGGGCCTGCGCGGTGCTCACCGACCTTCTTCCCGGAACGCTCATCCGCCCGCCGTCCCCGGTTGGGCAGTTGCTTTTCAACCAACAAATTCGCGCCTTCAGGGAATCGTTCGATCACAAATTCGCGGCTGAGCATCCTGGGGACAAGGACGGTGAGGCGCGCGCCTGCCTGCGCGACGCCCAAATCGTGGTCCAACGCCAACTGGACGCGATGATCCACCCACTGCCCCCGACCCAGGTGCAATGGGACGGATACTTCGGTGGTTACGCCGCCTTGGCGGTAATTCCATTTGTCGCAATTTATCTTGCGCTCCGCAGGAGTCGCCGGGCGCACGTATACCGCAAGGGCGACACGGGCGCCGCGCTGTTGTTCCTGTCCCCCTGGCTGATCGGCATGATCTGCCTGACCGGCGGGCCGATCCTCTTCAGCATTGTTCTGAGCTTCGCCCGCTACGACGTGCTGAGTCCGGCACGGTACGTCGGGCTGGATAACTTCCGCGATCTCTTTCAGGACGGCCTGTTTTTCAAGAGCCTGGGGAATACCGCATTCATGTTGCTGCGTATTCCCCTGGGCATGGCGATCAGCCTCGGCATCGCGATGCTGCTCAATCGCCGGATCCGCGGCATCGGGGGGTATCGCACCGCATTCTACGTGCCCACGATCGTTCCCTTGGTCGCGGCAACGCTCCTGTGGCAAATGCTGCTGAATGATTCCTTCGGACTGATCAACGTTTCGCTCCGGTGGGTGTTCTCCAGCGGTCCGTTCCGCGGCGTCGAGTGGATCGTCAATCACGTTCACCACTTTGCCGCATCGCCTTTCCGCTTTTTGGCCCCGCAGTGGTTGGACGACCCGGCCTGGTGCAAGCCGGCAATTATCCTTATGGGGCTCTGGACCGCCGGTGGGGGGATGATCATCTGGTTGGCCGGTTTGCAGTCGATTCCCGCTCAACTCTACGAAGCCGCCACCGTCGATGGGGCCGGCAAATGGAAGCAGTTTACGCACGTCACATTGCCGATGCTCAGCCCGTTCATCCTCTTCAATGCCATCGTGGGCGTCATCGGCACGATGCAGATTTTCACCGAAGCGTACATCATGTTTCCCAACGGCGGTAATGATGATTCAGCCCTGTTCTATGCTTACTACCTGTTTCAGAAAGCCTTCCAGTATTTCAGCATGGGTTACGCCAGCGCGATGGCGTGGATCCTGTTTTTGATCGTGCTGCTGCTGACACTGCTGCAGTTGTACGTCAGCAAAAAGTGGGTGCATTATGATCGCATTTGATCGCGTGGGCCGATGGTTCGCCCGCCGCGGGTGGATGCATCTGCTGCTGCTTTGCGGTGCGGGCATCTTCATGCTTCCATTGGTCTGGATGGTTGGCATGAGCATCAAGACTGATGACGAAGCCGTAAGCACCGCGATCCTTCCCGAAATCCCGACTTTTCGTGCCGACTCACCGATCATTCGCAAGCCCCTTCAACCGGAGCGGCCTGAGGGCGTCGCCCCCGCGGATTGGAAGCAATTGCTTCCGCTCTTGATTCAACAGGCCCGTGCATCGCTCGATGCCTGCCCGATTCCGCCTGGGGGCGACCCAGCCAGCGCTCAAATCCTTCGCGCTGACGCCGCCACCCAGCTGACCGCCAAGCTGGTCGAAAAACTGCCCGAAAAATCCTGGACCGGGGATCGCATCGCATTCATGTCCGCTTACACCCAACTGCTCGCACCCCAGGTGTTGCACGATGCGCTGGACAATCAACTGGGACGATTGGAATTTGTCGGCCTGCAGGTGCATTCGCTGGATGGTCGCATTTTCAACGTCAGCTCCGGCTCGCAGATCGCTCGAGACTGGAAAGTCGAATCCGGCCCGGGTCAGCTTCTGCCCGCGGGTGAAGATGCGTCGTATCTGCGATATCACTTCAACTCCTCCGATGATCCGCCTGTGGTGCTTCGCGCCGATTTCGACGTACGTGTTGCGCCGGATCAGCTCCACCAGGTAATCGTCGCGATGGCGGGGGATGACAGCTGGCATCACATCGACGCGGCGCTCGACTGGGGCGCCACTCACTGGCGATCCACGCAGACCACCTACATCGCCCAGTACCGTACCACCACCCTGATTTTTCAATTGCCGGGATTTGATGACCTCACTTACCGCCCCCAAACCTGGATACGCCTTCAGTCCGTTTTGGGAAGTTCCTCCGCATCCTCACCCACGGCCGCGACGCTGCGATTGTTCATCCGCCCCAGCTCCACGCTCGGGGCGATCTGCGGAAAAGTGGAACGAAACTATGGCCGGGCGTTTCGATCGATTCCCTTCTGGACCTACGTCGGAAATAGCGTGTTGCTGGTGGTCCTGCAGTTGGTCGGGGCATTATTCAGCTCATCCTTTGTCGCCTACGCCTTTGCCCGCCTGCAATGGCCCGGTCGGGCGCTTGCCTTCGGCATTCTTCTCAGCACCATGATGATCCCCGGTCAGGTCACCATGATCCCATCGTTCGTCATCTGGCGATCGCTCGGCTGGTACAACACGCTCAATCCCCTGTGGGTTCCCGCCTGGTTCGGCAGCGCCTTCTTCATTTTCCTGATGACCCAGAACATGAAAACCATCCCCAGGGAATTGGAAGAAGCAGCCAGGATCGACGGACTGAACGCGATTCAGACCTGGTGGTACGTCATCCTGCCGCTGGTGAAACCCACGCTTGCTGCCATCGCCATCATGGTCTTCATGGGCGCCTGGAATGATTTCATGGGCCCGCTGGTGATGCTGCGCGATCAGTCACGATTCCCGCTCAGCCTCGGCCTGTTCAGCATGAACTTGGACCAGGGCGGTGATTCCACGCTCATTATGGCCGGCAACATGCTCATGACCTTGCCGGTCATTCTCATTTTCTTTTTGTTCCAGCGATATTTTATTGAAGGCGTCAACGTCACCGGGATGAAAGGCTGATCCTCGTCGTTCAATGGCAGCCCTTCGGGGACAACCTCCACCACGGCAGAGATTAGGCCACCTTCCCGGTGGACCGGCCGCAGCGCCTAATGGCCTCCGGGCGAAGGCTGGGTTTGTGGAGTCTCCATCGAGTTATCTACGGTCGGCTCGGTCGCCGGAACATGCACTGTCGTCGTAGGCGGTTGATCGATGTTGGGGTGCCATGCCCACGGCATATTGGGAATCCACGCCGGATGCGCACCCACGTAGACTCCTACGATGAACCCAACTAACGTCCACGCTAGAATGCCGAGTATGCCGTAGATACGACTGGGTGTTTTTAGCAGCGGCGTGGTTTCCATCAGTCCTCCGCAAAGTCGAAATTTGGTTTCCTCGTAGCACCGGCCTGGCTCGTTGGCCCTCACAACCTGCCAAGCACGTGCTCGATTGTACAATGGAGGGCGGATAGTACAAACTTCGGGACGGTCGATTTCGGCGGATCGTTGTGCTTGGCCCAAATGTCGGCTGAGGAGGCCCAGCAAAAGTTGAATGCCAAGATCGCGGCGGCGACTCAGCCCGACGCGCTCCAAGTCAGAACTGTTTAGCCGTATTTTTCGCCGTTTCTGCCATGCGTAAAGAGTCAATGGCGTTACTGTCATCAATCACTCTGACGACCGAATTATCCAGAATCCAATTCCATTGATCTTTAATCATTGAGATCAATAATTGCTGGTATCGGTTTTGTTTGTCTGCGCTATTTCCATACTCCAAAATTACGTGCCGATCAAAAATCAAATCATGAAAACGTCCTCTGACTTTTTGGCTCTCATCGTGTAATTTTCCATTTTGAATGATTAAAGAATCCGGCATCACCTTCTTGAGTTTTTCAAGCTGTTCCTTTTGAAGCAAACCGTGCAAACGCAATTTTACCGGAACCCATTCAAAGAGTGAGATGTCTCCTCTTTCAAATTGAAGCCTCAGTTCCTGACGGTCCAAAATCTTGGGTTGATCAAAACCATGATAAAAGGTCACGGGTCCCAGCGGGTAGTTGACGGTTGCCTGCACGCGGTCATTTATGTTTCTTTCGATTCGGGGCCGTTGCCACTGTGCTGCGTGAATGACGTCGCCCTTCCCCAACCAGCCGGCAAACAAATCAAAAAAATGCACGCCATGTTCAATGAAGATCCCGCCGCTTTTTTCTTCATCCCAAAACCAATGATCTTGTCTCAGATTTTCATCACTGGCATAATTTTCAAAAAATCCGTGAAGAAATTCCCCCAGCACGTTTTCTCTCACAACGTCCCTGACAATTGCAAATAATGGATTGTAACGCTGCATCAGATTAACGACGTACAGTAATTGTTTTGATCCAGCAAGTGACGCAAGTTCTTCCGCTTCTGCTGTTTTTAATGCTGCCGGTTTTTCACAAATTACGTGTTTTCCGGCAAGTAAGGCCGCCTTCGATTGAGAATAATGCAAGAAGGGCGGTGTTGAAACGTATACCAGGCTGATGCTGCTGTCCCGCAAAAAGGACTCGTAATCTGAATACGCTTTCGCTGACAATTCATCAGCCAAATGCTGAGCTGATGCTGAATTGGTATCGGCAACTGCAACTACTTTTATTCCGGACACCTGAAGAAATGCTTTGGATGCAAAAGCTGCAAAGGCTCCTGCACCAACAATGCCGATTGTTAATTCCGATTTTGAACCTGTCATGTTCAATGCCTCTCCTATGTTTTAAACTTACCTAATTAATTCACGGCCGTCCCGAGCTTGAGCATAGCTATAACCGAAAGTCGGGTAGTGGGTTACTTTGAAATTTTCGCCTTGTCCGGGATCGTTCCGCACTCTGGGCTGATCCGCTTAATGGCAAGGGGATCGCCGATGCGTTTCGCGGTTTCATGTCAAAATGGGAAACTAACACTTGGAGAGAAGCAATACAACTCGCCATACACTGGCATTGGCGGGCGAAGGATCATTTGTGACGCATTCGCCGACGCGGCAAACCAAAACAAATGTCGAAGTGATCGCGCGATTTCTTCCGGCGCGAATTAAGCTCGGCGAAATGAGTCGTGACGTTTGGCGCGTCGAGGTCGAATCTCAAAAGGATGGAGATATTCCGCCAAACGGATTTTTCCCTTGCTTTTCCTGGAAAAAGCGGAATAATTCAACCGATCGGCACGTTATGTCGATGGAGATTGCCATGAGACAGTGGTTAAGTTCATCTAAACCAGCAAGTCACGAAGTGACCCGGCGCCATGAAGCGCTAGGTCAATTCGTGATTAATATGCGCGATTATACGCGCATATAACTCCCCGCCTTTTCCGGCCGGGAGTTCTTCCCGGTCGAGAGTAATCCTTACTGTAGAACCGGGAAGAAGTTGGCTCGAAGGCGAGTCGAAGGTCCGTGGTTCAATTCCACGTTGGCCCAATCTTGGTTTGCGCCTGTAGCTCAAACGGCAAGAGCGCCGCGCTAACGTCGCGGAGGTTGTTGGTTCGAGTCCAGCTTGGCGCATGGGAGAGACGATTTGCGCGCTGTTAGCTCAGAGGCAGAGCACCCGCCCGATAAGCGGGAGGCCGGAGAGTCGAGATCTCCACGGCGCATTGGACGGTGCATAAGCACTGGTAGCTCAATCGGATAAGAGCTCCGGTCTACGAAACCGGTGGTTGAAGGTTCGATCCCTTCCCAGTGCATGATCGGTCGAAGTGATTGTATTTAATGGAGTTGAGGTAAATCGCACTCGTAGCTCAATGGGTGAGCAGCCGGCTCTTAACCGGATGGGTGCAGGTTCGAGTCCTGCCGGGTGCATGAAAGGAGATGGTGACATGATGGGGATGAGAACCAAACGGTGCTTCTAGCGTCGCACCGGTAGCTCAACGGATTAGAGCAACCCTCTTCTAAAGGGTCGGCTGGGGGTTCGAATCCCTCCCGGTGCGTGTGGACGGTGCGCACCGGTAGCTCAATGGCAGAGCCGCCGCCTTTTAAGCGGATGGGTGTGGGTTCGAGTCCCTCCCGGTGCAATGAGGCGCAGGAGCCAGGAAAAAACAAAGGGTTCAGTAGCCCAACGGCAGAGGCGCCTGACTCAGAATCAGACTTAGTGCAGGTTCGAATCCTGCCTGAACCATGAAGATCGTTGCGGTAGCTCAACCGGATCAGAGCGCGGCTCTCCGAAGGCCGAGGGTGAAGGTTCGACCCCTTCCCGCAACATGGAATTTCGGGCCCGTCGTCTAATGGCAGGACTCCTGGCCTGCAACCAGGAAATGAGGGTTCAACTCCCTCCGGCGTCCAATGTGCGAAATGCTCTGGTAGCCCAATTTCGGCAGAGGCGCGTGATCGAGAGTCACGTTGTTGCAGGTTCGAATCCTGCTCAGAGCACTGTGCATCGGGCGCCGCGGTAGCCCAACGGCAGAGGCGGCGGTCTCAAGAACCGTTTGTGTGTGGGTTCGATTCCCACCCGCGGCAGTTGCGAAGAAAAGGAAGTGAACCATGAGCGGCAGCTCATCAGAAAATTCAACTGAAGACTCCGAGATTCGGAGGGTTGGCTGAACGGCTAAGGCACCCGTCTCGAAAACGGGCGTTCCCGATGAATCGGGATTGGGGGTTCGAATCCCTCACCCTCCTTCAGGCGCCGGCAACGGCGCGCACGGAGGGTTGGCAGAGCGGTTGAATGCGCCGCGGTGCTAACGCGGAAGGCTCAGTAATGTGGCCTCGGAGGTTCGAATCCTCCACCCTCCGCTGAGACGGCAACACCGATGCGATGCGGTGCGCTCTTTGACAATTCGGTGCGCGAGTTCGTCGCCATAGCTCAGTGGAACGAGCGTTCGGTTGTCAACCGAAAGGTCATGGGTTCAACTCCCATTGGCGGCGTTTGCACTACACCTGTCACGTGGATTTAGCTCAGACGGTAGAGCGGAGGTCTGAAAAGCCTCTTGGCCTGGTTCGATTCCAGGAATCCACATGTAACCAATCGCGTCGGTAGTTCAGCGGTGCAGCGCCGCTATGCCAAGGCGGAAGCCCGGGTTCGATTCCCGGCCGGCGCACTGAAATCTCGCAGTGATAACTCAGCCGGCAGAGTGCCGGTCTTCCAAACCGGAGACGTGGGTTCGAATCCCACTCACTGCATGCAACTGCAAGAGGCCGTGGTAGCTCAAAGGGTAGAGCAGTCGTCTCGTAAACGACCGATTGCCGGTTCGATCCCGGCCCGCGGCTCTTTTGAAAACAACGGGTGCGTAGCTCAATGGCAGAGCAGAGGCCTCATAAGCCTAAGGTTGTTGGTTCGAATCCAACCGTTCACCCATTTGCATCGCGCGACTCAGGGATAGTTCAAGTGCGGTAGAACGCTCGGCTCTGAACCGAGAGGTTGGAGGTTCGAATCCTTCTCCCTGAATGAACGTTTTTGTTTGAACTGAGCCGTAGTTCAACCGGTAGCAACGCCGGTCTTTGAATCCGGAGATCGTGGTTCGAATCCACGCGGCTCAATGAAATGATACCCATGTAGCTCAATCGGTAGAGCGCGCGGCTGTTAACCGCGCACATGATGGTTCGAATCCATCCGTGGGTGCTGTGATCGCTCCCGTCGTCCAACGGTCAGGATGCCCGGCCTTCAACCGGAGAATGATGGGTTCGATTCCCACCGGGAGCATGAAGCAATTTTCAGCGTGTAGCGCAGTTTGGCAGCGCACGTGCCTCGGGCGCACGGGGTCGAAGGTTCGAGTCCTTCCACGCTGACTGTTCGAGACGCGTAGGTGGCAGAATGGCAATGCAGCGGGCCGTAACCCCGCCCTCTCTTCGGAGATACGTGGGGGTTCAAATCCCTCCCTACGCACTGAATCGCGAAATCAACGCGCCGGAAGTTCCAATGGCGGAACGCCCGCCTCCAAAGCGGGAAAGCGGAAGGCGAAGCCTCCGCGACGGCAGGTTCGATCCCTGCCCGGCGTGCTTAATCTCGACCACGTGACCGACCGGCCAGGTGCGGGCCTGCAAAGCCCAACAAACAGGTTCGATTCCTGTCGTGGTCCATGTGGCCGTAGCTCAACTGGACAGAGCACCGGGATGTGGCCCCGGTGGTTGTGAGTTCAAATCTCACCGGTCACCCTTGTCATGAATTGAAGGCCGCGCCTCAATGAACAAACGTTTCGTGAAAGGAGGATTCTCCTCGACTCGCCCCGGACGTGGTGCTAGTTTTTTAGCGCCTACGCAATTCTTCTTTATTGGAACGCGTCATGAGCGGCGTATCCGGTGCGGTCTTGAGCCGGCGAGAGAGGCAGATCATGGACCTGATCTATCCCCGCGCGCAGGCCACCGCCGCCGAGGTCCGGCAGGCGATGCCTGATCCGCCCAGCTATTCGGCGGCCCGGGCGCTTCTGCGCATCCTGGAACAGAAGGGGCATCTTCGCCACGCGGCGGTGAAGGGAAAATACGTTTACGCGCCCGTGCGGCGGCGGTCGCGCGCGGGTACCGGATTTTCAGAACCCACGTTGTGTGATGAACCGCAACGCAATTCGTCCAATATCAAAAACGTGTCGCCAACTGAAACAATTTGCCTGTGCGCGATTCTTGTACTTGACGGTGATTCTCGCTTTGCATAATTTTCATTGCGTATGTACCTGAATTGTGCCTATTCGTCCATGAAATGTCTCCGGCCAGTGCCGCGTGTAGAGGGCGGCGTTCGGCCGTGCTATTTGCTGTAACTCTTTTTTAGGAGACTGGATGCAAATTGAAATTCGCCTTAAGAAACTGCTCGCGGATCACGGGCTCGATCGCCACGGCATCACTCAGCAAATCGCCGACGAGATCAATCTGCATCGCCACACGGTCCGCAAGCTTTATAACAACCGGCATCGCAATCCATCGCTGAACGTGCTCGGCCGGCTTTGTGACTGGCTGATCGAACACGAGGTACCGGCAAAAAATCTGCCCGCAGAACTTTTTGGCGCCGAAGCAAGTGGTTTGTGGCGAGCCGCGGCAGCACCAGGCAGGGTCACGATCTATCTTGGCGAATATAAGCAAATGCATGCGCTAGCCTATATCCCGTGGATTTCGCGGAGGGATGCCTCGGTTGAAGCCGAAATTGTGCGATGGCTTTCCACGCCTGGCGTCTGCGGGGATTCCCAGCCAGTTCTTGACACCGCGTATCTGCCTTTCCGCGTCGATGTAAGCGCTGAACGAATCAGGAGAAAGGACCTGGAACAAGATCATCTTGCCGCCATCCGCATGTACAGGAAAATGCGAACCGACCTGAACCGCTCCAGCGCGATTCTGATTGGAAGCCAAAGAATAAATCGGCTCGTGGAGACGTTGGTGGCGGATTTGTTCGGCTGCACGCCGTTCGTGCCTGAGTCGGGAGAAATTCGCGTGCCCTTTTATTTGGCGTACCAAAGTCGGCTACGCCCGGTGGAGAGCTGTTTCGGTGGGTTGACAAATCCGCCAGGAAAGAAGGGGAAGTTCGTCAAAGGAACGCATTATCTGAACGCTGCCGGGCATTGGGACTGCTGCCCGTGGATCGATGGGAAACAGGATTCCGGCATCGTCATCACGTCGTATGAACCAGGTACGAAGGAAATGCTGCTGGCGGTCTTTGGACTGTCCGGCCGGGCCAGCGAAGCTTTAGGCCGCTATCTGACGCGGAATCCATCGCCATTTTGGCCTCCCTATGCGGAGAAACGTGGGCGAAAGATCGGGGTTTACGTTTGTAAAATCGCATATCCACCCAATGCCTCAGACGAGCCGGGCAAGCCGGATTTCGCGACGCAGGTGGAGATGGCGCCGATCGACGCCGCGATTCTGACGAAATACTTGAAGGCCAGATAGCGGCAGAAAACGCTGTTTGCGGAGCGGGGCGCATGCCGTCCCCAAATTAACATTTTCCCAGCCACCCCGATAAGGCATCGCTAGACGCGGTGACGCCAAACATACGCACCCAATTCCGCTCGGCAGCGGAAAATATTTTCAACAAATTGTATCCCGGAGGTGCGCCCAATCATACGGCCGCAGCCGGTGACACACTGTCGACGAAGCGGCACAGAGCTTGTACGTATGCCGCACCAAGGCGCAGTTGCACAAAATCAACGTCACGTACGTGCAGCGTGCCGCGTCGATTTTTGTCTTGACAATTCGAGGAGGTGAGGTAGTGATTGGATCGTCCATTGATCTTTTGCAGCGCGGTTGGATCGGAGACGCGAGATGCTGGATGGAGCACGGGCACGCAAAGGAATGCGAAAACCCATTTCACGGCCGCCTTTGGGCAGCCGGCGTGAGCGGAGCGGGGCGCAGACCCCCAATAGCAACCATTTCCCGAGCCACCCGGATGATGAAGCCGCGCGAGAAAACGAGCCGGAATCGCTTCAACAAAAGGAGCTGCCATGCTTCCACCCTATCTTCCACCGGAAAAAAGTGCGGTGACGAACGACGCCGCCGAGCTGCGGAGTTTTCTGGAAAGGGCTTTCGCCGTAAGTTACGTCCGGGCGTCGCTGAGTGAACTGAACCTGCTTCCGGCAGCGACCATAGACGTTCGTGGGCAAACCTTTCCCTGCACGCAAAAGTTTCTGGAAGACCTCGCGTCGTTCATCAGGATGCCGGCCATCTATGCCTACGAGATTGAATTCGATTTGTTCCAGCACAATTTTCGAGAGCGAAAGCGGGTAAAGGACCAAGCGGTTCAGGTCTGTGTATTGGACGGGCGGGCCGTGGGACTTGCGCCGGGCGAATACCGGCCGGCGCGCACGCTCGACGTGCTCGATGCGCTTCCTTCAGTCGAGGAAGGTTTCTGGAAAATCCAGAAAAGTTTGCTTTCTGATCGAACCGTCGAGATCGATCTGCTGAGCGAAGACGTCGTCGTCGAACCGAGGCCGGGCGACGTAATTCGCGGCGGCATCCGGATTTCCAATTCCGAGACCGGCGGCTGCGGCCTGAAGGCGTCCTTGTATACGCATCGTCTGCTCTGCTCCAACGGCGCCGTAATGAGCGACAGCCTTGGAACGGTCCGCTGGAGCTACGACAGGCGAGTGACCTACGTTTCAAGCATCGCTAAATTCTCCAATGACCTGGTGAATCTGCGGAACAGGCAGAGCGGGCTCAAGAGCGTTTATTCCAGCGCCGTTGAGCGCCGCCTCAAGGAAGAAGACGTGACGCGGCTTTGGAGGCGGATTCGCTCCACCGGGAAATTTACGCCCGAGGATACCAACCGGATTCTCGGAATCACCGACGATGAGCGCCGTCGTCTGGCGTCCGCCGTCGCCGGGCGACAGGCGGCGAACCAACCCGCCGAAGAAAGCGCCTGGGACGTGTTCACGATTCACAATCGAATTACCGCCGCCGCCAAATCCTTTCCCTTCGGAACACGTTCGCGCCTGGAACGCATCGGCGGGAATATGCTCAGTTCCTATTCGGCAAACTGAGAGACAGATTCAAAACGACGGCGGCATGACGGAAAGAGGCCAGCGATGTCCGCAAAACAAATCCAGGATTTGCCATCCTTGCGGTCATTATCAAGCAACGCAGATTCCTCCGCGAGGCAAATTTCCAACGCCGTCGTCCGGAATTTGATTCGCCTCGGCGTCATCGCCACGAAAGACCGGCAAAATCCGCGCCTGCCCGGCGGCTGATTGGGTGAATGAAATCCCCTTTGGACGTGTCATTCTCGCCACGTGTCATGTGTCTGGTTGTCTCTAAACGAAACGAGGTTCCAAATGAGTGACGTTGAGAAAACACCGGCTTCACCAACATGGGATTTATATCTATTCAAGAGCGGAAAACGCGCGCGACTTGACTGCCACCTACCGGACGCTCCTCTCGCCACGGAGTTTTTATACGGACGATGGGCGCGGGTCATTTGCTTGCTTCAGCTCGCCTACGAGCAAGACGAGCACCTTCCCAGCGATCTGAGAGGCTTTCGGCAGGCCAAGGAACTCGCCGAGGCCTTCGACGAAGATCGCCGGGTCGATCCGATCTTGCCGTCCACGATCACAACCTATTTGTACAAAATGTGCGCACTCCTCAAGATACCGGCCTGCAACCGGGCGCCATTTCCTCCGCTCATTGATCGCGTCCCAAATAGTGGCGCACGGCTGCTTTACCCGGTGAAAATTCACCTCGTGGGCGGACCGGCAAAGACCGATCGTGATTTGCACTCGAGCGAGCCCGCAAATGGCTAGTGGGCAGTCGCCAATGCGCATTTCGCATTGCGCGACGTGCCCGCAACGCGCAATGCGTTTCCCGATCGAAAACCGCTTTGCCCATTGCGCCTGTCCGGCGAATCGCGCAGTTTTTGCCCCAATGCGATTTTCGCTTAATTCCCATAGAGAATTAATTCAACGGTCAAATTTTTTTTTGAAAAAAAGATTGCTTTGCCCGCGCGCGCGGGGTATCTTTGCATCGATGCTCGGACGTTACGAGCGTCGAAGTTCATTCATCTCTTGTGAGGGCATTATCCATGCATACCGAACTCGAAAACAATTTTAGCGATGTCGATGCGGTCAACGTCGCCGTGCGGGGGCGGTTGGGGCTTTGCGTTTCCTCCGGCCGAATCGTGCCGCACGTGCTGGACCGGACGCCCACGCGGCTTGGGATGGGGGAGGCAGCCTGCAACCTGTTTTCCCGGCGGATTCTGCGCGTGGGAGAGGTTTTGCCAGTGCTCGCCCGCCGCTGCGGGTAAGTCATTTCCGCCGCTTATTGTACGAATGAGAAACGGCGGCGCGCGGCTCTTTCGCCCGGCGCCAAGCGATCTCGTGGGTTGCCCGGCAATTGCAGTGATTTGCGCTCAAACGATTCCACGCAACATGGCGAGCCAGCAGTCCCCAATTCGCAAGTCGATGCACGGAAGTTCGCCGCAGCGAGGCCGTTGCCGCCTCGGCATAATCGGCGCAGCGATCCGGGGATTGGGCCGATTCGCTTGCGAGTCTTCCCTCGTATCCACGTATTTGCGCATCAAATCAGCGATGGATTCGTCCGCCTCCGATTTGATACGCTCCGCCCCGGAGCCGAATCATCGCCGCCGTCGCGTGGCGGTTTTTATTGTTGACTGACGCTGAGAGGAGAATGTCATGCCTCGTCTTTGGGTCTTTTGCGATGCGCAGCAATGGACAGTCGTCCCTCTGGATCGCGATCCATTTGAATTGACCGCCGACCCATTTGGTGCGGCTGTCCCGGGCACACAGGATGCTCCCGCAGTGCTGGCGCGCAAGGTCAACGACGACAAAGACCAATGGGCGCTGATCGTCCGCCCCGGCGAGGAAGAAATTGTCCACGTCAATGGGGACCGCGTGATTTTGGGTATGCGCGCGTTGCGCGATCGCGACGCAATCCAGATCGCCGGCGGCGAAAGAATTTATTTTTCCGCGGAATCGGCCCCGGTCATCGTGGCCTATCCCCAAGGAAGGCCCCCGGTCGTTTGCCCGCGCTGCGCCACCGAAATCAAACCCGGCCACCTCGTGGTCAGATGCGGCAAGTGCCAGACCTATTTCCATCAAGATAAGGAAAAGGAACTCGAATGCTGGCTGTATTCCGACCGTTGCCGGTGCGATCAGCCCACCGCGCTGAATGACCAGAACTGCTGGCGGCCCGACGAGTATTCAAATGAGTGAAACCGGCGAACATCCCGCGGCCCCAAAGAGCGTCGCCGTGATCGGCGTCGGGAACATCGGGTCCCAGCTCGTCACGCATCTGGCGCGCCTCCCGGCAGTTAAGCGCCTCGTGATCGTGGATGACGATTCAGTCCGCGCCGAAAATACCTCCCAGGAATATTCGTCCAGGGACATGGACGTCGGCCAAAAGAAGGCGATTGCCTCGGCGCGGCGAGCGCGGCGGATTCGCCGGCATGACCCTCTGCAAGTCGAGCCAATTGTCGCTCGGGTTGAAAACGTCCCCTGGGGCCGAACTCGGGTCAGCGTATTCATCGCCTGCGTCGATTCGCTGCTATCGCGCCTTTCCATAAACGAAATCGCATGGCGTTTGGGTACGCCCTGGATTGACACGGGGATTCGGGCCGACGGTTCACTCGCTCGCTTGCAAGTCCATGTCCCCGCTATGGATGCGCCATGCATACAATGTAGTTGGGGCGCCATGGACAGGGATTCATTAAGCCGCGCCTATTCCTGCGACGGCCGCCTTAAGGAGAGCGCGCCAACCGGAGCCTCGTCCGCCCTCGGCGGTCTGGCGGCGTCCCTGGCGGCGATTGAATGCCAAAAGCTCTTCGACGGATCCTTCGATCAATCGCTTGCGGGAAGACAGTTGATCGTGGAAGCGCGCTATCACCATTACTACGTCAACACGCTTCGCCGAAATAGCGCCTGTCCGTTTGATCACCAGGTTTGGTCGATCCAAAAATTGCCCCAAACCGTGCGGACCCTCGGCGATCTGGTTGAGCACGGCCGGAAGCTCTTCCGGGGGGCGGAGCTTCCAGCCTCGGTCAGTGCGGAGCGCATGTGGGTGACGCGCCTGGTCTGTCCGCTATGCGGGCAGCAGGCGCGCACGCTCCGCCTGCAAGGCAGGATCGGCGCGAAACTCCGGCTCTGCTCGCAATGTGGCGGCGAAATGCAACCCATGGGGTTCTACCTGCTGCCTCGCCTCGACGTACGTTCCGCCGGCGATCGCCTCCTCGCCCGCCCGCTGCGGCGCTTCGGTCTTCGCGCCGGCGACGTCCTGACCCTCAACGGTTCACACGAATCCCAACACGTCGAACTCAGCTTGGCAAATGAGCCAGGAGGGAATTGAACATGGACAAGATCCTGAACCTATTCCTGAGCACACAGTTCGAAGAAGGCATGGCCCTTGCCGCCGAAAGCGACCTGCTGGAGTTGCACCCCTGGCTCCGCCCCGACGGTCCGCCGCAAAAATACGTCGCGCGCTTCCGCTGTCATGGGTTCGTGGAGAATCAAGGCCGGATTTGCAAGGCCGACCGCTGGGACGTCGGGATATTTTTTCCCGATCACTACCTCCGCGAGGCGAACGCCTTCGAGGTCCTGACCTGGCTGTATCCCGCCAACGTCACACACCCCAATGTGCGCCCGCCGTTTCTGTGCTGTGGTGAGCATTTCATGCGCCCTGGTACGAAGCTTGTCGAAATCATTTTCCAAATTTTTGCGATCATAACTTACAACAAATGGGCGGCGCATTCGCCGTTAAACGAGTCCGCGGCGCAGTGGGCGCGCAACAATCAGCACCTTCTCCCCGCCGACAAAAGGCCCCTGAAAAGGCGGCCCCTGTCCCTCCAGATCACCCTCAACGCCGAACGGAGGGTGTCGTAATGGCTTCGATGCAAGAGCAGTGGCGCGACGCGGTCGCCGCCGCCCTCGGCGCAATCGCCGCCGAGGTAATCGAAGACCGCTTCGGCTTCTGGCGCGTTCGTTGCGCGGACGGGTTTCAATTGACCGCCATCCTCGACAACGAATGGCTCCAGCTTCGCGCTCCATTTGCCGAGGACCACATTCACGGCGAGGCTATCCCGCGCGCCGCCTGGGAAGTGTTGTTGCGAAACAGCCTCCTGCCCGGCGCCGCAAAACTCGTGAAGGCCCCCGATCGCCCGGCCATTTGTGCCACGTTGGAACTGCCCTTGGATCTGGAGGCGACTCCAGCAGCGCCAATTGAAGGCGACGCCTCGGACAATGCGCTACAAGCACAACTTAGCCTGTCCATCGACGATCTAAGACAGGCGACGCGCCGGCATCCGATTCGCGATCACCGCACCGCGCGTCGCAATGGCCTGCCGGAACCTCCGGACCTGCCGGCTCTCTGTACTGCCGCGGGATGGCCATTCAATCGCCGCAATGAAGGTCGCATCACGGTGCAACTGGAGGCGTCCGACTGTTACGCCCAAGCCATTCTCGCCTGGGACGACGGCCTGCGCGCCACCGTCAGCCTGCACCACGCCGAGCAATCATTTTCCGCATCCGCGCGCCAGGCCATCGCCCTCATGCTCCTGCAACTTGGCGGAACAATCCGCGCCGTCAGGCCGGCCGTTGATTCAGAGTCCGGTCATGAAATCCCCGTGTTACAGGCCTACTTGAGCCCTAACCCCTCACCCCGCCAATTGGATCAAATTCTCGGGGCGCTTTCCGTTGCCGTCGGCTTATGCCAACGCGAGGTCGTCTTGCTTTCAAATGAGCAAATGTCACTCAGCTACTTGTCGAATCGCGGGTGGTCCGCGACTGGCGGTGTGCCGAGTAGTCCAGCGTTTGTTTAACGAAGGAGAAGCTATATGAGTGTCGCCACGAACACATTGAGTTTTGAAGTCCGGGACATTTCCGGCCAGAAATCGGCCACGGTGAACGACTGTCCCGTGGATGCCTCCATAAGTGAGGTGATTCCGCAGCTTTTGGCGTTGATGTCGCTCCCGATGAATGACTTATCCGGCCCAATCAGCCACGCCCTCCGCCGCGATAGCGACGGCGCCATTCTTCACGCTGCCGACGTCGTCGGTGACGTTGTGCAACCTGGAGAACGTCTGGTGCTCCAGCCGAGCGTGGAGGCGGGTTGCGGATTTTGACGCCGTGGAATCGTTTCCCCGGCGGAATCGGCGATTCCGCCGGGGTTTTGACGCATCGCGGCCCCGTTTTGTCAGGAAGTTCTCTATGCTCGACCATCACCATGAATACGTGCTGGAACTATGGCACAAGGCGCCCGGCGGCCTTCTCGGGCGCGTTCCCATCAAGGTCGATTGGGTCCCCGTTTACGAAGCATTGATCCTCGACCTGCTGCGCCGCGGCATTATCCAGCAGCCGGGCGGATTGCCGCCCATGACGGTCGAACCGATCTGGGAGGAGCGCACCGGACCGCCCGCCATAATCGGTTTTCGCGCCGTTTTGACCGCCGCGGGCGCCGACGCTTCCCGGATTTTCGCGACAACCTACTTCAGATCGCAGGCGCAAGCTGCCGCCCGCCGTTTCATCGACTCAGGCGAGCTGAAGCAAGGAGAAGAATTCGAGTATTGCGTGCTGGCCATTCCCCGCCAGCCCGGGGCGCAGGCGCCGCCACGCTTTTCGCTCACCCAGCGGGAAATTCCCCTGCCGATCAAACCGGCGAGCCTCGAACGCCTCATGGGCAAAGCGCTCCTCTTCGGCACGGAAAATGCCCATGACCTCCCCGTATTCTTCCATTGGCGCGTCCTCGAGGAGGCTTCGATCCTGACGCGCAAGGCCGGCGCCATGGAAACCGGAGGCGTCCTCATCGGCCACGTTTGCCGTGACGCCGATCTCCCCGAACTTTTTCTCGAAATCACCGCGCTGATCCCAGCACGGGCGAAGGGGGAATTGACCCGCCTTTCCTTCACCCCGGACACCTGGACGGACGTGCAGGCCGCCGTCGATCGCAGAAATCGCGACGAAATCTGGCTCGGTTGGTTTCACAGCCACAGCTTTTATCACCAGCGCCAGGACAAAACCGAAGCCCAGGACGCATCCGCCCGACCGGCCGCCACGCCCTTCCTCAGCGACGACGACCGGCGACTTCACAGAATTTGCTTCGCAAGGGCCTATGGAATCGCTCTGCTGGTCACGGATTCCCCTCACAGCGGTATGTCGTGGACGACGTTCGGCTGGCGTCTTGGAAGTTTAGCCCGCCGTGCCTTCCACGTCATTCACGCGCCTCTTCCCGAAGGATTTGAAACACAAGGAGTAAACAATGAAGCGAACCGAGAACCCATCGCTCAATGATCTGGCCGCCAAACTGACCGCCATCGGCGAAGGCGCCCCTGATCTGGCGCAAAAACTGCAATTCCTCCATACTGCTCTGCATTTGCCCCCCGACGCCGCCGACGCCGTCTTTATCGAGCTTCTCAAGACCTTCGATCGATTGGCCTGCGGCCTGCAACGTGCCGGCGCTCACACCGCCGAACTGCGCCAAAAAATCGACGAGCTCGTCGGCAAGCTCTGGTATCCGGCGATCTTCATGGGCCACCTGGGCAATCCTTCCGAACGTCGCGTCCTCGTCCAGATCGGCAATACGCTGCGCGTCGTTGGCGTCGCCGGCGAAGTGCCCGTCGAGTCCCTGGCCAAGGGTTGCGAAGTGATGCTGAACCAGCATCAAACCGCCGTGGTGGCCGGGAGCGCCCGCGGTTTGCCGCGGACCGGCGAAATCGGCACCGTCGTCGAGAAAACTCCACATGGTTCGCTCATCCTGCGCAGTCACGAGGAGGAAGTCGAAGTGGAATTGGCGGCGTCGTTGGAAAACGTGGCGCTGGCGCCCGGTGACCGCGTGCGCTGGAGTTCCTCGGCATGGATCGCCTTCGAAAGAATCGAGCAGGCGCAGAACCGGCGCTTCCTGCTCGGCGAAACCCCCGATGTCAGCCTCGACGCGGTGGGGGGGCAGCAGGAAAACCTCGACAGGCTGCTCACCGTCCTGTCCGCCGTTCTGGTCGCGCCCGACAAGGCGGCCGATTACGGAGTCACCGGCCGCTGCAGCGTCCTTCTCACCGGACCTCCGGGTTGTGGTAAGACGCTGATGGTGCGCGCAGTTGTCAGTTATCTCGCCAAAACAACCGGACGCCGCGCCAAGTTCTTTGTCGTCAAGCCGGGCGAGTGGGAAAGCTCCTTCGTCAGCGTTAGCGAACGAAACGTCAGGGACCTATTCTCGTCGCTGCGCGAAGCCGCCAAGGACGGCTCGCTGGTCGTCCTGTTTATCGATGAGATCGACAGCGTCGGCCGCCACCGCGGCCATTTCCAAGGCCAGTACGCGGATAAGACGCTTAATGCTCTCCTCGCTGAATTAGATGGCTTTACTGGGCGCGAAGGCGTTGCCGTCGTGGCCACCACAAATCGCAAGGACTTGATCGATAACGCGCTTTTGCAGAGGCTCAGCGATCAGGAGCTCAGCGTCCGTCCCCCCGATATCAACGCGGCAAAGTCGATCTTCTCCATCCATTTGCGCCCAGGAACGGTTCCGTTCAGCCCCAACGGCGATGCCGCGACGCTGACGCGCCAGGAGATCATCGAAACGGCGTTGTCGCGAATCTACAACCCCAATTCCTGCTATGCCGAACTCTGCCGGATCAAGTTCCGCGACGGCAAGACCCGCACGGTCTCCGCCAGGGATTTTGCATCAGGCAGGCTCATTGAACAAATTTGCCGCGCCAGCCGCTTCCTAGCCTACCAGCGGGAACTCCGCACCGGTCAGCGCGGTTTGCAGGTCTGCGACATGGAGGAAGCCGTCGCCGCGGCGATGGAGAAGGTGTCAACGGCACTGACCATCCACAGCGTTCGCAATCAGTTGCCCGACCTGCCCACGGACGTTGACGTGGTGGCCGTCGAGCGCCTGCTTCGCAAGGTGACGCGCCCGCATCGGTTCCTGAGCGCGAATGCGTGTTGCTTGCCGCAAGGAATTTCCCCCTCCCCATGTACTCAGGGGGAGGGTTGGGGTGGGGGTCGAACGTCGATTGGCCACGAAACCCCCACCCTGGCCCTCCCCCGGAGTACCAGGGGAGGGGAAGAAGACGGCTCGCAGAATGTGTCACGCACCCCCTGAGCACACAGGTCGCCTGAAGGCGAATCGAATTTCAGTTCAAAGGTGAAACATGTCCGATTTTCACGCCGACGCCGATGATCGCGTCGTGCCCAAAGTCACGGGCGCCGACATAGAGCTGGGCAACATGATCGTGGGCGGTCCCACGGACCGCACCGGCGGCGCCGCTGGTGACGCGGCCCGCGCCCTGCTTGACGAAATCCCCGGATTCAGCCGCGCCTCGGCGCGAAGTTATTACGCGCCATCCTATGCCGACAGCGCGTGGCCGCCGCAGGCCGGAGGCTTGTACGCCAACACTTTCATCCAAGACCGCGACGGCGGGTACGCCGGCCAAGAATCCGGGTATCAGGAATACGCACAGGACCGCGGCCGAAAATTCCTCCCCGCTAATGGTGGATGCGCATATATCGACCTCGATCACCTGGAAATTTGCCTCCCGGAAGTAATGGGCGTTTTTGATCACCTTGCCGCGTTCGGCGCCATGTTGCGGATTGCCCGCGAGGCGATGGTCCGCGCCAACGACCGCATGCCCGCCGGCCGCACCATCAAGGTCCTCGTGAACAACAGCAATGGCCATGGGAACAGCTATGGGTCCCATTTGAACCTCCTGACCACCAGACGGTGCTGGAACAACGTCTTCAACCGGCGGGTGCAGTATCTCCTCTTCCTCGCCTCCTATCAGTGCGCCAGCATTGTTCTGACGGGCGCAGGAAAAGTTGGATCGGAAATCCTCGGCCGGCCGGCCCGCTATCAGATCGCGGCGCGGGCGGATTTCTTCGAGGTGCTCACCGGTCCACAAACGACTTTCCATCGGCCGATATGCAATTCCCGTGACGAGGCCCTCGCCGGCGCACCCGGCGTCGGCCGCGGGGATGATCGGCTGGCCCGTCTCCATTCCATCTTTTTCGACAACACGCTCTGCCAAACCTCCACCCTTCTCAAAGTCGGAATGACCCAGATCGTCCTGTCCATGATCGAGCAGGAACAGGTCCCGGCCCAGTTCCTGCTGGACGATCCGGTTGATTCCCTGCATCGGTGGAGTCGAGATCCCGACTTGAAGACGAAGAACCGTCTGATCGACGGCTCCGAATACACCGCGGTCGAGCTGATGGATGCCATCTTCGAGAAGGCCAAGCGTTTTGTTGATGCCGGAAGGGCCGATGGGCTTGTGAGCGATGTCGGCCGGATCATGGAGATCTGGGGCGAGTGTCTGGCCAGGCTGCGTCAGCGCGATTTCGGCTATCTCGCCGGGCGCATCGACTGGGTCGCCAAATTGTCCCTTCTCGAACGCACCGCCGCCAAACGCCGGCTCAGTTGGGAATCGCCGGCAATGAAATATCTCGACCATTTATACTCGTCCCTCGATCCCGGCGAGGGCTTGTATTGGGCCTTGGAGCGGGCCGGGGCCGTCGAGAAACTCGTCACCGACGGTCACATCGAGCGCTTCATGCACGAGCCCCCCGACGACACCCGCGCCTGGCTGCGGGCGTACGTACTCCGGCATGCCGAGTCCGGCCTGCTGGATGACGTGGATTGGGACATGGTCCGGATACGCGAGAAGAGCGTCTCCCCATCCGGTTGGACGTCCTACCTCTATCCCGAGCTCTGGATGGCCAGCCCCTTGCGATTCACCCGCCGCCAGTGCGAGCAAATCCTCCACACGGCGCCCTCGTTCATCGACGGCTTGCGCGCATTGGGCTTGGGACGCGAGGTCGCCTTCTCTTCCACGCCGGGATCGACCAGCGCGGCAATCGTTCAACGTAAACAAACCACGCCGGCTGTGCCCGGCCAACCTTTCACAGGAGATTGATTATGGAAACCCAACTGACTCTGCATCCGGCCGTGCGGCAAAACGATTTCTCCGGTCCTTCAACTCCATCGGAAGAACTGTCGGAAATCCAGGCCAGTTGCCGGCGCCTGGCCGATGCCGCCGATGCCGAAATCGAACGGGCGCTCCACGGCGGCGGTCTGGACGCCGAGGAGTTCCTCAGATCGGCGCAGCAACTGCGCGGAGGACAGTAGCATGCCCGCCACCCATCTCATGGGCTTCGAGCAGGAAATGGCGTTGTGCGCCACCAGGCGCGGCGCCGGCCCCGACCTTGAAATGCTCCTGAACAAGCTCAACGCCATTGCCGAGGAATCCCTGGTCCACCTCCGCGGCCTCGGCGAAGGAGGGATTTTTCTCGCCAATGGCGGCCGTCTCTACGTCGATTGCCAGAAATATGAATATGCCGGCCCGGAATGCACCGCTCCCGATGAGATCGTCAAATATCTTCTCGCCGGTGAACGCATCCTCGCCGCTCTGGCAAGCGAACTTGCGCGAAGAGTCGGCGTGGACGATGCCGCCCTCTATCGTTGCAACGTCGATTACACCGGCGCTTCGACCTGGGGCGCGCACGAGAGCTATCTGACGCGCTCCGAACCGTCGAAACTCGCCGCCGACCTCATCCCCTTTCTCGTCGCCAGGGTCGTCACCGCCGGCGCCGGTGGATTTCGGCCGCTTACCCAGACCGGATGCTCTTTCACCCTCTCTCCACGCGCCTGGCACATCTGCGTTCCCGCGTCGGAATCCAGCACCGGCGATCATGCGCGGGGAATCTTTCATATCAAGGATCAAACCCTCTCCTCCAAAGGCTATCACCGGCTTCACGTCCTGGTGGGCGATGCGCTCTGTAGCCAAATGCAAAACTGGCTGAAATTCGCCGCCACCTCGATTGTCGTCGCCATGGCCGATGCCGGGCTCCATCCCGGACGCCAGGTCACGCTCTGCGATCCGGTCGAGGCCCTCCGCGACTTCGCCTCCGATCCAACCTGCAAGGTGAAAGCCAGAACGAATTCAGGCCGCGCAATGAGCGCCGGCGATATCCAGCGCCATTATCTCGAACTGGCGCGGCTTCACGTCCACGCGCACTGGATGCCCTCATGGGCCCCCGAAGCAGTCGCAAAATGGGACGACGTGCTCCACCGCCTTGACGGCGCACCCGACAGCGTGGCGACCTGTTTGGACTGGGGAATCAAGCACCGCGTCTTCCAATCCCATATCGAAAAAAATGGTTTTAACCCGCGGCTGCTGCGCCACTGGACGCACCTGACCGACTTGCTTCGCCGTTGCATCGATTGCGGAGGGCAAAGCCCTGTCCGCTCCGTGCCGGGTGTGCCGAACAAGCCCGACCAATTCGCCGATTTTGTGCTGGATCGACGCGGACCGTTGGGCAAAATCGTCGCCCATCTCACGCGCCACCTGCCCTCCCGCGACATGGAATGGGACCAGTTGCAGCCCTATCTCAAATTGAGATCGGAACTCTTCGCACTCGATTTCAAATTCGGGCGGCTCGGCGACAAGGGAATCTTCAATTGCCTCGATCGCACCGGCGTTCTCGACCATCGCCTCGCCGGCATCGACGACGCCCAGATCGATTATGCCGCCGCCAACCCGCCCCCTCTGGGACGCGCCAAGCTCCGAGGCGATGCGATCCGCCGGCTCCACAAAAAAGCCAAGAGTGATGCCTCCAACTGGATGACCGTTTACGACAGCAGCAGGGGCATGGTCTTGAATTTGAGCAATCCGTTCGCGGCCGAGGAAGTTTGGTCCAAGAAGACAAAGCAAAATCTCGGGGACGATTTCCCCTTTTGACCGGGCCCGCGAACCAGTTTAGACGGAGACGCCGCTATGAGATCGGCAACATCATCGCACTGCGTCGCCAAGGACGCGCCCCAGCACGCCGCCTCCTCGCCGTCAGCATGCGTGCTCGATCTATGGGATCAGGGCATGGACCGGCACGATTCCTGCGCCGCCGCGCTGGCCCGGCTCATCGTCGCCCAACCGGAACGCGTCGTCGCCTTTGCCGATCCGGCCGTCGCCGAAAGCTGCCTTCGCGCGGAACTCAAACAGGATTTGGCCACCGCCAAGCCGTCGAATGTCCCCTTTTGGCTTTCGGCGATCGCCCAGTTTCTGGACTGGCAGGGGCGCGCCGGCGAGGCCGTTGAACTCTATCGCCAAACGCTCGACGTTCTCAAGACCGCTCGCGGTCCCGATCACGCCGAGACCTGCGTCGTCGCCAATGAATTGGGCCGGCTTCTTCGCCGTTTGGGAAGAGAAAGGGAGGCCTGTCTGATCGGTCATGAATTGCGCGTCGGGCCTCTGCTGACCAGGACCGACCAGGGCAGCCTGTCTGCCCTTCGCGACGCCGCATACGAAGCGTTCTCAGCCGGATGTTTCGCCGAAGCCCAGGCCATTTGCCGGCATCTGTTGGTCCGCAACTTCGACCCCGTCTCAACGCATTGCCACCTGGCGCGCGCCCTGCTCGCTCAGGGGCGCGACGCCGACGCCGCCGCGGAAGTGAACGTCGCCTGGCAGTGCCGCCCCGGAGCCGAGTCTTACGTCATCGCCCGAGTCCTTTTCCTCCAGGCGCTGCTCGCCACCCTCGCCGCTCAGGACGCCCAAACGCCCCTCACAATGCTCAAGGAGCTCCTCCAGCAAAACCCGCGGGCAACGCATTCCTGGCTTATGAAGCCCGTTCTGGACCTGCTTCAACCGCGGTTGACTCCCCAATCTCACGAATTCTTCACCCGGTTGGCGGGAGAAATGTCCGGCAGTTCGACCGAATGAACGTCTTCCATGAGCAAGCCCATGTCACCCGAATCGCTACTCACCGAATTGCGCGGCCGCGGCATTCGCGTCGAGCATCCCGACGGCGATACCGTCATTCTCCGCCAATTGCCCCTCCGCGGATTCAACAAGCCCGCCACCAATCTCCTTCTCAAGCGGCCGGGCGCCGATCGCCAGTTCGTCGCCCTTGTCGATCAGGACTTGGAATATCTCGGCTCCGAAAATTCCATCAAGGCCGCCTTCGCCCAGGCGCCGGTGCAGGGCGGATGGCGCCCCCTGGTCGTCGAGGTAAGCCCGGAGCTTGATGTCGCCATCGGCCGGGCCTTGCGCATCATCGGCTTCCCCTTCTCGCCCCCGCGCGATCCACCCGCCCGCAAATCCGCGCCGCGCGCGGCCGCCGGCCGGCTCCTTTCACGCTTCGGCCGCCCGATCTCCCGCGATGAATCTCACTCGACCATCGGCAGGCAAGAGCAGATCGAACAGATTCTCTCCTGCCTGCGCCGGCGCGATCCCTGCCTGCCGTTGATCCTCGGCCCATCCGGCGCCGGCAAGACCAACCTCCTGTTGGGCCTGTCGCGCTCCTCGCCCGCCGCCATCATCAACCTCGACCTCATCGGCTTCGTTTCCTCCATCCCCGCTCAAGAGCGATCCAGATATTTCGGCGAACTGCTGAGCGAACTGATCGAGTCCGAGGCTATCGCGGCAATCGAGCACGTCGAACTGGCCTGCCACGAAATCCACTGCGGCCCGTTACTCCTGAGCCAGTCGCTGGATCGGGGCGCTCGCCTGATCGGAACGACCACCCGCTTCTGGCTGCGGCATTTCAAGGCCGATCCGCTGGCGCGACGCGTTCATCTCGTGGAATTGACCGCCCTGACGCAGGAAGAGCTGGTTGCAATTCTGCTGGAGAAACGCCGGTATTATGCGGTCGAAATCGACGCCCTCTGTGCCAACGTCGCCGTGAGGGCGTCCAGCGCCCTGCCCGGCGAATATCCCGCCAAGGCGATTTCCCTGTTGGACGCCGCCGCCGCCCGGGCCGCCCTGAGCGGGGCCAAGGTGCTCGGTCCCGACGACATCTACGCCGCCGCCGACCGGGTCCGGCCGATCACCGACCCGGAGGAATCGGACTAACCGCCATGCCCGATACAGACCAGCAGACTCTCGACTACGCCATAAAACTTCGCGAAGCGGGGCATCTCGATGAGTCGCGCTGCATTCTGGAGAGTCTGGTTGCCCAGCGGACTCGTGCTCATGGACGCAAGGAATTCGACACCCAATGCGCGATCAGTCAGTTGGGCAGAACCCTGCGAGCGATGGGCCGCGCCGACGAAGCCGCGGCGTTGCATTGGGAGGTCCTGGCAACGCGCCTGGAGATATATGGCCGCCGTAGCGAGTTCACCATCAACAGCGCCGGTATCCTCTCCGAGACGCTCCGAAATTCCCTGCACGACCATTACATGGCCGCCGCCGTCGAAAACTGGTCCGCCGGACCGGAATCCCCCCGCGAAACGATTGGCGTTGGAGCGCCGCTGACCGGCGACCAACTCCAACAGGCAATTCGCGATCGCCAAGCCGCACACAGCCAAAACATCGCCAGATTAGTTGACGAGTATTTGCAACGCCCCTCAAGCGAGCGACATCGCGAGCGATCAGGAATAGCGCGGTAAGGCCCCCGAATGAGGCGACTTCCTGGCATCTTTCGCCGACAAAACGTCCTGCCGCGACAAAGCGCCAGCCCGCGATATCCATGAACCCTTCAGGGTTTCAAAAGCTCCGTACGGTAGCTTAAGAACTGGCTGCGTACCGCATCCCCGTTTCACTTTCTGAGGCGATCATGATGAGGAAGAAGCTGGAAATACGCGCGCCACGGAGCGCCTGCGCCAGCGTCTGACGGCAATATATGCCAGCGAGGTCAAACAAAACACCGGCATTAGAATTTGAATCCATCGGGCGGTTGAGACGCTAATGCCAATGCCGGTGAACAAGGCGACATAGGCCGCCACGCACATCGGGCATTTGGGCATCAACACCAGTAGGGTGGTGGGGAAAAGCCATTGAATACCTCGCCACGCGCGGCGAAGAAGACCGGGTGGTCGTTTGCCGTCGCTTGGATTTAGCCGAGCTGGGTTTGGTGCGGGGTCGAGATTGCAGAATGGGCAATTGCTCATGAGTGCTGTGCTCCGCTGTCTTTCCCGTATTCATCGTGGCGGCGCCACCAAGCGCCTGGCTTGGTCCGCGGACCGCCGGCGGGGGAGTCTTGCCATTCCTCCTGCCGGCCCAGTGGGGTCAGGTCAAGGAATGTCCAGATGTTCAGCCCCTCGACCCCGCGGCCGTCGGTGAAATACGTGCGAAAGACATCCTTGTCATCGTGGATGAAGACGCTCAGGCCGTAGTAATTGTCGGTGGCCAAGCCCAAGTCCGCATTGAAGTTGGTGCCATCCCAGGAGTACCAGGGATACGTCCAGCCCATCCGCTTCTTGAATTTCTCAATATTCTCCAAAGGCGCGCGGGAAACCAGGCAGAAGGAAGTATCGCGCGCATGGAAATGCGCCAGGTGGCCGAATTGGTCCGTCACCATCGAGCACCCCACGCATCCCGCATCCGGCCAACCCCCGACCGTGGGAGCGAACATGAAGTGATAAAGAATGAGCTGCCGCCGGCCTTCGAATAAATCGAGCAGGCTCATTTTGCCCTTCGGTCCGGCAAAGGTGTATTTCTTATCGATCCTCACCATCGGCAGCCGCCGGCGCTCGGCGGCCAGCGCATCGCGCGCACGCGTTGCCGCCTTTTCCTTGATCAGAAGGGCGTCGCGCGCCTTCTGCCATCCGGCCGGATCCACGACTTTCGGAAATTTGATCGCGTTTTCGCTTGTTGCGTTCATAAATCGACTCCTGCTTGTTTTTCTGTCGCGCTCGGAATGGTCGAATCGGCGACGTTCACTTCCGCATCGACGGCGTATGAGTTATGCCTACCAGCAGACCTTCCGGTCCCAACAGCCGCGTGACAACTTGGCCCCAGGGTTCCTTTCGCATCGCAATCAGCAGTTTGTAGCCCTGCGACCTCAGCTCCGCGGTGGCTCTTTCAATATTCCCTACGTCAAATTCGATCCACGCTTGTGGCACGGGAAGATTGTCAGGCCATTGAACCGTGCCAAAGCAGGACTCGGCGGCCTGCGCCAACGGCCACAGGGCAAAATGCTTCACGCCTTCCAGCCCGCCTGTATGCAGATAGCCGTTGGCGTCTTCTTTGAACGGCAGCCCCAATTTTTCCGAATAGAACTTGCGGCTTGCGGCCGGGTCGCGAACGATCGGGCCAAAACCGGCGACGAATAGCACGTCGATGTTCTTCGGCGTTTTCATAGGCAGACCTCGGATTGCGCGCGTCGCGCCGTATCACCCGCTTCACGTCACCGAGAAAACCTCATAGGGAAGCCTTTTTTCGAGACCCTTTTTCTTTCTGGTTGGGCTGTCCTTTACCTGTGGTAATCAAGCTCCGTAAACTACCGTTTATATAAGAGCCCCATGCGTTTGAGCAGATATCGAAACACTCATGTTCGGGAACTAAACCCAGGTGAGCGAAGCGGAGTTCGGTCTTGTTGCCCTTTTTCGAGACTTCAAAAGTAATGTTTGTGCCCTTCCACTCGCTTTTGTCCTTGGTAAAATTAAAGTGGTTCTCCAAAACAAGCCAAACGACTTTTTTGTCGGGAATGACTTCTATTAATTTCATCTTGCAATGATGAACGTCTGCGAAGCGATATGTAAACTCATCACCGAGTTTGTCGGTGCTACCCTCAATTTCTTCTGACCACCATCCACGAACATTATTGATGGCAGCGAAGACTTCTTCCGACGTCTGGTCTACCAAAAAAGTAGTGGTGAAATTTTGATCTTTCATGATTCTTTCCAGTTTCGCGGTTTGAGGATGCTTATGACTTAACGGGCTCTGCTTGTACGAGCGCCGCAAACTGACGCTCCAGCGCCTTGACCGCACTGCCGCGCCAGCCCTCCGCCACGGACTCTGACATGGGATCAGGGAAGATTTCCTCCTCCCCTTTCTCCACTCCGTCCAAGATGGCCCGCGCAACGGACTCCGGAGAGGCCTTCGGTATGTCCAGGTTTCGTGTCATGTCCGTGTCCACGGGGCCGGGAAGGACCCTATGGACGCTGACACCCCGTCCGGCCAAAAGAGTGCGCAGCGACTGCGACAGGGAGAACGCGGCCGCCTTTGACACGGAGTAAGCCGGACTGAACGGCACGGCGGCAAGGGACGACAACGACAGAACGTTGACAATGGCTCCCCGCGACCGAGTCAGCAACGGCAGGAAAGCCTGCGTCACGTCATACGGGCCGAAGAGGTTGACTGCCAGCTGCTGTTCAAGCACACGACGATCGCTGAGGTCATCGAAAGGCGATACGCCGGCATTGTTGATGAGTATATCGAGAGATTCGACCCTCTCGACAGCTCCTTGAATCTGCGCCGCGTTGGTCACATCCAAGGTCAGGGGCGTGACGCGCCCATCCGAGTGGGCCAAGGGCCGGCGCGTACCGGCATACACCCGCTTCACGCCTCTCCTCAACGCTTCCTCGACCAGCGCCCTTCCTATACCGCGATTGGCTCCGGTCACCAGAACTGTTTTGTTGGCGATTGTCATAAAAGCTCCTATCCAAATGAATCCCGGCTGTCCGCGTACGATGGAAGCCATTTAATGTTCTTCATAATAGGTGCGCGGGAACCACTTCTAACCGCGCTTCTTCTCCGCAGTCGTCCGAATCTCGTCCAGCATCTCTCCCCACCCTTTGCTCACACCTTCTTCGAGTCCGGGTTCGATCAGACCCATGGCCCGGTGCGTGAATTTCAGCAGCGTGCCGCCGGGCTGTTCCGTGAGCCGGTACTGCACGTGCGAGATCGCCGGGTAGGACATCATCGTCGGGCCAACCAGTTCCAGTAGTTTTGGCGGTTTGATCACCTGGACATGACCCCACAGGTGCCCGGTGTTGTTGCCCAGGTCGCGGAACCAGCGCCCACCGGGCCAGGGCTCCAGCTTCATGTTCATTTCCTTCAAGGGGCCATGCGGCTCCAGCACGGTTTGGAAGACCACGTCCGCCGGGGCGGCTATCAGCACCTCTTTGACGACGTGCAGGAATTTGATTTCTTCAACGACCATGACTTTGCTCCTCTAAATGGGGTTGGTGTTTCGATGCAGAGCGATCGTGTGCGGCAAGTTGTTTCGCTTTTAGTTCGGCGGCTTCCTTGATGCCGGCCAGTTGGTCGGTCCAGAAACGCTCGAAATTTTGAATCCAGTCGTGCATGGGTTTGAGCTCCTTCGGGTTCAGCCGATACAACCGGCGTTGCCCGGCCTTGTGAACGGCAACCACACCCACCTTTCGCAGCACACCCAAGTGCTTCGAAACCGCCGGCTGGGCAAGACCGAGTTTGAGCACCAGTTCACTCACATCGCGCTCGGCCCCCAGGGCGAGCAAATCCACAATCTCCCTCCGGCGGGGTTCGGCGATGGCGTTGAAAACATCGGAGGTTGTTGCTGCCCGAGCCATGATGCAAGTATATTCCGATATGGGAATATGTCAAGTGAAAAAAAACAGATGGCTTCGAAACCATCTCAAATCGGTTCGAGCCTTCGCCATAACTTCACAATACTCCTTCGGTTATCCGGGAACGTTGTCGACCAATGATCCGTCGTAACTGACTGAGCCAAAACGATATAGGCACGCAATGCAGTCAGGGAGAGATTGGTCTCTGGAATTGGAGTGACCGGATTTGAACTCACGCAGCCCACGATGAGGTGCCAGACTGCCGGGCGATAATCCCGCACGCGGCATCCGAGCAAGCCCCGCCATAAGAATCACCGCCCCATCAGCGCCTTCAGGCTCGCCCGCCAAGCCTTGCTGACGCTTGCTCGCGATTTGTCCTGAACTTCATCATCCGCCTTGCGGCTGACGAGTTTCATCACCATCGTCCCAAGCCCCGAATCGGCCAGCGGGCGGAACATCAGGTTCTTCGCGGCCAGTTCGGCTACGGCCAATTCACTGACCAACCCCACGCCAAGACCGGCCCGGACGTAATCCAGGATCGTCAGCCAGCCGCCGATTTCGATGCGGTATTCGATTCTGTTCGCCCAGCTTTGGCGGTGGATCAGCGGATCGAGAATCTTCCGGGTGTTGGAATCCGGCTCGGGGAGGATCAGGGGGAACTCGGCCAGGGTTGATAGCGGCAGCGGTTCGTGCCGCGAAAGTCTTTTGAATTTGGCGGACCACGGGCTGCTTTTGGCGCAGGCCAGGCCGTAACCGAATCGGCTGATGGTTTCGATGCGCAGGCGCGTGCCGCGGGCCAGTTCCTCGATCTCATCGTTGTCGCGGCTGATCAGGGCCATGTCGATGGCGCCGCCGGCGACGCCGGCGATGCGCTGCTCGGACCGCATCGTCGAAACGCGAATCTGCGCATCCGGATGATCTTTGCGGAAATCTTGCAATGCCCGGCGTATGAGGAACGACCCGGCCGTCTGCCCGCAGGCGAAACGCAGAACGCTGGTAGGCGCCGGCGGCGATTCGTTCGTGTAGCCATGCAGCTTGTGATACCGGAACAGCAGATCGTGAACGACCGGCAGAACCCGGCGCCCCTCATCCGTCAGCAGCCAGGTTTTTCCCACCCGACGCAGCCACGGGCGCTTGAGAATCCCGTTCACGTGTTGGAGGAACGCCAGCCGTTTGGACATGCTCGGCTGGTTGATGTCCAGCGCCCGCGCCGCCTGCGCCGCATCGCCGTCGAGCCGGATCACCGTCACGAACGTTTCCAGCAGATCGATCGAAAGCTGTGCCACCGGTCGCAAACTGATGTCCTCACGTTATGGGACGCGCCGCATGCCGTCGCGGCCAGAAATGACATCGGCGCACTTGGCGGCAATCCATCAGGAATGTGGATAAATCCAGCGGTCTCAACCGCATCGGGACCGCCCCTTTCCCGAACGCCGCCGTCTCACTTTCACAAATCCAAAGCCCTGGGAGCTTGCTCCCAGGGAAAGCGGATTTCACCCGGCGACTGCTATAATTCCGCCGTGAAATCCACCGTCGATGAAATCCGTGCCCGGTTCGATTCTGAAGTCGAGCGATTCTCAGTTCTGGAAACCGGCCAGACCGCCACGATGGACGCCCCGCTCGTGTTGGATTTGATCGCCGCCGCCGCCGCCGGGGTTACGCCGGCGGCCAAATCGCTGCTCGACGTCGGCTGCGGCGCGGGCAACTACACGCTGAAATTGCTTCAGCGTTTGCCCGATCTCAACGTCACCCTGATGGACCTCAGCCGGCCCATGCTGGACCGCGCCCATCTGCGCATTGCCCCCATCGCGCGCCGAAGCGTCAACCTGATCCAGTGCGACGTCCGCCAGGCCGAGTTGCCCGACCGACAATTCGACGTCATTTTCGCAGCCTGCGTTCTGCACCATCTCAGAACCGACGACGAATGGCGATCCGTTTTCGCCAAGTTTTACCGGGCGCTGGCCACCGGTGGATCGATCTGGATTTCCGATATGATTCTGCACACCCTTGCGCCCGTGCAGGCCGACATGTGGATGCGCTACGGCCAATACCTGGCGGACCTTAAAGGCCCGGAATACCGCGACTCCGTTTTCGCGTACATTGAGAAAGAGGACACGCCGCGCAGCCTGGTATTTCAACTCGATTTGCTTCGGGAGGTCGGCTTCACCAGGATTGAAGTGCTCCACAAGAACGCAATTATGGCCGCCTTCGGCGCGATTAAAGAATGAATCTGAACGCCCACGGCGCTGCCGTGGGTCCCCGCCCTAACTCTTCCCCTGCTCCGCCGCAACCTGCGTCAGGATCGTCAGCTTATTATCCTTCATCTGTGCCACGCCCCCCTCGATCCGAAAGAGTCTTTTTTGTCCCGATGCCAGGTCCAGCCGCAGCGGACCCTTGCCCAACTTGGCCAACAACGGCGCTCGGTCGGTCAGAATTCCCAGCAGCCCATCCGCCGCGGGGATGATCGCCTGCGTCAGCGATTCGTCCAGAACCTGTTGTTCCGGCGTCACAACCACACATGAAAACGCCATTCCGTGCTCCGATTTCCCATTTCTTTCGGGATCGGCAGTGTAAGTTGCCCGTCCCCCTCTGGTCAAACTTCCCGTACCCCCCAGGAATCCTTGCCAAACCATCCCATTGGTATATGATTGACCCATCAGTATTTGAGCACCGCGCGGCTTTGCGCGGTGTTTCGTATTTTTGGCCGGCGATCAATAGGAGTAGAGCCTCATGCAGTTTGTCAGTGCCCAGGAAAAAATCGCCCTCGAAAAAAAACGCGAGGAACTCTACAAGGCCCAGATCGACGCCCAGGACCGCATCCGCAAGGCCGCCAGCCTCGGCGATCTCTCTGAAAACGCCGAATATCACTTCGCCAAGGAGGAAAACCGCAACATCCAGCGACAACTGGCCGAGCTTGAAGCCAAAATCAAGAACGTCTCCGTTATCTCCAACGCCGCCGTTCCCGAGGACGTCGTCTTCATCGGCCACACCGTCAAACTCATGGACCTGGATGATGAAAGCGAAATATTGGTCCGCATCGTCGGCGAGGCCCAGCCCGCCGTCGGTGGAGACATCACCAACGTCAGCGCCAACAGCCCCATGGGCGAAGCCCTGATCAAGGCGCGCGTCGGCGATACGGTGAAGGTCAAGGCGCCGCGCGGCACCATGCAGTTCAAGATCCTGGAAGTTACCGATTAGTCCGCCGTCCGCCACGCCTTGCCACCTTAGCTCAGTTGGTAGAGCAGCAGTTTTGTAAACTGCGGGTCCCCAGTTCGAATCTGGGAGGTGGCTATATGCCATTTCGATTCTTGAACGCCCACGGCGCGGAAGGCGAAGCCTCCGCGGCTGCCGTGGGGTTCTCATTGCTTCTATTCCTTCCACCCGCCGCATTCGCCGCCGCCGATCCCGCCACCCAACCCGCAACCGCCCCCGCCTCCCTGCCCTCCGAGATCACCGTCGCCGCCGACGGCTCTGGAATGTTCACAACCGTCCAGCAGGCGGTCGATGCCATCCCCGCCTATCCCCATCAGACCTATGACATTCATATTTTACCTGGAATCTACAACCAGCAGGTCACCGTTCCCCGCATCAAGCCCCTGATCCGCTTCCGCGGCGACGATCCGGCGACCACCATCCTCACCTTCGCACTCGGCGCAACCATGCCCGGACCCGACGGCAAACCCATCGGCACTTTCGCCACGCCCAGCGTCCGTATCCTCGCCGATGATTTCGACGCCCAGAACATCACCTTCCGCAACACCTTCGGACCTCACGGACAGGCACTGGCCATCGAGATCGCCGGCGACCGCGTCGCCTTCGACAATTGCCGGTTCCTCGGTTGGCAGGACACCGTCTTCGCCGACAGCTCCGGCCGAAATTATTTCCATCACTGCTACGTCGAAGGCCACGTCGATTTCATCTTCGGAAAATCCACCGCCGTCTTCGACTCCTGCGAGATTCGCAGCCTGGGCAAGGGCTATCTCACCGCCGCTTCCACCCAGCCGCAGGCGCCCTTCGGTTACGTCTTCCTGCATTGCAATCTCACCGCCGATGCCGACGTCCCCGCCGCCTCGGTCTATCTCGGCCGCCCCTGGCGCCCATTCGGCGCCACCGCCTTCATCGATTGCCAAATAGGCCCGCACATCCGGCCCGAAGGTTGGTCCAACTGGAAAATCCCCGCCAACGAAAAGACCGCCCGCTACGCCGAATACGGCAACACCGGCCCCGGATCGGATAAGTCCGCCCGCGTATCCTGGGTACGTCAATTGAACTCCCAGGAGGTTTCGCAATACACGGTTGCCAACGTCCTCTGCGGCTCCGACGGCTGGCTACCCCCATTCTTTACCGGCGAATCCGCCCCCAGCGATCCGCGCCAATAAAAACCGCTCGGACAACCGCCCGCCTCGCCACCAAAATTGAGCCGGCCGGTCCTCCGGCCGATTGTATCCGCGACGAAAAGAGCTACGTCTCCTTTAATCAATCCCGCCAGTGTTTGATGAGTTCGATCCGCCGGATCGCGACAGCATTCACATCACGCTCAACCATCCGGACTTGAAACTGAAACTGTCGGAATCGACGGTGGCGCCCAACGCGGGCGCACCCGAACGTGAGCAATCGATTATTTTCGAAGGACAGATCAAGGCGGGTGAGGCCGTCGCGTTCGTGGGCACATTCACCGGCGCATCCGGGATTCAATATCATCATCTGGTTGTGTGGGAAGCGTTTCGAGCCGAGCACTGGGAAGTTTGGAGTTTTCAGGGGGGATCTTCCGGAATTCCATGCGATTGGTGGATTCGGAACGGTCCGGCGGCGATGAGGACGCTGGCGGACGTCGCGGTTGTGTGGGCTTCACGCGCCAAACACGCGGCGAACGACCCGCCCGCGGCGTATTCCGTGACGCTGGAAAACGGGGCGACAGTTAAGTTGCTCGGGCTGTGTCGGCCGGAACGATACAATTTTTGCTGGTGGGACGGCGCGGGAGATCCGATCGATGCGCCGATGCAGATTGGTTTATTGTCCGGCAACATCCGAACTCCGCCGCTTCGATATGGGATGGAGATTCACGGCGCGACGACCGAGCCGGATACGCCAGTGCCAGCCGATCCGCAACAGGCGCCATTTCAGTCGAGTTCGACGCTTTTCGCTCCGAGCGTCCCAGCGCCAGGGGAAATCAAGGTGGATATAGGGATCGGGCCGTGGAAACAGATTGGAGAATGCAATTCAGACAAGCCGCTCGTTGTGGACAGGATCACCTATACGATCACGCGGAAAGAACGCCAGGGGGATCATGAATTCTACGTGTTATACAAGCGCAGCGCGGAGAGAAATGACATTATGGCGCTGACGGCCATCAGCAATGACGGAAGCGAAGTCGGATCGAGGGAGGGACCGATTGTGAATAACGGTGTGAACGCCAAGACCGACTCGGCAACGTTCCGAAACCTTTCGATGGATCAGGTGAAAACGTTCCACCTTTGGTTGCGCACGGGGCACGTGGTCCGCTTTGCGGATTTCGCGACGTCGCCGAATGAGAAGCCGCCCGAATCCGTCACTCGTGAAGAGGTTTTGGCCGCCAGCGCGAAATTTCGGCCAGGAGGTCGGCCGTGAGGATTGCCGGTGCGCGAGAGGGCCGGGTGAACCGGGACGCGGCGTGAACCGGGACGCAGCCCAGTTTTTTTCTAGCTGTGTCCCGGTTCACGTACCCGGTTCACGTCCCGTCCCGGTTCACCTCCCTCCCGCCATCACCCGCGCCAGAAAATATTCTCAAAAAATCCGCCGAATTCCAAAAACACGGTCAATCCTTTCACCTCCCGGCTATAGAGATAGAGGGACCCGCATTTTTTGTTGCCTATCTGACGCCCGTTACCCCAGCCCGAATGCGGTCATCTCCGACACCGCCAATATGGCCGACCGCTGCTTTTTCAAGTGGGTCGTCCCGTCAACGTCAACAAAACCCCCCGTGGCACTATCGAAAACGGGGGTTTCGTAGACACCCCACCAGGGCCAATTCTGCAATCGTAGTTTTGCGATGACCTATAAAGCAAGAGAATGCAAACCGACCGCGGATTACACGGATTAACGCGGATGGGAAGGAAAAATGAATTCATTCGTTTCTGATCCGCGTTATCCGCGAAATCCGTGGTTCGACTCTTTTTCAAGCCGCGACAAAATGGCCGACCGATGCCTTTTCAAGTGGGTCGTCCCGTAGACGTAGACAAAACCCCCCGCCGCGCTGTCGAAAATAAGGGTCTTGTCACCACGGCGCCCAGGCGCACTCTGCGACCGTAGTTTTATGATGACCATTTTAAGGCTGTCCGCTGACAAACCCTGACCAATGGCCCACGTCCTCCCGTCACGGTAAAATCGTCGGCCCGTAAACGTTCATCCGGAATCTTATGCGTGATCGCCTGCAAATCATCGAGGGCTACGAATCGTTGCTGGCCGCCGGCCAGCCCGCCGCCGTGGCCACCGTTGTCTCGGTCCAAGGCTCTTCCTATCGCCTGCCCGGCGCCAGGATGCTCGTCGCCGGCGACAGCCGAACCTGGGGAACCGTCAGCGGCGGATGCCTCGAACGCGATGTCGCCCGCAGGGCACGAATGCTCATCCCCGAGCCAACCAAACCCATCATCGTCTGTTACGAAACCGACGACGAAGACGGCGGCCAGGAAACCGCCCGCCCCATCGCCGATCCCGGCCCATCCCTCGGCTGCGGCGGACGAATCGAAATCCTCATCCAGCGCGTCACCGGCATCGACCCCGGCCCGCTCGCCGCGTTCCACGCCGTCGTCCGCCGCCGAACCCGCGCCTCCCTGGCCACCGTCATCCGCGTCGGCTCCGCCGTCTCCGGCGCTCATCTTTTCCGTCTTGGCGATGATGAGCCTCTCGGCCAGATCGCGGACCCGAAATTGCATGGAGCCCTACTGGCCCACCTGCGCCGCGATCCGCCGGGCGATCGATCCTTCGAGATCCACCGCTGCGATCTCTCGCGCGGCGGATGGGCCGACGTGCTGATTGAGTGGTTGATCCCATCGCAAGCCCTCGCCGTTTTCGCCGATGGCCACGACGTGGCGCCCTTGGTCGATCTGGCCAAAGCGCTCGGCTGGCACGTGACGATCATCGGCTCCCGCCCGGTGGCCGGGCTTCGGCAAAGCTTTCCCACCGCCGATCAGTTGATCTGTTCCGCCGACGGCCCCGCCGCCGATGTACCCCTTGACGCCGCCGCCATTGTCATGGCCCACAATTTCCACCGCGACGCCGCGGCGTTGGCCGCGCTTTTACGCAATCCCCGCGGCTACGTCGGCGTTCTCGGCCCGCGCCGCCGCACCGCACGTCTGCTCGCCGCCGCCGGCTTCGCCGGCCACGAGCACCGCATCCATTCCCCCATCGGCCTCGACATCGGCGCCGACAACCCCGAGCAGATCGCCCTGGCCATCGTCGCCGAAGTCCAAGCCGTCGCCGCCGCCCGCCCCGGCGGCCTACTCTCCCTCCGACCCGGACCGATTCACCTCAACCGCCAACCCAGGCAGAACCTGGAACCGATTTAATTCATGCCCTCCATCGGCGCAATCATCCTCGCCGCCGGCGGCGGCTCACGCATGGGCCGGACCAAGCAGCTCCTGCGCATCGGCGGCCAATCCTTGCTTCGCCGCGCCGCCCGCGCCGCCCTCGACGCCGGCAGCCGGCCGGCCGTGGTCGTCACCGGCTCCGACGCCGATGCCGTTGCCGCCGACATCGCCGATCTGCCCGTGCAATCCGCGTTCAACCCCAACTGGTCCGCCGGCATCGGCACCAGCATCCGATGCGGTTTGTCCGCTGTTTTGGCCATCGATCCCTCCATCGCCGCAGTGATTGTCGCTCTCTGCGACCAACCCCGTCTTTCGCCGGAAATCCTTGGCGATTTGATCGCGGCCTGGTCCGCCTCCGGCAAGCCGATGGCCGCCTGCCGTTACGCCGGCACCGTCGGCCCGCCGTGTTGTTTTGATAAGTCGACGTTCGACGAGTTATCCCGCCTCGCCGATGCCGACGGCGCCAAGCGTTTGCTCCTGGCCGATCCCGCGTCGGTAACCACCATCCCCTGGCCCGCCGGCGCCGACGATCTGGATACTCCCGCCGATTGGCGGCGGTTTTGCCAAACCGATCCCCCTCCGTCAGAATCCCCGCAATGAAACCAGCCCGCGCCACAAGAGCAACCGCATTCCCAAACGAACCCCCTCCCGCTGTACTCAGGGGGAGGGTTGGGGTGGGGGTCGAACATCGATTGGCTCACGAAACCCCCACCCTGGCCCTCCCCCTGAGTACAGGGGGAGGGGAAAAAGAGCGCCATCCTCGAGAATGCAGTTGCCCTGCCCGCGCTATCCTGTTCCTTTTGCTATTCAGCGTGTTTCCCGTCGGCTGCGCCGAGCGCCGCGAACCGCGCATCGACCACCTGATTTCACAAATGACCCTGCAAGAGAAAGTCGCCATGGTCCACGCCGACACCAAGTTCTCCGCCGCGGGCGTCCCTCGCCTGGGCGTTCCCCGTCTCTGGATGAGCGACGGCCCGCACGGCGTCCGCGAGGAGATTCAGACCGACAGTTGGCGCCCCGCCGGCCGAACCGATGATTTTTCCACCGCAATGCCCGTGGACCTCTGCCTCGCCGCCACCTTTGATCCCGCCATCGCCCACGCCTACGGCGCCGTCATCGGACAGGAGGCCAAAGCACGCGGCAAGAACGTCATGCTCGGACCCAGCCTCAACATTCAGCGCACTCCCCTCGGCGGCCGCAATTTCGAATACATGGGCGAAGACCCTTTCCTCACCAGCCGGATGGCCGTCGGCTACATCCGCGGCGAACAGGCCCAGGGCGTCGCCTCCTGTGCCAAGCATTTCGCCGCCAACAATCAGGAGACCAACCGCGGCTCCATCGACGTCGAGATGGACGAACGCACCCTCCGCGAGATTTATCTCCCCGCCTTTCGCGCCGCCGTTCAGCAGGCCGGCGTCCTTTGCGTCATGGGCGCTTACAACCAGTTCCGCGGCCAACATTGCTGTCACAACGACTACCTGCTCAATAAAATCCTCAAGGGCGAATGGGGATTTACCGGCATGGTCATCTCAGATTGGGGCGGCGCCCACGACACGCGCCAGGCCGCTCTCAACGGCCTCGATTTGGAAATGGGAACCAACAAGCCCCACAGCCAGTATCATCTGGTCAATCCGTTTCTTGAGATCGACATGGAAATAGCAACCAACACGCCCTACAACCAATATTATCTGGCCGATCCGTTTCTTCAGCTCGTCACCAGCGGCCAGATTCCGGTCTCGGTTTTGGACGACAAGGTTCGCCGGCGCCTTCGCGTGATGCAGGCCATCGGATTGCTCGATCATCCCTCCACCGGCGGCTCCATCAATACCCCCCAGCACCAGACCACCGCCCGCCAGGTCGCCGAAGAGGGCATCGTTCTGCTGAAAAACGATCGCGATCTGCTTCCACTGGATTCAAAAAAAATCTCCTCCATCGCGGTCATCGGGGAAAACGCGGTCCATCCGATGGCCCACGCCGGCGGCAGTGCGGAGATCAAGGCCTTCTACGAAATCACGCCCCTTCAGGGCATTCTCCAACGCGCCCCCAACGTCAACGTCACCTTCTCCATGGGCTACGCCCGCAAAGGCATGAATGACCAGACGATCGCCCGCGCCGTGCGCGCCGCTTCACAGGCCGACGTCGCCATCGTCGTCGCCGGGCTCCCCCATGACAGATTTCACGACGAAGAGGGCTCGGACCGAAAAGACCTCAAGCTCCCGTTCCGCCAGGATGAACTGATCCAAAAGATCGTCCAGGCCAACCCCCGCACCATCGTCGTTCTGATCGACGGTGGGGCGGTCGAGATGCCGTGGGTCGATCGGGCGCCGGCCATCGTGCAGGCCTGGTATCCCGGCATGGAAGGGGGCAACGCGCTGGCCGAAATCCTCTTCGGCGACATCAACCCCTCCGGCAAGCTTCCCTGCACTTTCCCCAGAAAGTTGAGCGATTCACCCGCCCATGCGATGGGCAATTTCCCCGGCCAACACGGCGTCGAGCATTACGCCGAAGGCCTGCTCGTTGGCTACCGCTGGTTCGACGCCAAGGCCATCCAGCCGCTCTTTCCCTTCGGATTCGGATTGTCCTACACGCGCTTCGACTACTCCAATCTGAGGCTCGTCGATCAGCATGGCCTGAACGGCAACGACGTGCTAGTTGAATGCGACATCGCCAACACCGGTTCTCGAACCGGCTCGGAAATCGTGCAGGTGTACGTCACCCAATCCCACCCCAGCCTTCCCCGCCCGCCCAAGGAGCTGAAGGGCTTCGCCAGAATCTCCCTCAAACCCGGCGAAAAGGGCATGGTTTCGATTCCCCTGGATTTCAGTTCATTTGCGTTTTACGACCCCGCCCGCGCCGCCTGGGTCGCCGAGAAAGATGACTACGCCATCGAAGTCGCCAGCTCCTCGCGCGACGTTCGTCTCACCGGCACGTGGACATTGCCCGAGTCAACGACGAAGAAATGATTCTGATCCCCATTATTCACCGCGAAGTGCGGCATGGCCGCAACCAGAAAATATTACCGCGAAGACGCCCAGCGCCGGCTGTGCCCGCAACCCAAAGAGTTTTACCACGAAGGCGCGAAGCTCGCGAAGTTGCGCGAAGCTGGGTCTAGGTCAGGCCATTACTTCTCTTGCTTCTCTGCGCCTTTGCCACGGAGGCGAAGCCTTCCGTGCCTCTGCGTGAGATCTTTCTTCAATGGATTTCAACTCGATTCGAGCCGAACTACAAGTAAGCGCGGCACCCCGGAAGCTGCGCGGTCTTGGAAAATCTTTGCGTGGCGACAAGATATTGCAGGATATCAACGAAGGGCGCGAAGTTACGCGAAGTTAAAATCAACTCTTATTCTCTTCTTCGCGTAACTTCGCGCCCTTCGCGTCTTCACGGTAACGCATTTGAAGATAGGCCATAGAGCGGGGATGCGGCCTGATCTTGGAAAATCTTGGCGTCTTCACGGTGAATAATCCGGGCTAACTTGGATTCAAGCCGACAGAACGTCCAGCAACTGCTTCAAATCCGTGCGCTGCGGATCGTCTGGGTTATTGCGGAGATACGCGTCCAGCCACACCCTCGCCGGCCGCGACATCCCGATCCGCGCCAGCACCAACGCCAAATCCCGTTGCAGGTGGCCCTGCTTTGGCCAGAGCAGCATTTCCATCTCCAGCATCGCCGCAACCTCGGCGTATTGGCTGTTCGATCCGAAGATGTGCAGAAGATTTTGCAGGATCCGCGTCAGCCAATGCCGATTCGACGCCGGCTTGAGCATGTCGTCGGTCCATTCCAGTTCCGGCCCGAACATTTCCTGCATCCGCGCGTGCGCCTCCTGGCGCGTCAGCACTCGGCCGCCGGAAAACGCGTCCACCAACAGGATCTGCTCCGGACGCTCCTCCACCGCCACCAGAAAATGGCCCGGAAGTCCCACGCCCCACGTCCGAAGGCCCAGCCGTTCGGCGACGATCTTGTAAACGAGGCTCAACGTAATCGGCAAGCCTCGCTTCGTCGTCAAAACGGCGGGCAAATAACTGTTTGCCGGATTGTAATAATCTTCCGTGTTCCCGATCAGCCCGCCGCTTTCAAACAGCACGTCGTGCAGATGCGCCAGGATCGCCTGTGTTTGCTGGCCCCGAACCCGCTTGCGAACCGCATCCACGTAATGCTGAATCTGCCGATCCACCCGCTGCGGATTCGCCTCCGGCATCTGGTGCATCGCGATTGCCACCGCGCCGTTCAGCAACGCGTCGGACGATTTCAGCGTCTCAACCTGTCGCCCAAGGAGATTGAATGCCTCCGGCGAACAGCATTGCGGTAACTCCGGACGGCTCATGAGGCGTCTCCGATAGTGGCCCAAGGCTTATATCGGACAGAACGGCATTTCCTCATGCATAATGGGGGCGGGTGCGTGTCGCTTGTTGAAAAGAATTTCCCCCTCCCCATGTACTCAGGGGGAGGGTCGGGGTGGGGGTCGAACGTCGATTGACCTCGGAAACCCCCCACCCTGACCCTCCCCCGGAGTACCAGGGGAGGGGAAGAAGAGGGCTTGCAGAATATGCCACGCACCCAATGGGGCCCACAGCGTCAAGTTGGCGGGGCGCCGCCGTTTTGAGATATGCTTTGACCAGCGGTTATGCCCAACAAGACCCACGAATTCCCACGCTCGCACCGCCTCAGCGGCAAGAACGCCTTCGCCGCCGTCTATGCCGCCGGCGCCAAGCAATCCCGCGGCCCGCTTGCTCTCTATTCCATGCCCAACGCTATTTCCCATTACCGCTGGGGCCTGAGCGTCTCACGCCGGGTCGGACCCGCCGTCCAACGCAATCGCGCCAAACGCATGCTCCGCGAATCCATCCGCCTCCTTCAGCGCGATTTCCCCGCCGCTTACGATGTCGTTATCGTCCTCCGCCCCCACCAGCCCATGACCCTCGCCGAATACCAGAAAAACCTCGCCGCCCTGATCGAACGCGCCCACGATCATTGGTCCTCCACTCCGCCTACAATGAAGTGAACCCATGCGATGGCTTCTCATCCACCTCGTAATTCTTTATCGCGCCACCCTGGGCCGATTCCTCGGCGGCCAATGCCGATACACCCCCTCGTGCAGCCAATACGCCATCGACGCCATCACCAAATACGGCCCCCTGCGCGGATCATTCAAAGCTCTCCGCCGCATGTCCCGCTGCCACCCCTGGGGCGGCCACGGCTACGATCCGGCGTGAACTGAAGGGGACACGACCCTTAATATTAAGGGTCGTGTCCCCTTCAGTTCCGGCCGTGTCCCATCGCTTGATCTGTGTATAATTACCTCGTGGACGAAAATGAGAAGCCTCCCATCTTGAATTACAATACCCCGACTAGCCCGTCACCTTACACATCACCCTTTCTCAAGTCGCCTCCGCGTGCCGCCTGGATTGGGGGCGGCATATTCTTATCTATCCTGGTTCTGATTTCGGTTTGCTTCCTGCTGCGAAGCATCGGACTCTGGTCCGATCATATGGCAATACTGGTTGCCGTCACCGTAGGTGTGCTGTTCATGTTGGCATGTACCATAATGACCACCACGGTATTCAGGGCGATTTTGAAGCACCTTTTGAAAAAATAGCCCCCGCGCCCAGTCTGGAACACCTTGATATCATTTACATCCTTTCTTACAAACAGAAAAAACGGGACAGGTCCAATTTCTGTCAACTCCCGGTAATTGGACCTGTCCCGTTTTTGTCTCAAGACGCCTGCGCTTCCGCTTCGTTGCCCATCGCCAGTTCGCGCATCTTCGGCAGCAGACCGAACTAAAAGGACCGAACTAAAAGTGACGCGAACCATTAATCGCTAAACCACCGTCGGCCCGGGATCCTATGATGCCCGAAACTGTGCCGCTCAAGGCCTCGTGTATGTTAACGCGATCAACGAACGGACCACAATAAATCTCCATCTAATCTCGTCGAGCCATGTAACGCAACGCCCCTTTATTACCGCAAGATCGGCGCTGGTCGGGATTCGCATGAGCAGTTCCGCGGATTTCGCGCATGGGCGCGGATAAGAGATGAATTCATCCGAGCTGCAATCCATCAAAATCTTCGCACGCCGCGCAAATTATCACCTCGGCGTATTTACCGCCCGCTTCGCTAGAGAACCTGAGGACGCGGAGAAATACGTTGTCGCCACAGATGCAGACCGATGGACGCAGATGAAAGGCGGAAGTTCCAAGTTGCAAGTTGCAAGCTAGCTTCGACGGCCACCAACTTGCCACTTGTCACTTGCAACTTGCAACTTCCATCCTATCTGTGTCCATCTGATTTTCATCTGGGGTCCCGCCGATTCAACGGCGGGTCCCGTGGCGATTATTCTCCTTTTTCTTCTCCGCGATCTCAGCGGTCTCCGCGGTTAAAAACTCACGTTTGAAACAAAAAATTGGTCGATTTGCGGGAAACACGCCCTAAACTTTCACCTTCCGGCTATAGATATAGAGGGCGGTGATTTTTCATCGCCGATCCGGTCGTCATCCCGGCCCAACTCGAACCGCGACAAGATGGCCGAGGGGTGCTTTTTCAACTATGGTCCCCCGTCAACGTCAACAAAACCCCCCGCGGCGCTGTCGAAAACGGGGGTTTTGTAGACGCCACCCCAGGGCCGATTCTGCAACAGTAGTCTTATGATGACCGATCACCCGGCAAATTCACAGTCGTCGCCAATGATACGGATTGCCCACTCCCGCTCCCCAGTTCTACTCTCACGCGCAGAGAGGGGGGTGGGGGGGCTAATGGGACATATCGGACACGAGCGGGACATTGTCAGACGCAAAATAAGAAAAATAGTCCCATTTTTGCGACACGCGAGATTGAGCGAATCGGGGATATGAATGCCAAATCGGATTGATCAAACGCTGCCCAAACCGTCGCCCAGCCGCGATTGCTCCTCGATAATCCGATCCACCAAGGAATGCACTTCCGCGTCCGGCGAAAAGGTTTTTTGCCTTTCCAATGCATGCTTGGCCGACATCACCAGCGTTTGTGTCAGATCATGCCGGCATTTCCATCGGCCGCCGACGGCTTGTCTCACCTTGGTGTTGTCGAACACGCAGCTCCAACTCTTGTCCGCAAGCAGCGATCCGGCCCATTTCGGCTCATAGCGAACCAGGGTGTCGCTGGCGACGTGGACCAGCTTCGGCTCCGGCGCGCCCAGGGCCGCGGCCATCTGGCGATAGATCGTGTCCCACGGATGCACCTCGTCGGTGGTGATATGAAACGCCTCGCCCATGGCCTTCGGATTGCCCAGCAATTTGGCGAACGCCCGGCCGAAATCCTCCGTCCTGGTCAATGCCCACAGGCTCGATCCGTCACCATGCACGATCACCGGCTTGCCGTGCAGCATCCGCCAGGCGATGTCGTCATCGCTAATGAAAGTCCCCGGCAGGCGCGTGCGAACGGTATGGCTCGGCCTCACCACCGTCACCGGCATCTTCCCGGCGCGGTGCAATTCCATCAGCCGATCCTCGATGGCAATTTTCTTCTGTGCATACTCCGGCGAATACGGGTTGCCCCGGGCGGACGATTCCGTGATCGGCAATTTTGCCGGCGGCCGCTGATAGACCATCGCCGTCGAGATGAACACAAACTGTCCCACGTTCCCCGCGAAGGCCCGGACGTCCCGCTCGCATTGGTCCAGGCCGAAGCTTCGGAATTGGCAGACCGCGTCCCACTTTTGGCTCGCGACCGATTGATATTTCGATTCATCGGCCAGATCCCCCTGGATATGCGCCGCCCCCTTCGGCAGCGGCACGCCGCTCGTGCCACGGTTGTAAACGCTGATTTGGTGCCCCATTTTCAACCCGGCCTGGATGCAGCCGTAGGAAACTTCGCCCGTCCCGCCGATATAAAGGATCTTCATGGCCATGCCGTCGTTATAGCCGATTTTGCTTCCGGATGAAGCAAAATGCGAGTTGCAAGTTGTTAGTGCAAGTTCTTAACTCACAACTTGCACTTGAAACTTGCAACTTCCGAACTTCCCTCTTTGCAAATTCCCTAAAAACAGTGAAAATGCGAACCAAGTGAGCGCATCAACGATCCACATGGCGGCCGCGGCCGCCGACGGCTTGGCCAACGCGCAGGGTCAGACCCGCCGGCTGGCGCAAACCCACTATGAAAACTTCTCGGTTGTTTCCCTGCTGCTTCCCCGTCATCTGCGCCAGGATTTCAGCAACGTCTACGCCTTTTGCCGAGTCGCCGACGATCTCGGCGACGAAACCGGCGACCGCGCCGAATCCCTGCGTCTTCTGGCCGATTTCCGCGCTCAGACCCTGGAATGCTTTGCCGGCCGGGCCAAAACCCCCGTGTTCGTCGCCTTGGCCCAGACCATTGGGCGCCACCAATTGCCCCCGCAGCCGTTTCTTGACCTCATCGACGCCTTTGAACAGGATCAGCGCGTCTTGCGATATCAAACCTACGACCAGCTTCTGGACTATTGCCGCCGCAGCGCCAATCCCGTCGGCCGGCTCGTCCTGCATCTGTGCGGATACCGCGACGAACAACGGCAGCGATTGTCCGACCAGACCTGCACCGCCCTGCAACTGGCGAATTTCTGGCAGGACGTCCGGCGCGACGTCCTCGACCGCGGCCGCATTTACCTTCCCCAAGAATCCATGGATCGCTTCGCCGTCACCGAGGGGCAAATTCTCCGCGGCGAATGCGACGACCATTTCCGCGCTCTGGTCCGCTTCGAGGTCGATCGCACCGCCGATTTGTTCGACCGCGGCGCGGCCCTGCTCCCCATGCTCAGACCCTCCGTCCGCATGCAGGTCGCCCTTTTCGGCAAGGGCGGCAGGGCGGTCCTGTCGGCCATCCGCCGGCAGAATTACGACACCCTTTCCCGAAGGCCCAGGCTCTCGAAATGGCAAAAGGGCGAACTGGTCTTTTCCACCCTCGCCGCGTTCGCCGGCCGTCTGTTGAGTGGAGGGCATGTCCTCCAAACCGGAGATCGCAGATGAGTCTCGCCACCGGTGCCACCGGACGCGCCGGCGCTACCCTGGCCGAATCCCGGGATTACTGCGCCGCCCTCACCAAACGCGAAGCCCGCAATTTCTATTACGGCCTGAAACTTCTCCCCCAGCGCAAGCGCGGCGCCATGTTCGCCCTCTACGCCTACATGCGCCTCGTCGACGACATCGCCGACGGACAGGACGGACAGACCCTTTCCCAACGCTCCGAAGCGCTGGACGCCTGGAACCAGGCCACCCAATCCGCCCTCGCCGGCCAGGTCCCGCGCGATGGCCAGCTCCTCTGGCCCGCCTTTGCCGACATGGTTCACGCCCACAACGTGCCGCATCACGTCTTTCAGGACGTGATCGCCGGCCAGCGCCAGGACCTTCAGTCACCCGTCTTTCAAACCTTCGAAGACCTCCGCGGATATTGTTATCGCGTCGCCGGCGTCGTCGGCGTCGCCAGCATCTACATCTGGGGTTTCCAGGGCGGGGCAGAAACCGAATCCCTCGCCATCGACCGCGGCATCGCCTTTCAGCTCACCAACGTCCTCCGCGATCTCCGCGAGGATTCCGATCGCGGCCGCTTTTACATCCCCCGCGACGAACTGATCTCCGCCGGCGTCGGCGAGGACCAACTCCGCTCCGCCGTCGCCGGCAACGGCTTCGAACCCATGATGCGGATGCAAATCGCCCGCGCCCGTGAATATTATCAGCGCTCCGCCCCTCTGGAATCGCTCATCAGCGCCGACTGCCGGCCCACCCTCACCGCCATGACCCAGATCTACCAGGGCATTCTGGAAAAAGTGGCCGCCGATCCCGCTTGCGTGCTCCGCCAACGCGTCTCCCTCTCGCCGATGGCCAAGTTCCGCATCGCCTGGCGAGCTTCACGCTGGAGGGCAAGCCCTCCAGGTTCGAGGTAGCCTCGATGCGAAAACGCATCGTTGTCGTGGGAGGTGGGCTGGCGGGCATGGCCGCCGCCGTCGCGCTTGAATCCGCCGGCAATAACGTCCGTCTCGTCGAAGCCCGCAAGACCCTCGGCGGACGCGCCGGCTCGTTCGAAGACCCCAAAAACGGCGAATTCCTCGACAATTGCCAGCACGTCCTGCTCGGCTGCTGCACCAACCTCCTCGACTTCTATCGCCGCATCGGCGTCTTGGATCTCATCCGCTGGGACGACACCATTCATTTTTTTGATTCCCACGGACGCCACCATCGCCTCTGGGCGATGCAAGGATTCCCGGCCCCGCTGCATCTCGCCGCCTCCGGCGTTCTGTTCGGCGCATTGACCTTTGCCGAGCGCTTGGCGCTTGGCCGTGCGATGCTGTCCATGCTCCGCCTGGGCGCCGGTGGCCGCGCCAAGCTCGGCGACGTTTCCTTTGGCCAATGGCTGGCCGATCACCACCAGCCCGACAGCCTCATCGACAAATTCTATGAACTGATTCTCGTCAGCGCCCTGAACGAACGGTGCCGCGACGCCAGCGCCGCTTGTGCCATCCAGGTATTCCAGGAAGGAATGCTGAGCCACCGATCGGCCTATCGCATGGGCACGCCGGATTGCCCGCTCGGGGAACTGTACGGCCGGCTCCCATGCCAAGACGTTCGCCTGGCGGCTCGAATGACCGCCATTCGTTTCGACGGATCGCGAGCCGTCGGCATCGAATTGGCGGGCGAATTTCTCCCCGCCGACGCCGTCGTTCTGGCCGTCAATTACCCCGCGCTGGACAAATGGATCCCCCCCGAATTGGCGGCCCGCGACAACCGATTTACCGGATTGAGCCGCTTGCAGAGCGTCCCCATCCTCGGCGCGCATCTTTGGTTCGACCGGCCGGTGATTTCAACCCCGCACGCCGCCCTCATCGGCGGGCCTTTGCAATGGCTCTTCCGCAAACCCCGAACCGACGGCAGCGCCGTTCACGGCGTCATCAGCGCCGCGCGCGATTGGCTTCAGCAAAACAACGAAGAATCACTCGATCTTTTCACCCAACAGATTCGCCGGACTTTCCCCGCCGCCCGCAACGCCAAACTCCTCCGCGGCTCCATCATCATCGAAAAACGCGCCACCTTCTCCCCGGCCCCGGGAATCGACCGTTTCCGCCCCGCACAATCTCCGCCGCCCGACGGCATCAGCGGTCTGTTCCTCGCCGGTGATTACACCCAAACCGGCTGGCCCGCCACCATGGAGGGCGCCGTCCGCAGCGGCTACCTCGCCGCCGGCGCCGTCCTCGGCCAACCCGAGGCCTTTCTCGTCCCCGATCTGGCCCCGCAATGGCCCGCAAGATTGATCGGATCAAGCATTGACCCCTGAAACGGCTATGATACGCTCCGATTTTTACACTCGAAGCGAGGTCATTCATGCCATTCACCCTTCAGATCGGCCGGCCGGCGCCGGATTTCAATCTTCCCGGCGTTGACGGCAAGAAATATTCCCTGGCCAACTTCAAGGACGCCAAGCTGCTTGTCGTCGTCTTTTCCTGCAACCACTGTCCGTACGTGGTCGGCAGCGAGGACCGCATCATCCGCTTCGCCAAGGATTATGCCGGCCGCGGCGTGAAATTGGTCGCCATCAATTCCAACGAAACCGTGGAACATCCCGGCGACTCTTTCGAGCACATGGTCACCCGCGCCAAGGAAAAGAAATTCCCCTTCCCGTATCTGCGCGATGAATCGCAGGAAGTGGCGTTGGCCTACGGCGCACTGCGGACGCCGCACTTTTACGTCTTCGACGCCCAGAGGAATCTGCGCTACACCGGCCGGATGGACGACAACCCCAAGATGGAGGCCCTGGCCAAGACCCACGAGCTGCGCGACGCCGTGGACGCGCTCCTGGCCGGCAAGAAGCCGCCCGTCGAGCAAACCAATCCCCTCGGCTGCAACGTGAAATGGAAGGGACAACCCGCGCACTGGATGCCGGCCGACGCCTGCGATCTGGTGTGATCAGAGCAGCGCCGGCTGCTCAACGGCGGCCCGGTTTTTGCGGCGCCGGTATGTCCGCTCAACCCGCGGCCGCCCGAACGCATCGGTCGCGGTCTTCACCTTGCTTTCCCGATCGGCCGCGAACAGCCCCTCCCGATTCGCCTCCGGCTGCTTCGCCTGTTTCAGCGCATGCTCCAGCCGTTTTCGCGCGAACGCCACGTATTGTTCGCTCTGGTCGATCCCGATGAAGTTCCGCCCCAGCAATGCCGCCGATACCACCGTCGTTCCGCTTCCGTTGAACGGATCGACCACCATGTCGCCGGGATTGCTGCTGGCGCGGATGATGCGGTCCAGCACGCCGATCGGCATCTGACATCCGTGCCAACCCTCGCGCTCCTTGAACGTGCCGCACACCCGGCTCACGTACCAGGTGTCGCCGTCCGGGGCGAAGAAATCCGCGGGGGCTTCCTGCGGACGCAGAACCCAAACGTCGTCCGGCAGCTTCCCCTTCGGATTGGCCCGGTGGTCGCCGTAGGTTGTCTGCCGAGCGCTGGCCACTCGCACCGCATCCGCATTGAACGTGAAATCCTTCTGGTCCTTCGTGAAATACAGAATGTGCGTATGGCTCTTGGCGTACATGCGCTTGGTCTGCTGCCCGAACGTGTAGTGCCACACGATCCAGTTCCGCAGATGAAATCCGATCTTCCGCCGCGCTATCACGCACAGGTCCGCCGCGTATTCATCCCCGATCGCCAGGTAAAACGACCCGTCCGGCCGAAGCGCCCGGTGTACCGCGCGCATCCAGTCCTCCGAAAACTTCAGATAGTCCTCCTGCTTCTGCTCGTCCTCGTAGCCGTGATACAGATACCCGATGTTGAACGGCGGATCGGCGAAAACGAGGTCGATCCACTCTGGCGGACGCTGGTTCAGAAAACCGATGCAATCCGCTTGTACGATCTGATTTGCCTTTTGCATACGCTTCCTATTGTATGTCTGAACCGCTGATCCCCCAAATGTTGGGGCAGACCGCGACATGCCTCTAAGTTTTCGAACCGCCAGTATGTGGGCTTTTCGTCGATTCATCGGATGAGTCTATAATCGCTGCCGTGGCCGCTGATAATTCTCCTTCCGGACGGATTTTACGACTCCTCGACGCCAATGCGAATCGCGCCCGCGAAGCGTTACGCGTCCTGGAGGATTATGCGCGATTTGCGCTCAATGACGAGCCGCTCAGCCGTCAAATCAAGAATCTCCGCCATGAATTGACGGGTCTCTTGCAGACGATGTTGTCTGAAGCCATCGTCCATCGAGACACGCCCGGCGACGTCGGCGCGGCCATCAAGACCCCGGCCGAGCAAGCCCGCCGCGATTTGGCGGATGTCGTCACCGCCGCCGGAAAACGCGCCGGCGAAGCCCTGCGGGCCATCGAAGAGTTTCTCAAAACCGCCAATCCCGCCAACGCCGCCAAAATCGAAAAGCTCCGCTATCGCCTCTACACCATCGAGCAGCAGATTACCCTGACCCTTCGCCCCAGCCAGCGATTCGCCGCGGTGAGACTTTACGTCCTCATCACCGAATCCGCCTGCAAACGCCCCTGGCTGGAAACGGCTGAGTTGGCCATCGAGGGCGGAGCCGATTGCCTTCAACTCCGCGAAAAGGAACTGGCCGATTCCCAGTTTTTCGCCCGGGCCGCGCAATTGGTCCAACTTTGCCGGAAACACGAAGTTTTGTGCATCATCAACGACCGCGCCGACATCGCCCTTGCCGCCGATGCCGACGGAGTACACCTCGGCCAGGACGACATGCCCGCCCTCCAGGTCCGACGGATCATCGGAAACCGGAAAATCCTCGGCATCAGCACGCACAATCTCGACCAGGCCCATCGTGCCGTCACCAACGGGGCCGACTACATCGGCGTCGGCCCCGTTTTCAAAAGTGCCACCAAACCCCGCGACTTCGCCGCCGGATTGGAGTATGCTGCCGCCGCGGCACGCGAAATCGCCGTTCCCAAGGTCGCCATTTCGGGTATCGGACCAGAAAATGTCGATAAAGTGGTGGCGGCGGGGATTTCGGCGGTCGCCGTCACCGCCGCCGTCACCGGCGCCGACGACGTGGCCGCCGCGGCACGCGAGATCAAAAATCGACTGGTCAGCTAAAGGACACGGATGTCCCAGCAAGTTTCTCGCTCGGCGGGTTTCGTCGCTCATGCCAAGCTCATCTCCTTTCTGACCCTCCTCAGCCGCATTCTGGGCATGGCCCGCGAAAGCGTCGTCGCCAACTATTTCGGCGCCACCGTCGTCGCACAGGCCTTCAGCGTCGCCTTCTCCATCCCCAATCTCTTCCGAAAGCTCCTCGGCGAAGGCGCATTATCCGCGGCCTTCATTCCCCTCTATGCCCAGGCCCTGAAAACCGGCGACGAAAAAGAGGCCAATCGTTTTGCCGCCGCCAGCTTCAGCCTCCTCGCCGCCATCCTGGTCGTCTTGACCGTCGTCGGCGAACTGGTCCTCTGGCTCGCCGCGCTATTGATTCATCTCCGAAGCGACAACCTCCTGGTCATCAAATTCACCGCTGTCATGTTGCCGTACGTCATCCTCGTCTGCGGCACCGCTTTCCTCAGCGGCATTCTTCAGGTCCACAAACGCTTCGGACTCCCGGCTCTCACCCAGGTCCCCCTGAACGTCATTCACATCGCCGTCATTGTCGTCGGAGCTCGCCTGCTCCTGCTTAGACCCGGCAATCTCGACCAGGCGTTGCAGACCCGGCTTGCCTATTGGCTCTGTGCTTTCGTCCTCATCGCCGGAGTTGTGCAGATCACCATGCTTCTGCCGGTGCTGCGACACACCGGCTTTCGGTTTACGTGGATCGGAGAATTGTGGACGCCCGCGATCCGAAAACTGCTGACGCTCTCGATCCCCGTTGCCCTCAGCGCCAGCGTCCTGCAAATTTCCGTCCTGCTCGACAAAGCCATCACCCTCTATCTGACCGCCGGCCCGAACGCGGCCGAAAAACTGCAACTCTTCCATCACGCCTGGAATTATCCCCTGGCCATCGGCGCGGCGGCCCGGCTCAACTGGGCGCAAATGCTCTACCAATTCCCGCTGGGCGTTTTCGCCACCGCCGTCGCCACCGCCATCTTTCCCAGCCTCAGCACCGACGCTCACGACAAGGACGAACAAAAATTCAAACGCGTCCTCCGCCAGGGCATTCTCTTCACCCTCTTCGAAGGCCTCCCGGCAAGTCTCGGTTTGATCCTGGTGCGATATCCCACCGTCCGCTTGGTGTTCCAGCACGGCAGCTTCACCGCCTTCGATACGCAATGGGTCGCCCGGTCCGTGATCTTCTATTCCGCCGCCATCTGGGCCTTCAGCCTCCAACAGGTCCTCAACCGCGGATATTACGCCCTGCACGACACGATGACCCCGCTGGTCATGTCAATCGTGACCATCGCCGTCAACACGGCCGTGGAAGTTCCGCTCGCCTTCACGAAATTGGGAGAATCCGGCATCGCCGCGGGAACCCTGGCAAGCTTCGGCATTCAGGCGATCGTGATGCTCGTCATGCTCGACCGAAAGGTCGGCGGATTGGGGCTGATATCCATCGCCGGCCATGCCTTCAGAATGGTCGTCGCCTGCGCCGCCATGGGCGCGGCCTGCTGGGCCGTTCAGCAACTTAATTTTTATCCCCACGCCGCGGGTCACCTCGCCAGCGCCGAGCAATTGGCGATTCTGATCCTGGTCGGCGGCGCGGCGTATCTCGGCGCCTGTGCGATTTTGGGATTGCGACTCTCAGCCCTGATGCGCGCCGCCGATTAGCCCATGATCGCCGCCAGCCCCGCCAGCGCCGCCGCGGTCAGAATCATCCCCACCACGATCGTCACGAACAGCAGCGTAGCCTCGCGCGGCACCTGCGACGTGTGGCGGCATCGAACGCATTTGTAAACCACCGCCACCGCCAAACACAGCGGCAACAGAAGCAGCGGCCAAAACCACGGCTTGGCCCAGATCGGCAGCGGATCGAAAAACATGACGTAAGAGAGCAATGTAATCATTTTCCCCGCGTTCCTATTGTTTGCCTTGGCCCGCCCGATGGGCCGAATCGATGATCACCAGCAAATTCAACATTCCCGCAACGGCGGTATACAGCGTGCCGATTTCCCACGACCGCGAATGCGATTGGGGCACGCCTTCCACCGCCGTCTGCGAGCCAGCCGGCGGATGTGCCACGTGCACCGACACCGCCGATGCCGCCAGCGTCATCGGCCCGCAAAGAATCTGCCCGACGTACCACGGCTTGTCCCCCAACTCGCCGAGCGGCTCCGTCAGCAGGGCCGGGCCCGCGGGCTTATCGCCATCCGAGCCCGGATTTGCCTCCTCCTCGCTGCTCGACGGCTCCACCCGCGAATATTCCCCTTCCAACTGCTGCCGACGCCGGTCGTATTTCTCCACGAGTTGGCTCATGTATCCAAATTGCCCCCACCCCGGCGGGTCCATGATCCGAATCCCTCCCACCAGGATTCCGGCCAGGAACAGAGCAATGATCGTCACCGCGACCGTCGCGCCCCGAGCCCTTTGCCCGATGAGGAGATATCCTCCGCCGGGCATAAGCCACGCAAACAGACACACCATTGGAATGGAACGGATCAAGCTACGGTTTTCGGCCATTGCCCACTACTCTAAGCGGCCTTGCCGAGTTTTCAAACCGTGGCGTCCGCCGGCTGTGGCGTCCACCGGCAACTTGTTGGAGGCTGTTTAAGAACCACCATCGCGCCGAACAAACCCCACGGCAGCGCCGTGGGCGTTCGGGAAAGCTCGAGCGGATTTGAAACAGAATCCTAGCCGGGGCTCTTGTACGGCGATTCTTTGCGGGAATCCAACCAAAATGCCGATGCCCTGCCCCCAAACCCCATCCACCACAAAATCAACCCCAGAACCCCATGCACTGCCAAACACGCCCCGGCATTGGCCGGCAATTGGATCGGAACGTCCTGATTCAAGTCGGTCAGGTGATACGCCAGGGATCTTTCCGTCCACGCCGGCTCGGCGGTCAGGATCCCGTTGATCACCAGCGGAGGATGCAGCCAGACGAGATGTTGAACCGTCCCGCTCAATCCGCCCCGCACCAGTGCGGTCGAAAGCCACACCGGCCAGGAAAGCCATGCAAGCCCCAGGAGGATCGCCAGCGAGGCGGCGAACACCGGCGGCAACTTCAGCCGCGCCAGCGCCAGGGCGATCCCGCCGATCGCCAGCGCATAAGCCGCCAGGACCATCGTCGCTTCGATCCATTGCCCGAACGTATCAGTTGATTCGAAGACTGCGATCAGCCAAATCCCCGCAACAGGCGCCACGACCGCGATCAATCCCCCAATCGCCGCAACAAGGTGCTTTTGCTGGAGGACGCCAGCCGGCGTCAAAAAAGTCGCTACGAACAATCCCCCAAAGAACAGCCCCAGCGAGCTTCCCGCCGCCCACGCGCACGCCGCCGAGGCGATCAATGACAAAACGAAGAGCAATAGAAATCGAATGAACGTCCTTTCGTCATTCGGATTTCGGATTTGATTCGTCATTCGGATTTCGAATTTCGGGTTTCTCCGTCTCGGGTTTCTCCGCCTCGGGCTTTTCTTCTTCGTCTTCCTTATCGACCTTGGCCATGGCCACCAATTTATCGCCTTCGTCCAGTTTGATGAGGCGGACGCCCGCGGCGTTGCGGCCGGTCTCGCGGATTTCCGAAACGGCCGTGCGGATCAGGATTCCGCGCTCGGTGATGAGCATCACTTCATCGGCATCGGTCACCAGTTTCATCCCCACGACATCTCCATTGCGATCCGTCGCGTCGATGTTGATGACTCCGCGCGTGCCGCGGCCCTTGACCGGATAATCTTCCAGCGGCGTTCGCTTGCCGTAGCCGTTCACGCAACCCGTCAGCACTTTCAGGCCGGAATTCTCGCCGTTGGGAACGACCAGCATGGCGACCACCTCATCCCCCTCGCGCTTGAACCTGGCCCCGGTGACACCGGCGGCCGGGCGGCCCATCGCCCGCACGTCGGTCTCCTCGAATCGGACCGCCAGCCCGCTCTTGGTCCCCAGGATGACGTGGTCCTTCCCGCCGGTCACCGAAACGTCGATCAGCCAATCGCCTTCCTCCATCCCGATGGCGATGATCCCGCTGGTGCGGATGTTCGCATAGGCGCTCAGCGCCGTTTTCTTCACCGTCCCCTTGGCCGTCGCAAAAAGCAAAAACTGCTCGCCGCCGGTGAAATCCTTGACGGCCAGCACGTTGGCGATCTTTTCTCCCTCCTGGAAATCCAGCAGGTTGGCCGCCGCCCGGCCCTGGCTGGTCCGGCTCAACTCCGGAACGTCGTACACGCGCCGCTGGTACACCCGGCCCTGATTGGTAAAAAATAGCAGGTAATCATGCGTGTTGGCGACGAAGAGATGCTCGACGAAATCCCCTTCCTTCGCCTCCGACCCTCGAACGCCGCGCCCGCCGCGGCCCTGGCTCCGATAGGTGTCCACCGGCAGCCGCTTGACGTACCCCACGTGCGATACCGTCACCACCACGTCTTCCCGCGCGATCAGCGCTTCCATGTTGAAATCGCTGACGTTTCCCTCGATTTTCGTTCGCCGATCGTCCCCGTATTTCTCCTTGATCTCGATGATGTCCTCGCGAATGATGTCCAACACCAACGCCTCATCCCGCAGGATCGCTTCGTATCCCTCGATCTCCTCGACGACCGAGCGGTACTCCTCGAGCAGTTTTTCGATTTCCAGCCCGACGAGCTGAATGAGCTGCAATCGCCCGATCGCTTCGGCCTGTGTCTGGGTCAGCAGCACGCCGCGGTTCGCGCCCCGCTCCATCAGCGTCGCCGGAATCCGCGGCGCGGATGGATGATCCGGGGCGATCCGGAACGCCCGCTCCCGCAGCTTGCCGATCGCCTCTTCGCGCGTCTTGCTCCCCCGGATCAACTTCACCACCTCGTCGATGTCGCATACGGCGAAAATTAAACCCTCCAGGATATGCCCACGCTGCTGCGCCTTCCTCAGCAGAAACCGCGTCCGCCGGGTGATCACTTCCTTCCGGTGCTCGACGAAATGCTGGATCAATTCCTTCAGCCCCATCGTGCGCGGCTGGCGGTTCACCAGGGCGATGTTGATCATGCTCACCGTGATCTGGCACGGCGTATATTGATAGAGTTGGTTGATGATCACGTTCGGATCGGCATCGCGCTTGAGGTCGATCACGATCCGGCATTTGTGTTCCCGCCCGCTCTCGTCGTTGATCGCGGAAATGTCCTTGATCAGGTCTTTTTTCACGCACTCCGCCACCGATTCGATGATCGAGCGGCGGATGATCCCGTAGGGGATTTCCTCGATCACGACGGTCGGCTTGCCGTTTTTTTGCTCCTCAACCGCGATTTTCGCCTGGAGCGTGAGCCGGCCGCGGCCGGTCTTGTAACCCTCGACGATCCCATCCCGGCCGCGAATGATCCCCGCCGTGGGGAAATCCGGGCCCGGCACAATGCTCAGCAGCTCGGCCAACTCGCATTCCGGATGATTGATCACGTGCACGATCGCGTCGCAAATCTCCCGCAGGTTATGCGGCAATAAATTGCACGCCATCCCCACCGCGATCCCCGTCGATCCGTTCACCAGCAAATTGGGAAACTTGCTGGGGAAGACGGTCGGCTCATCGCGCGTCTCATCGTAGTTGGGAATGAAATCGACGGTCTCCAGTTCCAGGTCGTCCAGCAATTGCATCGCCGGAGCCGCCATTCGTGCTTCGGTATAGCGCATCGCCGCCGGGGGATCGCCGTCGGTGCTGCCGAAATTTCCCTGCCCGTCGATGAGCGGATACCTCAGGTTCCAATCCTGGGCCATCCGCACGAGGGTCGGATAGATCACCGCCTCGCCGTGCGGATGATAGTTGCCGCTCGTATCGCCGGCTATTTTTGCGCATTTGCGGTGTTTGCTGGCCGGACCCAGGTTCAGGTCGTTCATGGCCACGAGGATTCGGCGCTGGCTGGGCTTGAGCCCGTCCCGGACGTCGGGCAATGCCCGGTCCATAATCGTGCTCATCGCGTAGGTGAGATAACTGTCCTGAAGTTCCTGCTCGATCTGAAGGTTTTCGATCCGATCGGCCGGCGGGGTTGCTTCTGCCATGAAGGGGGAAATTCTATGGGATTTTCACACAAAAATCGAATGCGGAAGTGCAAGTTGCAAGTTACAAGTGCAAGTAAATTCAAAGACGGCCTCTCCTCCCAACTTGCACTTGCACTTGCCACTTGTACTTTCCCCCATACACTCCCGCCCGTGCCGATTGATCTTTCCCCCTATCACGCGGTCCTTGTCGATCTCGACGGGACCCTCTGTTACGAGGCCCAGTCCCTACCCGGAGCGGCGGATTTCATCCGCAGACTCCGGGATCAACGGATCAATTTCGCCTGCATTTCCAACAGCACCTCCAGCCCGCTGCGCGTGTCCACGCGCCTGGCCCAAATGGGCGTCGAGATCGACCTCGATCGCGTCTACACCGCCGCCGCTGCCGCCGCCGATTACGTCCTGGCGCATTTCCGCAGCCAGAACAACCCCCGCCCGCGAATCTTCAACCTGGCGACCAACGGCTTGCAGGACATGCTCGATGGACTGGTCGATTGGGTCGAGAACGACGGCGAACCGTGCGACGCCGTGGTCATCGGCGCGCCGCCCAATTCCCACGCCACCCCCGACCGCCAACGCCTGGCCGTGCGTCTTCTCCGCAAAGGCGCCGCAGCCGTCGGCATCTGCGCCGACCGCGTCTATCCCAGCGACCGCGGCCTGGAACTGGGCAGCGGGGCCCTCACCTGGCAACTCGCCTACGCCGCCGCCGTCCAGCCCGTCTTCTGCGGAAAGCCCCAGGAAATCTTCTTCACCGAACTATGCCGCCGCCTCGGCGCCCAGCCCGATTCCTGTCTCCTCATCGGCGACAACCTCGAATCCGACATCGAAGGCGCCAAAGTCCTGGGCATGCGCACGATCCTGACCCTGACCGGCGTAACCCGCCGCCGCCACCTCGCCAACCTCCCGCAAGAATGGCAAGCCGATTTGGTCGTCGAAGATTTGACGGAATTGCTGTAGCATCCTTGTGTTATCGAAAACTCATAATTGGCCCATCTATCCCCGCCCGTGCAATTGCATACGAATTTGGCGAGAACCGCCTGCGGCAATTTACCGCATCACATTCCAGAAGTCGCAGGCGGCCTTTGGGCAAAATTAGGTAAATCTCCTATTGACGCTCTATTGCCGCCCGCAATGCTTAGAGCCTGTGGGTTGTCGGGCCGGGTCGGAGGCTCCATGAAATCTGCTCCATGTCGCGCTGGGCACAGGCGTCAACGCACTAGTTCTTTTTATGTGGCTCGTCGAGTGCCGTTGTTTTCTCGTGCGGGACATACGGTCGAATTGTTGGAGAATCGGACTCTGCTGAGCGGTCTTGGGCAAGCCTCCGCAGAGGTGCCGACCAGTGAACCGTCATTGGCGTTTGCCAAGCCGCAGATTGCCGAGATTTTGCCGGTACCCGCAAGTTTGCCGACCCTCACCGCGACGGTGAGCGAAGGGGATACGCGCACCAAGACTCAATATTTCACTGATGGGTCGTACCAGCAAATCAACTACACGATAACGGAAAACTTCACGCTTACGTGTCAACCATACGGCAAGGCAAGAGACCAGGTCGATTACACCATCACGCAGATGTACGGTACTCTGGACTTTTCCTTTACCGCCACGGACTCGGACCAGCCCGGTAGCTCATGGACGGATAACGCCCAATTCAACTACGGGTCTTCAACCAGCCCGTTGATCCCTGTCGGTACCACCAGCCTTGTTTACTCCACGTCACTTAACCAGGTCATTGCGTTCGGTTTCAACCTGCCAACGCAACCGGGCGACGTAACGCCGACGCAACTCAGCTACGGCTACAGCACGACCGACAACTGTTACGAGACCACAGCGGCCATCACGCTTCCCAGCCAGTGGCAATTTGATGGCTTATACCATGCGACCCATGGAACAGTATATCTGCCGGTTCCGATGGTCAGCGGGATTGTCTACACGGATACCAACGACAACGGCCAAAAGGATCCCGGAGAACCCGGGGAGCCGAACGTGATCGTCTTCGCTGATTTCAGCGGCACCGGCGCACCGACGTCGATTGATCCCTCAACCACCACAAATGTTGACGGCAACTACACGCTTGATCTCCCTTGGGGCGGCGCCTGGCCCATACTCGAAGTGGTCCCCACTAGCTACACAGTGACCCAGCCGACCGGCGGCGTCTACAATGTCACCGTTACACCCGGCGAGACACTAACGGGCGTGAATTTTGGAAATTGGGCCGCGCCGCCATTCGCCTTAGCCTTTGACCAGCAACCCACGGATACGATGATCGATTATCAAACGGGCGAGGGCGATTTTGGTGACGACATCACTGTGGATGTGTTGAATGACACTGGAACATTGGCAACGAGTGACGACTCTTTCGTAACCCTAAGCATCGCCGGACCCGCTGGCATTACGCTGGGTGGTACGCAAACCGTCCAGGCTCAAGATGGAGTGGCGACGTTCGACGATCTTTCCGTCGAAGCAGCAGGTGTTTCCGGAGGTGATTGCACGTTGACCGCGACTGACGGCGGCGTTTCCTCCCCGACCTCCAGTGCCTTTACGGTCACAACGCTGCTTGATCTTGCAAATCTTAACAACAACCTTTATTCAGCCACTGCCCCGACTGCCGGGACTGGCGGCTACACTTCTATTTTCTCCGCGCTTGACACTAATTTGAATAACGCAGGGTATGCTGCCGAGGCGTATATAAACGGCGAAGGTACGCAGGTGATCATCGCTTTCCGAGGAACCTATTTTGGCAATTCCTTGGCGGCGTTCAAGAACGTTGCTGCCGATATCTCCTTTGGAGGCACAACTCCGACGTCTTACCTTATCTCGGAGGTCGGTGATGCGGTCCAATTTTTAGACGAGGTGCATGGTTTTGAGCCCAACGCCACGATCACGCTGACGGGGCATTCCCTCGGAGGCGCCGTGGCCCAATTGGTTGGGGAGGCCTCTGGAGCATCCACATACGCGTTTAATGCTCCGGGGGCAGGCCAATTATACAATTCACTCATGACGGATTCGAGCGGACTCTCGAATGTTGCAACGGGGCTTGGCCCAGGCACAGATGTGAATTACCGAATTTACGGCGATCAGTTTAGCTTGTTTGGCACGCCGACTGGAACATCTGTCACATTGGAGCCGGGCGGCACACTATTTCCCAATCTGGGCAATCCGTTGGAGGACGTGATGGCCGCCGCGGTTACCTTTTATAATCTTCACCTTATGCCCGCGGTGTTGTCGGCAATCACCCAAAACGCGCCTTTTGATGATGTCGCTGATCCGTCTGGCGAACCGAACTTCGCCGTCCCAATTGAAACCTATATTCTTCCAATTCTTTCAATTCTCATCAACAGCAACGTAGAGGCCCAGAGCTTCAAGTTGGGAGTCTCGCTCGCTCTGGCGCTTTTCGATCCAGACAGCGGAACGGATTTTGTTTTCGCCGGACAGCCGGGATCTCCCAATCTCGCTTCGGTAGACTTGCCGACTCTGTCGGGCGTGGCTTCCTATGACGTTTGGTACGAAACGGGTGGCGTTTGGTCGGCCCCGATGGTGATTCCGCCGGGCGTTCAGGACGTTTTTGGCCCAAATGTTGATGGGGTGGAGTTTGAGCCGCTCGATTCGAGTGGCCAAGGGGTCGAAATACCTGGCTCGTTCCTGTTTGCCGTGGGTTTTTCCTCAGCAGGTACTTTCGCGGGAACGCTCTTCGAGGCCGCTTCCCCCACCGATCTTACAACGGCCGCGCAACTGGCGTTCGTTCAACAGCCGGCCAACACTACCGCGGGCGCCCTTGTCAGCCCCGCCATCACCGTGGATGTGGAGAACGCCTTGGGGGACATCGTTACGGGCGACAACTCCACCGTGACGCTCGGCATTGCCAGTGGCCCCGGCTACCTGAGCGGCACCCTCACGGCACAAGCGGAAAACGGCGTGGCAACCTTTAGCAATGTTTCGTTATTAACGGGTGGCTCGTACACGTTGAGTGCAATCGATGGAAGTCTCAGCAGCGCGACTTCCAGCAGCTTCAGCGTTGCCGTCAGCGATACATGGACGGGTGGCCAATCGAATCTTTGGAGCAATCCGGGCAATTGGAGTGTCGGCGCATCTCCTGGGTCCGCAACCAGCGTAGTCATCAACGGGGGCTCTGTTGTAACAACCGCTCCCATTACGATTGCGAATTTGACAGTAAGCGGCGGCACGTTGCGGCTGCCATCAGGTCTAGGAATTTCCACCGTGTCGAATCTGACGATTGCGGGGACTGGAACGCTTGACCTTGGCAACAATGAACTGATCATCAACTACGGCTCCAATCCCGATCCGAAGACGGCGATTCTGTCGGACCTGAGGAGCGGCTACAACGGCGGAAGTTGGACTGGTCCCGGCATCGACAGCTCTGTTGCCGCGCTGACCAAGGGTGCCTATGGCGTCGGGTTCGCGGATGGTGCGGATGGCGTCGTCCAGAGCCTCAGCAATGGCCAAATTGAATTGAAGTACACGCTGAATGGCGACGCCAATCTTGACGGCCTGGTCAACGCCGCCGACTTCACCATCCTAGCGGCGAACTTCAACCAGAGCGTCGCCGGCTGGGACCATGGCGATTTCAACTACGACGGCCTGGTCAACGCCGCTGACTTCACCGACCTCGCGGCTAACTTCAACCAGGGGGTTAACCTCAACGCGCCGGGACTAGTAGCTGGCAGCGCAGCGATATACACCATTACGGGAAGTCCCGGGGCGCAGATGCTCGACATCCTTTCCGGCACGGTAACCCTCACCAGCGATTTGTCCGCTTTGCTTCCGAATTATTCCCTCCAGATCGAAAACGGCGCGAGTGTGATTCTGGCAAGCGACCAGCACATCGGCGCCTTGCAACTGGTCGGGAGCGGGAGCCTCGACGTGCGCAATTACACCATGTTCATCAACTACGGGTCGAACTCCGACCCGATTACCACCATCGCCGGCTACATCAAGAGCGGCTACAACGGCGGAGGATGGAACGGCCCTGGGATCATTTCCACGGCGGCTCGAACGAAAACCAATGGCCTGCTGTACGGCCTCGGTTATGCCGACTCGGCCGATAAGGGTAACCCGGCCGGCCTATCGTCCGGCCAGATCGAAGTGAAATACACGCTGCTCGGTGACGCCAATCTTGACGGCTTGGTCAACGCCGCGGACTTCCTTATCCTGTCGGTGAACTTCAACGAGCCGGTCACCGGCTGGGACCAGGGTGATTTCAACTACGACGGGTTGGTCAACGCGGCCGACTTCACCGATTTGGCCGCGAATTTCAACCAAGCTGCCAGCGGAGCGTCAGTGGCATCGACAGCCGCGGTCGTGGCCGTGCCGGCCGCTCCGACGGTCGCAACAGTCAGCACTCAGTCAACCGCCGCGGCCGCAATAGCGCCGAAGTCCAAGGCGGTAATGGCGAAGGGAAAACCGAAGGCTGTCGTCACGACGGCGTACGCGGCCAGCGTTGTCCCGTCCGCCGGCTCAGGTTCAACTCCCCAGGACTTCAGGAATAAGGACGCCAAGTTTCTCGCGGATCGATAAGGAAGGGTTTACGGCCGCTACATTGAGTACAGTCAATATAAAGGCCGCATCCGCCGCCATCTCGCCAACCTCCCGCAAGAATGGCAACCCGATCTGGTCGTCGAGGATTTGACGGAATTGCTGTAGCATCCTTGCGCTATCGAAAGCTCAAAACTGACGCATCCATCCCCATCCCAGAAGTTACAGGCGCATTTGCCGCCCCCCTTCGGCGGTCTGTCAGGGCATTTGCGGATTGAGAATGCAATTTCCCGCTTGAAAAATGGGGCGATTGTAGGAACATGACGGTCGAGCGGTTGGCGGGAGAAACGATGCGCTTTGGAAAATATCACCTCGATCAAATTGATCGGCGGAATTCAAACGCCATCGCCTTCAAGCAACACCGGGCCATATCTCGGGTCTGCTACGCGGTTGAGGCGCTGGAGCGCCGCGTGCTATTGTCAGACATTGGCCTCAACGTGCGGACGAACTTCATCGTGGATGGCGCGTTCCCCGCCCCCACGGGCGCGGCATCGGCTTCGGATCTCCAATCATTGGCGACGCTAGGCGCGCCTTTCACGCCTGCCGAGATCGATCAGGCGTACGCTGTCAACAATATTTCCTTCAACGGCGTGAGCGGCAACGGAAGCGGCCAGACCATCGCCATCGTCGATGCTTACAACGATCCGAACATCATCAGCGATACTGCGACGTTCGACTCGTATTTTGGCTTGCCGCAATTCAATGTCGGCGGACCGACGCTTCAGGTGCTGAACCAGACCGGCGGGACTTCACTGCCGGCGAATTCATCGCCCGGCGGATGGGACGTCGAGGAATCCCTCGATGTGGAATGGGCCCACGCGATTGCGCCGCAGGCGAACATCGTGCTCTTTGAAGCCGACACCGACCTGTTTGCGGCCGTGGCAACCGCCGCCAACTATCCGGGCGTTTCGGTGGTTTCCATAAGTTGGGGCGACTCTGAGTTCAGCAGTGAGCAAGCCTACGATTCCACCTTCCTGACCCCCGTCGGCCACCAGGGCGTCACCTTCCTGGCCGCCACCGGCGATACCGGCGCGCCGGGAACGTATCCGGCCTGTTCTGGCAACGTGGTCGCGGTCGGTGGCACCACCTTGACCATCAACAGCAACGGTTCCTATGGCGGGGAGACGGGCTGGAGCCTGGGTAGTGATATTTGGGATACCTCCGCGGCTGGCGGCGGGGGGATTAGCGCCTATGAAAGCCAACCGGCTTATCAAAATGGCAAAGTCAACGGCATCAGTTCCAGTTACCGCACCATCCCCGATGTGGCCATGGACGCCGATCCGAACTCCGGAGTGTACGTGGTGGATACCTACTACACGGGCCCGGGGTGGGTGTTAGAGGCGGGTGGCACCAGCTTGGCCTGTCCAATGTGGGCCGGGCTGATTTCCATCGCTAACCAGGGGCGCGCTCTGCATGGCTTGGGATCGCTGGACGGCCCATCGCAAACGCTTCCCCTGCTCTACAATCTGCCGGCCACCGACTTCCACGACATCACCAGCGGCTATAACGGCTTTTACGCTGGAACGGGCTACGACCTGGTAACCGGCATAGGCAGCCCCGTAGCCAACTTGCTGATAAGGGCATTAGGCGAATTTGGTGCTCCGAAGTTAGCCTTTGGCCAGCAGCCGACTAACGTCGTGGCAGGCAACGGCACGATCAATCCCGCCGTTACGGTCTACGTCGAAGACGCCAACGGCAACGTTTTGCTTACAGATAACTCCAACGTGACGCTGTCCGTCGCCAGCGGGCCGGGAACCCTGGGCGGCACGACAACTGTTGCGGCGGTTGACGGCGTGGCGACGTTCAACAACCTTTCGCTGGACACGGCGGGCAGCTATGTCTTGAGCGCGACGGACGGCTGGTTCGCCAGTGCCACATCCAACAGCTTCAACGTCATTGAACTGGTGAGTTCCACGCTGGATGTCTATCTTAGCGCGGCAGGGCCGGTGACCATCACCGCCAATGGCAGCAACATCACCGTCAGCCAAAACGGCCTGCAGGTCACGCTATCGGGCTTTACGGGCGTGGCCGTTACCGATACGGCTTCCAACGACGTTCTGAACTTCAACGGTCCGTTGGCGTTGCCCTTCAGCTTCGTGAACTGCGGCACTTCAACCGTGAACGTCAACAGCGGAACATTGACATTGGCCGCCGTCATGGGAGGCAGCATCAATCTGGGCACGCTCTCCGTGGCCAGCGGCGCCGCCGCGATGATCACCGCCACGACAACGCAGAATCCCACCACGTTGAATCTGGACTCCCTTTCGATCGCTGCCAACGGCGTGCTGGACGTGACTAACAATGAGATGATCATCACCTATGCCGGCGCTGCCGACCCAATAGCGGCGATCGCCGGGTACATCGCATCCGGCTACAACAGCGGCCACTGGAACGGCACGGGCATCATTTCCTCAGCGGCGCAAACGCGCACCAATGGCCTTCTATATGGCGTCGGTTACGCCGATGGGAAAGACAACGTCGTCTCCGGCCTCTCGTCCGGACAGATCGAGGTGAAGTACACACTGCTGGGCGACGCAAATCTTGACGGCTTGGTCAACGCCGAGGACTTCACCATCCTGTCGTCGAACTTCAACCAGCCGGTCACCGGCTGGGACCGGGGCGACTTCAACTACGACGGCCAAGTCAACGCCGCCGACTTCAACGACCTGGCGGCGAACTTCAACCAGAGCGCTAGTATTGCCGCCGTTGCAAACGCGCTGGCCGCCGCCCCGGCAGTCGTTTCGGCAACTCCGACGGCCGTAACAGTCAGAACTCAGTCAACCGCCGCGGCCCCAACAGCACCGAAGTCCAAGGCGGTTAGCGTCTCCAAGGCAGTGATCGCGAAGGGAAAACCGAAGGCTGCCGTCACGATGGCTTACGCGGCTAGTATTGCGAAGAACCCATCCGTTGGCTCGACTGCGACTTCCCAGGATATCAGGAATAAGGACGCCAGGTTTCTCGCGGATCGATAACGGTTTGCGGCGACGGGCAAGATAAAGGCCGCAAGGCCGTGTAACGGCTAGCCCAACTTCGTCAGTTAGGGAGCTGAATCGCCCCTGGCAATAGCGCCAGGGCCGATTTTGGTCGAAAGTCTTCACTACATTTCGGGCATCTTTAGTCGCTCCGGCAATCTCAGACCCAGCCGATTCAGCAGAATCGTTTGATGCGAGGTCGGACGCATCACGCATCGCCGCCTGATCTCCTGGCCGCAGCGCGTCGGCATGATCACGTCCACCACCT